>JBATUN010000025.1:0-177514 GCA_049671165.1 Dehalococcoidia bacterium | reverse complement strand
GTGCCCACATCACCGGTCCACTGGTCAAACCGGTAGCCAGCATCTGGAGTCGCCACCAGGTCAACCACCGTTCCTTCATCGTAGGTAAACACTCCCTCACCAGGTTCAGTTACCGAGCCTCCTTCCGCGCTGGAGATGGTGAGGTCATACATCGCCACAAAGTTGGCGGTGACGGCATAGTCACCGTTCATGGTGATGGTGGTTGTGGCATCATAAACATCAGCAATGGTGCCCACATCACCGGTCCACTCGACAAATCGGTAGCCAGCATCTGGAGTCGCCACCAGGTCGACTACTCTTTCCCCATCATAAGGAAAAGTCCCTTCTCCAGGGATGGTTACATTACCTCCAGCGGTACTGGCGATAGTGAGGTCATACTCAACACCAGAGCTTGTCGAATCACTCGTCTCTCCAGATAGGATATACTCTTGCCCATTCTTCACTATCTTGGTAACAGTGAAGGTAACTGTGCCAGACTCCCTGGTAAAAAAGTTGGTTAGAACCCTTACTCTTCCACCAAAGTCTGTCCTACAGAGAACCGTACCACTATAATCTCCACTCCAGTTTCCGTATACCGTTGCGCCAGCAATGGCCGGGCCTGAGGCACTATTTTCAGTAATAGTGACTGTAGCAATTACTCTACAGTATCTCCCCAAAAACTGTTCGGTCAAGTCGATATTCACCCAGGCAGTAGCCGGCGACGCCACCAGTGGTATGACCGTTTGGGCGGCTTCGTTGTTATCCGAAACATAACCGACAGGCTGGCTGCAGGCCAGCATGACCATGCCCAGGCTCACTGCCAGGGCTATGGGTAAGAATTTTACCTTTTTCATATTACACCTTCTTTCATAGTATGTTTCAATATATTTCAAATATATATGAATATAGCAACCATCCAATCCGAGGAGAATCACCCATTGGTACTGTTTTGTCCGGAATTTAGTAATGTGACCTTTTGCCTAAGACTTATTGGTTAAAGACGTTTATAGTCTCGCGCACGACCTCGTATAGAATTCCTGTCTCTTGAACAGAGGATTAGGAGCCTGTCCTAAATCTATCGAAGGATGAGGCTGAAGTATCCCCCTGTTAGCTCCGTCCCACCAGGGGAAAGAGCTTTAGTAGGGGAGGGACTTGTCCCTCCCAATCTGCGGGAGTCCACAAAAGGGTCCCCTATGGAAGTTCCCGGGCAATCCGGAATATGCAGCGTGCCCCTTTCAAGGTCGTGCAGCATGAGGCTGAAGCCTCGGATGTCATTGTGAGCTTTCTCCGGGTGGAGATAAGAATAATAAAAGAGCCTACCGTGCCTGATATTGAACGACACGGCCGGCTATACCAGAAGGCGAGAAGGACGTAGACGCCCTATGGAAGCATGGTTTTCGGTCTGTCTGTAATCCTTTTGGGGCTGGCAAGTGGGAAGATAGGTATAGTGAAGCTCTAAAGGAAGCCAGTATTATGATCGTTCTGGACAACGATAATGCGGGGTGGGCCCTTGCCGAACAAGTAGCACAGTATTGCTATGGAAAGACCAGCAGAATACGAATGCTAAGACTACCTGGCGTGAAAGACGTCTCTGACTGGTTTGAAAGGGGACGTACGGCCGAAGCGCTAAAGCAGCTGGCTGATAACTGTCCCGACTACCGGGGTCCGCTTCCTGTCATTATCTGCAATAATCGCCACCTCAGAGACAAAAGTAGCGATGCACTGGGTGCTCTTTATGCCGCCAACAAACCAGAGAGGATTTTCCAACGGGGTGGTGTACTGTGTCGCATTGGGCGCTATGAGTTCCTGCTCCCTACAGTTGAACTACTCTCAGACTGGGCACTCAGAGGAGTTTTGGCGAGGTATGCCGATTTCATTTAATTAGGTGACAAAGAGGGCACAATCCGCATTGTTTCACCACCGCTTGACGTCATTGAGGACATTGGAAGCCTCGGAGAATGGGAATTACCGCCGTTATTATCCATCGTTGAAGCCCCAGCTATGCGAAGGGATGGCACGCTGCTAAACGCCCCGGGTTATGACCGAGCGTCTCAACTTTTTATGCGCCGGCACCGGGATTGGCACTGTCACCGATCAGTGACAACCCCACTGATAATGAAGTAAAACGGGCTAAGGAGTTACTCCTTGAAATCGTCTGCGATTCTCCGTTTGTGGACAAAGCCGGTCGTGCTAATACTATAGCAGCCATAATGTTGCCTGTAATTCGACCGTTGATAAACTTAGCACCAATGGCAGTATTCGATAAACCACAATCAGGAACAGGAGCGAGCTTACTTGCGGATGTCATCAGTGTCGTAGCTACTGGCAGGCCAGCTGCTACCATGGGTGTACCACGGTCTGAGGAGGAGTGGGAAAAGAAGCTCAACTCACATCTACTCGAAGGTCGAGCGCTTTGCGTGATTGATAATGTTGACCAGAAACTCTGGTCGGATACCTTGGCCCGGTTTTTGACTTCCCATTGCATCAGCATTAGGCCGCTGGGCAGGTCGGCAGATGTCAGATTACGGAACACCCTCACTTATATTATGACTGGCAACAACGTTCAATTAGGCGGTGATTTGCCACGGCGCTGCTTCTGGATGTCTTGCGAATACGCTCTCGTTCCAGCATCAGAGTAGCACTGTGTCGCCGTAATTCTATGCTAATCACGCTATGATCTAGACCTTTCCTCCCACCAAGTTTTGCAGAGATTTAAGGCTTCCTCTCCGCAAAAAGTGTCCTGGATTGTGTAGTCACCTTCGTTAACAACCCCATCAGTTGACGGCTCTACCCAGAGCCAATAGTTCTGAGTTGCGTCTTCAATGTGAAACTTAACTACCCAGTGATCTTGTTCCGTACCCCGCTCCCAGTGCTTTACCCAGACCATGCAAGCCTCCAGTCCTTGCATATAGGCATTCCACCGGAGATCAGCGGCGAAATGTCCACACTCATAGACTCCTTCTATCCACAAATTGTTGTCTGTGGGGTCCTGAGCGAGGAAATTCAGAACTTCCTGTTCACTTGCCGGCGAAACTTTAGCGGCATTGTAAACCTCGGAGGAATAGGTGTAAGGCTCTCTAGTCTGAGCTACAACCAACGTACATCCTGAAATGAATGCTAGTGAAGCCACCAGCGAGACAAGAATGACTAGAACTAATGTGCGCTTCATATCTGTTGTCCTTATTTCTTTCACAGTTCATCTAACCTCTAGCGCGTGATTCCTCTATTAGCTAACAGGACTCATTAACTAGTACTTTCGTCATATACTTAGTCGCCAAGAAAAGGAAAAATCCCTCACTTCTTAGTACTTTTGGAGGATTTTTTGCGGGCTTATTTTCTCGAGAGTGGAAAACTGCGAAAAAAGATAACGCGCTTGCTATCTAACTCTGTCTTAGCTTGAGATACGGTTAGGAAGAGCTCGGCCTTTGTAATCGCCCGCTCCTTTCTCCAGCACTTGTTCAACGGTGGGACAATACCAAGGCATGCCGCAAACCTCCCAATCATGGCGATAGGGTATTCTAGCCAGGACTACTTTCTCTATATCTACAGGGGCAGAAGTAAGGTCACTCAGCATATATTTACTGGGGCCATACAAAGAATGTCACAAAAAGCCATTTTGTATCTTCAAGGTTTGCTTCCATGTTTCAGTTTCACCCGCAGTTTCGCCCGCGGTTTCACCCGGTAGCTCATTGTAGCTTTGCTGTAGTGTATTACCTCCGGGTGAAACTTGAAGCTGATACCTGATGAGTTGAAACCTACAGGGTGAAACCTGGAACCGCCAGTTCAGAACTTGTGGTCGATAAGTCGTAATCTGTGACTTCGCATTTCCAGCTCCATGCTGCAATACATGGTTCCGGACCCCCGGTGGATGAGCCGGTGTACAGTTTCAGTGGTCGCAGTTAGCATTATCAATAGAATTGCAGCACAATCCATCGTCTCTTGACCTAATAGTCAGTCAGATTGAGCCTTCAGGATTCGCTCCCTTGCTGGAGTTTCAGTTTCAATCCCAGTTGTGGTTTCACCCCCAGCCTCTTTTAGCTTTATTTCGGTGTATTACCTCCGGTTGAAACCTGAAACTCATACCTGATGAGTTGAAACCTTGAAACCTAGAAGGTGAAACCTGGAACCGCCAGCTCAGAAATTGACGTTAATTCGACGTTAAAATATTTGGGACGTGTCGGGACATAACGGGACTTCACGAACAAAACAGGGTTTTGGTGATTGAAGCAAAGGTTCTATTTTATACGTGAAGGGACCATTTGGCACATCTAGCTTGGAATTAGAAGGCAGCCGCTCTGTAAAAACAATAATGTGGCATGGAAGGTAGTTCACCTGGGATGAACCACGGTGTCTTTAGTGTTGGCGTCGGCGGTGTCGCTGTTGGCCAAAGAAGGATCCAGCTCAACGTCTTTACAGGGTGTACTCCCTGAAGCCGGGCTGCCAAAAGGCCGCCTGGCACTCACTTATCGGAAGGGAGGGACATAACACAACCTGTGCCTCTGTCTAGGTAACAAAACGATGATTTGTTCAATCCTCCGATAGAGCTTTAGGCATCCTCAGACTTCACTTAGCTAGCAAGTGGTATAATTTAGATTGCGATGCATGCTGTGGCTGATGGATAGCCAAGCGAGAGACTTGAAGCAACGTGAGAGTTTAGCGGACGATGAACGAGCGGGAGTTTAGATGGTATGAAGGCAAACATGGAGAGCACCCAGATGCCTGTACCTGTCCTGTTTGCTGCGAGAAAAGGAGAAAGAAGGAGGAAAAGGAGAAATTTGGTGGCAAAATAGAATGTCCGATGTGCGGGTATTTGTCTGTGAATTGGGTTGAGAGACAGAGACGGTATGTCTGCTCAAACCCTGAGTGCGGGATTTCAGGAGAGACGTTGTTTGAGCTGTCGCATGGGAAAGCGGGGCCGGGAGACTAACTTCACATTCTGGCTCTTTGTGTGATGATGGACACTCGATAACTGCACCTTGACAATTGAATATGAGATAAGCCTAGCCTGAATGCCTCCTCACTTTGGTCAAATAACAAAGGGGAGCAGTTGTAGACAGACAACACCTTCGTGTAATATGAGCGGCAAGAATCAGCGAAGTCTTAATGAAATAATTAAGGAGGACCCAAATATGGCGACAGATGCGAAATCCGAAAACCTAGTTTTGAGATTGTGGTTCCTGATGCACCGAGACTATCGCCTGCTTGTGAACTGCGAGGATCAAATATATGGTAAAAAGGGGCTTACAATGGAACAGTTCTCAGTGCTTGCGGCTATCAAATACATCGGTCATCCTGCAAGGCCAACGGACGTAGCCGATTGGATAGGACGTAGCCCGAACAGCATCAGTATGATAGTTGACCGCATGGTCAAAGCTGGTCTGGTCAAAAGGACAAGAGACAGGGTAGACCGCAGGGTAGTAAATGTGACTGCCACCAGCAAGGCTGAGAACTTTTTTAAACTGGCAATTCCGGCGGGCTGGGAGTTTATCCATAAAATTATGCTGCCGCTGTCACAGGCGGACAGGCAGAGCCTTGCTAGGCTACTTGAGACGATAAGATATGAGACGTTGGACTATCTCAATCCCGGAAAAGACATAGAGGCAATGGTGTTAAGCGATGACAAGAGCCATGTCAAAATGATGGAACGGCTGTTTCACGATGCTATGGTCTCCGCTCCTGGAGGCACACGTCGGCCTGGCAAAAAGGGAAAGACCGCGCGATGAGGAGAGTTGACTTTGCTTATGCTAGCTGGCTTATAGCAGCTCCTGGGAATCCGCAGTAGTCTCTGTGGAACGACATGTGCTCCGCGTTTCAACCCACGGGTGCAACAACTTAGCCATCACGAAAGACCTCCTAGATTTTGATTAGTGCACCAAAGCCAGTTTGGAGCAACGGTAATGAAGCGTATCACACAGCATGGGTTCGTGCAATACTTGCGCGACGGTTAAGGCAACAATCTGACGTTTTGTTACCCAAGAAGACTGCTTGTAGGTTCAATTCTGCAGCCAGATTAGAAGAAGATAAGTTGGAAACGTCCATCTCTTATGTTCTGTTCAACCCATACTAGGGATTTCCGGTCTAGAATCGCAGCATGCTAGTATTATATTTGATGGATCAGTTAGACACTGAGACTGGAGTAACTCATGAGAACTAATGGCAACACCGTCCTAATAACTGGAGGAGCTACGGGAATTGGCTTCGCTCTGGCTGAAGCTTTCGTCAACGCGGATAATAGGGTGCTGATTTGTGGAAGAAGGAGCGCAAAGCTGGAAGAGGCGAAACAGAAACTGCCTGAGATACAGGTGCGACAATGCGACCTTTCTAGACAGGCGGACCACGAATCCCTTTTCAATTGGGTGAAGGACCAATATCAAGATCTCAACATCTTAGTGAATAACGCCGGAATTCAAAGGGCTATCGATATAAGGAAAGGGGCAGCTGATTTGCTCCGGGGCGAAGACGAAGTCCAGGTCAACTTCATTGCCCCCATCCATCTGTCGGCCTATTTTGTCCCGCTGCTGATGGATAAGAAAGATGCAGCCATTATTAACATTTCCTCGGGGCTGGCTTTTGTTCCCATAGCTGCTATGCCTGTCTATTGCGCTACGAAGGCGGGAATCCATATGTTCAGCGTATCTTTAAGGCATCAACTGAAAGGGACGTCTGTAAGAGTATTCGAAGTAGTGCCTCCTGCAGTTGACACGGAACTGGGAAGAGGCTCAAGTCGGGATTCAGAACAAAAACACGGAGGCATACCGGCATCAGAAGTCGCGGTGGAAACCATGCGAGCTCTCAAGAATGACGAATATGAGATAGTTGTTGGCAAGGCAAAAGGCCTTGTAGAAGGCTCAAGAAAGGACTTCGAAAGGAGATTCCAGGAACTCAATAGCTGGTAATGCCTGCTAGAAACCGGATGCTGCTACAGAAGGCAACCTAAGTATGCCGTAGCATGCTAAACAACCATGGGTCCATTATGGGCAGCTAAGTCCCAGGAGCGTGTGTTGCTACCCAACAAGACTGACGTTTGTGCAACTGACGCAATAAGAACCTAGAATGTGGAGGCTAATCAGACTTCCTACCGGACCATCGACTTATCAGTTTACGGGATCCAATGAAGTACCGGAGAGGTATGCAGGGCCGTTAGGATGTTTCGGTCGCGACCTGACAGTAGTCTCTACAGACTCCCGATAAACGTGTTCGTCTCCATTCCTCTCATCCCACCAGAGCCTTTGAGGAGGTCATAGGCACAGAAGATGGGGCGAGGTAGTTAGAACTTATGAGCAGAGACGATGTATGCAGGATCTGAATCATGTGCTGTCTAGATGCTGAAGAGAGATTAGCTGCACTCGCCATATGACTTGTGTTATATTGAAGAATGAGTAAGAGCATTACTGGAAAGGTTCGCGAGGATGGCACGAAAAGATAATAGCCGACGGTCGAGTGGACGCAAGAATCGGCAATCAAGACAAACGAGGAGTCTGTCAATGAAGAAGAAGTTGCTGATTGGGTTATGTGCGGCCGCTGCCATTGCTCTCATAGTGGTGATTGTCAAAATCCCTGTTCACGAAGGTGCTAATGGTTTATCAACAAAGCCTAAAACCTACTCAGCACCGCCAGCGATGACAATCGACACTAGCAAGCAATACACCGCTACGATTGAAACGGAAAAGGGAAATCTGGTTCTGGAGCTGTTTGCCAGCGATGTTCCGCTGACAGTGAATAACTTTGTATTCCTGGCCCGCGATGGGTTCTATGATGGCCTCACATTTCACCGGGTTGTCCGTGAACCTTCCCCTTTTGTCGTTCAGGGAGGATGTCCCATTGGTGACGGCACCAGTAATCCTGGCTACCGATTTGACGATGAATTCAGCGAGCATACCCATGTTACAGGTGTGCTATCAATGGCTAATTCCGGTCCCAATACCAATGGCTGCCAGTTCTTCATCACCCTCGGGCCTCAGCATCACCTTGATGGTAAGCACTCAGTATTTGGCCAGCTGATAGAGGGAATGGATGTCCTTGAAAGCATTGAGCAAGGCGATGTCATGACGCGAATAACGGTAGAAGAAGAATAGCTCCCAACCCGTCGTCTCGGGAGGCCTTGGTGTACACTCACACAGGACGCCGGAATGAGTACATAGACCGCTTGCTGCTGCACAATTCTCGGAAATGACCTGATATACCCAACAGAAACTCATTTCGTTACTTCTTCATTTCAGTATGGGAGCCTTTCTTGCTGCATGTTGCTTGGTTGCTCCCCACGCGCCAAAGTAGTATAATTCCCTAAAGAAAGGACTACCGGGTATGATATAGTACCAGTGCCACGCTACCGGGTGGTTGCCCAATCGGCAGAAACGACAGTAACAGAATGGCAGTTTCCATGTTATATTGAATAGAAAGGGCGAAGGTCGATCTGATCGCAATAATTCTCGCGAAGGAGGTGACAAGTGTGAAGCAGAAAGTCTGTGCTAACCCGATTTTGGTGGTGAGTTTAGTCTTGGCAATGATGTTAACGTTGATAGGAATTGGTTGCAGCGCCACACCCTCGCCTGCGAGCAACACTGATTCGTCGAGCATACCGGTCGGTATGTCTCTCAGCGTCAGTGAACCCCAGGGCAATACCATTACCGATGTAGCCACCACAATCGAGGCAAAAGGACACACTAAATCTGGGCATCAGAGATGGACTGAGGAGCGGAGGGCGGCAAGATATAGAGAAAGAACAGTGCCAGAGCATTGGAAGTAAGAGATGGGATTATTTGCCACTCCAGCACGTGGCTTGTATTATTCCAGTCCTCGGTTTCTAAGACACTTTACTCCTTTAGACTACATTGAAAATGACGAGTTCAGGGTGTATGCCTTGGGTACCTGATACGGGTGCCATTCTCTTTGTCGGGCGTGTTGTGAATCCCGTGGCATGAGTAGATATTGCCTGTATTGGATACAGCCTGGCTATGTTACGCGGTCACGCATTTGCTTGTTTTAATCGGTAGGTCACAACATAGCGGTTTGTGACCCCTTGGCTCGATAACATGTCTTGGACACCGCACAAAAACTGTTGACACTTTCTTATATAGTGGTATAATAGTCTTAATAAGAGCAGTTGTTACAAGAAGACCTACTATAAGAGAGCGCACTTCAAGACCAACATAAGGTGGGCGGGCAAGTGTGTGCGTCAGAAGGTTGCGGTAGTTCCCACGACGCTGAGCCGAGCACATGTAGGAAGATGAACTGGGCTCTTTTTTCATGCCACAGTGTTACCTATGTGGTCAGCCAGCAAGGGTATTGACTCTTTACTAGGTAGTCGTAAAATAGAATTAAGAAAGAAGGGGGCTAAGATGGGAATAAAGGACATTGCTGAGCTTGTTGGCTAAGAACAAGTATATTATAAAAGGTCGATCTACATACAAAATGAATCTACAGAAGGTTTGAAGTAATAATCAAAGGAGGTACACTATGGAACAATTAAAACCAGGTTGGCGGGTAAAGGGAATCTATAACGAGGCATGTGCTGCAGAAGGACATTGTCCCTTCTATTTCGGCAGGGATAGGGAGGGTGGTTGCAGGTATTTCATGGTTTTTCGCATTAAAGAAGGAAAAGTTAATAACGTTGACCTGTCTGGCATTACGGTCATCTATAATGGTGATATACCCTATTCTAAATTTGAGGATTTTATGAAGAACGGATCAGAGGGAGGGATCTACGTAAGCGACAATGCTACTGAGGAGCAACGCAAGGTTCTTGATACATTGGTTGTCACCAATATGGGTGCCCTCTTTCTTAGGAAAAATTCTGGGGTTAAATATGTGAAGATTGATATTAAGGAAGAGAATGGAACGATACATTTTAAAATGCCATTTGGGGAAATGACGCAGTATCTTACAAAGGGATTGGATGGTACGGCTATACGTATTGAAAACGTTCTTCTTCCTGTTCTAAAAAACCTGAAGGCTTGCCACACTCCGTTCTGGAAATACAGCGATCATGGGAAGAATTTCGATTACAAGGATCGTTGTGGGACCTGGGCCGACTTTGTGTTTGAGGGATAATATAACAATAAGTTAGCAGTATCTTATTTTGCTTGCGAGTTCAGATTTCCTGCTTACCAGAATACTGCATGGGCTTAGTAATAGCTAACAAATTCTATGTCTACTATAGGAATCCTTCCAGATTCTATGACTGGTTTAACAGAGAACGGACAAGACTACAAATAGGTTTGATACAGCGGAGACTATTCCGTCACGGCCGACTTTGCTTAAATCACCCCCATGGTCGCCGCAGACGGCTTTAACACTGTGGGGCTTAAGTCCAAGGGCACCGTGGTCGCCGTGGGAAAAAACTTATGCGGGCAGTGCAATGCCAAATGGAATCTGCTCGAGGCAGTACCGTGCTCGTTAACACTACTCTGGCCTAGAAGATGGCCATGCTAGGCTGGCTGGCATTGGCCATATGGGCAAAGAAGCGGCAAGGCAGAGAACGCGAGTATTCCTGAAGGTGAAATTGCACAAAAACTTGTTTTGTTACTTCAAAGGCAAACGAATAGGGTCGAGGTTAACTCCTCGACCCTATTCGTTCTTACCCTGTCCTAGCCAAAGCCAGCTATATTTGAGTTCTTGCCAGCTTTCGATTGACAGGGTAACCAGCTTCAACTAGAGCTAGCTTGTCCATTATCTTTGAGTAAGGCTTGAGGCGATGGCTGTCTATCGCCTTATAGCACTCCTCGCAGATCCGAATGCCTTGCGGTGTGTAAACACGCAGGTTTATCAGGCAAGGGGCGTCTTGTTGACAAAAGTCGCACTTCATCTTTTCTCCTTTCTTGCCCTTGCCACACACAAGAAAGGGCTATTCCCACCGCAAAGGGCAGAAATACCCCTGTTACAAAAAATTGGGCACAAAAAGGCGGCTACCGCCGCCTTCCTGTGCGTGGTTGTTTTCGGTCAAACGCTCTAGGCTACTGCTACTGGTTCTTTCTTTCGGCTACGCTTGGGCTTTGTTGCCTTGACTACCTCTTCGGCTTTGGCTATCGCTTCAGCTTCGGGTGTTCCTTCAACTTCGGCTGGGACTTGGGCTTGCTCTTTCGCCTGTTTTGCCATATCGGTCACCATCGGCATTACTACCACTTGGCAACCGTCGCTGGCAAAGAGCATAGACGAGTAAGCATTGGTGAGCTTAAAGTCCACCATGCCACCGCAGGCTTTCAGGGCTTCGGCAAGGTATCTCCCATCTATTCTCACAGAGCCTTGCCCATCGGTATCGGCAGGGATTATAGCTTCGCCTTTCCCATCAGGATTAGCCATAATTACCTTGCCTTCGCCAATGGTCAAGTCTATCGGGTAGTCTTTGGGATTGTCCGATAAGGCTTTGAACGAAGCAATCGCCTTGATAGCCTCTACGGTGTCAAGGTGTGCTACGGTGTTGAACTCCGTGGGCATAATCTTCTCATAATCAGGGAATTGCCCCTCAGCGCCACGCCAAGAATAGCGTATTGCTTCGGTGTCAATTATCAGGCTCATGCCGTCAAGGCTATCTCCACTCTTCTCAAAGCCTAGCCTAACCCTCTTTGCCTTACGCAAGGCGCTGGCTGCTGGTGATTTGGTATTCGCCTATCCCGATGGCAGCCCCCTGGACCCGAGCACAGTTACCCATGCCTTCGGCAAGCTGATCAAGAAGGCTGGGTTGCCACACATACGGTTTCATGACCTGAGGCATACCCACGCTACTCTGATGCTTAAGGGTGGGGTTCATCCCAAGATAGTGTCGGAGAGACTGGGGCACGCCAACATAGGGATAACGCTCGATACCTACAGTCACGTAGTGCCGGGATTACAGGAAGCGGCGGCCTTGCGGTTCGACGCGCTGATCGAGTCAGAAGCGGAGCAAACGGAAGATGTTAGCAAAATGTTAGCAAAAGATGATGATCCAGATAGCGCGCCTAGAGGGATTTGAACCCACGACCCCCGGTTCCGAAGACCGGTGCTCTTGTCCGCTGAGCTATAGGCGCATAAGCTAAATTTTACCCCCCATTTAATTTTATGTCTAATGGAGGCGTTAATTTGGCGTTATTTTTTCCAGGACACCCCATTCTTAGCTTTGGGCAAGACCCCATCCAGCAGCATCATGGCGTCTTGCTGCATCCCCTCAATTATATGGGAATAGAGGTCCATTGCAAAGGCAACACTGGAGTGTCCTAAAGCTTCTGAGATAACCTTTGGCTTGGCTCCCCGGAGTAACATGAGGCTAGCAAAGGTATGCCGCAGGTCATGGAAACGAACATTTTCTAAGCCAGCTCTATTTGCTATCCTGGCGAAGTTATGGCTTAGCACGCCGGGGGCAATCGGCTTGCCTTCCGCATTGGCAAATACCAGGTCATCGGGACGTGGTAAACGACCTAAATGCAAGAAGAGCGATTCTCTTTCTGCGTTGTATTCCATAAAACCACTCCTAGCTTCGGAAGTCTTCTATTCCAGGCAAAAAGGGCATATAATGATAATGTGATAGTGACGGTAAACAGGCTAATCCCTTTAATTGCCCTAGTGGTGCTAGTAATGATACTGGCTAAGTTACCTGCGTTGGTAGTGTCTAAGACTAGCGCTTCACTTATTGATAGCAGCATCCCTGATGACGAGACAATTACTAGCCAAACCGAAGCGAGTAATTCTTCCGCGCCACTACGAAAAGTTGGAGGTGAAGTGTGAAGATACTTCGTTCGAGGAGGCCCCATTACGTGGTAAGAGTTAGCATCTTTTTTATTACAGTGGCCCTAATTGCCGGGATTGTAGGCTGTGGTGGTGGTGGTGTTGAGTACGACCTCACTATCGCCAGTACCGCTGGAGGGTCGGTAACCACCCCTGGAGAGGGGACTTCTGCCCATGACGGGGGAACAGACGTCGATCTGGTGGCCGAGCCCGAGGCAGGCTACTACTTTGTCAATTGGATTGGCGATGTGGACACCATTGCTAATGTAAATGCCGTCGCAACTACCATCACCATGAACGACAGCTATTCGATAACGGCTAACTTCGAGGCGATTCCGGCCGCTCAGTACAGCCTGACCATCTCCAGCACCACGGAAGGTTGGCTGTTATGTGGTAGCGTCACCACTCCTGGAGAAGGCACGTTTATCTATAGCTCAGGAATGATGGTCAACCTGGCGGCTCAGGCTGAGGAAGGCTGCCAGTTTGTCGGCTGGACTGGCGATGTGGGCACCATTGCCGATGTCAACGCCGCTACAACCACCATCACCATTAACGGAGACTACTCCATAAGGGCCAATTTTAGGCCCTATGTTTCCCCCATGCTCGCCGCAGGCTGGGATCGCACGGTTGGGCTTAAGTCCAACGGCACCGTAGTAGCCGTGGGAGACAACGACAACGGGCAGTGCAATGTCGGTGGCTGGACGGACATCACCCAGGTCGCCGCAGGCTGGGGTCACACGGTTGGGCTTAAGTCCGACGGCACCGTAGTAGCCGTGGGAGAGTCCAACTATGGGCAGTGCAAGGTCGGCGGCTGGACGAACATCACCCAAGTCGCCGCAGGCTACTATCACACGGTGGGGCTTAGGTCCGACGGCACCGTGGTCGCCGTGGGATCGAACGACTGGGGGCAATGCGATGTCGGCAGCCGGAGCTGGACGGGCATCATCCAGGTCTCCGCAGGCCGGGATCACACGGTGGGGCTTAGGTCCGACGGCACTGTGGTCGCTGCGGGAAACAACGCCTATGGGCAGTGCGATGTCGTCGGCTGGACGGATATCATCCAGGTCTCCGCAGGCAGCTGGCACACGGTGGGGCTTAGGTCCGACGGCACCGTGGTCGCTGTGGGGGACAACATCTACGGGCAGTGCAATGTCGGCGACTGGTTAGCTATCTTGCAGGTCGCCGCAGGCTACTGGCACACCGTGGGGCTTAGGGCCGACGGCACCGTGGTCGCCGTGGGAGATAACCCCTCCGGGCAGTGCGATGTCGGCGGCTGGACGAACATCGTCCACGTCGCCGCAAGCAGTAGGCACACCGTGGGGCTTAGGGCCGACGGCACTGTGGTCGCTGCGGGATGGAACATTTTTGGGCAGTGCAATGTCGGCGGCTGGGACCTGTTTTGAACTTTCCCCGTACCTCCGGCCCTAACGGCGGAGGGGAATAAGAACCGGAATAGGCGAGTTGGCAACAATATGCCGGGTTAGCATCTTATGAGCTGTCAATTTCGGCGAGAGCATCTCTAATTACCTGTTTCAGTTCATCTGGAGTGAATGGTTTAGGTAGAAACGGCCTTTTGGTTCCTTCAAGGAATTGGGCAATATAGCCACTCATGACATCGCCAGTGGTGAATATGACCCTGCGGGCGAGCTCAGGGTGTTCTTGTTCCAGATACTCGTATAGTTGGATCCCATCCATAGCCGGTGTCCTGATATCACTCAGGCAAAGGTCATAGCTCTTATCATCCACCATCTTCTTGGCGATCAATCCATTCATAGCGATGTCGACATCAAAGCCTTCAGCCATGAATATTCTCCGGCATATCTGGCTGATGACAGGCTCATCCTCAACCACCAAGGCTCTCCTACGATGTGTATTGTCTTGAGTCATACAGTTCTCCTCCCTGGTGGCCGCCCACCGGTAATTCGACGACAAAAGTGGCTCCTTTACCCAGCTCACCTCGGGCGTATATCCTGCCCCCGTGATTGGTGACTATCCCATAGCAACTACTCAGGCCTAACCCGGTACCTTTACCTACCTCCTTGGTAGTGAAGAAGGGTGAGAACAGCTTACGCATATTCTCGGGAGAAATCCCCGGGCCATCATCTGAAAACGATACTTTGACGTTATCACCAACTCTCCCGGTAGTAATGGTAAGCGTTCCTTCTTTATGAGCCGCCATCATGGCTTGCTCAGCGTTGAGAACGATATTGATAAAGACCTGCTGTATCTGGAACGGGTCAGCTATGATTTCCGGGAGATGATTGTCAAACCGGGTTGTCACCCGGATATTATTGACTTTTTGTTCATAGGCTCGCAGACTAAGCACGTCTTCTAGAACAGTATTTATCTGTACTGCCTCTCTTTCTGCCGTATGTTTCCGGGCGAAGATGAGGAGGTGCTTGACTACTGCGGCAGCCCGTTGGGCTTCACTGCAGATCAACTTCAGATCTTCCTTAACACCATCCGACATTTCTTCATCCAAAAGCAGCTGAGACATCGCAATGACTCCGGTCAGCGGGTTATTCAGTTCATGGGCGATGCCGGCTGCCATTTCACCAATTGACGCCAATCGGTCGGTGAGGTAGAGCCGATTCTGCTTGGCTCGCTCTTCAGTTACATCACCTAGGACAAGCAGAACTTCATCTTCCCCCATCCGGAGTATGTTGGCCACAAACATTCTCTCTTGACCATTCACCCTATGTCTGAACTCGTGCGTGACATTAGATGTCTTGCCGGAGCGTGCCTTCGGTATTGCCTGCAATAACTCCTCTGCTGGTATGATTTCGGAAATTGGTTTTGTCTCTACCTCTGCCTCCTTCTTCTGGAAGGCATCATAGAATGCCCGGTTGGCCAGTTTTATTTTCTCATCATCACCAATCACAAGTACGGTGCTAGGTGTGGTGGCCAGGATACGGTCAATCAGTCCTTTCTGGGCCTTGGTATTGGATTCTGCCTTCTCTAGGGCTTCAATCGTAGTGTTTATGTCTTTTGCAAGCTTGCTTATTTCATCGTTTCCCTGGATGGTTAAGCGCTTTGAGAGATCACCGGTAGTGCCGAGGTTGCCCATGAACTCGCCCACGCGTGCTACTCTGGAGATTACCAGTCTCTTTAGTAGCTGAGGGAATAGAAATGCACAGAGAAGCGCAAATGCCATGATTGCAAGCGAGAAATATCTTATTGTAGCCACACTCTGGGCATAGATAGCTCGGGGCATGGTTAGTCTGAAGATGATAGCCGGATTCCCATAGATGTCCTTCAGTAAAAAATATCCTGCCATAGACTCTGAGCTTATCGCACGGACCAGGACCGGTGCCTCCACTGTCAGAGACGAGTGTGCGACTTCAAGATCTGAGGGCATGCTCGTATCGTTGACAGTCATCATGACGAGAGGTAAGTGTATAGTCTTAGAGAGTGCGCCGACCACACTTGAATCCATGAACCGAGCCATGATGATTGTCCCCTCGACCGGCCCCTCTCCTTCGCTGGTAAGGATCGGTCGGGAAGAAACCAGCAGCGGGCCTTCCCGAAGCAGGATGACTCCTATCACGCTGTCCTCTACACCCTCGTGACGTATGAGGGCTTCATCAGAAATATGCTCCTGCAAGCTCTCCGGAATAGGCACCTCTTCTCCAGCGGTCAGGTCGAACGCCTCACCAAACACGAGACGACCTGAGTTGTCGATGATCAATATGAAATTGAGTTCACCGTCAGCGAATGTCGCGTCGATAAAGTTGACTTCGAGGTAGTCCTCATTCTCACTAGGAGATTTGACGAAATTGTAGGTATCCTCCCAGGCTGCCCAATCGCGATTCAGATTATCCAGTCTCCAAAGTTTGTCATCGAAAGCGCCAATGGCCTGTTCAACCATCTGACTGGTGTTTTGCTCCTCACTTCGCTGAAAGCTACGCATGAAGAGCAGTATATATACTACAGTCAGAACAACAACCACAGTTACAGCGACTGCTACGGCTAGTCCCATCTTCCGATTCAATGACATAGCTCTATACCCGCTAGTTGCTTATGCTAATCTTCTTAACCTGATTCATCTTTCATTTATCTAATCCAACTCGATTGGCTATCATCTTCAATATCAAAATCGTAATAGAAATTCTATAGCTCGTCTATGACCAAAAAGTCCTACATTTGGACATTAAGGTTTTCTTGCCATAGCCTAAAAGTCCTAAGGAGAGGGAAAATCCCCTAATCTACACGTGAAACGAATTTAATTAGAAAGAGTTAATGGCTAAATAGCCATAATGCTAATAGCAGTTGCTGTTTACGCCTTGGGGCATCCTGATATTGATGACTGGCGAGGATACTAAGTATCGAAGGACACCACAGGACGACAGACCTCCGAACTCTTAATAGGTCAGAGACAGGTATCTAAACATCAAGAAGGGGGTATGCCCTTTGGTTTGGGCGATGCGATCCAATCGCTGTCTGTGCCACAGTAGGGCCTCAAGCTACCCTCAAGCGTCACTGACTTAGCAAGTGCCATAATTGAGATTAGGATTTGTCTCTTTGCCGACTAGGTAGTCTAGCTGACGGATTCTGAGAGGCCATGAGTCTCACTTGGTCCTATGCCAGCTTCTTCAAAGAATCCAGAGACTTTTCGGATGAATTTCGAAGGTCAGCTTTGCCGTGGTGTCACGAAAATTGCAGGAAAAACGAAATGCCTAACTAGAAGGCAGAAGCACAGGAGGTTGCGCATGTAAACAAGATACTTCAAAGACGCAAGAAATCTACCTGAGAAGGAGGGAAACAATGAAAGAATGCAAGCTTTGTGGCTATACAATCCCAACAGCACTTCAACGGCATCATATTAAGGCAAGGGCCAACAACGGTGACAATAAGCCAAACAACTTGGTCACCATATGTTCTAACTGCCATACCGTTTTGACTTCAACGATGGGCAAACTAAACGGAGAGACACCATCGCCAAGGGACATATACAGAGTAGCTAAAATCCTCCGAAAGTATGCCACTATAATTAAGGAGCAGCAGAAGGCGACGTCTGGCGGCAAGACATAGAATCCTGAAGACAGAGCGTTGAACCCGCCTCGACAATCAGAGCGCTACCATTATTACGGCAAGAGTGGCCTCAATCGCAGCGATTGCTATGCCGTGACTCTCCTTGCCGTCCACTTTAAAGCGTCACTGAAAGACTGGCGTTATCTTGGCGTCAAAATGCTTGGCACAGCCCGGGATGAAACGGGACTTTACGAACAAAACAGGGTTTTGAGGATTAACACAAAGGTTCTATTTTATACGTAAAATGCCTTTTTGGGACATCTAACCTAGAATCCGAAGACCGGTGCTCTTGTCCACTGAGCTATAGGCGCAAAAATAAATTGGGGTGAACGGTGGGATTTGAACCCACGATCTCCAGGGCCACAACCTGGCGCCTTAACCACTGGGCTACGCTCACCACAACCACAAGTATTATACTTTACAATGGGTGTCGGTTTCAATCTTGAAAACGAGCCTTTGCGTCACTTCATTGTTGGACGAAGTCAACGTCTGCAGAGCCGGCAAACATGGTATAATTGTCCGTTCCTAAAGCACCATTCAGGTAGAAGACATGAGAATTTGCCTGCTGACCTACAGGGGGAATCCTTACAGCGGTGGGCAAGGTATCTATGTTTACTACCTATCGCGTGAGTTCCAGCGGATGGGTCATGAGGTAGAGGTAATCGCCAGCGCACCCCTCCCCGAAGTCAGTGAAGGAGTGGTCCTACACCAGCTTAGAAGCTCAAGCATATATCATCCGGGCAGCTCTTTCAGGAAGAACCTCCCCAAAGTCAGGAATCTCGTTGACCTTTACGAACTTTGTGCCAGCCGCCTGGGAATCTTCGCCGAACCCTGGGCATTTAGCTTCAGGGCTTATGCCAAGCTGAAGGAGCTTTGTAAACAGCGCCGCTTTGACATTATTCATGACAACCAAGGCCTTGGTTACGGGCTCCTCTTGATGAAGAGGCTGAAGATACCGGTCATAGCTACCATACATCATCCTCTCCCCATAGACAGGCAAGCTGACCTGGAGCAAGCCGACGGGCTAAGGGACAGATGGAGGATCAAAAAGTTTTACTCTTTCATCCGCATGCAGGCTTTCGTGGCCCGGCGCCTGGATCGAATAATCACGGTATCGCAAAGCTCCGCTGAAGATACAAGGCTTTTATTCAAAGTGCCTGCTGACAAGCTGAGAGTGGTCTACAATGGCATAGATACCGAAATCTATAGTATGAATGAAGAGACAAGCCGGAACCGCGATGGCTTGATCATGGTCGCTAATACCGACGATAGAAAGAAGGGGGTATTTTATCTACTGCAAGCATTACGATTACTAAGAGAGGACGGCATGAAGCTGACCATTGTAGACGATGCCGAGCGGCATTCTTCCTACGTAGAAGATGTAGGATCACTGCCTTTGTATGGTTCCAAGCTGGTAAGAAGACTCAATCTAGACGGGATGGTGCACTTCACCGGGCGGCTAACGCGGGAGGAACTGGCACAACACTATGCCGCGGCCAAAATAGCAGTAGTTCCCTCGCTTTACGAAGGTTTCGGACTACCTGCTGCTGAGGCTATGGCCTGTGGCACCCCTGTTATAGCCACCACAGGTGGGGCACTGCCTGAGGTGGTAGGCGATGCCGGTATGCTGGTGCCTCCAGCAAACGCCGATGCCCTGACTGCCGCGATCAAACAGTTGCTCAATGATAGACAAGCACAACAGCGGATGAGTGAAGCGGGGAGGAAAAGAGTGAAAGAGAAATTCAATTGGGAGCAGGCCGCCGGAAAGACGATCGAGATCTACCGGGAGGTAATGGCAACAAAATGATTACTATTGAACCTGACCTTCTGGGTATTAACGATGGGGACATTACCTTAGACGCCGGCTGTGGCGATGGCAGGCACTCGTGGGAAGTCTACAATGAAAATCACTCCCCCGTCGTGGCCTTTGACATTGATACAGTGTGCGTCAAAAAGAACAAGTATATGTTGGATTCATTGAAAGAACAAAAGGAAATTAAGGGCGACTATCATCTTGTGGTAGCAAATGTGACAAGGCTACCGTTCAAAGATGGCAGCTTTGATAAGATTATCTGTTCTGAAGTCCTGGAGCATATTCCTCAGGACAGAATCGCAGTCGAAGAGTTGATTAGAGTACTGCGCAAATACGGGGCCATCGGGATCAGCGTGCCTCATTATCTGGCTGAATCAATCTGCTGGAAGTTATCGAGAGAATATTATGGTTTCCCCGGAGGGCACATCAGAAAATACAGGACTCGGGAGCTTCTCGACCTTGTGGACACTGCTGGCTTATCCGTTTATAGTATTCGCCACAAGCATGCCCTTCACTCTTTATACTGGATGCTTCGCTGTGTTTTCGGGGTCAAGAAAGAAAAAGCCCGGATCCCGTCACTGTACAACAGGTTCCTGGAATGGGACTTACGCACTAACCATAAGGCTTTCGGTCGGCTGGAAGGCTTATTGAATCGCATCTGCCCCAAAAGTGTCGCCATCTACGCCCAGAAAAAACAGTATGTCCCGTCAGAATGACACCACTTTGTCGAGCTGCCCCAGTTTTCGAGCCACAAATTGTCTGCTTGAGGGCGAAATCCCTCGACCCAGCCACAGCTTATCCTTCCTCAAGCTCGTGAAGATCGTGGCTTTAGTCCTCTACCACCCGCCAGTAAATCTTGCCGGCTTCAGACTAAGTGAAATAGACGATAAGCGCTAACACCCCTATCAGGATGAGCCAGATGCCCACCAGATAATTGAGGATCTTAGGAAAAATCATCACTATTATGCCAAAGATAAGGCTGATAATTCCTCCGATGAGCCCCAATCTAGCTACTGAAAGAAAACCAGGCATAGATTATCACCTCCTGTAATCTAACTGCTACTAGTATGATATGAAAACAACTATTTCGTCAATAGGTAAGTCACTTATTGTTATCAATTGAGCTTCATCAATCGCCAAACTTGAATCGGGCTACACCTCCGAGTAAAATAACAGATGCCATGATTGGGTTTGAGCACGTGAGGAAGATATGCTGGACATCCCCGTCCAAAATAGTGCTTTTAGTGATAGACGGCCTGGGCGGTCTGCCTCATCCTGAAACCGGCAAAACAGAACTGGAGTCAGCCGCAAAGCCCAACCTGAATCGCATAGCCAGAGACTCCCTCTGCGGGCTCATTGACCCTGTCAGCCCGGGAATTACGCCGGGCAGCGCGCCAGGGCATCTAGCCATTTTTGGCTATGACCCTGTCCAATATCATATCGGGCGGGGAGTCCTGGAAGCTTTAGGAATAGACGTAGAACTGAAGCCAGACGATATCGCAGCCCGGGGTAATTTCTGCACGGTTGATGACAAGGGAATCATTACCCACAGGAGGGCAGGACGGATTTCCACAGATAAAAACACCGTGTTATGCCGTTTGTTGAATGATATCACCATGGAAGGGGTTGAGATCTCTGTGGTGCCGGTGAAAGAACATAGATTTGTGCTTATCCTCCGGGGCGGAGCTTTGTCTCCCGAGCTAGGAGATTCTGATCCCCAGCAAATAGGGCAAGCCCCCAAGAAAATAGAGGCATTATCGCCGCAGGCACAGAAGACCGCGGAAATTGCCAACGAATTTGCGTCTCAAGCAGGCAGCCTCTTGCAAGGCAAAACCCCAGCCAACATGGTGCTTCTGCGAGGCTTCTCTCGCCGACCTCACATTCCTTCCCTATCTGAGATCTACAAACTAAAGCCAGCCGCCATTGCCATATATCCTATGTACCGTGGGCTGGCCAGGCTGGTGGGAATGAAGGTATTGCCAGGCGGAGAAAACATAACAGACCAACTGAACAGTCTACACCGCTACTATGCCAAATACGACTTCTTCTTCATCCATTTCAAGAGCACCGATGCCCGAGGGGAAGATGGCGACTTCCCGGCTAAAGTCCAAGCAATCGAGGAACTTGACAAAGCCCTCCCCGGTTTGCTCGGTTTAGACCCGGAGGTCCTGATTGTCACCGGAGACCACTCTACCCCCGCAACCTTAGCCATGCATAGCTGGCATCCTGTCCCTTTCATGCTGAAGTCCAAATGGTGCCGCCCTGATGATGTCACCGAGTTCTCAGAACGCGCCTGCCTGGCTGGCGGCATGGGGCGTTTCCCAGCTACGGAGATTATGCCCTTAGCTATGGCTAACGCTCTAAAATTGGCCAAGTTTGGCGCCTAACGGAAAGAATACAATACTGAGCACTGAACCCGGAATGCCAAACCATACCAAAATCCCAGTGAGAAAAGCGTGGCGGTTCGGACAATGTAATGGGGAGACGCCCTCTGCCCGTGTTGTCACGCCAGGATGGACCCGACGAGTAACTGACTTCTCCTGTATTATTGAGGAACCTTACCACTCTATTTACCTCGCCTTATAGCGGAAGTTATGTGGGTGGGACCGATGGTATACAAGATACAGGCGAAACTAGTCCGCAGAAAACTATTCAGGTGTGATTGCTAGCTATTATCATGGAGTAATATTCTGATGACCAGTAAGCGAATGATAATAATCACGATAGCAGCCTTATTAGCGGTAGTCATTGTGTTCTTATTATTCTTATATGTAGATTATGCAAGGACCGTTTCTTCTCGTGATATTAAAATAGGCAAGTTAACCGAATCGATTAAATCCATTAAGCTGGATTATGATATAAAGTCAGTAACTGCTAAATATCACCGGGGTTATTCAATCGGTATGAGCTTATATTTCCGGGATATACCTCCTACCGGTATGGAAAGAGACGTATTTTTGGACTGTGCCCGCGCGATTACAGACCCTGAAACATTAACATTATTTAAAGAAAAATACCTGTATCGTATTGACATTACCTCCGAAATTTACGATCTTAACCGCGAGAACTATGACCTGGATGGGTATCCGTACTTTGACATTGTAATTTGCTTTTTCTTCTTTAACGACGAAGACAACAAGTACAACTTAGTACACCGGTTTGAAAGTATGGGCGGCAAGGGAAATGAAGACTATGATCATTGGTTTTATGAAAACAATATCACTGGCGAAAGCTATTCCCTGACATTATCAGAGAGCTGACCTTAATTCGCCGCTTAATAATACTCCCCGAAATAGTAGAACAGGTGGCAGTTACTCTCGAGCCTCACCACCTGCCTTACTATGCCCAGGATTTAGCCACCGTCTTCCACAGTTTCTACAAGCAACGCCGGGTTGTCTCTAAGGACGAAGCGCTAACCAAGGCCCGCCTCAAGCTGGTCCAGGCAACTCAGCTTGCTTTAGCTAAAGCCCTTCGCTTCATGGGCATGGCCGCCTCGGAAAAAATGTGAATCATTTAGAGCATTCGGCTGCTTGACGAGTAACTGGCTTCTCCTGTATTATTGAGGAACCTTACCACTCTATTTACCTCGCCTTATAGCGGAAGGTTATCTGGGTGGGGCCGATGGTATACAAGATACAAATAAAGCTAGTCCTCAGGTAGGCGTTTAGTATGGCTGCCGAGTATTGCTTTGGCAGCTTTCTATATTGATTGTGGCGGGGAGCAGGCACACTGCCTGAAATAAAGGCTTAAGGAGGTAAAATGGCACGCGAGGTTAAAATCTACACTACCCCTACCTGCCCTTATTGCAGGATGGCTAAGAAGTTCCTGGACGATAACGGCGTCAAGTATCAGGAATTCGATATAGCCAAAGACAAAGTGGCCCGCGAAGAAATGAAGACCAAGTATAATTCACTGACAGTCCCCACAATCTGCTTCGATAGCGAAGTGCTGGTCGGGTTCGATGAGGCAGAACTCAGGAAGAAATTAGGGCTTTAGTCCGCTGGAACAAGCTATGTACGAACTGGTTATTATCGGTGCCGGCCCGGCTGGTATGACGGCAGCGGTGTATGCCGCGAGGAAACAGCTGAATACATTGCTCATAAGCTACGACATAGGAGGGCAAGTCCTCTGGACTGCTGGCGTTGAAAACTACATGGGATACCAATTCATTGAGGGCCCCGAGCTGATAAAGAAATTCGAGGAGCAGGTGAAGCAGTTCCCCATTGATATCAAAACTGGAGAGAGGGTCAGTACCTTATCCGAAACAACTGGAGGATTCGAGGTAAAAACAGATACGGGTCAAATCTACCAGGCCAGGGCAGCCATAATGGCCACAGGCAAACGCCCTCGCCAGCTAAATGTTCCCGGTGAAGATAAGTTGAAGGGCAGAGGAGTTACCTATTGCGCTATCTGCGATGGCCCTCTCTTTAGCGGCGAAAATGTTGCTGTCATTGGAGGTGGCAACTCAGCCCTGGAGGCTGCCGAGGATATGGTCAAGATAGCCGACCATGCTTATTTAGTGTCGCTAACTCCCCTTACCGGCGACCAAATCCTGATCGACAAAGTGAAATCCGCCAACAACTTGACAATGTTCCTGGAGCATGAGGTCCTGGAGGTGAGAGGAGAGAGTCGTGTTGAGGGGATAAGAATGAGAGACCTGAAAAGCAAACAGGAGAGGGCATTAAAGGTCAGCGGCGTATTTATCGAGATCGGACTCATCCCCAACTCGGACCCATTTAAGGAAATAGTCCGTCTGAATCGCCTTGGGGAAATCGAAGTAAATTGTGCTAATGAAACTAGCGTACCCGGGCTTTTCGCCGCTGGGGATGTTACCAATGTTCCCGAAAAGCAGATTGTAGTGGCTGCCGGGGAAGGGGCAAAAGCTGCCCTCAAAGCTCACCGCTATCTCCAGAGGCTCAGCAAATAGACAATATTGTGAAGGAGGATGGAAATGGCCGTTAAGAAAGTTGGTGAAAAATATCGCTGTGATGTTTGTGGCAATGAGGTGACGGTGACCAAGGTCGGCGGCGGCACTCTGGTCTGTTGTGGCCAGGACATGAAACTAGTTAGTTCGTAAGATCGAAAGGGGTGAGCAAATGGAAAATGAACAGGCCAGGGCAATCAAGGTGCTTGAGCTCGCTGTTCAAATGGAGACGGACGGTAAAGAGTTCTACCAGAAGGCAGGCCGGAAAAGCAGCAACAAACTAGCTAAGGGACTATTCCATGAGCTAGCTAATCAAGAAGACATTCACCGTAAGAAATTTGTGCAGATATATGAAGCCCTCAAAAGAGGGCAGAATTGGCCTGATGTAGAGTTGCAGTCCGGGAAAGAGGGAAAAATAAAGTCTCTGTTCGCCGAAGCCACTAAGGAGCTAGGCAGCAAGTTTAAGGTAGCCGAGTCTGAACTGGAAGCCATCAAGACAGCTATGGATATGGAGATCAGGTCCTACAATTTATATCACTCTCGAAGCAAAGAAAGCACCCTCCCTGTGGAAAAGCAGTTCTATAAGACTCTGGCAGGCGAGGAGCGGGGGCACCATCTCGCCCTTCTCGATTCCTTCGAGTATCTCAGTGACCCTGCGGGGTGGTTCACCAAGAAAGAACATTGGTCATTGGATGGAGCATAGATAAACAAGAAAGGAACATACACCATGGGGGATGTTGCTTTAAGAATTGAGCAGCTAGCTGTGAAGGTGGAAGGGCGGGAGATTTTGCATAACATAAGTCTGGAGATGAAGCTTGGCGAGACCCATGTCCTTTTCGGTCCCAACGGCAGCGGGAAAACTACTCTGCTCATGGCAATCATGGGTTTCCCCAAGTATCGGGTCACCAAAGGCAAAATCATCTTCAAAGGCCAGGATATAACTGAGTTGCCGCTGGATGAGAGAGCCCGCTTGGGGATTGGTATGTCCTTTCAACGGCCGCCGGTGGTTCGGGGTGTAAAAACGCGTGACATGGTGGCTGCCTGCCTCAAGGGTGAAGAGCGTGAAGAGCACATCAATCAACTCGCAGAGAAAGCTAATTTGGCTGATTTTCTGGATAGGGAGATAAACTATGGGTTTTCGGGAGGGGAGATAAAGCGTTCCGAGCTGATGCAACTACTGGCGCAGAGACCTACATTGACATTGATAGATGAGCCGGAGTCAGGCGTGGACCTGGTAAATATCTCCCTCATCGGTGAACTGTTAAATAGCTTGCTGGAAAAAGAGTGTCCCATACCTGAGCGAAAATGCATGGGGCTCATCATTACCCATACCGGTCATATTCTGGACTATGTCAACGCCCGCACAGGCTATGTCATGTGTGATGGTGTAATTGGATGCGAGGGAGCCCCGCGCGAGATTCTGGCTACTATTAGAGAGAAGGGCTACCAAGAATGTATCGCCTGTTTTCTGAGGAGGAGGGCCTCAAGTGGTTGAGACGAGATCTTCGGACACATACAAAGATAAAGCCAAAGCAGCAGCAGCCAAACGAGCAGCATTTGGTGAGGATATAGATTTGGGCACTTACGTTAGCTCAGCTGAGAAGCAGCCTTACCAAGCTGACCCTTCGAAGCTCCCGGCCAGGGCCAAAGAGCGGATGCTGGGGGCAGGAGTCATTTTGGATGACCCGGGCCAAAGGACAGGGACCTTCATCCAGATGGATAACGCTCCAGTTCATAGTTCGGTAAGACAGGAGGGTGTGGAAGTGATGGCAGTCACCCAGGCTCTGGAAAAATATGACTGGCTGTCAGACTACTGGTGGCAGGCAGTAGCCGTGGATACGGATAAGTATACTGCCAGTGTGGAATTGAATCAGTATAATGGCTACTTCATCAGGTCACTGCCCGGCTATAAGACCATTTACCCTGTTCAGACCTGTCTCTATCTGGCAAAAGCACGGCTTGCCCAGAATGTGCACAATATTATCATTGCTGAAGAGAATTCAGAGCTGCATATCATTACCGGTTGTACCACTGCTTCTAACGAAGAAGCCGGCCTGCATCTCGGCGTCTCTGAGTTCTACATAAAGAAAGGGGCTAAGGTCACCTTCACTATGATACATAACTGGAATCCAGAGGTAGCTGTTCGCCCCCGCTCGGCAGCAATTATTGAAGAGAATGGCTTATTTCTTAGTAATTATGTACTTATGAAGCCAGTCCGTTCACTACAGATGTATCCTACAGCCAGGTGTGTGGGGGAAAACGCAGTGGTCAGGTTCAACAGTATTCTGGTAGCCGGCAGAGGGTCATCGCTGGACGTTGGTTCTCGGGTGATCCTCAATGCCAACGGAGCAAAGACAGAAATCATCTCACGAGCGATAACTACCGGAGGGAGCATTGTGGCCCGAGGTTACATAGAAGGCAATGCCCCTGATATTAAAGGTCATCTGGAATGTCGTGGGCTAATCCTGATGGGAGAGGGCATAATCCATGCCATACCCGAGCTTAAAGGTACTCTAGCGGGCATTGATCTATCACATGAAGCGGCAGTAGGCAAGATAGCTGAGGAAGAAGTAGAGTATCTTATGGCACGAGGGCTAACTCGAAGCGAAGCTACAGCCACGATAGTCAGAGGGTTTCTCAGGGTGGATATCGAGGGATTGCCGCCCTTACTCAGTGCCGAGTTACAGCGGGCAATTGAAGCCAGTGAAAAGGACATTATGTAACCAAAGACGAGAGGGGGTTAACAATGAACACAAAAGCTCTATATAATTTAAGCTACGGACTATATGTGGTGGCATCCCAAAAACAGGGAAAGCTAAACGCACAAATCGCCAACACAGTGATTCAAGTTACCTCTGAGCCACCCGCTATCGCCGTGTGCATCAACAAGCAGAACCTGACACACGAGTTTATCACCCAAAGCAAAGTCTTTACCGCTTCTATACTATCACAGGATACGCCCCTCTCTTTCATCGGTCATTTTGGCTTCAAATCGGGTCGGGAACTAGATAAACTCAAAGATGTCAATTACAGACTAGGTGAAACTAAGGCTCCCATAGTACTTGATCACAGCTTAGCTTATCTCGAAGCCAGGGTAACTAATCAAGTAGATGTCGGGACTCACACTATCTTTATCGGGGAGCTCGTAGGAGCGGATGTGCTCAAAGAAGGTGAACCCATGACTTATGCTTACTACCATCAGGTTAAGAGAGGCACCACTCCCAAGACAGCTCCCAGCTACATCGAAGAGAGAAAGGAGACGGTATCCAAAATGGCGAAATACAAATGCACTGTTTGCGGTTATATCTATGAGCCTGAGTTAGGCGACCCCGACGGCGGCATAAAGCCGGGAACGCCTTTTGAGAAAATACCAGATACTTGGGTATGCCCTGTGTGCGGAGCAAGTAAGGACCAGTTCGAAAAAATGAAGGAGTAACTGACGGAGGTGCCATGATAGAAAACCTGAACCAGGAACAATTAGCCGGAATACTAGAAACAATACCGATAGAAATTTCTTTCGTCGATGAAAATGATTTAGTCAGATTCTGGAATAAGCACGAAACGAGAATTTTCAAACGGCCGGTTGCAGCGATTGGGAAATCGGTTCAGAACTGCCATCCGAAGCACAGCGTCGATAAGGTAAACCAGATACTGTCCGATTTCAAGGCTCGCAAGAGAGATTCGGCCGAATTTTGGATAGACCTGGAAGGGAGGAAGATATATATAAGATATTTTGCCGTGTGCAATAAGGCTGGCAAGTATTTGGGCACGTTGGAAGCCACACAAGACATCACAGAGATGAAGAACCTTGAAGGAGAAAAAAGACTTCTGGAGTATTAAAGGGGAGAGTAGATGAAAGCAAGACAAATAAAGACAAATGTTCACTGGGTAGGCGCTATTGACTGGGACAGGCGTCTCTTTGACGCTCTGATACCCCTTCCCGATGGGACAAGCTATAACTCTTACCTGGTGCAGGGCAGCCAGAAAGTTGCTTTGATAGATACTGTTAATCCCTCCATGACTCATGTCCTCATGGCTTATCTTGAGAATGTTCCCGCTATTGACTATGTCATTGCCAACCATGCCGAGCAAGACCACTCTGGTTCCATACCCTGGGTTCTGGTAAAGTATCCCGATGCTAAAGTGGTAACCACGCCCAAAGGGCGGGATCTGCTCGTGGCTCTCTTGCTTATCCCGGAGGACAGATTCATCACTGTAAGCGATGGCGAAACTTTATCCCTGGGAGATAAAACCCTGGAGTTTATCCATGCCCCCTGGGTACACTGGCCTGAGACCATGCTTACATATTTACGGGAAGACAAGATACTCTTCCCTTGTGACCTCTTTGGCTCTCATCTGGCTACCACAGACTTGTATATGGCTAACGAAGGGCAAGTCTATGAAGCGGCTAAAAGGTACTTTGCTGAAATCATGATGCCTTTCCGTACCAGTATTGAAAAACATTTGGAGAAGCTAAACAGTTATAAGATTGACGTCATCGCTCCCAGCCACGGCCCCATGTATGACAAACCTTCATTCATCCTGGAAGCATATCGAAGCTGGGTATCCGGTCCACCAAAAAACATAGTGGTCTTGCCTTATATATCCATGCATGACAGCACCCAAAAAATGGTGGAATATTTTGTGGGAGCCCTGGCTGATAAAGGTGTCACGGTTAAGCAGTTCAACCTGGCGGCAACTGATATTGGGAAACTGGCTATGGCATTGGTGGACGCCGCCACTATGGTCATCGGCACGCCTACAGTGCTGGTTGGTCCACATCCTAACGTCGCCTATGCGGCATTTCTAGCCAACGCCTTAAGACCCAGGCTCCAGTTCATCTCCATTATTGGCTCCTATGGCTGGGGCAGCAAGGCTGTGGAACAGCTCACGGGAATGATTCCCAACCTTAAGGCGGAGGTGCTGGCTCCCGTGCTCAGCAAGGGGTTTCCCAGAGAAGAGGATCTCAAGGCTCTGGACAACTTGGCTAGCACCATCGCAGAAAAGCATAAAGAGCATGGCTTTGCCTGATAATAGTTTGCCGGAAAGGGGGTAGGCTGGCTAAAGCAACAATAATTTATGATAGTAGAGCTGGCAACCCGGGATGATGACTAAGACAATTAATCGCTACTTGTTTAATGTAGGTGAGATTTTGAAAAGGAGGAAAAAGACTTATGGAAAAAGCAAAGTTTTATACCCTGCCGCAATTGCCCTACCGGTATGATGAGTTGCAGCCCTATGTATCCCAAGAGCAGTTAACTCTACACCATCAAAAGCATCATCAGGCGTACGTCAATAGTGCTAATGCTATACTCGAGAGGTTGGACAAGGCTCGCAAAGAAGGTGCTGACTTTGATGTTAAAGCTACCTTGAAAGAGCTTTCGTTTCACATCGGAGGGCATCTGCTACACTCATTGTTCTGGACCAATATAGCGCCGCCGGGCAAAGGCGAGGGAAAGCCAACGGGAACTTTGGGCGCAGCCATAGAAAAGGAGTTCGGTAGTTTCGACAGATTTAAAAAGGAATTCAGTATGGCCGCTATCAGTGTGGAAGGCTCGGGATGGGCAGCACTCACTTTCTGCAGGCAGACTAACAGACCAATAATAATGCAGATAGAAAAACATAACACAAATGTCTATCCCATGTTTACCATCTTGATGGTTATTGATGTCTGGGAGCATGCTTATTATCTGGATTATAAAAATGAAAGAGCCAAATTCGTTGATGCTTTCTGGAACATCGTCAACTGGGGTGAAGTGAATAAAAGGTTGGAAAAGATATTGAAGTAATTTAACGGCAATGGCCAAGCGATTGACTCTTCTTCACTGGAGATGGATAGTCTGTGTAACCAAGAGATTGGGCACAGAAAAGAATAATTAGGGAGGGACAAATGGATAAAAACAAAATCATTGCTTTGCTAAATCAAGACCTTGAGGGCGAACAAGCAGCCATCATTCAGTATCTAGTCCATGCTTATGCTATGGGCGAGGGTGAGATGGCCTGTGAAATCGAGGCTATCGCCCGGGAGGAAATGCGCCATTTCGATTGGCTGGCTGAGACCATAGTCGGCCTGGGTGGCACTCCCAGCATTAAGAGGGGAGACATGCGCACGGGTGGTAAATCTGTTTCCGTTTGGATGCAAAACGATGTGCTCCAGGAGAAAGACGCCATCATCATGTATGAAGAGCACATCAAAGCCATCGCCACTCCCAAGATAAGACGCCTGTTGAAGCGAATCCTTTCTGATGAAAAGTCACACCGAGGTGACTTCGAACACTTTGTAACCAAAGCCAAGAAAGAAGGCTTGAAAGATCTGAGGGGCTCCCGGCAGGACAAGGTTGTCCAGACTCTCAACTGGGGCATTGAGCATGAATATACCGTTATCCTCCAGTACCTTATCCACTCCTATATGACACCCAATGAAGACGTCAAGAAAGAGATGGATGACCAGGCTATAAACGAGATGCAACATCTGGGATGGCTGGCTGAAGAACTGGTTGGCAAAAAAGGCACTCCCAGGATTGAGCACAAGAAGGTGGACAAATCCACCAAGACCGCTGATATGCTTCGGGCAGATATCAAGATCGAGAAAAAAGTGGCAGCTGAATATGACCGCGCTGCGAAAGAAACCCAAGAACCTGACCTGAAAAAGCTGCTCACGCGGATAAGGGACCACGAATTGTACCACGCTGATATTTTCAACGATTTGTTAAAGGGCGAGGAGGGGCGCGGTAGAGAAAAATAGTGAGCGACGAAACTAGTTCTCAGAAGTCTGACAAGGCTTCAATCCACGTAACTGGGATGACCTGCACTACCTGCGCGGCCACTATCGAGAAGGGTCTTTCCGAGACTCCCGGAATAGAACAGGCTGACGTCAACTTTGCTTCGGAGAAGGCTTCGATAAGATATGATCCCGCGAAGGTTGACCTTGCCCGGATCAAGGATACCGTCTCGCAATTAGGATATGGGGTCGCTACCAAGAAGTCCATATTCCCGGTGGGCGGAATGACATGCGCTTCCTGTGTTGCCCGAGTGGAAGAGGCTGTCTCCAGCGTGCCAGGGGTGATTTCGGCCAGCGTGAATCTGGCCTCGGAAAAGGCTACCGTGGAGTACCTGGAAGGAACGGAGCCGGCCAACATGAGACGAGCGGTAAAAGACGCCGGCTATGAACTTGGCCCCGAGGCGCAGGCTTTGGAAGATGTAACCACTGCTGCCCAGCGTGAGATTCGAGTTCTAAGGAATAGATTTATCATCGCTGCTATCCTGACCGCGTCAATCATGGCCTTAGGCTGGGGTCCTTCCTTTGTTGGTAAGTCCTATCTACTATTAGCTCTGGCTACGCCAGTGCAGTTCTGGGCGGGTTTGCGCTTTTACCGAGGGGCATGGGGCGCGCTGAAACACAAGACGTCCGATATGAATACCCTGGTTGCTGTAGGTACCTCGGTGGCTTACTTCTACAGCATGATAGCAGTTATTGCCCCCGGCCTTTTTACCACTGGTGTAGTGGAATCCCACTTATACTTCCATACCTCAGCAGCGATCATAACCTTGATTCTTCTTGGCCGTTTTCTGGAAGCTAGAGCCAGAGGACGGACCTCAGAGGCAATAAAGAAGCTTATCGGTATGCAACCGAAGACCGCTCTAGTTATCCGTGAGGGCGAGGAGAGGGAGATTCCCGTGGAAGAGGTTCAGGTTGGTGACCTTATCCTGGTACGTCCTGGCGAGAGGATGCCCGTAGACGGCATAGTGCGCCAGGGCTACTCCAGTGTTGATGAGTCCATGATTACTGGGGAGAGTATCCCAGCAGAGAAAAAGGTGGGTGATGAGGTGATCGGTGCCACTATTAACAAGACCGGCAGCCTTGAAATCGAAGCAACCAAGGTGGGTAAGGATACAACGCTGGCTCATATCGTCAGAATGGTGGATGAAGCACAGGGAAGCAAAGCTCCTATTCAGCGTCTTGCTGACGTTATCGCCAGCTACTTTGTGCCGGCAGTGATTGGCGTTGCCATCGTGACCTTCGTAGTCTGGTATTTTGTGGGACCAGCTCCGGCCCTCACCTTCGCCTTCCTTAACTTTGTCGCCGTGCTTGTTATCGCCTGCCCGTGCGCCTTGGGGCTGGCCACTCCCACCGCGATTATGGTCGGCACGGGCAAGGGAGCCGAGCATGGGATTCTCATCAGGAATGGCGAGGCTCTGGAGAGGGCTCACCAGATAAACACCGTTCTCCTGGATAAGACAGGCACTCTGACCCGTGGTGAGCCTGTCGTGACTGACATAATCTCTGCTCATTCTTTCTCCCAGGAGGAGGTTCTCCAGCTAGCTGCCTCCGCCGAGCACACCTCGGAGCACCCACTTGGTGAAGCTGTGGTCAAGTCGGCTCTGGAGAAGAAGCTAGAATTATCTCCGTCCTCAGATTTTAACGCAATCCCGGGGCAGGGTGTAGAAGCTTCAGTGGGAGGCAAGAAGCTTTTTCTGGGCAACCTTAAATTGATGGAAGAGCGAGGCTTTTCCCTAAACGGGCTGGAGAAGAAAGCTGCTGAACTTCTTAAAGAAGGTAAGACGGTAATGTTCCTGGGACTGGATAGTCAAGTAGTAGGAATTATTGCCTTGGCTGATACCCTAAAACCAGGCGCCAAGGAAGCGCTCCAAACGCTAAGCAAGATGGGTATTAAAACGGCTATGCTCACCGGGGACAATCGACGCACGGCTGAAGCTATTGCGCGAGAGGCAGGCATTGACCGTGTCCTGGCTGAGGTGCTCCCTGAGCATAAGGCCGGAGAGGTCAAGAAATTGCAGGAAGAGGGAAAGGTGGTGGCAATGGTAGGGGATGGCATTAACGATGCTCCGGCATTGGCCCAGGCGGACGTCGGTATCGCTATTGGTACAGGTACCGATGTTGCCATGGAGACTGGCGATATTACCTTGATTAGCGGTGATTTGATGGGAGTGGTAACTGCTATATCTCTGAGCAAGCGGACCATGAGGACTATCAAGCAGAACCTCTTCTGGGCTTTTGCTTACAATACTGCCCTCATTCCGGTAGCAGCCGGGGTATTGTATCTTGCCTTCGGGAGGACTGGCGTGCCCTCCGGGCTTCATTTCATTCTAGGTGAGTATGGTTTCTTGAATCCTATCCTGGCCGCAGCAGCCATGGCGGCTAGCTCCATCACCGTGGTATCCAATTCGCTGCGTTTAAGAAGGTTTAAGCCAGTCAGGCTTGGCACTTAATGAAAGGAGGTGTGCAATGGCAATAGACCCAGTTTGTAAAATGGAGGTACAGGAAGCTAAGGCAGCAGCTGCTTCCGAGTACAAGGGAAAGAAATACTACTTCTGCGCTGTTGGTTGCAAGAAGGCTTTCGACCAAAACCCTGAGAAGTATCTCGTTGAGAAGAAGAATTAAACTTACAAGAGGGTAGATAATATGTGGAAGTGTACTAACTGTCATCACGTGGAACTTAGCACCGACAAACCTCGACAGTGCCCGGTCTGCGGTGCTGAGGCAGGGAAGCTCGTCCCACATGAGGTGTCGGGGATAAAAGGTACTAAGACCTTGAAGAACCTTAAAGCTGGTTTCGTGGCCGAGTCCCAGGCACATTTGAGGAACCTTGCTTTTGCCATGAAGGCTGATCAAGAGGGCTATTCTCAGGTAGCGATATTGTTCCGTGCTATCGCTGAAGCTGAGGCAGTCCACGCCTTCAATCACTTTCGCCTTTTGGGCGCTGCATCTGGCACCCAGGATAACCTCGAAAGCGCCTTTGAGAGGGAGAATCTCGCTGCCGGTACTTATCCTCAATTCGTCAGAGAGGCAAACGAGGAAGGGAATACGAGTGTGGCAACGACTTTCAGTTATTCCCGCGATGTTGAGAAGGGGCACGCTAAGCTTTACAAGAAGGCGCTGGCGCATATGATTGCTGAAGAAGAGACTGAGTACTATGTTTGCCAAGTCTGCGGCCATGTCTCCGACGGCGTCCTCCCTGATGAATGCCCTATTTGTGGCGCTCCAAAAGAGAAATTCCGGAAGGTAGTCTAGCCGAGTAGGCAATAATTCTCCTAATAGCTAGGATTTATGAAAGGGGGTGTTCTATGAGTAACCTTACAGAGGTAGTTAAAATAGAAGAACTGAAAAGCGGAACAATGAAGGCGGTAATTGCAGAGGGGCGCGAAATCCTCCTAACTGGGGTTGGAGGTAAGTACTATGCCGTTGATAATCGCTGCCCCCATATGAAGGGCGATTTATCACAGGGTAAACTGGAAGGGACTGTGGTCACTTGTCCTGTACACGGCTCTCAATTTGATATCAGTAATGGTCAGGTGGTGCGTTGGTTAAAGGGAGGGCTAATGTCGAAGCTCGGCAGTGCACTCAAGATGTCCAAGGCCCTTACGGTGTACAATGTTAAAGTGGAAGAGGGCAAAGTGCTGGTTGAATTTTAGTGCTAGCTTGAGAAAGTAAGGGTGAGTTTCTCTTCCTAGAGCGTCCCGGCAAGAATAATTGGAGGAGGTTGAGCTATGGCTGAATTATCTTTGCCATTTGAATCCAGATATTTTCCTATCAGGAAATTTCTCAACATGTACCAGGAGTCTCTGGATGAGCCGGAGGAGTTCTGGGCAGAACAGGCACGTCAGCTGGATTGGTTTAAGACCTGGGACAAGGTGCTGGAATGGGAGCCGCCATTCGCCAGATGGTTTGTAGGGGGAAGATTAAACGCATCTCATATATGTGTTGACCGTCATGTAAAGACGTGGCGCAGAAGTAAGGTAGCTATATACTGGGAAGGTGAGCCGGGAGATATTAGAGTTTTGAGCTATTCCACACTATATCGTGAAGTCAACAGATACGCCTCAGTCTTAAAGAGCTGTGGCGTAGGTGATGGAGACAAGGTTGCCTTATATCTGCCTATGATTCCCGAGCTGCCTATTTTCATGCTGGCATGTGCCAGGATTGGTGCCATCCACACAGTGATTTTCTCCGGTTTCAGTGCTCAAGCATTGGCTGACAGGGTCAATGATATACAAGCGAAGTTATTAGTAACTGCTGACGGGGGATTTCGGAGGGGGAAGGTAGTCCCGCTAAAGAACATAGTCGATGAGGCCTTAACAAAGTGCCCCTCGGTGGAGAAGGTTATTGTGGTTAAAAGAACTGGTTCTCAGGTCACCGCGAAGTCGCCAAAGGAATCGTGGCTGCATGACCTGCTTGAGAGTGCAGCACAGTTTGTGGAACCAGAGCTGGTAGAGTCAAATCATCCCCTCTATATACTGTACACCTCGGGGACCACGGGCAAGCCTAAAGGAGTTGTCCACAGTACTGGTGGCTATCTAGTCCAGAACTATTCTGCTTATAAGTGGGTCTTCAACCTTCGAGAGGAATCGGTCTACTGGTGCACTGCTGACGTCGGTTGGGTCACCGGGCATAGCTCAATAGTATATGCCCCACTGGCACATGGGGCAGCCATGGTACTTTATGAAGGGGCTCCCGACTATCCTACAATTGAGAGATGGTGGGATATTATCGAGAAATACGGAGTTAGCGTGTTTTACACCTCACCGACAGCCGTCAGGGTGTTCATGGGATATGGAGAAGAAATACTAAACAAGCATGACCTCAGCAGTCTGGAGCTATTAGGGAGCGTGGGAGAGCCCATTAACCCCGAGGCCTGGCTCTGGTTTTACCGCTATGTAGGTGGTGAAAGATGTCCCATCGTTGATACCTGGTGGCAGACTGAAACCGGTGGCATCATGATTTCACCTAGCCCTGGAATAGAGTGTGTGCCTCTGAAACCAGGCTCAGCAACTTTACCGCTGCCTGGGGTGGAGGCTGATGTAGTTGGTGAGGATGGCAAGCCAGTGTCGCTGGAGCAGAGGGGTTTCCTGGTAATAAAGAGACCCTGGCCGGGGATGCTTCTTGGCATACACGGAAACCCGGAACGTTACAAGGAAGCCTATTGGTCACGGTTCCCCGGAGTTTACTATACCGGTGACTATGCAGTAAAGGACAAAGATGGATACTTCTGGGTCTTGGGGAGGGCTGATGAGGTACTTAAAGTGGCCGGACATAGAATAGGTACTGCTGAATTAGAGGACGCTGCCGTCTCACATCCTCAAGTAGCTGAGGCAGCGGTTGTGGGCAAAGAAGACCCGGTGAAGGGCGAAAGCATCGTTATCTTTGTCAGGCTCAAAGAAGGTGTTGATCCTTCTCCAGACCTGAAAAAAGACATTGCTGGTCACATGCGAAAAGTGGTAGGGCCTATAGCAGTTCCTGATGAGGTTTATTTCGCTACTAAACTACCTAAGACACGAAGCGGCAAAGTTATGCGGCGGGTTTTGAAGGCCGTGGCCAATAATACCAGCATAGGAGACCTCACGACTCTGGAAGACAAAAGCTGCGTGGAGGAAATAATCAAGGCCTATCAAGAGCTCAAGGAAGGGAAGGGGGGAAAGAAGTAAGAAGTAAGATATCGCTAGATGTTGATTTCCTGTTGAAAAAAATCAAAGTTAAACAGCGTCGTTATAGGCCAGGAGGTGTAAAATGGAGAAGAACCTTAAGGCAGAGCTTGAGCTCAACAAGGTATCTATCAAACTCAACCCCTTCGCCGAACAGTTCTTGACTCGAACTGTAGTCGGTGCAGTCTCTTCCTTGAGAGGAACTGAAAACATTAGGGGCCTAGAACTTTACCTGGAGCGGGGCGACGTCAAGCTCATCGTCAATGGAAATGAACTTCCCCTTACCCCTTTCCCCAAGGAAATTATCACCAACACAATAACCGGCCTGGTCTCTTCGTTAAAGGGGGTGGGCAAAATAGACAGTTTGAAGATTAAGGTTAAGGCACACTAGTCAAATTATTGATACAAAAGTCACATACAACAAGGGTGGCGGTTTTTAAAATTGAATAATATATAAGGTAATTCCAGGCGACGATCAACAACAAGAGTTTAGAAAGGAGGGTAAGATGACAGAGCAACTATGTCCGGTTTGTGGTTGCACCATAGTGGGAGCGGGCTACGAGAAAGATGGCGTTAAGTACTGTTGTGAGCCTTGTGCCGACAGTAGCGGACCTTGCCAGTGTGGATGTTGCCACCCCGTTGAAGAAGAAAAAGAAAAACATTAGACCAAGAAAATGGAATATAGTTTCGTTGTTGGGGAGTAGCGGGTTCTATGCCTAACCGTCTGATAAAGGAGCCTTCTCCTTACCTACGTCAGCATGCTCAGAACCCGGTGGACTGGTACCCATGGAGTCCAGAGGCGTTTGAGAGAGCTCAAAGGGAAAATAAACCCATCTTCTTATCTATAGGGTATTCAACATGCCATTGGTGCCACGTGATGGCACATGAGTCTTTTGAGCATCCTGAAGTAGCCAGGCTTATGAACGAGACTTTCGTTTCCATAAAGGTAGACCGTGAGGAACGTCCTGATATAGACAATGTTTACATGAGCGCCTGTCAGGTGATGATAGGCAGCGGGGGTTGGCCTCTTAGTATCATCATAACGCCAGATAAGAAACCTTTCTTCGCCGCCACTTATATCCCTAGGGAGAGTCGATTTGGGCTGATTGGAATGATGGAGCTAATCCCACACATTAGAGAGCTTTGGGCAATGCGGCGAGGCGAAGCGTTAAGTCTGTCCAATAAAATCGCTACCGTACTTCAACAGACCTCGCAGGACACACCCGGTGAAGAACTAGACAAATCTACACTGGATCTCACGTATGAGCAGCTTGCCGGACGCTTTGACGAAAAGCACGCTGGTTTCAGCGGCGCCCCGAAGTTTCCCACTCCACACAATCTCCTCTTCCTGCTTCGTTACTGGAAACGTGGCGGCAACGAGGCAGCGCTGGATATGGTGGAGAAAACTCTTCAGGCAATGCGGCGCGGTGGCATTTATGACCACGTTGGATTTGGCTTCCACCGCTACTCCACAGATTCCCAATGGCTTGTTCCTCACTTTGAGAAGATGCTTTATGATCAAGCTATGTTAGCTATGGCCTACACCGAGGCTTATCAGGCAACCGCAAAAGAAGATTATGGAAAGACAGCACGGGAGATTTTCACCTATGTTCTGCGGGATATGACAGCACCAGAAGGCGGGTTCTGCTCGGCTGAAGATGCGGATAGCGAGGGAGAGGAAGGGAAGTTCTACCTTTGGACGCATGAGGACATACGACAGGCGCTTGGCAATGAGGCAGCAGATTTCGTCGCCAAGCTATTCAACATTGAAAAAGACGGCAATTTCGCGGAGCAGACCACTGGAAGGAAGAGTGGCAATAACATTCTGCATCTAAGAAAATCGCTCGGAGAGTTCGCCTCCGATTTGAATCTCTCTGAGCACGACCTTGTGAAGCATCTGGAGATGATACGGCAGAAATTATTTGCTTACCGCGAAAAACGTGCCCGTCCTATGAAGGACGACAAGATTCTGACTGATTGGAACGGTCTCATGATTGCTGCGTTGGCGAAAGGAGCCCAAGCCTTTGATGAGCCTGAGTATGCTCAAGCAGCCCGCCGCACTGCAGATTTCATCCTCGGGAATATGCGCAAACCAGATGGCCGGCTTTGGCATCGCTATCGAGATGGCCAGGCTGGCGTAGAAGCAAATCTGGATGATTATGCTCTTCTAGTTTGGGGTCTAATAGAACTATATGAGGCCATTTTCGACGCAAGTTACCTCAGGGTTGCTCTCGAGTTGACTAACGATATGCAAAGGCATTTCTGGGACGAAGACGGCGGTGGGTTCTATCTCACACCTGATGATGGTGAAAGCCTGTTGGTCAGAAAGAAGGAGATTTACGATGGTGCTATGCCATCGGGAAACTCCGTGGCAATGTTGAACTTGCTTCGTCTGGGGCGTATGACCGCTAATTCCGATCTGGAGGAAAAAGCAGCAAAAATCGGACGTGCCTTTTCCAGAAGTGTCAAACAATCACCATCGGCACATACTCAACTGATGGTTGCCCTGGACTTCGGGATTGGGCCTTGTTATGAAGTAGTCATCGCCGGCCAGGCACAGGCGGAAGATACCAAAGCTATGGTAAGAGCATTAGGAACACGTTTCCTGCCGAATAAGGTGGTGCTTCTCAATCCCAGGGAACAGGAATCGCCTGAAATAGCTCAGCTTGCCGAATTTACCAGAAATCAATCGAGCATCGGGGGCAAGGCCACGGCTTACGTCTGCCTGAATTACAACTGCAGGCTGCCGACTACGGATATAAATAGAATGGTGGAATTGCTCAATGTCAGATAGCTGTTTTGGAAATGAAGTAAACCTGGTGGGGATGGTCGCACACAAACGGACAAAACGTCAGGCAAGAATGGTTAGGGGGTGATTTGCATGTGAATACTTTACTGTGATGCGAGAACCCGAATACTAAGAAAAAAGGAGGGGGGAAATTGGAAACATTTCATGGTAGTGGTCATCTACCGGGAGCCCCGAAGGTGTGGGATGTGGAATTGGATGCCGATTGGCAGAAGAAGGAATTTACAGTACGCATACCGGCAGCCAGGGCAAAATTGACCGAATGGCCAGGGTTAGCGATACAGACTATCGGCGACGAAGAGGCAGTATTTAGAACACGTGGTATACCGCCACTGCAAATTCACTGGTGGCATGTGGTTAGGAATACCACTGGCGGTCTTTGGGCGATGGTTCTTGTACCCCCTAACGAAGAAGGAATATGGCTCAACTGTGGCCTTCGCCTGGAGAAGAAGGTTGGCTGATTTTCCGTGACTATCTGGTTGATGGTTCGGCCTAGGTGTGAGAAAGTGGGATGCCTATATGAGATAGACAATAAGGGAAGCTGTATTATTCAAAAGAAGAAATAACGTCCGAAAAAGGAGGAAACATTATGAATGAAGATAGCAGGCGCCCGGTAACGAGCAGGGATCACAAACACACTGCCGGTGGCGGCACGACGAACGTGGACTGGTGGCCGAACCAGTTGAACCTCGACATCCTGCACCAGCATTCCTCCAAGTCCAATCCGATGGGCGAAGGTTTCAACTACGCTAAAGAGTTCAAGAGTCTCGACCTGGAGGCCGTGAAGAAGGACCTACGTGAACTGATGACGAAGTCGCAGGACTGGTGGCCGGCGGACTTCGGCCACTACGGACCTTTGTTCATCCGTATGGCGTGGCACAGCGCAGGCACATACCGCATGGGCGACGGCCGCGGCGGCGGCGGCAGAGGCAGCCAGCGCTTTGCGCCCCTCAACAGCTGGCCCGACAATGTCAACCTCGACAAGGCGCGTCGACTGCTCTGGCCGATCAAGCAGAAATACGGCCGGAAGATTTCCTGGGCCGACCTGATGATACTCACCGGTAACGTCGCCTTGGAATCGATGGGTTTCAAGACCTTTGGTTTCGCCGGAGGGCGTGAGGACATCTGGGAACCGGAAAAGGACATCTACTGGGGCTCCGAGAGCGAGTGGCTTGGCGACAAGCGCTACTCTGGCGACCGGGATCTCGAAAATCCACTCGCGGCCGTGCAGATGGGCTTGATTTACGTGAATCCGGAAGGGCCGAACGGTAATCCAGATCCACTTGCTGCTGCCAAGGATATCCGCGAGGTCTTTGCTCGCATGGCGATGAACGACGAAGAGACGGTTGCACTCATCGCAGGCGGCCACGCTTTCGGCAAGACTCACGGTGCCGGTGATGCGAAACATGTTGGGCCTGAGCCCGAAGCGGCCCCCATCGAGGAGCAGGGCCTGGGCTGGAAGAGCAGCTTTGGCGCGGGCAAAGGCGGTGACACGATCACCAGCGGTCTGGAAGTCATCTGGACCAACACACCAACTAAGTGGAGTAACAACTTCTTCAGGATCCTGTTTAGCTATGAATGGGAACTGACGAAGAGTCCGGCCGGTGCGCACCAGTGGAAGCCGAAGGGCGACGCTGGCGCCGGTACGACTCCGGATGCCCACGACCCGTCCAAGCGTCACACACCATCCATGCTGACTACGGACCTTGCCCTGCGCTTCGACCCCGTTTACGAAAAAATATCAAGGCGTTTCTACGATAATCCGGACCAGTTAGCAGATGCCTTCGCCCGGGCGTGGTTCAAGCTGACGCACCGTGATATGGGTCCGCGCGCACGCTATCTCGGCTCAGAGATTCCGGAAGAAGAGCTCATCTGGCAAGATCCCATCCCTGCCGTCAATCACAAACTGATTGATGCACAAGACATCGCCTCCCTCAAGGGCAAAATCATGGCTTCTGGCCTGTCAGTGTCGGAGCTGGTTTCGACCGCCTGGGCGTCGGCGTCCACCTTCCGTGGCTCCGACAAGCGCGGCGGTGCCAACGGTGCCCGCATTCGCCTGGTGCCGCAGAAGGATTGGGAAGTCAACCAGCCTGCCCAGCTGGCGAAGGTACTCAAGACCTTGGAGGACATCCAGAACGCGTTCAATAGTGCGCAGTCCGGCGGTAGGAAGGTATCACTGGCTGACTTGATCGTTCTGGCCGGTTGCGCAGCCGTCGAGCAGGCTGCGAAGAGCGCCGGTCACGATGTGACCGTTCCCTTCGTGGCGGGACGCATGGACGCCTCGCAGGAGCAAACCGATGCGGCCTCCTTCGCCGTGCTCGAGCCGGTAGCGGATGGGTTCCGTAACTACCTCAAAACCAAATACGCTGTATCGGCCGAGGAACTACTGGTCGACCGGGCGCAACTTCTGACGCTGACGGCGCCTGAGATGACGGTTCTCATTGGCGGTCTGCGAGCCCTGAATACTAACTTCGGCCAGACCCAACATGGCGTCTTCACCAAGCGCCCCGGGACGCTGACGAACGACTTCTTCGTGAACCTGCTCGACATGAGCACGACCTGGAATGCAACCTCGGAAGACAAAGACGTGTTCGAGGGTCGTGATCGCGCAACGGGCGAACTCAAGTGGACCGGCACTCGTGTCGACCTCATCTTCGGTTCGAACTCCCAACTCCGGGCCTTGGCGGAAGTCTACGCATGTGAGGACTCTCCGGAGAAGTTCGTGCACGACTTTGTAGCGGTGTGGAATAAGGTTATGAACCTTGACCGATTCGACCTCGCCTAATCGTAGCATTATGTTGAGTAAGAACTGATATTTGGGTTTGGGAGGGGTAACCGAGTGGCTTATAGTGGTGGTCTTGAAATTCCAAGTTGGTTGTCCCAAAACGTCACTTTGCGTATAAAATATAACCTTTGTGTTAATCCCCGAAGCCCTATTTTGTTCGTGAAGTACCGTTATGTCCCCACACATCCCAAACATTTTAACGCCAAATGAACATCAATTCTTCAGGTGTGGTCTGAAGTTAGCAGAGCAACAACAGGGATGGCAACGGTAAGAGGATTCTATGGTAATAGAATACAGAAGAGAACGCCAATGACAATATATCCGCACCTCCGCCCTTGCAGGCTGAGGTGCGGATAAGTTCAATTCAGGTCCCAACTGCCGACATCGCTAGTCCATGATATCTGGGTTCTCACTACAGGCCGCGCTAGTGCAGATGGTCGTATGTGGTAGTCTCTCAGCAAGATTCCAATAATTCCATTCTACCCTGGGAGATTATCACCAACACCATAACGGGTTTGGCCTACTCTTTAGAGGGGGTGGGGAAAACAGAGAGTTTGAAGACTAACATTGAGGTACAGTAGCAATATTGGGATAAAAGTCACATACAACAATAGCGGTGGGTTATATCATTAAACTGATGTATAACCAAAGTTAGGGAGGTATGAACATGAGAAAAGCGATGACACGCAGGGGTATTTTGTTTGCCGTACTTTCCATGGTGCTGGTGGCTATAATTGCGGTTGGGGCGAGTACGGGTTGTTGCCGAACGGAGGGGCTAACCTCTGTTGAGGTTAGAGAATATGAAGGCGTAGACCTTTCATCAATAAATGCTTTCAGGGAGAATTCCATAAAAGGTCCGCAGGAAATAGATGTAGAAAGTTATGCGCTAAGGATTACCGGCCTGGTAACGAACTCTACAAGCTATACTCATAATGAAGTTTTGAACAGATATCAGCACTATAAGAAAGTCGTCACATTGGACTGCGTGGAAGGATGGAGCGTAACCATTCTCTGGGAAGGTGTGCTGGTCAGAGATTTGCTGGCAGAAGCGGAACCCCTGGCAAATTCAGAGGTGGTCATATTCCATGCCTACGATGGTTACACGACTTCTCTACCTATCGACTACATAATGGACAACGACATACTGATGGCATACAAGATGAATGATGTTATTCTTCCGCCTGAAAGAGGATTCCCTTTTCAACTAGTAGCGGAAAGCAAATGGGGATACAAATGGATTAAGTGGATAACCGAGATTGAATTATCTGACGATGCTAGTTACAGAGGTTATTGGGAAAGTAGAGGATACTCGAACAGCGCAGACCTGGATAAAAGCTTCTTTGGAGACTGAAAGCCATGGCTAATCAACAACTCGTTAGGAGGACAATACACTGGCTATTGACAGTTGTGGTAATAATCTATCTCCTTACTGGATTTGGTATTACCCAGTACAGGATTGTTGAACCTCTAACATTTGGACTATTGACCAAGAATCTGGCTCATATAGTTCATATGAATTTAGAAATTCCATTCATAATCCTGTTAATCTTGCATATCTGGCTCCTGCCACTGTTGAGATATTTCAGATCGAGAAAACTAAGGAATAATTGACGGGTCTTTTCTTGCCTGAATAAGGACCGACGGGATTTGAGGGCATGATAGCTTTCCTGGAGAACCTCCACCCTGTTATCCTAGCCCTTCTGGCAACATGCTTTACCTGGGCAATGACCGCTCTCGAAACAGCCATAGTATTTGCACGTAGAGATGTCAGCAAGCGGGTACTTGACACAATGCTTGGCTTTGCCGGCGGCGTGATGATTGCTGCCAGTTAGTGGTCCTTGCTTGCTCCGGCCATCGAAATGTCTGAAGGGGGAAATCTTCCCGTATGGCTTCCTCCCGCAGCGGGCTTCCTCCTAGGAGCTATCTTCCTGTGAGGTATTGACAGGGTACTTCCCCATCTCCACCTCGGCTTTCCCACTGAGGAGGCCGAAGGCATCAAGACATCCTGGCGGCGCAGCACCTTGCTTGTCATCGCCATAACTTTGCACAATATACCTGAAGGTCTTGCCGTCGGAGTTGCCTTCGGAGCTGTTGCCGCTGGCCTTCCCGCAGCTACCTTGCCGGCCGCTATTGGCTTAGCCATCGGCATCGGAATTCAAAACTTTCCCGAAGGGCTGGCAGCCTCCATGCCTCTTCGTCGGGAAGGTTTGTCTCGGCGCAGGAGTTTCTGGTATGGCCAGCTATCGGGATTAGTTGAGCCCATCGCCGGAGTTATCGGGGCTGCTGTGGTTATCCTGGCAAGACCCATCTTGCCTTATGCTCTGGCTTTCGCCGCCGTCGCCATGATAGGCTTCGTGGCAATGATGATGCTCGATGTCGCCTTTGGTTAGTTTGTATGAAGGAACACCTGAAGGACATTGATTAACAACCTTTTTTATCATTGCGAGCACAGCGTGGCAATCTCATATAATTCCCTGAGATTGCTTCGGCACTGTCGTGCCTCGCAATGACACTTGGTAATGGTAGTTAGCCCCCACTGTGTAGGTTTTGACAGGTTCACTGGCCAATGCTATCATACCTTTACAGACTGTGGATTACAGCCGAAGTTGATGATAACAAGATGGTCAATTTGGTTAGGGAGGGGATTCAGGGGGTGGTAATAGTTGGATGCCGCCGATAGTTGGCTTATATTAGCCTTTCTAGTTTGCCTAGCCCTTTCAGCCTTCTCTTCCCGTGCTGAGGCAGCTTCTATTTCCCTGTCTAAAGCTGGTAGTAAGCTGATTGCGCATACCGTTTACTCAGAGGAGCATTAAGGGTGAACATTAACAGTCTCTTTGTAATCTTGTTTTTCCTCTGTCTTGGGTGTGCCGCTTTTTTCTGCAGTGCTGAGACTGCTTTTATTGGCATGCAGAAGCTGCGTCTGCAACATTTGATCCAGAGCGGACACCCTTCCGCCCAAAGGGTGGCCAAGATTGTGGAACAGCCGGAGAAATTCCTGGCTACAGTTCTTTTGGGGATCAACTTTTTTGAGACAGCAGTAGCCACTCTGGGCACAATCATAACAGTGGCACTAATCCAAAATGCGAACTGGGCAGTGGCCGTTGCTACCATCGTGATCACTATAGTAACCTTAGTTTTCGCTGAGCTTATTCCTAAGAGCTTGGCAGTTCGTTACGGAGAGAGACTGGCTCTGAGATATGTTAGACCTCTGGAAATAATCTCTACCCTCCTCTATCCTCTGGTTTACATTTTGAACCATATCGGCATCAGGTTTACCAGATTAGTCGGGGAGAGCGAAATTACCAGGCCGACCATCAGTGAGGAAGAATTTCGTACAGCTATCAACATAGGTGAGGCCGAAGGGGTAGTGGAAGGTAATGAGGCAGAGATGCTACACAAGGTGTTCGAATTTACCGACCGCCCCGTGAGCAAGATAATGGTGCCCAGAACGGAAATTGCCTGGGTGGAGCAAGGGACGAAGCTAAGTGATTTCTTGAATCTCTATACCCAAGGACGATACAGCCGTTTCCCCGTATATAAGGATAATACCGATAATGTGATGGGTATATTGCATGCCAAGGATGTGCTACTGAAACTAACCGATGGATCAGATAGCAGAGACAGCGTCATCGACGATTTGGTGCGCCCTGCATTTTTTGTGCCTGAAGGCAAACGCCTGGGAGAGCTTCTGGCTGAGATGCGAGATGGTGGACACCATGCGGCAGTCGTAGTAGATGAGTTCGGGGGAATCGCGGGAATGGTTACCCTCGGACAGCTAACTGAAGAGATTGTTGGCGATATTCACGATGAGCTAACGGATCAAGAAAAGGATTTCATTGTAACTGGCGACAGCACCTTTCAACTGGATGGAGGATTCAGGATCGAGGAAGCTAACGAGGAATTGAAGCTGAAGTTGCCCAGCGGTGATTATGAGACTGTGGCCGGCTTTATTCTCAAGCACCTTGGTCGGATACCAAAGCAGGGGGAGCATTTTAAGTATCAGGACCTGAAGTTCGTTATCACTGAAATGCGTGGAATGAAGATAGAGAAGGTCATAGTAACCAGGGAAAAGAGCGTTGCTGCATCGTAGGTCAGAGGGGAGCTTGAGTTTATTCTATCTCAACATGGTGTAATTTTGGGGGAAGACCTTGAGAAGTTAAGGGAAATTGTCCCTGACCCGACGCGCCAGCAGAAAGCACGAGAATACAGTAAGCTACTGCGGCGCGGCTCTTTTATCAAGCTTGGAATAGGAGCCATCTTATTGCTGGCGCTTCTTTTCACCCCTGCCTCAACTACACTGGCGAGCCTTCTGGCTTTCCCGTTCCCATGGTCAGCAGCCTTGTATCTGCTGACGCTAGCAGCAGGCTACGGAGTGATAGTGGCACCATTAAGCTATCACTACGATTTTGTCTTGCCCCATCGTTATGGCTTATCAAACCAAAACCTGGCAAGCTGGCTAAGGGACAGGGTTAAAGCTTCCGGACTGGAATTACTGCTGGGCTTATGTCTGGTTATAATCGTTTACTGGCTTATAGGGCATCTCCCGGCGCTGTGGTGGCTAGCCGCTGCCCTGGTCATGTTCTCAGTCAGCTTAATCCTCACTTGGCTAACGCCCACTTTTCTTATACCTTTGTTCTTCAAGCTGAAGCCCCTAGAAGAAGGAGAGCTCAAAGAGAAATTGGTGAATTTAGCCGGGAGGGCTGGAGTTGATGTTGCAGAGTGCCTTACCATGGACTTAAGCAGCAAAGCCACCACAGCTAACGCCATGCTAAGCGGCTGGGGCAAATCTAGACGTATTATCTTCAGTGATACTTTGCTGCGGGGATATTCATGGGACGAAATAGAGGTGACTTTGGCTCATGAGCTGGGACATCGTCTCCATCATGATATTCCCAAGCTGAGAGGAGTCCAGGCAGCCACTTTCTTATTGGCATTCTATCTGGCCAACCTGGCCCTGAGCGCTGGAGTGGTGTTATTCTCCTTGCAGGGAATAACTGATATCGCTGGCCTTCCCTGGCTAATTCTCATTCTAGCCATGCTCGTTCTGGTATTACAGCCTGCGCTTAATTGGTACAGCCGCCGCCTGGAAAGAGCGGCAGACGAGACTGCATTGGCATTGAGCAATAACCCCCAAGCCTTTATTGCCTTGATGACTAAGCTGACTGACCAGAATTTAGCGGAGGCCGAACCTGGCCAGTGGGCAAAACTTCTATTTTATGACCATCCCACCTATAATGAGAGGATAAAACTAGCCCATAATTACATTTCCCGCGCTCAGCGAAGCGAGGCAATCTAAGGAGGTCTTTTGAAGCTTATTTTAGTCAGGCATGGCGAAACTCACTGGAATAAGGACGGACTTGTTCAGGGAGGCGATAGCGATATCGAACTGAATGATACCGGATTGGGGCAAGCCAGGAGGCTGGCGGCTTTCCTCAAAAATGAGCCTATTACTGCTATACTCTCCAGTCCTTTGCAGCGAGCTGTAGCTACAGCCGAAGTCATCGCCAGCCAGCACCAATTGTCCGTAGAGATTGATCAGGGGCTTAAAGAGCTCAAAGTTGGTGACCTGGAAGGCATCTCCATTTCAAATTTACGTACCACGTTCAGCCGGTTTTTACTAAAATGGTGGCAGGACGGAGAAGCAATGAAATTGCCTAATGGAGAAAGTCTTGTCGACCTGCAACAGAGAGTCTGGAAGGTTATTGAAGGTCTGCTAGAAAGGCATAAAACCAGTCCTGAGCTGAACAAAGACGCTACGGTGGTAGTAGTCAGCCATTACTTCGTTACCTTAGCCATCATTCTCAAGGCTTTAGATTTGCCTCTGGACTACTTTATCAAATTCAAATTAGACCTTGGTGGAGTAAGCATTCTTGAGTTCCGGGATTATGGAGCCCGCTTGGTGACATTCAACGACACTTCCTACTAGTGTTAGCTACGAGGGGCAAGGCAAAGAGGCAACTCCTATGAACAAAGTTAACCTGGAATCGGAAGTCATAGACCTCATCGAGCGGCATAGCTTGATTCAGCGTAGGCAGCTAGTCGTTGTCGGGGTCTCAGGTGGTGCCGACTCAGTATGCTTACTCCACGTGCTGGCAAAATGGCGAAGGAAATTAGGGATAAGACTTCACATAGCTCATCTCAATCATCAAATTCGGAGGGTTGAATCCCAAGCTGATGCTGAATACGTGTCCAATCTGGCTGGCTCGCTGGGCATTCCCGTCACTATTGATAGGCAGGACGTAGCTGCTTACAGGACTGAAAGAAAATGCTCCCTTGAAGAAGCTGCCCGGGAACTGCGCTATGCCTTCTTTGCCAGAGTAGCCAGAAAGGTCGGAGCCCATCGAATTGCCATAGGTCATACCAGGGATGACCAGGTAGAGACCATTTTGATGCACATATTACGGGGAACAGGCATTACCGGATTATGTGGTTTGGCCCCTTGCTCGCCTCTGGTTTATGATAGCCAGGGAATGTCATTGCCAGCTTCTTCCCTGTCATTGCGAGCGAAGCGAAGCAACCTCCTGGTAATCAGACCTCTTCTGGACATTACCAGAGAGGAAACAGCGAGCTATTGCCAAAAACACCAGCTTGACGCGCGTATTGATTCCTCCAACCTGTTGCCTTCCTTCTTCCGAAATCGCCTTCGCCTCCACTTGTTGCCTCTGCTCAGACAATATAACCCGGGCATTGACCAGGCCCTGCTCCGGTTGGCTGATATCGCCAAAGAAGATAATGCCTTCATTGAACAGCAAGCTTCTGGGTTGTGGGATGAAGTAGCCAGGCAGGAAAATAACGCCATTTACCTGGATAAGAAACAGATGGCTGGCTTGCCGATAGCCTTGCAGCGGCACTTATTGAGAGTGGCTGTGACCAGGTTAGCCGGGGACGTTCGAGACATCGAAGCCAGTCATATTGAAGCGGCCAGGAGCCTGCTAAATAAACAGCCCAGCAAAAGAATATCTCTCCCCCACGGCCTTATCTGCCAGGGAGGATATGACGAGCTTGCGATTACCAGACACCGCTCAGTCATTGCAGCCCCCCTTTCTGTCATTGCGAGCGAAGCGTGGCAATCTCAGCTCCCTCCCTGTCCTTTCCCTCCGCTGCCAGACGAATTTCATCTTAAAGTGCCCGGTAAGACAGCCTTCTCGGGATGGAACGTGCTGGCCAGCATAGTTCGAGAGCAAGTAGCTTTTCTGTCATCGCGAGGCGCTATGAGGACAAGCGAGAAGACTTATCAAAGCAATCTCGTTGCTCATTTCGACTTACAGAAAACAGGAATGAACCTCTGTGTCCGTAAGCGTCGCCCCGGAGACAGATTTCAGCCCCTGGGTATGAATATGCCCAAGAAGCTCCACGACTTTATGGTTGACGCCAAGATACCGCGTTCCTGGCGAGGCCGTATCCCAATCGTCTGTTCCCCTCAACAAATCATCTGGGTAGCAGGCTGGCGCATTGATGATAGAGTTAAGCTTACCCAAGCTAGCAAAGAAATCCTTCGTCTGGAATTCATCAAGTCAGCATGAACAGAGTGTTTATTTGTCATTGGGAGGAGCCGAAGGCGACGAAGCAATCCCAGAGATTGCCACGCCCCGACAAGTCGGGGCTCGCAATGACAAGGAGGAGTCGCTAGACACTCTTAATGAAACCAGTAGACGCGGAATTACTTTTGCGCCGTCTTACCGTCGAAGAAGCCCTAGACCGGCTTGACCAATATCTCTACGATGCTTTTATGGCTGGTATGCCCTCTGTGCGCATTGTTCATGGCAAAGGGACAGGAAAACTACGCCACGCCGTACACGAGTCACTGGACAAGCATCCTCTGGTCAAATCCTATCGCCTTGGTGATTACGGCGAAGGAGGCTATGGCGTCACAGTAGTGGAGCTGACAAATCGTTAGAGTTTGCCTCTAAAATCAGAGATATTATGTGGCTTAGTCTTTGGTAGCGTGCTGGCTTTCGCCATCCTCCTCACCCTCAACACCCTCCTGCGCTGCCTCATTCTTATCCAACAAGGTACCCAAAGAACGCTGGAACGCCTGAAAAATAATCTGCTTCGCGCTTTGCTTGGCAGCAGCAACGATTTCGTTGGCTTCCTGTTCTGCTTTAGCCCTTGCCTCGGCTATGACCTCAGCCGATTCCCTTTCCATCTTCCTGGTCCTACTCTCTACGGCTTCGTCAATGATACTCTGCGATTTTTGAATGGCGTCACTGATAATTGCTTGTGCCTTTTCCTCACCATCCCTCCGGCCTAGCTCTCCGGCCTGGTTCAGGAGCTGTTGAGCTTCCTGCTGTGCTTCCTGCTTTGCCTGGCTAATCTCCTGTTCCGCGCTTTCCTTTAGCGCGGCGAGAGCCCTAGATGCTTCTTCAATCTCCTCGTCGGCTTTTTTCATCAAGGCGCCCGCTTCTTTCAGGGCATTAGCCAGTATCTCGTCCCTTTCGCCCTCAGCCCTTTGTTCCGCCTTGGCGACAATCTTGGCTGATTCTTCTTTAGCCTTGCTGATTATGCGTTCTACTTCCCGCTGCTTCGCTTCCGCAGCTTGCCTTTTGGCTGCGGCTTCAGCCTCCACAGTGATTTGCTCAGCTCTCTCTCTCGCCTCCTCGATAATGGCAGTGGCTCCTTCTTCAGCTTTCTGTTTTGCTTGCTCTAACACTTGTGCTGTCCGCTGGTCAACTGCTTCCCCTGCCGAAACCGCATAGGCCGCCGCCTCTTGCTCGGCCTTCAGCTTCATTTCATTACGATACGCCGCTGCTTGCTCCTCTGCTTCCAGCTTCGCTTGGCTTATGATTTGCTGCGCTGTCTGGCGGGCTCTGGTAAGAACACCGGCTGCTTCCTGCTCAGCCTCTTGTCTGATCTTCTCCACTTCCTCCACAAGAACTTCGCTGAGCCGCTGCTTGTATTCATCCATAACCTTGGCTGCCTGTTCAACCGTCTGCCTTATCCTATCAGTCAACGCTAGCATTTGGACACCTCCTTGATCTTCATTGCCTTGAACTTGGATACGTCGCTTGACTGTTCGACTTCTGCCTGCCGCCACCTGATGTTTGACACTTCGTTTTGTGGTCCCGCATCTCTTTAACAGTCCGGTTTTCCTAGAAATTTTGGCTTTGAACTAATGGTATAACACGCTCCCCCTACTGTCAATCTCCCGTTGGCGACCATACGGGCAATGCCCGAGGGGGTGTTTTGGCAAGTTCCCTTACTCCCTCTGTAATTCCGCCCAGACAATACTAGCTAAACCTCCCACAAATCAGGCATTATGTCCCCAGAATCGTTGGTTCAAAGCGTAGTTTCTTGAGACGCAGCGGCTCGCAGCTTATCAGTTCGCATTGCCCGCAAAGTGGTGTGGATAACCCCCGGCAAGAGACATGACAGTTGGCAGTGCAACCCGTAATGGGCTTGAACCTACCGTCCGCCTGCTTTCGGGCAAAGGGCAGTGGTAATCCCTCGCAGTGCGGAATGCCCCGTGAATCACTCTCCCCGGCGGAAAGTTCCTGGCAGGTGGCATAAGTCATTCCCCTGGCTTGAGCCAATTCCTTTGCTTCACGGTGGAAGCTGAGCCTCATGTCGCGGCGCAGACGATAGCCTCGGCCTGACCAGTGCGCCTCGTAGACATATTCCTGCTCGAATCTCCTGGCGACTAGAGGCGACTGGCTGTGGATGACTTTGTATATTCGCTGCCATGCACTTGTGGCCTCGTGACCGGCTGCCGGAGAGCGCCTTTTGGACAGCCTGCCGGTGCTGGCGACGACATGTTTGGCTCCCACGGCGGCAAAGACATCCATCAACCCAGCTATCTTCCCGAGCCAGGAACCGCCATAAAGGGCCTGGAATAGATGTACCAGAACGGGGTCGAGGCGAATGACAATATCTATACCCGTATTAGATAGCTTGGCGGCAGCAGCTACCCTGGCGGCGAACGAAGGCGCCCGTAGCGACAGAAGCCCGAGCACTTCCGGAGTCCCTTCGATGGTTATAGCTACGAATTTAGGCTTGTACTCGACAAAGCCCGGCAGTTCCAGAAGAAAGGATGGGTCGCCTTTGGTGGTGATGAAAAAGGAGACGCCATAGTCCATAAGAAGCCGTATCAGTCTTTTGACCTCTTTTTTCAGTTCAGGTATGTCCTGGCAGGGGTCGGAGATATTAGACAAGGAAATCGGTGGGCATAAAGTGAGCCTTTTGAGGTCCCTCTCCACCAGCTCAGGCAGGTTGTTATAAATCAGCGTGTCCTCGGAGTAGTTGGAGTAAATAGCTTCTCTGGCATAGCAGTAGATACAATTATGCAGACATTGGTTGGGACCCGCTGGCGTGACGTTGATAATCCAGCAGTGGAAGCACTTTCTTTCCGGATGAGAGTAGGGAAAATCATGGAAGGTCGAGCCTTTCTTGGCTATCAACTTCACTGCCACAATCCTATTCTAGCAGTTTGTCGTCTTACCAATAGGTTAGTATAAAACCATCTCCCTCAATGGGAGCTCCCTCTCCATTTACTGGAGAGGGTTAGGGTGAGGCAAGGTGAGAGTGATATCAAAAAGCAGCCGCCATTTTAGATATTATCTGTGAGTATTTGGTGGTGTCCCTGGAATTCAGGAGCAACAAAACGCCAAAAAGTGAAAATATGGATTTTTGCTAAGTAACTTCCCCCCAGCAAGCTGAGGGGGTAGCCGGCGGGGCTTTCATGACCGGCTGGTAAATGCTAACGTGTTATCAAACCATAGTTAACCTCGGCCAGAAAACCACTATTAGGGTAATTCCCAGTCCCAATGTCCACAAATTGATGAATAATTCAAACTTCATTTGCCCCGATTTACCTATAAGGCGGTAGAGGTTGTTTTGGATGTTGAAGGTCACATCCATCAGTCCCAAAAATATTAGGGAACTAGCGGTAATAAATGTAAAAAGTACACCGTATGTTTGTCCTGCCAGAAGTCCAATAGTGCCTACAACGGCACACACAGCCGTCCATAAATCAGCTGCCGTAAAAGCTTTCTGGAATCTTATATACCAGTCTTCATTTACAGCTTGTACCCCTCCTTTGATGTAGAAATCAATCCAGTAGTAGATTAGGCCAATTGCTGTCCCAATCAATAATACAGAAAAAGCTATGAACATTTTCAACCTCCGGTTTGCCCACTTATGCGGTGACGTGACTTTAGCCTTCACCCACTGTTCTGTCAATTCTAGCGAGCAGATGACTACTCACAAATGGTGCTGCAAGAGTGTAGAGGGCGAAAGGTCGGTCGAAAAAGGGCGAAGTAATATTCTGAGTGTTTGTGTGAAATGCCTGTTACCCAACAATCCCGAGGATTGTTGGGTAACAATCGCGGCTATCGTGAGTTACCAGAATTCCAGCTGTTGGGAAGGGTTCAGGAGGGGATCAGCATTCAATTCCGCAGCTTATCTAGTATTACACTAAAGGGTTCCTCTGGAAGTGAGAGCAATGGGCCGTCTTCCAGATCATTCATTATGCCAATGTAAGCATTCAAACCATGACATAGCGAATCGGTTCTAACATATCTATCCTCATAATTCCAGAAGATGCCACCTATCGCTTTTTCGGGCTCTCTAACGAGAAAGGTATTCTCTTCTGAATAGGTGTTCTGGATTATCCATAATATTACTTTTATGAGTGCCTCTTTGTATCTCTCGCATCCCTCCATATCTTGTTCCTGGCAGAACCTGTACATTTCCATCACTACTTCGGCCAACCAGCCATTTCCGCTCGTCGAATATGCACCATGCCAGCTTCCATAGTACACAGGATTACCTATATGGTCTTCCTGCTTTTTTGATAGTTCACACCCACATCTCACGATTATGTCTTTATAACGATCATCGTCGTTTATCTTGTAGAAATCAAGCAGAGACATTACGACCCATGCGCTTGAAATCGGGTTCTGCCACCGATAATCGTCCCCCAGATAACAGCCCTCCTTTCCGACCCTTTCAGCGAAGTGCTCGGCGATTTTCTCAGCAGTCTCATAGTATCTCTCTTCTCCGGTAACTCCGTAGAGTCGGGAGAGAGCAGCAAGAACCTGGCCATTGTAAAGGAGCGATTCTTTTTCTCCGTAGCGCGATTCTCCACCTTCGTATATCTTGTATGCCTTCATAACCCCGTCGGGTTTCTGCATGGTGGTGAGCCAATCACCACCCAGCTTTGCCGACTGTAAATATCTGGAATCGTCGGTTAGCTGATACAAATCTAATAGTGTGAATATGCTCAACGCTGCAGTTCCGACCACAAATCTTGGCTCCTTCGTCCCACTTGCATAGTAGAATGAATAATGAAACGCACCATATGTCTCTGCATCCTTACTCTGCATGGAAAGAAGGAAATCTCCCCAGTCTGGCACACTTTCTAGGATTCTCTCATCCTCATCAAAATCGTGAAGCTTGAGAAGTGTATATATGATTGAGGCGGAATACACGGTATGTAGTCTACGGCCGAAATCATCATTTGGAGCGTCATACTTTTTGTAGAATCCATGCTCATCTTCGTGTTGTGCTCTTAATAAGAACTCCTTTCCCTGTTCGATCTTCTGGAGAATCAGTCCCTTGTCCAAACTACGAATTATAACCAGGTCCGCAATAAGCTCTTTCCCTTCCCCGTTGTACTCTATGAAGGAAAACGATTGGTCGTATTTGGGAAATGACCTGCCATAGACATAATTGTAGTAAGGGAGAAGGGACAACAGCTCGTCGACTTGGGCAAAGAAGGAGGGGCCGTACGAGAAACTAACCGAGAATCTGGCGTCTTCAAGCTCTTCTTCACCAAAATCCGGCTGCCTTCCTTCAAGTGCATTCCGGGTCGCTTCCTCCAATGAGAGGGACAATGATTCATGCTCTGCCTGATAATCGCCGTTCCCTATAATTCCTCCTTGGTGATATATCGCAACCTCAAGGTCCCAATTTCCTCTAATGCTTAGTTCTTCTGGATGTTGTGTTTGCCGCTGGTCGAAATAATCCTCAGCCACTGTTCTCACAAATCGCACGGCCGAGTCCCTAAATTGGTCGCTTTCACTGTAGCCTTCTGGCTCCGTCGATGTATCAATAGTCTTGTTAATTACAGTAAGAGGAATTACGATTGAGATAACAACAGCCACCAGCAGCGGTAATCCAATAGCAAGCAGGTAGCCCATATTGCGATAGAACCAGTTTCTGGGTGGTGGCTCCTCAGAGGGTAATCGCGCCCGGCGCCGCTCACACACAACAAAGAGTATCCCGGCCACGACTAACATACAGCTGATGGGAAACGTGACCAACAGCCGTTCTAAAGTCAGGCCGACAGTCATTGAAACATACCACCACCACCAAGCAGTAAAGGCCCCACCAATAGTAATGAGCATCCATCCTGCTATCCGGGGCCGTGATAGTGCCAGCAGTGTCAAGCCCAGACAGATAGCTCCGGGCAAGAGGTAGAGAACCCGCAAATACCAAGCATCCCACCATGCCTCGTAGTACATCCCCCGTACACCCCAGATCACCCATAGGCTGGTTGCCAGGATCAGTAGTCCCGTAGCCACGTAACCGATAAGCTTACCCTCGAACTTCCAATGACTCATAATTCACATCGTTATGGGGAGATCCCTGGCCGGAGACACCCAAAATGGCGCCAACTGCTTCAAAAACAAATTTACACTACTGGCGCAGCTTTGTCTACTCGCCGGTAGACACCAAGAGCCGATGAAAGATTGACTGCCGGGCGTCAAATATTTTGAATTACGAAATGCCAGAAAGTTCAATGCAGGACGGCTTGACGATATATCATTTCTCGACTATCTCTTGAGGCGCCTCGTCCACTGCTTGCGGAACTTGCTGATCTTGGGGGAAATCACCGCCCGGCAGTATGCTTGCTCCGGATGTCGTGAGAAGTATTCGCGATGGTAGTCTTCTGCCACATAGAATTCATCCAGCGGCACAACCTGCGTCACAATAGGTTTCTTCCACAGTTGAGCTTCATTGAGTTCTTTAACAAACGCTTCAGCGGTGGCTCTCTGTTGGTCGTTGTGATAGAAGATCGCGGAACGGTATTGTGTGCCCACATCCTCGCCCTGCCGGTTCAATGTCGTCGGGTCGTGAACGGAGAAGAAAATCTGCAAGATCTCCCGATACGAGATCTTGCTAGAATTGAAGGTCAACTGAACCGCCTCGGCGTGGCCGGTGGTATCGGTGCAAACCTCCTGGTAGGTCGGATTGACGGCGGTGCCGCCTGTGTAGCCAGAAATCACCTCCACCCCATCTACTTCCCTGAAGACCGCTTCCAGGCACCAGAAGCAGCCGCCGGCAAGGGTGGCAACTTCTGTTCCAGCACTCTTGGTCACAGCCTGTTCTCCGGTGCGAACTTCAGCGCAATGCCATCTATGCAATAGCGTTTGCCGGTAGGCAGCGGCCCATCATCGAAAACGTGACCGAGATGGGCACCACACCTGGCGCAGAGCACTTCCGTCCGCAACCTTCCCTCGCTTGTATCAGGTTGCTGTGCCACGTTGAGTGGCGAGATTGGTTCATAGTAACTGGGCCAACCCGTCCCTGAGTTGAACTTGGTTGAACTGCGAAAAAGGTCAGCGCCACAACGGACGCAGCGGAAAATGCCCGGTTCATGGATCTGGTCAAATGTACAGGTGCCAGGAACTTCAGTCCCCTTCCTGGTGGTGATTTCGTACTGCTCTGCGGTCAGTAATTTCTTCCATTCTGCGTCCGTTTTCTCTATCTTCTCTACCGTTACCACCTTGTTCTGTTTGGCATCATAAATCCGGACGGTCGTCATACAGTCACCTCCCGCAAGCTCCGTCGGCCCATTATAGCACGGCAGGCTAGCCTAACCTGCCAGTCATCCGTGTCCGAAATTGTTGACATCGTGTGAGTACTAGTCTATCGTTAATACAAAGATGAAAGCGAAAGATGCGAAACAGCCTCAGGGCGAAAGTCGCCCTTTGGGGAGTCCAGTTATTTGTTATGGCCACTATTAGGAGGGACCGATGAACGGAAAAGGCAAGACACTCAAAGTACCAAACGCCATCAAAAAGATGTTGCTACCCGATGAACAAGTTATGGCAGTAATAAAACAATCGAGATTGAAGGCGGCCATTACACCCGACTCCATAGTAGTTACTAACCAAAGAATAATCAGGTGCTCGCCATCAGCCCTCGGATTGCACAAGGAGATTGAAGACTATAGATATGAAGATATAGCCAATCTGAGAATCGATAAAGGAATTCTGTTTGCTACCATCACCGCAAAGCGACGATTCATGAGCGAGGACCTAGTCCTTGACAAGCTCTTGAAAGATCAGGTGGATTACATCTCCAGGGTCATTCAGGAAAATCTCGGGCGAATGAGTAGCGCCACAACATCCCCGGTCACAACTATCCGGCAGACTCCTCCAGCTTCGGCGGAGGATCCTCTTCAGGTCCTGAAGCTTCGCTTTGCCAGAGGCGAGATTACCAAGGAACAATTTGAGGAAATGAAGAGAGCGCTGGAGTAGACCTGGCTTACGCCTTGATTGTCCTCTATCCTCCCTTGGTCAATTAGTGAAGGACTGTTGCCGTACAAGTGACGGCTTACACCTCCCAGAGTCCTTGAGTCACGATCCGGTGGAGACTTGGCTTTGTCTGTTCTGTGTCCAGGACGTACTCTCAAGTCCGGCAGTCACAAAACGCCATATCGTAGGATGACTGTCTACCAGAAAGGTTACTGCAGCGCATATCGTGCACTTTGGCAACTCAATCCTTTCTAACATTATCGGTACTGACATTAGCCTGCAAGGTTCCACTTGGAAGGATTCTCTGCCTGGTTGAATCCCGATTAAATCTGCCTTATTTCATTCCTACGAAACATCTTTATCTCAGGGATGAGAAGAATGAGGACTAGTATGGAGGTAAGAGCATCTGTAATAGGAAATGCCAGCCATACGCCGTCAACTTGCCAGTAGTTGGGCAATATGAACACCAAAGGAAGCAGGAACAGAGCCGGTCTAGCTATTGCCGTAACGAAGGCCTGAGGAGCTTTACCAATCGCCTGGAATATTATAGAGCCGACGATGATGAAGCCTATCAAATACGCTGCAAAGAAGATGCTCCTGGCAGCCTGAGCGGCCAAGACAATGAGTTCACTATCAGCGGTAAAAACACGAATAAACAACCCGGGAGCGAAATAGAGAGCGCAGAATGCAATGACGCTATAGCTTGTTGCGGCAATAATAGCTATCTTGATTACCTTCAATGCTCTGTCATAGCGCCCTGCTCCGTAATTGAAACCCAAAATAGGCTGCATACCCTGGCCGATGACTATACCTGGCATCAAGGCAAACATCATTATGCGCTGAATAAGTCCATAGCTAGAGATAGCTAAATCGCCGCCGAGAGTAAGCAGCGTTCTATTAACAAACACTACTGCTAAACTCTGGGCCGCTGTCCTGGCAAATGAGGAAATGCCTATGGCGAGGATGGACTTCAGTATATCCCATTCAATAATCATGTTCTGCAAATGGACTCTCAGGAAGCTCTTACCGGATAAGTAATAACGCAGAAAGTACAGGCTGGTGATTAATTGAGCTATCACGGTCGCCAGTGCCGCTCCTTTCACCCCCATACCCAGCGGTATGATGAATATCGCGTCAAGTACTATGTTCAAACCGGCACCCATAATCATTCCAATCATAGGGACACGTGCGTTTCCCGTAGCTCTTATCAGAAAGTTTTGTGACATGGCAAAGGTCCGAAAAAACACAGCGGTAAGAATAATTGTCATATAGTCGCGGGCGTAAGGGAGAATAGTGTCCGATGCACCCATGAGCCTGAGCCATAAGTCGGGATTTGATAGACCCGTTATTGTTAGTGCAACGGAGATTATGATGGTAAAGGTTAGAGCGTTCCCCAGGGCGTTTTCTGCTCTGGGGGTATTACCGGCGCCAATTAATCTAGAGATCAGCGATGCGCCCCCCATCCCCGTCATCTGCCCAATACCCATCGTCAGCATTTGAATGGGGAAAACTATAGAAAGCCCGGCAATACCAAGGGGACCAACGTAGTGCCCGATAAAAATCGTATCAACCACGTTGTAGAGGGTCATCACAAACATGCCCATAAATGCAGGCAGGGATAATCTGAACAGCAGGTGACCGATTCGGTTGTCGTCCAGCACGTTTTGATTCTGATTATCCATAAGGGTTACTTATTCATACTTGTCAATTTGCCACTTAAGTCGGTTTGGCTTACCGCCTACTGCAATTTTGACAACATATCCCTTAGCTTCTTCAATGTATTCGCTAGATCCTCAAGCTCTTCATCTGTGAGGCTAGACATAGTTTCCATAGCAGTACCCACTAATCTGTTTTTGTGTTCTTCTAGAAAGGCTCTCCCTTGACCAGTGAGAATGATATTGATGGTTCGTCTGTCGGCTATGTCCGTCTTCCGTTCAACCATATTCAAGTCCGCCAGTCTATCTATCAGATGTGTCATCTGCGCCTTTGCTATGTGTAACTTCTCTCCAATTTCGGCAACATGCAGTTTGCCCTCCTTCTCTAGTAACCTGATAATCTCAAAATGGAGCGGCGTAATATCCACATCAATATCGGCAAGGGTCGTCTTAATCAGCTTTCTGCGTATCTCTCTGAAGATAAGCGGTGGGATAGACAGTAAGTCTGTGGCAATCTTTTCCAGAATGTCTTCGCGCACCGTTGGGTCTATCCTAATAGAGCAGGCAAAAGTAGTATATATTGTATACCATTAACAATATCCTACTAATGTTACCAGATTGTCAAAACGGTGTGGGGCGAAATCTACATGACCTGTTTCACACCTGCACGAAACGCTATATTGTTGCTAGTGAACAGATATCGGGACCTTTGCCATTCCGTGAGTATATTGAGAGCCCAGGCTTTTGAATCATTAATCTAGGGGCAAGTTGAAAAAGGCTCTGGGGTTTTCATAGATTATCTTGTATATATCTTTGTACGGTAATTTGGCTCTTCTTAAAGCCAGGGCTACCATCGGGACAGTGAAGTATCCGTCGCCTGAAGCTACCTCACTATTGATGATGAATCTCTCCAGCTTATCCCGGTTATTCAAAACCAGGGTAGCCGCAGATTCCGGTGGCATTTTGTCGTAGCAAACGCTCAGACCTACCTTCGCTCCAGACGCCATTATGGGATCAAATGTGCGCTCACCCGCGTGATCCAGTATCACTCTGTCCATAGGAAATCTTTCTTCCTTGATGACTTTAATGACCTGTTTGATGATTTCAGGCCCCTGGGGCGCCAAGCGGATAGGCGTATGACAAATTACAGGCAGGTTATGTGATTTGGCGATTTGAAGCTGCGTGCGGAACAATCTCTCTTCATACGCCGTGCCCACATCCAGACCGATTTCTCCCATGGCTACCACTCTATCGTTTTTGAGATAATCCGGAAGCCGTTTCAAACATTCCTCAGCGCCTTTTTCGGTTAGTCCGTAAAAAGGCACACCAAGGGAGACAAAAGCTTCATATCCTATGGCACTGCCTCGTTTCAGCTCAAAGTCTAGAGACCTCTCCCAGAGGGTAAGGACAGCATCAGCTTCGAAAATCCCGTTCATGGAATGCAGCATAGGTATGACACAAGCCTCCATACCGGTTAAGGCAATTTTCATCATTACCCCGTCATCCAGCAGGATAGTATGAAGATGCGGATCAATATATCTCATATCAAAACCTCCTTATCTTAATATTCTGGCCGGAACAGGCAGACGTCAATTCTATTCTTACTAAGAAATGCGATGCTCCGGGAAGTATTGTTATTGAGATGGTCTAGATTATAATCCCTCCCAGAGTATCCAATCAATGGTCCTTAATTTTCTTGAATCAATAATAAACCCTAAGTCGCTGCACAGAATTCGAGGGCTCTTAATTCAATATTTAGTATTTGGCAGCTTACCATTGGACAAACATCGGGATCTCGACATACACTTTATTGGAAGAAGCTCTTCTTTATTCAGAATCAAGGAGTAACAGATGCTGATTGATGCTCATTGTCACCTCGATAGATATAGAGAGAATCTGGCGTATGCACTAGAGCAAATAAAACAGCACCGAATTCTCACAATCAGTAATTCCATGGACCTTCCCTCATACAAACAGAATGTGAAAATAGCTGAGACTTCCGACCTTATCTTGCCTGTTTTTGGTATCCATCCCTGGAATGCTCCAGAATACGTCAACTGTCTCGAAGACTTGGACTGGGCCATTTCTGAGAGTCCAATGATCGGTGAGATTGGCCTGGACTATTACTTTGTTAACGAAATCTCGCGATACGACGACCAGAGAAAGGTATTTGAACACTTCCTCAAAGCGGTGAACAGGCAAAGGAAAATTGTCATCGTACACACCAAGGGCGCAGAAAGCGAAGCCCTTCAGCTTTTAAAGAAGTACAATACAGAGCGTGTAGTTATCCACTGGTACTCAGGTCCGTGGCATGTCCTTAAAGCCATGGTAGAACATGGATTTTACTTTACTATCGGAGTTGAAGTGCTGTTTTCACAGCATATACAGGATATTGCAGTGTACTTGCCAGCGGAGCTGATGCTTACGGAAACGGATAATCCTGGAGGAAACGAGTCATTCACCCGGAATATCGGGAGCCCCTTGCTAATAAAGGACGTTATCAGAAAGCTGGCAGAGATTAGGGGGACTTCTGACCAGATTATCATGACTACAGTGCAGAATAACTTAATAAGGCTTGGCGACAATGACCCTTGGTTAACAAGAGTACAGGCTTCGCGTGGCTAATGTCGCGCGAGGCTTCAGGCTGCTGCAAAAGGAGGATTGCGCAACCTCAAAAGGTCGCACTGCAATCGTGTTTGGGATCTGCAATTGAGATTGCTGCGCCCCGACAATCCATCATCATTCACCTTTTCAATCGTGAAAAAAAGATTCCTTCACGCCTCGTGTCTTAAGCGAACGTCAGAAATCAAAGGTCAAAAATAAAAATGACAAATCAAAATGCAGAAACTGGAAGACCTAAAATGTCAAACCTACTCCGTTTGGTCCTTTGGATTTTTGGCTTGATTTGAAATTGGAACTTCGTTATTTGACATTGTCTAGAATTCAGATATCGGCTTTAGGCAATGACGAGGGGCTTGTTTTGGGCCTATAATACGAAGTATAATTGGCTACCTTCAGCTACCGATAGGAAAGGAGAGCTATGCCACCTTATGCCTTTTTCCAGAAGCAATTCATGCCACTATCCGAAGCCAAGATCGGAGTCCTGACCCATGCCCTCCACTACGGCACAGCTTGCTTCGAGGGCATCCGCGGTAACTGGGATAGCAGGCAGACGAGATTTTGCCTTTTTAGAATCCAGGACCACTATAAGCGAATGCTTGGTGGCTGCCGCATCCTGAAAATGAAGCTTCCCTACTCTGTTGATAAGCTCTGCCAATTGACCGCGGAGCTCTTGGAAAGAAGTGGCTATGAGGAAGACGTATATATCCGCCCTTTGGCTTACAAAAGCTCCGAAGCTGTAGGGGTCCGTCTTCACAACCTAGAGGATGATTTCCTTATTGTCGTGACCACGCTCCCTCCCTACCTTGATGCAGAAAATGGTGTCCGTTGCTGCACTTCATCGTGGCGTCGCGTGGACGATACCATGATTCCGCCACGGGGCAAGATTTGTGGCATCTATGTAAACAGCGCACTGGCTAAAACCGAAGCCTGGGAGAACGGTTTTGATGAAGCAATATTGCTGACTCAAGATGGACATGTTTCGGAGGGCAGTGGCGAGAATATCTTTCTTGTTTTAGGGGGGAAACTGATGACTCCACCTTCATCCGATAACATTCTCATGGGCATCACCAGAGACACGGTCATGAAATTAGCCAAAAATGAGCTAGGGATAGATACCATTGAGAGGCAGGTTGATAGAAGCGAACTTTATGTGGCTGAAGAATGCTTTTTCACCGGGACAGCCGCCAATGTAGCGCCCATATTGGAAATCGACCGCCGTCCGATAGGCACGGGCAAGATCGGCAAAGTGACTGCCAAACTACAAAAGCTCTTTGCCGAAGTGACGGTGGGAAGGAATGCTAAATACCCTGAGTGGTATTACCTGGTTCCCCCTAAACCCGTGAAGCTATAACAGGATTTTTCAAACGGGTGTTATCCCGGGATTTACCTGCAAAGCCTTGAGCAAATAAAGAAGGCGGCAACTATGCTCCAGGACAACAGTATAGTAATAGGCTTCCTCTAACAACTGGCTGGCGGCAAAAGTTCCATGCCCTCGCACCAAAACCACCCTGTGCTCCCCCAGTAACTTGGCTATTTCATCGACAAGTTCCCCCCCCTTCCCTTCCGTCCCTGTACGTAAGATAGGAACTCTGGACAACAGAGCCCGTCCTTCTATATCGGGGGGCACAATCTCTTTCTCTGTGAAGGACAAGGCAACAGCGTAAGGCGGATGAGCATGAACGACTGCCAATGCCGGGGTGTTCTTATATATGCAGCGATGGACCTCCAGTTCCGTAGAAGCCAAGGGCGTAGCCCGATTGTTCTTGTTTATCCCCGTCTCCACCAAGTCCCCCTCTTGAATATAGCCCAAGGCGCTGCCTCGATGGGTAATGACTAGATGCTCCCCAAGTTTGACGCTGAGGTTACCTCCCTGGGGAGAAACCAAACCTTGAGTGAAGAGAGCTTGCCCTACTACTTGGAATTGAGACAGCACCGCATTAACCCAAAATCAAATATCAAAAACTTGAAATTACCACTCAAAGGGCAAAAGCACTGAACTTATGTTTGAATTCTCCTTTGTCTTTTGCATTTTTATTCTTGCTTTTGCATTTCATAGCTCACAATATACAGAGTATCACGGAGCTGATAATTCGTCCTTGCTTTGGCAAAAGCCATTCAACTGTCATCGGTTACCGGATAATTACTTCTTATTCAGCTTCTTCATTAAGCCAGACTTGAGTCTGGCGCCTTTATTTCTATGAATAATTCCTTTGCTTACTGCCTTATCTATGTTACTTACGGCCAGCATCGCTTTCTGCTTTGCCGATTCTTCCCCGGCATCGGCTGAACTCCTCGCCTTAACTATGCACGTTTTAGCACTGCGGCGCACCAAGCGATTCCGTAACCGCTTTCTCTCCGCTGTTCTGGCTACTTTGTTACCTTGCTTACTAGCTGACACTTATTTCCCCCTTTCTTGTTACGCTTACGACATTCCACACTGAGTGAATTCTAGACATTATTTTGCTCAGCTGGGCAGCATTCTTCACCTCCAGGGTAAAATGCAGTGTGACGCTATCATCACGGTGATTGTCCATGCTTACCTCAGTGAGGTTCATCCCTTCCTCGGCTATAATAGCACTAATATCCCGAACAAGGCCAACTCGGTCCCAAGCATCAACCTGAATCGTCACGGGGTAGACTTGTGCCACAGCCCCCCACTCTACTTTCACCAACCTCTCTTTCTCTTCCTCGTGGACAATGTTAGGACAATCTTTGCGGTGTACAGTAATACCTCGGCCTTGAGTGATATACCCGATAATCTTATCCCCGGGCAACGGATGACAGCAATTAGCCAAACGTGTAAGCAAATCGCCTACGCCCAAGACGTTAATGCTGACAGGGCTGATCTTCCGCGGAGGCAGAACTTCAAGCCCTTCTTCGGTCGGCTCCAATGCTCCGCTCAGTCTAAGCATTATTTGAGAAGAATTGATGCTGCCACTGCCCAAGGCGGCAAAAAGGTCATCTGCACTGTCATAGTTAAGCAGGCGCGCCACCTTGTCAACACCAGGCAAATCGACGCCCAACTTCTTAACTTCTTTATCCCAGATCTGTTTGCCAGTTTCAATACATTGACTTCGTTCCTGCTTGGCAAACCATTGCCGTATCTTGCCTCGGGCGTGAGATGTCTTAATGTAGCCAAGCTCACGATTGAGCCAGTCCAGACTCGGTCCTTTATCTACTTTGCTGGCCATAATCTGCACCACATCGCCATTCCTAAGGGCATAGTTTAAGGGTTGCAGCCTGCCATTTACCTTTGCACCAATACATCTATAACCCAAATCCGTATGAATTCGAAACGCAAAATCTAGAGGAGTAGCGCCCCTGGGTAACTCCTTTATCTCCCCTTTAGGAGTGTAGACAAACACGCGGTCCACAAGGACATCGGTTTTAACAGATTCCAGAAACTCTTCACTATCAAGCTCTTCCCGCCAATCACCAAGCTGTCGCAGCCAAGCTATCTCATCCCTTAACTTCTCTCCTGCTTTCCCTTCTTTATAAAGCCAGTGAGCCGCCACTCCATATTCGTTGACCCGATGCATGTCATAGGTTCGAATTTGTATTTCCAATGGCGTTGTACCCTGGCACATTACTGTAGTATGCAAAGCTTTATAGCCATTATCCTTGGGATTAGCAATAAAATCGTCGAACTCCTCAGGTATAGGACGCCAGAGAGTATGAATCACACCTAACGTCTTATAGCAATCCGAAACCGAGTCCACCAACAAACGTAAGGCAAAAAGGTCATGGATATCCCCGAATTTTTTGCCCTGTGCATCATACTTGCTCATCTTTTGATATATGCTGTAGATATGCTTCGGCCGGCCATAAACCCTGGCTTCTATGCTGGCCTTATCTAAGTCCTGGCTTAGGATCTGACTAGTTTCGCTTATGAAGCCTTCCCTCTCAACTCGCTTCCCAGCCACAAGGCGCGCAATCTGATGATACACACGCGGTTTTAGATAGCGAAAGGCCAAATCTTCTAATTGCCATTTCGCCTCCCTCATACCCAAACGGTGCGCGAGGGGAGCATATATTTCGAGGGTCTCTTGAGCGATGGCTCGCCGTTTCTCTGCGGGTAAAGCCCCCAGTGTCCGCATATTATGCAGCCTATCTGCCAATTTTATAAGAACCACCCTCAGGTCTTCAGCCGTAGCCAGGAGCATTTTGCGCAAGTTTTCCGCCTGAATCTTCGATTTTGCTTCTCCCGTTCGAGCTCTATTGGCGAGCTTGTTCAGCTTCGTGACTCCATCAACGAGTTTGACTACTGGCAAATCAAATTTGGCTCCTATTTCTTCCAAAGATATTCCACAATCCTCGGGGACATCGTGCAACAAGGCAGCAGCTAAGGTTTCAGCGTCGAGGTGCAGCTCAGCTAGAATCATAGCTGCATTCAAAGGATGCTCCAAATAGGGCTCTCCTGTTTTGCGCAGTTGCCCCTGGTGAGCTTTGGCAGCAAATTCGTAAGCCTCGTTGACCAGAGCTATCTTATCCTCAGGCAGATAACTGCTAGCCAATTCTATGAGTTTCTTGCCTTCCATCCAATTCATAATACTGGAATAGCGGAACCAACGCAAATTAGTAAATATGGTAAACTAGCAGATAGAGAAGGAGGATATCCGTGCATAAAGCACCTCGTGGGACGTTCGATATCCTGCCACAAGAGCATACTTACTGGAAATACGTAGAGGAGAAGGCTGCTTCATTATGCCAGCTCTATGGTTACCAGCCATTGAGCACGCCCATATTCGAAGATGCTCAAATTTTCACCAAGACTGTGGCAGGGGGGACAGATATCGTCGACAAGGAAATGTATATCTTTGAGGACAAGAGTGGGCAAGAATTGGCTCTAAGGGCCGAGGGGACAGCCCCAGTTTGTCGGGCTTATCTGGAGCACGGATTATTCAACTTGCCTCAACCTGTGAAGCTTTATTACATTGGACCAGCCTTCAGATATGAGCGGCCGCAATCAGGGAGGTATCGCCAACATCACCAATTTGGCTTTGAGGCTTTAGGGGAGGCAGACCCCGCCCTCGACGCTGAAGTAATCGAGATGGCCCGACACTTCTTTTCTTCCCTAGGATTATCTCAATTCATTATTCAACTCGATAGCATTGGCTGCAAGCTTTGTCGCCCCGGATATTTAGAAGTATTGAAGCAGCATTATTCGGGTTGTACAGACCATCTTTGCCCTGACTGCAAAATCAGGCTGGTCAAGAATCCGCTACGCCTGATTGATTGCAAGAAAACCCCTTGCCAGGAGATAGCTAAGACCGCACCGAGAATCACCGATTATTTATGCCATGAATGCCAGCTCCACTTCCAAAGTGTTCAAAAGTATTTGGGGCTAATGCGCATCCCCTTTCAATTGAACTCTAGATTGGTCCGTGGATTGGATTATTACACGAGGACAGTATTCGAGGTTGAACCTCGAGAGAATGGAGGCCAAACTGCTCTTGGCGGAGGTGGTCGCTATGATAACCTCATCGAGGAATTAGGAGGGAAACCAACTCCGGCGGTGGGCTTTGCGGCCGGGCTGGAAAGAATAATATTGAATCTGAAGAAACAGAAACTAGACATTCCGGCATTACCCAGGCCTGATGTTTTCATTGCCTACTTGGAAGGAGAAGCCAAGACCGAGGCGATCAAGCTTGCCTCGGAGCTACGCAAAGCCGGCATTGCTGTTATCATGGCCACAGGTGATAAGAGCCTGAGAGGGCAGATGAGACAAGCTGATTCCTTAGACATTGCCTTTGCCCTCATCCTCGGCGAACAGGAAGTCAGCAAGCGAAATGTGATGTTGCGGAACATGAGAAGTGGAGAACAGAAGACTGTCCCCTCGGCTGAAATAGCCAGATTTCTCAAGCAGCCCAAAATATGATATAATATATTATGCCAGTAACCTCGAACGGCAACCTAGATTTTTCTTCTCGTAGTCTAATTTTGCACTTGACCGAATGTGCTCTGAAATAAATTACCTATGCCGCAAAATGACATAAATAACCAGGCAAAGTCGGAATATACCGCCAAAGACATCCAAATTCTAGATGAAATTAAGGCCGTACGCTTACGCCCAGGCATGTATATTGGCGGCACGGATAAGCACGGATTACACCAAATCCTCTATGAGATAGTGTATAACAGCATAGACGAAGCCATGGCTGGCTGCTGCGACCGAATCGAAGTGACAATCCATGAAGATAATAGTGTTACTGTAAGTGATAATGGACGGGGTATCCCTACGGAAAATATCCCAGGACAAAATGTTACGGCCCTAGAAGCAGTGTTGACTCGCCTGCACGCGGGAGCCAAGTTCAGCAATCATGTCTACGGTGTGTCCAGTGGACTCCATGGTGTTGGTGCTTCAGTGGTAAACGCCCTGTCTTCCTGGCTTAAAGCTGAGGTTAAACGCCAAGGAAAAATCTACCACCAGGAATATGACCAAGGGGTGCCCAAAGGTGAAGTAGAAATTGCTGCCGACACCCAGGACACAGGCACTTCAATTTGCTTCCTTGCTGATAAGGGAATCTTCGAGAGCATTGACTACGATTTCGACATGGCCTGCCAGCGATTAAGGGAACTGGCTTACCTGAACAAAGGGGTAGAAATAGCTATAAAAGATGAGAGAGCCAATCAAGAGAAAGCGTTCTACTTCGATGGGGGAATAGCTAGTTATATTCGCCGCCTCAGCAGAAATAGAGGCCTTATTCACCCCTACCCAATTTATATCTCCACCATGATAGATAGCACCGTGATAGAAGCAGCTTTACAATATAACGATAGCTTCACCGAATCCACCCTCTCCTTCGCCAACTGTGTCAATACCAGAGACGGAGGCAGCCACCTTACCGGCTACCGCTCAGCATTAACCCGGGTTTTCAACGATTATGCCCGGAATACGAAGGTTTTGAAGGATGCTGACCCCAACCTAACCGGGGAGGATGTGCGTGAAGGGGCAGTAGCCATCATCAGCGTAAAACTGCCCCAGCCCCAGTTTGAGGGACAGACTAAGGCAAGGTTAGGAAATCCCGAGGTAAAAAGCCATGTTGAATCTGCTGTAGCAAGTAGCTTGTCCCTATACTTGGAGCAACACCCCAACGAGGCCAAGGCAATCATAGAGAAGTGCCTCACCGCGGCCAGAGCCAGAGAGGCCGCTCGCAAAGCCCGTGACCTTGTTCTAAAGAAAACTGGATTCGAAACATCAACCCTGCCCGGGAAATTGGCCGATTGTTCCGAGAAAGAGCCAGCAAAATGCGAGATTTACCTGGTTGAAGGTGACTCAGCCGGCGGCTCAGCTAAACAAGGGCGAGACCGCCGCTTTCAAGCCATTCTCCCTCTGAGGGGCAAAATACTAAATGTAGAAAAGGCCGCCAAAGATAAGATTCTGGAACATGCAGAGCTCAGAGCCATTGTCACAGCATTAAAAGCAAGTGCTGACGAACAGTTTGATAGCTCTAGACTTCGCTACCACAGAGTAATCATCATGACCGATGCCGATGTTGATGGCTCCCACATCCGTACTTTGCTCCTTACTTTCTTCTATCGTCATATGACAGAGTTAGTTAACCAGGGCTATCTCTATATTGCTCAACCACCACTTTACCGCATCAAGTCCAGGAAACAAGCGTCCTGGCTTTACTCTGAACAGGAAAAGGACGAAAAGCTTAAAGGACTAAGAGAAGACAAAGTAGAGATTCAGAGATACAAAGGGCTGGGGGAGATGACTCCCCAACAACTATGGGAGACAACTATGGATCCCGCGACCAGAACCCTGCTCAAAGTACAGGTAGAGGATGCCATAGCCGCAGACCAGGCTTTCCGTATGCTAATGGGCGACGAAGTTTTGCCGCGCAAAAGATTCATCCAGGCCCACGCTCAAAGTGTGAGGAACCTCGATATCTAGCCGTTGGGCTTCCCCTGGACCTGCGTGCCTGCGGCATGGGGGGAATTCACCAGCGTTGGTCAGTTTGTAGATATCGGATATATCCTTTGTTCCGTTATGTATCTCTCTACACCATGGGGCACCAGGTAACGAATGGACAGCCCTTGAGCTATACGCTGGCGAATTTCTGAGGAGCTAATTCCGATTACAGGCATATCAAGCTGGATAACTTTGTCCAGCAGCCCAGGTATTGCTGCGTTCAAGTGCTTCAAATCTCTTGAGCCTAATCTGGGGGGAACCACCAGCCGGCATAATCGAATTACTTTCTGTGGCTCCTTCCACAAAGGCAGCTCGGCCAATGTATCACGCCCGAGGATGAAGAAAAGACTTGCTCCACTGCCTAGCTGCTTCTGTAGTATTGTCAGGGTATCCACGGTGTAAGAAGGGCTCGGGCGTTCTATTTCGAGAGTACAGAGCTTAAAATGTGGGTTGCCAGCTATGGCACGGCGGACCATCTCTACCCTGTGGGCTGCCGCGGTAATACTACGGTCTAGCTTAAGCCAGGGCTGCCCGGCGGGCACGAACAGAACTTCGCTCAACCCTAACTTTATTCTTGCTTCCTCAGCGATGACGAGGTGACCTATATGGATAGGGTCGAATGTGCCACCAAGAATGCCTACGTTCACTTCTTTACTTTCTTGGTTTGGGACGGAATATCGCTAATTGTGCCTGCGAAATTATTTCCTCATCCCGGCTCGCCTGTTCCACCATCTCCATGGCTTTCCCGGTCAATTCTAACACAGCTTGGCCGCTCACTGCAGAGATGTAGAAGATGGGTACGCCCACCTTGGCGAAGCACTGTTCCATTGCAGCTAAAGAAGCTTGCACCTCAGGCAAATCTACCTTGCTTACCGCCACGATCTTCGCCTTGTGCGATAAGTCTTTGTATGAGGCTATCTCTTTATCCAATGTGGTGAGGTCATCAATAATGGTCGGCGAACTGCCCTCCAATAAATACACCAGCAGCTTGGTCCTCTCCGCATGACGTAAAAACTCATTTCCCAATCCTTTGCCAAGATGAGCACCTTCAACAAGGCCGGGAATCTCGGCAACAACAAAGTCTCTCTTATCTCCTGGCATAACTCCTAAAATTGGCTGGCGAGTAGTAAAGGGATAATCGGCAATTTCGGGTTTTGCTCTCGATATCGCCGCTAGTAAAGCGGATTTCCCCGAGTTTGGACGCCCAACAATACAGATATCGGTAATGAGTTTCACCTCGATGATAATAGACCGCTTTTCTCCTGACGCACCCTTGCCAGCAATCTCAGGAGCTTGATTTACCGCTGTAGCAAAACGTGCATTCCCCAGCCCGCCCCGGCCTCCCTTAGCTACCACAATTTTTTGTCCGGGAGTCCGCAAGTCCGCCAAAAGTATCTCCTTCCCCGCATCAGCTTTAGTGAAAATCATTGTACCCACAGGCACTAAAATAGCCAAATCCTCACCTTTCTTGCCACGCTTTCGCCAACCACCCCCTCGTCGGCCGTTTTCAGCTACAAATTCCTTTTTCCGCCCCATTGAGCTCAAGTCAGCCAAGTTGGGATTGGACACAATAATTACATCCCCTCCCTTTCCACCATCTCCACCATCCGGCCCGCCAAAAGGAATATACTTCTCTCTGCGAAAGCTGACACATCCCTGCCCACCACATCCACCCCTCATTATGATTTCTCTTCTGTATACCATAAATCAATAATGTACTATATAGTTAATTATATTGATAGATAAGTACTAATTATTATAAACAATGTTTTTGCCGGGTAAACAAACAGTTAGGGAAAGTAGATCTCAGAGAGCAGGAGAAGCAACAATTTATCCACAAACTATTAGTTATTCTACACAGTTTGGTACGCCTTTCCATAACCCTGCTGTGAATTGAGTTGCTCTTTAATTTCCGCAATTTGGTTAGAAAGGGTAGGATTGACGCTCACTTCGTTAGCTATTTTTTCATAGCCATGAAGGATTGTAGCATGGTTTCTGCCACCTAATTCTTTGCCGATTTCGGTTAGAGAGCAGTTGTGTCCTTCGCGCATAAGATAGATCGCTACGTGTCGCGCCAGAGTGGTTTTTCTGTCTCTTTTCTTGTTGATTAGCTCTTCTGCCGGAATGCTAAAATAATCCGCTACCGTCCGTAAGAGTAGCTTTACGTCTTGTTTACGGGTCGTGCTTGTTAATAACCTGTTGATTGTTTCGGGAGTGATCTGGGTTCCACTTAATCTAGCCTGGGCAGTGAGATATACCAGAGCACCTTCAAGCTGGCGGACGTTCCCGGATACTTTGTCAGCGACAATATGTAGCACCCCTTCGAGTTCTGAGGTCATTATTGTTTCTGCTTTAGCCCGTAAGATATTCAGGCGTGTTTCAAAGTCGGGTGGCTGTAAGTCAACAACAAGACCCCCTTCGATGCGTGATTTTAGCTTGTTGCTAAGTGGATGCATACTCTGGGGAGCACAGTCAGCGGTGATGACAATTTGCCGGTTATTGCTGTATAGCTCGTTGAAGGTGTGGAAGAAACACTGTAAGGTTTGTTTTTTGTCGATCAGGAAATGGACATCATCGAATAGAAGGATATGGATATTCCTGAATTTGCTGCGGAACTTGTCAACTTGTTTTTCTCTCACAGCTAATACAAATTCATTGGCGAATTGTTCTGCCGTAATATAGGCCGCTTGCAGTCCATTGTTTGTCGTCAAATGCCCGATAGCATGTAGTAAGTGAGTCTTACCTTGGCCGGTGTTGCTGTGAATGAAGAGCGGGTTATAACTACTTCCTGGATTTTCAGCTACTTCTACAGCGGCAGCATAAGCTAAACGATTGGAGTCGCTGACAACGAAATTATCAAATGTATACTTTGGATTAAATCTATACTGCGTGGCCTTGCTGCTTGTCCCGCCATCGGTTTGAGTAGCCAAAGGGCTAGTTGTCAGTTGTTCGCGACTGTGTATCTCGAAACGGACGTCGATATCCTTACCAATAATATCAACTAAGGTCTTCCTTACCAGAGGATAAAGGCGCTTGGATAGCCATTCGGCGACAAAAACGTTAGGGACACCGACGACAAATATATTATCTTGGCAGCTTAGACCATGGCTGTCGCCAAGCCAAGTAGTATAATTTGCCTTGCTAACCTGAATTTGCAGTTTGCCGAGCGTACTCTGCCAAATGTCTTTTGGTGATTCCAATCTATCCCCATTCCCAACAAAACTCAGCCACAAAGATAGCTGAAAGAAGTAGTAAGGCGCGGTCAAGATTCAGGAACTTACTGGTTATAGAATAGCAAGTCTTGTCAAACCTTCGCTAGGCAATGTTTGACATAATTAAAAAATTAATAAAAAATAGTTTGGCTATGACAGCGCGCACCGTTTTTATGGGCACTCCCCAGTTTGCTGTGACTATATTGGAATCTTTGCTCCGAAGTTCCTATCAGGTGCCTGCTGTGTATACTCAGGCCGATAAGCCGGCCGGCAGGGGGCGCCCAGTTGTTTTCCCTCCGGTGAAAAAGCTAGCCCTGGAGCGTCAAATACCAGTTATGCAACCCGAGACTTTTGGATCAAGCGAGGTGATGGAGAAGCTGGCCAGCTTACAACCCGAGCTCATAGTTGTGGCAGCCTTCGGTTCCATTCTTCCCCAGGAAATGCTTTCCTTGCCTAAATTTGCCTGTCTTAATGTTCATGCTTCATTATTGCCGCGGCATCGAGGTCCGTCTCCAGTTGCCAATGCCATCCTCTGCGGAGATGCACTTGCCGGTGTTACGATAATGTTAATGGACGCTGGACTGGATACCGGGCCGATCTTAGCCCAGGGAAAGGAAGGGATTTCCTTCATGGATACCACAGGCTCTCTTAGCTCCAAGCTGGCCGATGTGGGAGCCAGGCTTCTGCTACAGACCCTGCCCAGATGGCTTGAAGGCGAACTTAAACCGCAAGCTCAGGATGAATCTGAGGCTACCTACAGTAAGTTGATAACCAGTAAAGATGCCGAGATTGATTGGCACCTTTCCGCGCTGGAGCTCTGGCGGATGGTGAGGGCGTATAACCCCTGGCCAAGTTGCTATACCTGGTGTCAAGGGAAACGACTCAAAATCCATAGAGCCTTCCCTCTTGGCGACGGAGGGAACGGAGAGATAGGGGAGGTAATTGCCTTGGCAGAACAGCCTGGGGTTGGGGTGGTAACCAAGCAGGGTATCTTAGGACTCGGCCAGGTCCAGTTAGAAGGAAAACGCGAAATGCAGGTAAGTGACTTTGTCCGCGGGAAGAGAGACTTTATTGGCTCAGTTCTGGGGCAAAGGTAGCTTCTCCTGCCAGCATTATTCTGCAGACATTTCCGCACAATCTGGGATAGTAGCCAGAACATCGCCCGATGCACGAATCATGTCGCCCCTGTTGAAAGTACCGACATGCACCTCGCCTCTGCCAAAAATTCCGGCAGCAGGCTGAGGAATGCCCTGCAGGACCCAAAGGACAAAGCTTAGGAAGAGGCAGATTGATTTATGTAAATCTACAGGGAAGAAACTAAGGGGCTAGTCATTACAAGCTGGAGCCCCTCTCTTATCAAGGGAGAGAATTAATATAATGCTTTTGCACCTGGGTCGGTGACTCCTTGTCTGGGTCCTGGAGATCCACCTGTGGCGACCAGTTGGGACTTTGCCATGTTACTGATGTAAGAATATCACCCATCAGTCTGAGAGCAGCAACGGGCTGAAGAATCCTAGGCTGCTATGTAGTAGATGAATATTACGACCGCCTCTATCGCCAACAGCGGAGGCAGTATAAGCTTATATACTTTGGCGAAGCTAGCTTTGAAGTACTCGGTCGATAGTATAAGGCAAAGATGGAGAGGGGAGAGCAGAACCCCCACATATCCACTCATATAGGCCAGCATAAGAGCATAGCTATTGACCTGTGAGCCGAGGGCTATGAAGGGAACCAGCAACGGAAGGCTAATGCCGACAAATCCCATGCTAATGCCTGTGGCAAAGCCCATCAGGAAAGGCAGGAACGCCAGGAGGACTGGGATAGGCATTCCTATATACTGCATGTCGGTAAAGAGGGTGTAGGCCGCCCCCGCACCTTCTATCGTTGCCTTGAATAGCATTACGGCATATAACAGGAACAGGATTCGGAGATCGGCCCCATATTTCAGTGCAATTTTCAATTCCGGCCATTTAGCTCTTTGTTGACAAGCCAACAGGGCTAGTGCCAGAGGAAACGCTATCACCGCATCCAGCCCCGCCAGGACTAGTCCCACTATTAAGAGAATCGGCCAAGAAGTCCTCAAAAGGTTATAGACTATACTTTTCTTTGACGTTCTCTCTCCTGTTTCGTATCTCTTGTTCGGCTTAAGCATGCGATAACTAGAGACGGTTCCCAGTGCGATGACTAAAGCCGTCATAGGCAAAAGTGTCAGTGTTACGGAAGAAAGCTGGACAGACAGTATTACACTGGTCGTTATGATCGCTGGATATACCGGCAAGGAAGCCTCCCATATGTGTCTGAACCAGTAGTTTATGAATGTGACTCGTTCCGGCATCAGGCCCATTCTGTCCGCCAGATCCCTTAGGGCGGTAGCCGAAACTAGAGCTCCAGCGGGCATGGGAACCAGTCCTATCGTAGCAGGAACAAGGTGCATAGCAAGTCTGGGGCCAAGTCTCTCCATGGTGGCCGCTAGGCTCGTAAGCAAGCCCTTTGCCTCCATGAGACGACTTAAGGCCAGCGCACTGGCAACGACTACCAGCAGTGTCAGAGTCTGGCGGTCTACCAGGGTGTGAAACATATGCTCGGGCAGGGAGCGTGGGGGCAGGAGCAGCAACGAAACGGTAAGACTTCCTGCGAAGATGGCCAGACTTGGACGGACCTTCAGCCTGATCAGAATTAGAATCCCGGCGATCGATGCCAGCAAAGCCACAGACGGGCTCAGCATCTCAGCATGCCTCGCTTCTTATCCGGCCGGGACTGTTTGTTAGCACACGAGTCATGCATTTATGTTCAGAGACTGTGCTCCTTGGACAGCTGTCTGCCGCAGAAGAGTAGTCGGGACCAAGTGTTTCTGGACTGGGTTGCCGCCTGCAGACCACTGACTTAGATTTTGCTGTATGCTTGATGGCAGATTATAAACCGGTGGCTTTCGGATGGCAAAGGCGCCAAGGAGGTATGACTTCGGCGCGGGCTAATCCGAACACAGAAATGCGATGATCAGGCGTGAAGAGCATACCGGCTCCAGCTCGCGCACACCGACAAATGATGCACAGCACGGCAACAAGGGCACCGGCACGGTGTTACCGCTGCTCTGAGTATTCACCGCAACCGGGCTTGCATGCATCGTGGGGCTGAAGACTCGACGCAGCAGGGCTCATCTCAACCTTGCCTAGCGATGAATGTGTCGACAAAACCCGCCTTGGCTTACAGGCAGCGATGAGCCGCGCACAGTCAGCGAAGGCTAATTAGACTGCCAGGCACTTGTGAAATTGCAGTTCAGTCGAAACCGAGCCAGGTAGTCACGTTTTTGATGGGCTCTCGCTCACTTTCCACTTTGTTGGCAGGGAAATCCCAGTCAGGATAGCCAATGGCTATGGCGGCTATTATCCGCTTGGACTCCGGTATGTGAGCGTATTTTCTTAACACCTCGGGATACATCGTCCCCTGGTCCTCAATGCAAGTCCCCAGGCCGAAATGTAGCGCGGTAAGACAGATAGTCTGTATCACAGCCCCAATGTCGAGCAGGGGACCACTTTCACCAAGACAGCGATCGGTGGACAAGATGATTGCTGCCGGCGCATCGAAGTAGCGAAAGCCTCGCTCCAACCATTTGGCCCTTTTCTCCTTGTCCTCCCTGGGTATGTCCATAAGCTGGAAAAGCTGCTTGGCCAGGTCTACCTGACGCTGGCGGTAAATGCTCTCTCTCGGCCAGCCTGCAACCACGTGCTCCGGGTTAAGCGGCACTCCGGATTTGAGCAGTTCAATATTACTCCGTCTTACATTTTCGAGAACCTCACCAGTGAGCATCGTAAACTCCCAGGGTTGGCTATTCATAGCGGATGGGGCATGACTCGCCAGTTCCAGTATTTGCTCTAAAACCTGCCTGGGCACATGGTCAGGTTTGTAGCCCCTGATACTCTTACGCTTTTTTGCAGCCTCGATGATATCCATAAATTATGGGGCAGCCGTTATGGGTTCTGATTCATAGATCCTTTCCTCTGCCAGCTCTGCCGTAGTCAGAGGAACGTCGGCCTCAATATCTCTGCCCTCGATTCCTTTAGCCAGGATTTCCTTATAGTATTCATGCTGGATTATTAAGTTCATGATTTCGTTGCTGCCGGTCCAGATCATGACAAGTCTGGCTTCCCTGAGTGCCCGTTCCACCGGGTAGACCTGGGTATACCCAATGCCGCCGAGAATCTGCATGGCATCGTTGACCACTTCCCAGTGTGTCTGGGTAGCCAGTTTTTTCACCTCTGACACCAGTCTCCTTTGATAACCTGCGGTCCCTACTCCATCATCGATGGTCTTGGCCACGGCGTATGCCAACGCACTGACGCCGTCGAGCTTGGTGATGCAATCGGCTATCTTGAAGCTTATTCCTTCAAAATTCCTTATGGTCTGGCCGAAGGCTTTCCTTTTGTTGGCATAGCGGGCAGCCACTTCCAGAATAGCTCTGGAGCCACCCACTCCGCCACCGAGAAGCCTTTCAGGCACCATCAGTTTATAGAATACTCTTGCCCCTTCGTTCTCTTTCCCGAGCAGGTTCTCCTCGGGCACCGGCACATCGCGGAAGACCAATCTACCTGTGCCTGTACCGCGGCAGCCCATCAGGCCATAGACATGCTTTACCTCGACGCCCATCTCCCTTTCAACGATGAAGGCACTGAGTGAGTCACGGCCGGGTCCGGGGTTTGTGACGGCGAATACCAGGAAGAAATCGGCGCCTTCCGAACCGACGACAAAACGCTTCTGTCCGGTAAGGTAGTAGCAATTTCCTTTCTTGCGAGCCACGGTGGTGGCACCGAAGAAATCAGAGCCACCTCTGGGCTCTGTGAGTGCCTCGCCAGCCCATTGTGTGCCGGTGATTAATGGTTTGAGATACTTCTTCTTTTGAGCCTCGGTCCCGAACACATTTAAGCCCTCTCCAACGATAGAGGTAACTGAGACCAGACAGGCAAAAGGTACCCCGAGCTTATTGACCTCTCCCACTTCGATGAGTTCGTCCACCCATTTAAGGTCTCTGCCGTCATATTTCTTGGGGAACCTTATGCCTAACAGGTTTCTCTTGCCGGCTTCCCTGACAAATTCGTAGGGGAACTTGATTTTATCGGCGTCCATGTCCAGTATAAGCTGCCGTGGGATGCTCTTGACTAGGTCCTGAACCTCCCGTCTGAACTTTCTGCGCTCTTCAGTCAAAAATACCTCTAACATTGCTCCCTCCTTTTTAGCTTTAACACGTGGCTACTGCGATCCCGGATCAACCGACACAGGGATAGTTTAGTTTGCCGATAATCCTGGTCAATAGTATAGCACGTGTCAAATTGTCTAGAAAAAGGCAGCGTTTGACGATGAAGATGAAGGTTATCATAATTTAGTCCAGCTTCAGGCCAGGGAAAACCTTGATCGAAGCTACAACAGCAGCTATCGAGACTACCTCGTAGAGCTGGTGAATATTGAGCTTGCTGTAGTATAAGGAAAGACTGGATTGAACCCTCTCGTCTTTGATCGAGTCTAGGTTTGGCTGGTGGACTTCACTTTATGTCCTTGATGATGCTACGGATTGTCGCCCATTGCGGAATGCCAGCGCACCCACAGGGCAAACGGCAACACACTCGCTACAGTCCCCGCAACAGGCCCCGCCCACAGGCTCATCCCCAAAAGTGGTGACCATTCTCCGGAAGCCCCGGTAGGCAAAGCCAATGACTCCTTTGCCCAGTTTTTCCTGGCATACCCAGACGCATCTGCCGCAGAGTACGCATTTGTTGGGGTCGTAAATGAACAAGGGACTGCTAGAGTCTATGGGTAGCTCGGGCAGGATTTTCCTGAACCTTTTTGTCTTGAGCTTTGCCCCGAGATGCTTGGCTATTCTTTGAAGTTCACAAGAATCATTTTTTAGGCAATGGGCGCAATCCACGGGGTGGCTGGCCAGGAGCAGTTCCAGTGCAGTGCGGGCTAGCCGCAATGCCTTTGCCCCTCTGGTATTGACCACCATCCCCTCTGTTACAGGACTAGTACAAGCTGTAACCGGGTTGTCCTTACCTTCAACCTCGACAAAGCAGAGCCGACAGGCAGCGAAAGGCTCGCTTTTTTCTCGAATAGCACAAAGGTTGGGAACGTAGATGCCATTATCGAGAGCTGCCCACAGGACCTTTTCACCCGGGGCAGCTCTTATTGTTTTACCATCAATCGTTAGAGAAACGCGCTTAACTTTTGCCAGTACTCTCTCCCCTTATTCTCTCCTCCAAGGAGAGAACATTTTGGGTCAGGAGTTACCTTGCTAACCCTGTTTGTCATCCTTTAGAAGAGTCCCTGTACCTTGCCGGTCTTCGTATCAACATCTACCCTTCTGAATGCCGGATCGGAGCTGGTCCCTGGCATCAGACTGATTGTACCAGCACAAGGACAGAGGAATTTTGCCCCGGAATAAATCAACACGTCACGAATGGGCAGGGTCCATCCTTTAGGGGTACCCTTAATGGCCGGGTCGTGTGTCAGGCTCAGATGGGTCTTCACCATCATAGTGGCGTATTCATTGTACTTGGCATTGGCCTCGAGCATCTTGGCCTTGGCCTCGGCGTCAGGGGTCCATGACACGCCACCGGCCCCATAGACCACTTTGGCAATCTTGTCCACCCGCTCTCGCAGCTTCATTTCAGCGGGGTAAAGGAATTTGAAGTCGTTCTTCTCTTCACAGGCTTCCATAACTACATCAGCAAGCTCCAGGGCGCCATCACCACCCTTGAGCCAGTGTTCGCTGAGCGCACAACGTGCCCCGGCTGCCTCGGCTGCCTTGCGCACCATGGCAATCTCTTCCTTAGTGTCAGTGTGGAAGGCGTTGATGCATACCACAGGGTTGATGCCTGACGTCCTGATAGTGTTGATGTGATGCAGCATATTGGGAATGCCCTTCTCCAATAAGCCCAAATCCTCCTTGGTATAGGAATCGGGCAAGGGCAGACCAGCCACTACCTTGGGGCCGCCGCCATGCATCTTCAGTGCCCTGATGGTGGTGGTAAGTACTGACACATGCGGCTTGAGCCCGCTGAGTCGGCATTTTACATTCCAGAACTTCTCGAATCCTATATCTGCAGCAAAGCCGCTCTCGGTGACATGATAGTCAAACATCTTCAGTCCGATGCGATCGCCGATGATGGAAGATTGTCCTACGGCGATGTTGGCAAAGGGGCCGGCATGCACCAGGCAAGGCTGATACTCCGCGGTGCACATTAGGGTGGGATTGACTGTATTGCGCATCCAAGCAGTCATAGCGCCTCCCACTTCCAGATCGCCGGTAGTAACAGGATTGCCATCCCTGTCAAAAGCTACGGTAATCTCGTCCATCCTTTTGCGCAGGTCCGCCAGGTCCGTCACGATAGATAACATAGCCATAAGCTCTGAGCTCACGGCAATACCGAACTTGGACTGCATTGGGTAGCCATCCTTGCGATCACCGAGGCCTATTACGATGTTCCTGAGGCTCTGGGCACAGAAGTCCATGATCCAACCCATCTCCACCCTTGTCGGGTCAATGTTCAGGCGGCGCATTCTGCTGCGCTTGGCCAGCTCTTCGTCGCTGTAGTTGCGCTCATGCTGCATTCTAGAGGTAAGCGCCACCATGGCCAGATTGTGGGCATTCATTATATCGTTAATGTCGCCGGTAAGCCCCAAAGAAAATTCGGTCATTGGAATAAGCAGCGCATTGCCACCGCCAGCAGCAGTACCCTTGATATTCATACTCGGGCCACCTGAAGGCTGACGTATACAACCGCCCACATTCTTACCCCGTTTGCCCATACCTTCCAAAATACCCATGGTGGTCGTCGTTTTCCCCTCGCCCAGTGGTGTGGGGGTAATAGCAGTTACCTCAACATATTTACCGTCCGGCTTGTTCTTGAGGCGCTCGATAACCTTCAGGAAATCGAGCCTGCATAGTCTCCCGTAAGGGATAATCTCATCCTTTTGCAAGTTCAGTCTTTCCCGCCACTCATCAGTGGTCGGCATGTTTCCTTCGGCAGCTTCCGCAATCTGCCAATCTTTCAGTTTTGTCGCATCATAAGCCACGGTAACCTCCTTTGTCGTTTAGTAATTTATTATTTTCTCATACGCTCGGCCCTGCGCTCGGCTGCTACTACTGTATTGACCATAAGCATGGTGATAGTCATGGGGCCAACCCCTCCGGGCACCGGGGTAATAGCGCTGGCTTTCTCTTTAACCGTCTCGAACTCTACATCCCCCCTGAGGTCAGCGACCTGCTTGCTGGGATCCAGCTTGCTGGGTTTCCATCCCACCCGGTTTACACCGACATCGATAACAACTACTCCCTCTTTCACCATGTCTGCTTTGATAACTTCTGGAGAGCCCATTGCGGCAACCAGGATATCCGCCTGTCTGGTGATTTCGGCCATGTTCTTGGTTCCGGTGTGCACGACGGTCACGGTGGCGTTGGCACGCTTGTTTTTCTGTACCAGCATGGCCATGAGAGGCTTGCCTACTATGTTGCTTCGACCGCATATGACCACGTGTTTGCCTTCAGGGGAATTGCCGCTGCGGACCATTAACTCCACCGCGCCATGCGGCGTGCAGGGCATGAAATAGGGGTCTCCAATGAGCATCTTGCCCACGTTGACAGGATGGAAGCCATCCACGTCTTTAGCCGGGTCGATGAGATTTAGCACTTTATCCGCGTTGATGTGTTTCGGCAATGGCAATTGAACCAGTATGCCGTCAACGTGCTCTGCTTTATTCATTTCCTGCACTTTGGAGAGGAGTTCCTCCTCTGAGGCGATCTCAGGCAGGACGATGGTTTGTGACCACACCCCTATCTCCTCCGCCGCCTTTTCCTTGCCCGAGACGTAAGAAACGGATGCAGGGTCCTCTCCCACGCGAATCATGACGAGGCCCGGCGTTACGCCCCGTTCCTTGAGCTTGGCCGCTCGCTCTTTTAACTCAGCCCTAATCTCCTTGGCCACTTCGTTTCCCGAAATTATCTTTGCCGTCATCTAAACCTCCTTTCCTAAATCTTACCTTATCGCTTTATTGATAATTCACGGCTTAACAGCACTAAGGCGTGCTGCAATATCCTTCACTCGGCTGATGACCTCTGGACTTGAATTGATGAGAGGAAGATTACCAAGGCCAGCTTCTATTATGCTCTGGTCGTAGGGAATAAAGCCCAAAAGTTCGAAATCTGGCATGGCGGAAATAAGAAAATCCCTATCCTGTTTGCTGCGAATCTTATTAGCTACGACCGCGATGTTTTCCAGACCTATGTCCTTTGCCAGCTCTCTTATCCTGAACGCTGTTTCAATACTTGCTTTACCTGGCTCCACTACAATAATCATTTTGTCCACGGCCCTTGCTGTCGCCCGTCCCAGGTGCTCGATCCCGGCCTCCATATCTATGATGACTACTTCATCCCTCCGCAGGAGTATGTGGGCAACCAAAGCTTCCAGTAGGGCGTTTTCGGGACAATAACAACCGCTACCACCCTTCTTTAACCGCCCCATCACCATTAATCTGATTCCATCGTGCTCCACCCAATACTTCTCCGGTATATCATCGACCCGGGGATTTAATTTGAAGTAGGACGCTACCTGGCCAGGACGTGCCCCTGTCCTTTCTTCAATCAGATCTCCCATCTCAGATATGGGAGTTATCCTCTCGGGGTGAGGAAAGCCCAGGGCACTTGCCAGAGTAGCATTGGGGTCAGCATCTATGGCCAAAACAGAATAACCAGACTGGGTAAGTATGGTAGAAAGGAGAGAGGCTAACATTGTTTTGCCTACCCCCCCTTTACCGCTGATGGCAATTTTCATTCCCAAATGACGAATTATATCCTGCATCAACAAGAGAAATCAAGGCGATAGCAACTATGATTTCGTATTACACTACTGACCGGCAACAGGAGGTAGGCAGGCGAGGGTTACAAGGCTGCGGCACATCCGCGCCCATACCAGGTACTCGCAGTTTGCCCGCAGAAAACAAACGGTGATAGAATGCAAGTTCAAGACTGCACCGGTTACTCTATTCGACTCATCTGGGTGCCACGCGTGATTTTAAGGGAGGTCATATGGCGTACGGATATGAAATAAATGAACTGGCCAAGGAAGAATCCTGGCGAATGTTTCGCATAATAGGTGAATTTGTAGAGGGCTTTGATAATCTCTCTGGAATCGAGCCAGCAGTGACCATATATGGTTCGGCCAGACTGAAAGCGGGTGATGAGCTATATGCAGCGACGGAAGAAATAGCCTATCGACTTGGACAGTTGGGCTTCTCAATTGTGACTGGCGGGGGGCCAGGCGTAATGGAGGCTGCCAACAAAGGTGCACGAAGGGCTGGAGTCACATCGGTCGGACTGAATATCTCCCTTCCTGAAGAACAGGTCAGTAATACCTATGCCACGAAGTCGATAACATTCAATCACTTCTTCACTCGTAAAGTGATGCTGGTGAAATATGCTGTGGCCTTTGTCATAATGCCGGGTGGCCTCGGCACGCTTGACGAGGTGACGGAGGTACTGACCCTGATGCAGACCCACAAGATAAGACCGTTCCCCGTAATACTGTTCCACGGCGAATTTTGGGAGGGATTTCTGGATTGGCTGCGGGCCGCTGTCTTATCCCGTAAGTATGTCTCCAAGAAAGATTTCGACCTATTGAGAGTCCTAGATCGTCCTGATGAGGTGGTTGAGGCTATACAGAGGTGGCATGTCGGGCATGAGGTCGTTGGCAGGCAGGCCCTGCGCAGGTGAGTGACAGTCTTCCTATTCAGGTTTTCCTGTCTGGCATGATGTTGAGGGCGATATACAATCCGGCCTTCGTTTCTACACTTGATACATCCGATTGTTGCTGGAGGCCTCAATAACTCTCTTTGTCAGCTTGACACCGGGCAATTTGGGGTGTTAGAATCGCCCTTTCTGTATGGAGGGTGCGAAGATTTACGCTGTTATTGAAGTAGGTGGCAAGCAGTATAAGGTAGCCCCGAAGCAAACAATAGAAGTCGAGCGCTTAGGTGTCCCTGAAGGCGAGACTGTCGAGCTTGATAGAGTATTGTTTATTGGGGGGGACGGGGACACCCTTGTAGGGAATCCGATTATCAAGGGTGCTAAGGTTGTGGCTACTTCTTTGGGGGAAGCTAAGGGAGAGAAGGTCATCGTATTTAGATATAAGTCTAAGGTCCGCTATCGCAGTAAGAAGGGACATCGCCAGACTTACACTAAAATATTAGTAAATGAAATTATCAAGGGTTAAGGAGAACAGGCATGGCACATAAGAAGGGCGGTGGCAGCTCGAGTTATGGGCGAGACAGTGTAGCTAAGCGTCTGGGAGTAAAGAAGTACGGAGGAGAACAAGTCCGCGCTGGATCTATCTTGGTTCGGCAACGCGGGACTCGTATACTGCCGGGAGACAATGTAGGACTGGGCAGAGATTATACCCTGTTTGCGTTAATAGATGGCTATGTTAAATATGAGCCGGCAACCAGATACAAAAAAAAGGTGAGCGTTCACAAATGAAAGCTAAAATCCATCCTAAGTACTATGAGAATGCTAAAGTGACATGTCTTTGTGGCAATGCCTTCACTATTGGTTCAACTAAGCCAGAAATCAGGGTGGAGATATGTGGGAAGTGTCACCCCTTTTATACGGGTGAACAAAGGATAGTTGACTCCCTGGGAAGAGTGGAGCGCTTTAAGAAGCGGTATAAGATAAAAGGATAGAACTCATTCAACGCGCTATTTCTCTGTATCTAGGGTGGAGGTGCCGGGGGCTGTTATTTCCTGTCATGACAGAGGCTGTTTGACCGCGACAGTCTTTGGTTGTAAGGTTACTCTGGAAACTAGAAATTCGTTCAACGTCACCACTTCAAGAGATAAACTTTACGTTTTCCCCTGTTTCTATCATAATACAACTAAGGATTTTCATAGTGAGAAAAAATTATGGCTTTTGGTTTAAGCAGCCAAGGAGATTGAGACAGTAATGAAAAAGTCTTTTCATTACGGTGGCCAGGCAGTCATCGAGGGGGTGATGATACGGGGGAAGGAAGGCGTGGCTATATCTGTACGTCAGCCGAACGGAGAATTAAACATAATGAAGCAGCCGCTGGCCAGTATATACAGAGGACGCCTCAGAGAAGTGCCTCTGATAAGAGGAATCATCTCTCTCATTGAAACCCTGGTCTTGGGCACGCAGTCGTTACTTCACTCTGCTCAAGTTGCCGCAACAGAGGAAGGCGAAGAGAAGATACCTACGGCTGTCTTATGGGGGACCGTAGCTGTGAGTCTTGCTTTGGGTGTAGTCTTTTTCTTCATGGTTCCCCTCTTTGCCACCCGCTACCTTATCGACCCTTACATCGATTCTGCCTTACTGAGTGTTGTCCTTGAGGGATTTATCCGTATTGGCATTTTCGTCGCTTACCTCAAGTTGGTAAGTTTACTATCTGATATTAAGAGAGTCTTTGCTTACCACGGAGCCGAGCATAAAGTAGTGAATGCCTATGAGGCAGGCGTCCCTCTTGATGTGGAGTCGGTTAAGAATTATTCTACTGCCCATGCTCGCTGCGGCACCGCCTTTATATTCATCGTTCTAATCATAGCTATCTTTGTCTTCGCCCTCGTTGGTCAGCCAACCCTATGGATACGCATACTGTCCCGCATAGCCCTCATCCCGGTCATCGCTGCTATTAGCTATGAAATCATGAAATTCGGGGCAGGCCACATCAACAACCCGGTAGTCCGAGTTCTTCTGGCCCCCGGCCTGCTGTTGCAGGCTATAACCACCAGGGAGCCTGACGATAGTCAAATAGAGGCTGCTATATCGGCACTGAACGAGGTTATCAAGATCGACCAAACTGCCGATTCTGGTTGCACTACATAGCAACGACGAGAAAGCAGTATTACCAGTCTATCGGCGAGTACGGACTATTGACAGAATAGTAGGGATTTGCTACGCTATGAGATAGCCACTGACCTCTGAGGCAGTGAGCCAGCGAGCTGGATAGTTAAAAGTCCGCTTGGATCGGCGGCGACCGAGACGGACAACAGGAGTTGTTTGAAAGACCCTCTCGGTTATGCCGAGAGGGTCTTTTGGTTTATGGTTATGTATAGCGCTATAACGGATGTTTCAGGAATTAAGGTCGGGCATTATACGGATGAGAAGGCAGCGACCGGCTGCACGGTAGTACTTTGTGAGCAAGGGGTTGTGGCTGGCGTCGATGTCAGTGGCTCATCGCCGGGAACCAGGGAAACAGACCTGCTTCGCCCGGGAAATCTAGTGGAAAAAGTTCAAGCTATCGTTCTCAGTGGGGGCAGCGCCTTTGGCCTGGATGCTGCCACCGGGGTTATGAGATATTTGGAGGAGCAAGGATTTGGTTATGAAACCAGCGCCGGAAAGGTACCTATCGTGCCAGCCGCCATTATTTTCGACCTGAACATAGGTGATTCTAGAATCAGGCCTGGAGCTAATGAGGGTTATCAAGCTTGCCTGGCTGCTACCAATGGCAAGGTGGCCGAGGGGTGTGTTGGCGCTGGCAGTGGGGCAACAGTGGGCAAAATTCTCGGTCTGGAGAGAGCAGTCAAGAGTGGTTTGGGGACTGCCAGTCAAAAAATAGCCAGAGATGTTGTGGTAGCTGCCCTGGTAGTGGTGAACGCCGTTGGAGATGTGATTGAACCTGGAACCGGGAAAATTCTGGCTGGACCTCGCAAGCCCGACGGGTGTGGATTCCTATCTACATCTCAGCTATGGAAAGGTGAGTTTAAGGAAGCGGTTCCGCCTTTTAATACTGTAATCGGTGTAGTGGCTACCGATGCCAAGATTAGTAAAACGGAGGCCAACAAATTGGCTCACGTGGCACAGGTTGGTATTGCTCGCACCATTGACCCATGCCACACCATGTACGACGGAGATGCTTTATTCACACTTTGTATAGGAGAGAAAGAAAGTGACCTTAGTGCTCTGGGGGCGGCGGCTGCTGAGGTTGTTGCCGAAGCCATAGTGAGAGCAATTCAAAAGGCGAAAACTCTAGCTGGCGTGCCAGCAGCTAACGATGTAAACAAATGTTAAAGACAGGCTTTGTTGGCGCCGGAACGACAGGCACTGCCCTAGCGGTAAGGCTTTCTCAAAAGGGATGGCCTGTGGCGGGCGTATCCAGCCGAACTTTGTCCTCGGCACAAAAGCTAGCCGGGCTGGTATCCAATTGCCATGTTTGCCGTACATCTCAGGAGTTGGCTGATGCTGCTGAACTGGTCTTCATCACCACTCCTGACGATGTTATAGCCCGGGTGTGCGGCGAAGTTCACTGGCATAAGGGACAGAGCATCCTGCATTGTAGCGGCGCTCATTCCGTAGATATTCTGGAACCAGCAAAGAAACTCGGGGCGGCTGTTGGCTCTTTTCATCCTCTGCAGACTTTTGCTGATGTTGACCAGGCCGTAGCAAACTTGCCTGGTTCTACCTTTGCTCTGGAAGCCGAAGAGCCACTATTATCAACGCTGAAGGAGTTAACCCACCTCCTGAATGGCAACTGGGTGAAACTTGGGTCAGGGGACAAGGTGCTGTATCATGCAGCCGCCGTTTTCGCCTGTAATTACCTGGTGACCCTGGTGAAGTTGGCTCAGGACTTGTGGAAGGACTTCGGGGTATCGTCAAAGGAGGCGACCGGGGCCTTGCTACCCTTAGTCAAAGGGACGATAAACAACATTGAGAATATCGGCTTACCTAGCTGCCTCACCGGTCCTGTTGCCCGCGGGGACTTGGGCACGATAGAGAGGCACTTGAGGGCTCTTGATGCCAAAAACCCCTCTCTGCTCACTACCTATAAGGACCTAGGGCTTCAGACTATTCCTATTGCTTTAGCTAAAGGCAAGGTCAATGAACAGAAGGCAGAAGAGATGAAAGCCTTGCTTTCTTTGGAGAGAGAGTAAACAGAGAAACTTTGCACTCAGGGAGGTAGAAAATGAGAACTATGATGAAAAGTAAAATCCACCGAGCCCGGGTTACTCAGGTCGATTTAGACTACGAAGGCAGTATCACTATTGATCGGTCTCTCATGGAGACCAGCGACATCTTGCCCTTCGAAAGGGTGGAAGTGCTAAACGTGAACAACGGGGCCAGGTTTAGCACTTACGCTATCGAAGGTGAGGCAAATTCGGGGATTATCGGTGTCAACGGTGCTGCCGCCAGGCTGGTGGCCAAGGGCGACATAGTTATCATCCTCTCGTATTGCCAGGTTCCTGACGACGAGGCAGTCAATATGACCCCCAGCATAGTTCGTGTGGATAGTCGAAACAGAATCATTGAGCCTTTGCCTGTGGTTCCTCTCACTAGATGGGAAATGGAAATAAAAGATCAAAATGTAAAATGCAAAAATACAGAGCGAAATTCAAAAAGCTTTACACTTTGATTTTTTATCTTTGACCTTTAATCTTTAGGAAAGGAAGGAAGCCATGCGGGTTACTATCACCGAGATAAAAGAAATGAAGCAAAAGAAAGAAAAGATACCTATGCTTACCGCTTATGACTACGTGACCGCCGAAATGGTTGACGAGGCTGGTGTCCCTTTGATATTGGTCGGGGATAGCCTGGGCATGGTGATGCTGGGTTATGAGTCAACCATCCCGGTGACTATGGACGAGATGATTCATCATACCAAAGCTGTAGTGAGAGGAGCTAAGAAGGCTTTAGTAGTAGGCGATATGCCGTTTATGACCTATCATATCAGCCTGTCCGATGCATTACACAATGCCGCGAGGTTTATTCAGGAAGCAGGGGCGCAGGCGGTGAAACTGGAGGGTGGCGAGATCGTTGCGGACACAGTTAGACGCCTTGTTGGCTGTGGCATCCCGGTTATGGGACATATTGGACTTACGCCTCAATCTATACATCAATTGGGAGGGTTCAAGGTTCGCGGCAAGGGACTCGAGGAAGGCAGAAAGCTACTCAATGATGCCCGTATTTTGGAGGAAGCTGGTGCCTTTGCTATCGTTCTGGAATGCATTCCGGCACCTCTCTCCAAGTTGATTACTCAGAAGCTGGCTATCCCCACCATCGGTATCGGCGCTGGACCTGATTGTGACGGCCAAGTCCAGGTGATTAGTGATCTTCTCGGCCTTTACACCGAATTTGTGCCCAAGCATGCCAAGCAATATGCCAGGTTAGCCGGAGAGATTAAGACTGCAGTCTCCAGTTATGTATCGGAGGTCAAATCTCGTAGTTTCCCCACTGCCGAACAAAGCTGTACCATGGATGAAAGCCTCATTGATGTCATTGCGAGCGAAGCGAAGCAATCCAAATGCAGGTAGCAAGGACGATTGCCGAGATAAGCGCATTAAGGCAGAAGCTCACCGGCACAGTGGGCTTTGTTCCCACTATGGGCTACCTTCACGAAGGCCATCTGGCTTTGGTGAAAAGGGCCAGGGCGGAGAATTCCGGCGTTGTTGTCAGCATCTACGTTAACCCCACTCAATTCGGCCCCAGGGAGGATTTTGGCGCTTATCCCCGAGACCTCGATCGGGACCTGGAGGTGTTGCGGAAAGAGGGAACGGATATCGTCTTTGTCCCGCTTGATGATGAGATATACCCCCGCGAATTTAACAGTTGGGTGGATGTAGAGAAGATAACCGAGCGACTAGAGGGAGCATCTCGTCCGGGGCACTTCAGGGGTGTGGCCACCGTAGTCGCCAAGCTATTCAATATTGTCCAGCCAACCAGGGCTTACTTCGGGCAGAAAGATGCCCAACAGGTAGTGGTCATCAAGAGAATGGTGGCTGACCTTAATATGAACCTGGAAGTTGTAGTTGTGCCCACGGTCAGGGAGAGCGATGGTCTGGCCATGAGCAGTCGCAATATTTACCTTAGCCCTAAAGAGCGGCAGGCTGCCACGATATTGTTCAAGGCTCTTACACTGGCGCAGCGATTATGGCGGAGTGGGGAAAAGGACGCTGAAAAGATCCGCCGGCAAATGACGGCACTTATCCGGAACGAGCCCATGGCCCAGATTGCCTATGTCAGCATTGCTGATGCCCAAACGCTGGAAGAATTGAACTCTCTCGACCGCCCGGCAGTGGCTTCCCTAGCTGTCAGGATAGGCAAAACAAGATTGATAGACGATATGCCTCTGGCATAAGTGCCTCCTGTGTATCATTGCGTGGCTCTTATTAGCTTGAATTCCCTTGAGTTCAGGTTGTTTGTACTGCTACCCAATTCACCCGAGTTAAACGACTATGTGGAGCGAGTACACCTGGCCCATCGTCTTCGTCAATCTTTGGGCTACCCCACGCCTCAGGAGTGCCTTGAGTGCTATTTGCAGAAAAGGAGGTGACGTGGTCATTAAAGTACTGGATGAGGACAGGTATTGGCAGAAGTAATCACATAAATGGTATTATTTCCAGTGACATGGCAGCCTTAAGCTAGGGGGATGTTACCGGCTGAGAAAACGGTACGTAAGGACATTTAATGATGACAGCGAAGTATACCTCGCCACGTAATTCCATAGACTCCTCACTGGATTTGTCGCTCAAGCAGGCTGAGGAGGCGCTTCAAGCCGAGCATAATAAGCTGCTATCACTAATGGATGCCATGGAATACACCGTCACCATACAAGATAAAGAATATAACATTGTTTATCAGAATGAGGCGTCGAGGATAACTTCTGGTGGTGACCACATAGGGGAGAAATGCTACCGAGCTTATGAAGGCAGAGAGAAGGTGTGTGATGGGTGCCCGGTAGAAGAGGCATTTAAGGATGGTAAGTCACACACCGTGGAGAGAAAGACGGTAATGTGGGGGAAGGTTGCCTTCTGGGAGAATACGGCTAATCCCGTCAGAGACGCCAGGGGTAAGATTGTCTCCTGCCTGGAGCTAGCCCGGAACATTACCGAGCACAAGCGGGCAGAGGAGAGAAATCGGATAATATTAGAAACAGCCCCTGACGGTTTTTATGTCGTGGGTCTGGGTGCTAGATTGCTGGAGGTCAACGCTTCATACTGTAAGATGATTGGTTATACTCGTGAAGAACTGCTTAAGATGTCCCTATTTGATATTGAAGCGATAGAAACGCCCGAAGAGATTGCTCAGCATAAAGAAAAGGTAATGGCACAGGGTTACGACTTTTTTGAGACCCAGCATCAACGTAAAGACGGGAAGCTGATTGATGTTGAGGTTAGCGCAAATTACATTGATGTGGAGGGTGGGCAAGTAGTCGTATTTGTGCGGAATATCACCGAGCGTAAGCGGGCTGAGCAGGCTCTTATAGAAAGCGAAGGAAGATACAGAACTCTGGTTGAAAATATTCCACAGAAGATATTCTTTAAGGATACGGATTCAGTTTACATTTCCTGCAATAGCAATTACGCCGAAGACCTGCGGATAAAGCCCGCAGAGATCTCAGGGCATACAGATTATGACTTCTATCCCAGGGACCTGGCCGAGAAATATAGAGCAGACGATAAAAGAGTGCTTGAGTCGGGGAATACAGAAAGAATTGAAGAGAGATACATCGAACACGGACAAGAAAGGACCGTGGAGACATTCAAGACCCCGTTCATAGCTGAAAGCGGCAAAACCGTCGGTGTACTGGGCATTTTCCATGACATCACCAGACAAAAAGAACTTGAGAGACAGTCACACGAGCGCGAAATAGCCGAGGCACGGGCGCAAGAGCTAAGTAGATCACACCAGCGCCTTATCAACGCTCAAGAATCCCTGCGTAAAGACATTGCCAGTCAGCTTCACGGGACGGTGCAAAGCCGGCTTATATTACTGGAGAATGAGATTGCAGAGCTTGAGGCCAAGGCCCGGTCAAAGCGGATGACCAAGGAGCTAGCTGACGTCCGCCAGAGACTTGAGGAGCTGCAAAACGAACACATACGGTCTATCAGCCATCGCCTTTTCCCTTCCATCTTACGCCTGGGAATAGCTACCGGCCTGGAATCTCTAATAGACGAGTATAGCGCCAAGCTACCTGTTGATTTGCGGGTGAGCAAAAAACTGAGAGATAGAGAGCAAGCGAATAGAAAGCTTATTCCAGATAATGTGAAGCTGGCACTGTATCGCATTGCTGAGGAAGCCTTGACCAATATCTCCAAACACACGTCGGCGGCGAACAATATACTGGTGCAACTGTCGCTGTCTGATAGTCGAATATTGCGCCTTAAGGTGACGGATGATGGCGCTGGCTTTAATATAGCAAGCCCTTCACGCGGTATTGGCCTCTTGCTGATGGCGGACTACGCAGCGGCGGCGGGAGGCAGTTGCACCATCGAGAGCATTCCCGGCAAGGGCACACAGGTTACGGCAGAGCTGCCTCTTGCCGGACTTGAAACAGAACAGTGACAGGAAGGTCAGCCTTTGGAATAAAGGCCCGGCGCCCTGCAGCGCTACCAGGCTTTCCCACTACCTGAAAGCGCTTGCTCGCTTCCAGCAAATGGCGCAGCTAATCTCTAAACAGGTATTGTCATCAACCAGAATAGGTCGGTATGGCGACTCCCATCCTTTGACTTGCTAGTTTTCAAGGCTTATATTGTAGTATGGTTCTATCATACTACAATATCATGCTCGCACGGCAATTAGCCAGGGTTTACGCAATCCGTGCTCCCTCGCTAAAGTGGCTGCGAGGATTTCAGAAACGCCAGGGCAGCCTTGACCCGCATGTTGATTTCCGACTCTCCGGCGAGTCCCAGATGCTGATAGATAACGTTGATGTAGCTTTCAACGGACCTCTCCGTCAGTGCCAGTTTTCTGGCGATGGCGGCATTATTGAACCCCTCCGCAAGCAACCGAAGCACATCCTGGTGCCTGGGTGTAAGTCCGTAAACATCAGACCCTTTCCGCGGGTGCAGCTTCGCCATTATCGCCGGGTCCATGACCACCATACCCCGCGCACATCCCTCAATGGCCTGGACAACTGTGGATACGTCGCGAACCGTCTGCTTTAAAAGATATGCCCACCCCGTGCTCTCTCCAAGCGGCAGGCTGGTCACATAGCGGGGATTATCATGTGCGGAGAGGATAACGATGCCAATCTCAGGATTCTCCCTCTTGATTGCCAGTGCCGCATCAATGCCGTCCATTTTGCCGGCAAGCTCAATATCCATCAGCATCACGTCGGGTTTGGTCTGCCGGGCCAGCGCAATCGCCGTCTCAGCATCATCCGTCGTGTCTACTACCTCCAGACCACCCTTCCGGGATAGAGCGTCAACCAGCACTTCCCGAAACAGGGCTTCGTCCTCTATTACCACTACCCTTATCTTTTCCACAGGCATTCCTAGTAACTTCACTTTGCGGGTGTGCTTCGGGGCAAAGATGAGCGCCTCTGTATATAATACCATGCCACCTTGATATTCTATACCATGCTAACCCCGTGAGCAAAACAGGGGTTAGCACAATAGCCAGCGAATTATTCTTATGTTAATATTAAGCAGGGAAACTAATAGTAACTAGTGGTATATGGTACTGAGGTGTCTATTGAGAGCAACTCTGCAAGAGATATTACAGGAGTTGTGCAGGCTAACTACCATGTCCCCCGAAGAGGATGAGTACCATCTCCTGTGGCTAAAAAAAGGACGGCCAGGTGTTGACTATATTTTCGCAAACTGGCAGCATGGTTAAGGCGGACAGAAAAGAAGCCACAAGGCATTTGGCGACCCATGCCCTTTGTAAGCAATCAATGAAGAATAGAGGAAACGCCAAATTACTGCATATGAGGAAGTGGCAACGCGTAAAAGATATAGAAGCGGCCCAAATGAGCAAATTCTCTATGAAATAGTCGGGAGGTTAAATATGGCGATGAATTCTGAATCCGGTAACACAGTTCTGAGATTGTGGCTTCTGCTGCACCGAGTGCGCGATGCACTTGTTGCGTGCGAGGATTCAATATTCAAGGAATATGGGCTTACCACGGAGCAGTTCGGAGTGCTTGCGTCTGTAAAATCCTGCGGTGGTTCTTTGAGGCCAACTGACCTAGCCTCGATTCTCGAACGCAGCCCGAACAGCGTCAGTATGCTGGTCGACCGTATGGTCAAAGCCGGTCTGGTCAGAAGGACAAGAGACAGGAGTGATCGCAGAGTAGTAAATGTGACTCTGACCGGCAAGGGAGAGAACGCCCTTGAACCGGCAACTCCGGCGGGGTGGGAGTTTATCCAGAAAATCCTGTCACCGATATCGTATGAGGACAAGCGTGCTCTAGTCGGTCTGCTTGAGACAATTAAATGTGAGTTATTTGGCTACCTAAATCCCGAAGCGGATATGGCGGAAATCATTAAGAAGAGCGTCACAAACCAGCCTGGTTTGTATGAACGGATGATCAAGAACATTTTTCCCTCAGGCTCTGAAGCCAAACATCAGCGTGGCAAAAAGAAAGGCCATATGATGAGGACTGAGACTAACACACGGCGGCACAGACCAGCAAAGGTCTAATGAAAATGAAATGGTAGGAGGTAACAAATATGCCGATAAAGTTCAAATTCAAGAATCTAGATAAGGGGGCGTGGGTCCTGTTGCGTCAAGTCCCCAACCTGGTTTCGAGGTGTGAGGACCAAGTATTTAGTGAATACGAGATCACTAGGGAGCGGCATGGGGTGCTTATGGCTATGAAACACATAGGTGGTCCTGTAAGGCCAACCGACGTAGCGCGGTGGTTGGATCTTAGCACGAACAGCGTCAGTATGATAATCGACCGGATGGTCAAAGCTGGTCTGGTCAAACGGGTAAGAGACAGGAAGGACCGCAGGACAGTATTTCTGACTATCACCAGCAAGGCGGAGAAGGCCTATGTACTGGCAAGTGTAGCGGGCTGGGAGCTCATCCAGGAAATCCTAGCGCCACTGTCGGATAAGGACAAACGTACCTTGATCAAGCTGCTCGAAACGCTAAGAGACAAGACATATGATTATCTCGGTTCTGGAGAGGCTGTAGAGGTAGTGAAGGGAAGCGAGATGGAAAACATGGCCCAGCTTATGAAACAGGCGGCCAAGTACAAGTCGCTCTCCACTCCTGAAGCCAAACGTCAGGGTAGTAGAAAGAAGAAGGCCATACGATAAGGCCTGAGATTGCCACGTCGACGGCACATCACTTTGATCCTTCGATAGACCTAGGACATGCTCTTAGGCCTGTCCTCTGACAGGAAAGGAAATCAGGCTCGCAATGGCAATCTAACCGTGCCTCCGCCCTTAAGGGCGGAGGTATGCGGAAGGTTCAAGTCAGCGTACTTTGGGCTAAACAGCTCTCCTTCTACGTACGAAGAAAATTATCAATCCCACCGCCGCCACCCCTACTATTAGCCAAGGCCACCATGGCATCGACACCGTTGTAGCTCCCCACATGTTTGTCTCTGTTGCCTTGGCGGTGGCTGTAATGCCGGGGGAAGTTGAGGATAACTCCACCATCACCCCAGTCAGTTTATCCCAGTAGTAAGTAACCTGGGTTTCATTCAGCGAAAAGCCTGCATAGACTACCGTTCTGTTTGCTCCCGCATAACTTCTTGTAGCTTCGCCTTCTATTGGTACATTGCCCCACCCAGCTATGTAGACGGAGTCTCCTGTTGTCCGGTTGGTGGTAATAACAATTCCTGCGAGCCCAGGGACTTCGCTGCCAGACACAACGTCTACAGGCCCACTCTCGCTTTGTTCGGTTCCGTCAGATATGTGCACCGTAGCCCGCACGTTAGCGATCGTGTCGTTAAGGCTTAGAAAGTCCAACTTCAACCACTCCACATACGGCTGGCCAGCAGGCAAACCAGTAATCGTATACGTAACCTTTATCCAGTCGCCGGCCTTAATGCCCACATCGCCAGCCTCAGCACCCACAAAATTGGCCGCTACGGAGTAGTTGCCGTTCATGGTGATGTTGGTTGATGCGGCGTCGACATCAGCAATGCTAGTCACATCGCCAGTCCATTCGACGAACCGGTAGCCAGCATCAGGGGTGGCCACTAAGTCGACTGCCGTTCCTGCGGTATAGTTAAACGTGCCTTCTCCAGGCGTGGTGACCGAACCTCCTTCCGTGCTGTTGATGGAGAGGTCGTACTGAACCGATGGTATCTCCTCAGAGTTAGTGGTGGCTGTGCTGCTTTCCCCGGCTAGCAGGCCGGCTGTCGGGAAAGCCAGCATCAATGCCAGTACCAGAATTGCCACCGAGGCCAAGATCCTCTTTTGCCACATAGTTCCCTCCTTGTCTAACAGTCCGGTCTCCCCGGGATGTTATCACATATGATATCACCACCCCCCGAACTGTCAAGCACCTTTCAATAATTTCGGCGGGTAAGAATAAAACTTCTTCCAAAAGATCAATACCTCGATTTGACACGTACCTTGTGCGATTTAACTCTATTATGTATATCATTAGTCTATTAGTTGCTTAAATTCCGTAATCTTGTCCCGTCAGAGGAGGGGAATATAGCTGCAGTGATATATTGAGAGATTCTGTCCTCGGAAACCAAAAATATTAGATTTGACTACAAATAAATAGCAGTGGGTTTGGGTTTATTTGACAACCCCAAAGCCCTGTTGTATAATCGTGATACTCCGGTCAACGGAGATTGTCTTCGCACGTTAACAAGTGAATAGGTTTTGTGTTCTGTCTGGCGTGAGTCGAGGGAGTAAGAGCATAGAGTGGATGCCTTGGCATTAGCAGCCGAAGAAGGGCGTGGCAAGACTGCGAAAAGCCTCAGTGAGCTGTCTAGCTAGCTTAGCTGGGGATTCCCGAATAGGGCAACCTGCTTGGGTGAAACCCAAGCACTCGCGAAAGCGAGAGGGAACTGGGTGAACTGAAACATCTTAGTAACTCGAGGAAGAGAAATCAACCGAGATTCCCTGAGTAGTGGCGAACGAAAGGGGAACAGCCCAAACCAGGATAGCTAAGTGGACTTGGAGCCTAAGCTATTTTGGGGTTGCAAGACGTAAGGGGCAGATTCCAAGGTCTGCGACAGAGTGATAAAACTTTTCCTTAGTCAAATGCTTCTGGAACGGGCAATCGTAGAAGGTGATAGTCCTGTAGGCGAAAAGGGAAAGTCTCTGCTTGTGTTCTTGAGTACCACGGGACACGTGGAATCCTGTGGGAAGCAGGGGGGACCATCCTCCAAGGCTAAATACTGCTGATGACCGATAGTGAACCAGTACCGTGAGGGAAAGGTGAAAAGCACCCCGGGAGGGGAGTGAAATAGAATCTGAAACCCTATGCTTACATGCAGTCAGAGGTCCGATTTATCGGACTGATGGCGTGCCTATTGAAGAATGAACCGACGAGTTGATCTATGTGGCCAGGTTAAGCAACTCAGTTGTGGAGCCGAAGCGAAAGCGAGTCTGAATAGGGCGAGGCTCAGTTTACTGAGCAGGTCGCATGGATCAGACCCGAAACCGTGTGATCTACCCATGGCCAGAGTGAAGCTCAAGTAAAATTGAGTGGAGGCTCGAACCTGTGAATCAGGCGAAATTCTAGGATGAGCTGTGGGTAGTGCAGGTGAAATGCCAAACGAACGCGGAAATAGCTGGTTCTCCCCGAAATGCATTTACGTGCAGCCTCAGGAAGTAATTTACGGAGGTAGAGCTCTGGATGAGCCAGGGGCCGTGAGGTTGCCGAACTCAACCAAACTGCGAATGCCGTAGATATAATCCTGGGAGTGAGACTGCGGGGGCTAAGCTCCGTAGTCGAGAGGGAAACAGCCCAGACCATCAGCTAAGGTCCCTAAACGCAGGCTAAGTGGGAAAGGAAGTTGTATTGCAGAAACAGCCAGAAGGTTGGCTCAGAAGCAGCCACCCTTTAATGAGTGCGTAACAGCTCACTGGTCGAGTGGTACTGCGCCGACAATTTAACGGGGCTCAAGTCTGCTACCGAAGCTATGGTCGAGCACTCAAGAGATTGAATGCTCGAGGTAGGGGAGCGTTGTCATGGCTGCGAAGCTGTGGTGTAAGCCATGGTGGAGCAATGACAAGTGAGAATGTCGGTATGAGTAGCGTGAAGGCATGTGAAAATCATGCCCACCGTAAACCTAAGGTTTCCTACGCAACGTTTATCGGCGTAGGGTTAGTCAGGCCTAAGCTGAACCCTAATGGGGCAAGCGATGGACAGTAGGTTAATATTCCTACACCGCTGAGCTTTTGTTTTAAGGCAAAGGGGGGACACAGTAAGGTAGGTTGAGCATGCCTATTGGACATGGTGTGTTTCCAACTCAAGGTGCATCAGGGCAGGCAAATCCACCCTGGTATTAAGCTGAGGGGAGGGGGAATTTGAGGGGCAACCCGAGAAAACTCAACTGAGCCTACACTGTCAAGAAAAGCCTCGTTGCTAAAAAGCTGAGCGTCTGTACCGCAAACCGCCACTGGTAGGTGGGGATAAGTGTCCCAAGGTGTTCGAGAGAACCCTCGTTAAGGAACTCGGCAATCTAACCCCGTAACTTCGGGATAAGGGGTCCCCGATTATATCGGGGGGCACAAAATTGGCCCAGGCGACTGTTTAACAAAAACACAGGTCTCTGCTAAAGCGAAAAAGCTGAAATATAGAGGCTGATACCTGCCCGGTGCCAGAAGGTTAAGGAGAGAGGTTAGGATGGTAACATTCAAAGCTTTGAACCGAAGCCCTGGTGAACGGCGGCCGTAACTATAACGGTCCTAAGGTAGCGAAGTCCCTTGTCGGGTAAGTTCCGACCTGCACGAAAGGTGTAACGACCTGGGCGCTGTCTCAACGAGGGACTCGGTGAAATTGAATTGGGGGTGAAGATGCCCTCTACCCGCGACAGGACAAAAAGACCCTAGCAGCTTTACTATAGCTTGGCATTGGGCTTAGGCTGAGCATGTGTAGGATAGGTGGGAGGCTGAGAAGCTGGGGCGTCAGCTTCAGCGGAGCCAACGGTGAAATACCACTCTTGCTTTGTTTTGGTTCTAACCCACCTTAGGGTGGGGACACTGTCTGGTGGGTAGTTTAACTGGGGCGGTTGCCTCCTAAAATGTAACGGAGGCGTCCAAAGGTTCCCTCAGCACGAATGGAAACCGTGTGTAGAGTGCATTGGCATAAGGGAGCTTGACTGTGAGACCCACAAGTCGAGCAGGGACGAAAGTCGGGCAAAGTGATCCTACGGCACTGTATGGAAAGGCCGTGGCTTATCGGATAAAAGCTACGCTAGGGAAAACAGGCTTATCTTGCCCAAGAGTTCATATCGACGGCAAGGTTTGGCACCTCGATGTCGGCTCGCCGCATCCTGGGGCTGGAGAAGGTCCCAAGGGTTGGACTGTTCGCCCATTAAAGCGGCACGCGAGCTGGGTTCAGACCGTCGTGAGACAGGTCGGTCTCTATCCGTCGTGGGCGCCGGAGATTTGAGGGGAGCTCTCCTTAGTACGAGAGGATTAGGAGGGACAGACCTCTGGTGTGCCAGTTGTTCCGCCCGGAGCAGCGCTGGGTAGCTATGTCTGGTTGGGATAAGCGCTGAAAGCATATAAGCGCGAAGCCCACCCCAAGATGAGATCTCCCATCCTTCTTCGGAAGGAGTAAAGCCGCAAGTAGACTACTTGCTTGATAGGCGGCGTGTGTAAGCGGAGCAATCCGTTTAGCTAAGCCGTACTAATGGCTGAGGCCTTGACTTACGCCAGGCTGAGCACAAAACCTTATGAAATGAGTGTTCGACGCGGGGTAGAGCAGTGGTAGCTCGTCGGGCTCATAACCCGGAGGTCGTTGGTTCAAATCCAACCCCCGCCACCAAGTAACTAACTAGACAGGATGACTTTAACGGTCGTCCTGTCTTTTTTATTTGTGCCGCCTGGCTTACATATGCGACTATCAAAATAATTTGTGTTATGTTATTATCGTTCAAATTGGGCTAAAAAGAGCATAAAAAGGAGCGTAAGGTGAAAATACTCTTAGTTTATCCCCAGTATCCAGATACCTTCTGGAGTTTTAAGCATGCTTTAAAATTTATTTTCAAAAAGGCAACTTTCCCCCCTCTGGGCCTATTAACTGTAGCTGCCATGCTTCCCGAGGAATGGGAGAAAAAACTTGTGGATATAAATACCACAACCCTGAAAGATGAAGATATTAAGTGGGCTGATTATGTGTTTATCAGCGCTATGGTAGCGCAGCAGGATTCGGCGAGGGAAGTCGTCGAAAGATGCAAAAAGTTAGGGACTAAGATTGTTGGCGGGGGCCCTGTTTTTTTCACTGGGTACGAAGAATTTGGTCATGATGATATAGACCATCTAATATCTAGCGAGGCTGAAAACCTACTGCCGCTCTTTTTGGAAGATTTAGAGAAGGGCTGTGCCAAACATCGTTACACGTCTGAAGAACGGCCGGATATAAAGAAAACTCCTGTGCCTTTGTGGTCACTTATCAACAAGAAGAAATACCAATCAATGAGTATTCAGTATTCTCGAGGCTGCCCTTTTAATTGTGAATTCTGCGACATCGTTATAATAAATGGACATGTGCCACGAACCAAAGACGCAACTCAGATAATAGCCGAACTGGACGCATTATACGATATAGGATGGCGAGCTAGTGTGTTCTTTGTTGATGATAATTTCATTGGCAATAAACGGAAACTAAAGTCAGAAATTCTGCCGGCAATAATTGAGTGGATGAAAGAGAAGAAATATCCCTTTTCGTTTTATACGGAAGCATCTATAAATCTTGCCGATGACGAAGAGCTAATGCGTCTAATGACTGAGGCGAGATTTGACATGATATTTGTGGGCATCGAAAGCCCCAATGAAGAAAGTTTAATCGAATGTAATAAATTGCCCAATAAAAATCGTGATTTGTTGGCCTCGGTTAAGAAGATGCAGAACCACGGTTTGCAGGTGCAGGGAGGATTTATTGTTGGGTTTGATAGTGACCCAATTTCCATCTTCAAAAGCCAAATCGATTTCATCCAAAAGAGTGGAATTGTTATGGCTATGGTTGGTGTACTGATGGCTCCTCCAGGGACAAGATTGTACCAACGTCTGAAACAGGAAAACCGTCTGCTGCCAAAGGGCTCCGGTGATAACACAGATGGTTCAACCAATTTCATCCCCAAAATGGGTCGGGAAACGCTTACCAGTGGCTATAAGCATGTTGTAGATACAATCTACGCCCCCAAGCAATACTATGAGCGTGTTAAGACCTTTCTAATGGAGTATAGACCTGGCAATAAAGGAAAATTTAAGATTTCTCTTATCCATCTCATAGCATTGATAAGGTCCACATGGGCTTTGGGGTTCAAGGAAAAAGGGCGAATACATTATTGGAAGCTGGTTGCCTGGACCTTGCTGAGAAAACCAAAAACTTTCCCGTTATCCATGACGCTGGCTGTTCAGGGACTCCATTTCCGCAAGGTCGCTGAGAAAGTACGTGTATCCCTGGCCAGCGATATCCGCGGGTTGGAGCCAGTAGGCAAACATAACTAGCACAACTAAGATCCTCGTCAGATGTTCTCGCCTTGAAACATACCATCATAGCCTTGGGCTACGTCATGGCTTAAGGAAAAGAAGACCATCTGAACAATTGGAGCGTTCCTGTATAGCCGAAATCCCTGGGGATTGTAGACCACCATGAGAGACTGTGACCTGCCCGAATAGCCAGCATCCCAAACTGCATTATGAATGCTGACCCCGCAGCGCAGAAGACTTGAGCGAGGCATTGCCAGAGCCATTGTGTTCTTGGGGAGATTGACAACCTCGTTGTACGTAACCAGATAGCAACCGGGCAACAGGTCTACACGGCCCAGACCATCGAAAACGAACGGGGAAGTACCCGAAAGGCCCCTGTCTTTGTTGCCGGGACCCAGGCTGCCCGCTGAAGAAAATAACGCTATTTCTTTGAGAGTCAAGTCTATGCCATTGGGTTGGACCTGCTGCTGGACGTCGCACAGATTCTCCACCAGGGGAGGAGTTGCCCCCAGCATCTTCAAGATATCTTCTCGGGAAAGGATACTGAACATGTGTTCACCAACGGATTAGGCTGATGCAGCCCGGGTTATTTCCACTTAGTATAATCCGTGCTGAATTGTCAGACAAGGCGGCCTTCCCCACCCCTAATGCAAGAAAATCAGCGGCCTCTTCTGAGTTTATCGAAAGATGAACGTGGTAGACTTTTGCCGGGGTCCAGAATTCTCTCTATGATAGTTGCGTCAATCCTGTTAATATAACTGCTGTCGCAATTCATCTGTTGATCAAGACTAAACCATGAAGCTGGTGGCAATTGTGGGCATGACAGGCGCTGGCAAGTCAGAGGTAGCCAGGGTATTTGAAGAGCATGGCTTCAAGAAAGTGCGGTTCGGGGATATCACTGACGAGGAACTTAATAACAGAGGACTGGAGCCGAATGAAGAAAATGAGCGCAGTATCAGAGAGGAACTGAGAAAGAAATACGGGATGGCTGCTTACGCCAAATTGAGCTTGCCCAGGATTGATAGCTCACTGAAATCATCTGATATCGTAGTAGATGGACTTTACTCCTGGGAAGAGTACACCTTATTGAAGGAGCGCTACGGGAAAAGGCTCAAGGTGTTGGCGGTCTGGTCCTCGCCTGCCACCAGACATGCCAGGCTTGCCCATAGAGCAAAACGCACCTTGACGCTCAAAGAAGCAGCCAGTCGAGATAGGTCTGAGATAGAGAATACTAACAAGGGTGGGCCGATCGCCATGGCCGACTTCACTGTGGTAAATGAGAACTCGCTGGAAGAATTGAAAAAGGAAACAAAACGAGTTATATCCGCTTTGAAATGAAAAGAAAAACCAGGCCAGATATTGATGAGTATTTTCTCAAGATAGCTTCCGTGGTAGCGGAACGCTCCACCTGCCGACGCCACCACGTAGGCGCTGTGGCGGTGAAGGACAAGCATATATTAGCCACCGGATACAATGGGGCTGCAGCCGGACTCAAAGATTGTCTTGAGCTTGGCTGCCTCAGGGATGAACTGGGCATAGAATCTGGAACCAGGCACGAAGTATGTCGTGGCATTCATGCTGAGCAGAATGTAATCATACAGGCATCACTCCATGGGGTGAGCCTTGAGGGCGCCACAGTCTATGTTACCCACCCAGCGTGCATACTCTGCGCCAAGATGCTGGTCAATGCCAAAATAAGGCGCTTTGTAACCTTTGGCAGCTACGCCGATGACTCTTTTATAGACCTGTTCCGAGAAGCCGGAATAGAGTTTAAGCTGCACAAGAAACCGCCCACCGAGATAACCCACCTGCCCTGAAACAGACGCTCCTTCCTGTCATTGCCGGCAGCCTCTCCTTCTTTAGGAGAGCAGCACACGAATTCAAAAATGAAAAGGCAGAAATCAAAATGACAAATCAAAGTGCAAAAGTTCCAAAAGGAGGTAGGTGTACTGTTTATCATTTCAGTCGTGAAGGAAAGGATTCCTTGACCTGGAAAACCTGCCCTGAAAAGGGAATTCTCGCTGGGCAGATATCGTTGTGGGAACTACTTATTCCCGAAGGAGGCGCTTCCCTTTGATTTCACCTCAGCCGCTTTTGCAGGATAAGCTTATCATCACCGGGCGCATAGAAGTCAGGGATGCGGGCTGCTATGTCATAGCTAAGCATGTCTGTATGGTAATTTTAGCTTTAATATAGCCGCAATGTTACCCCCTAGAAGACACTCTTTTTCCGTGCTATCTATATTCAATCCACCGATCCTTGCTATGTTGTTTTCTAGCGAGCCTTTATCCCAGGGAGTATCAGAGCCTAGCATGATACGGTCTGCACCTAAGTTGTCGATTGCATACTTCAACCTGGTCTCCTTTATATAGGAGAATGGAGAGATTTCATAATGAATATTTTCTGTATATTTGGCCTGCTCAACAATGACTTCTACACCAACCAGATGCAGCAGTATGAAATCTGTTCCAGGATAGTTCTTCGCAAGCTTCAGCAGTTTTAAGGCATCTCCATCCGACCACAGGTGAATAAATAGTGGGAGTCGCTTTTCTCCACAGAATCTAGCTATATCATTAATCTCAATTCCATCACTCTTAAATGGAGTACATACCTGGTGTAGCTTTATTCCTTTAAAATGCCATTTCTCGAAGTCTTTCTCCAATTTCGTTATGAAATCTGGTTTTCGTGGGTCCAACCAATATATTTGAATTATTCTATCGGGGTGTTCTTTAGCCAGAGAGTAGACGAATTCATTGCCATCCTGTTTCTCTCTTAATAGGAAATTATAGTTGAATCGGATTCCGGGATTTATGAAATATCGTCCGTAAAGAGGGTGTTGCTTGATAGCTGATATTGGGATATTTGGAGGGGTGGGTGCACTAGTGTGGCCTTTCAGTCCAGGGCAAAGAGCGACTTTGTCTACCCCCAGCTTGTCCAAAATCTCGGTCAATTTTCTTGGGTCTGCAAATTCGCCACAGGCATGTGCGTGAGCATCAATTATCAGCTATTTCCCTGGATGGTATTGTAAACATTGCCGTGCCAAGGAGCAATAGGGAGCTTCGTAGTCCTAATGAGACAAGATGCAATTTGGTCGCATATATGTGCTATCAAACCAACATCGGGATGTCTGATTCCTTTACTTATGGGTGACCTTCTGGGGAAATCTATAGGTATTATGAGGTGCAACCTTTTTGTCCGTCTAACGTTATATACTATAGAATAACGAGCAGTCTCGTGAAAGAAACAAAGGGAAGAAGGGGTGTCTTATGACAAGGATCCTGATGGTATTGGCGTTGGTGGGAGCCATTTTAGTACCGGGCCTGTCTCCAATAAAAGTGCAACTGGATGAAAGCACAAGAAATGAAGGCCTTATAGCTGAGATTCCTTTTCAGCTTCACGGATCTTTTATAGTAACAGAGATTTCCGTCGATGAATCGGTTCCACTTAACTTTATATTCGATACCGGTGCTGGAGGGACCGTAATCAATGCAAATACTGCCGCTGGTCTCGGTATCGTCGGGGATGAAACGGTATCCCGAGAGGGTGCCACCGGAATGGCCGAAATCGTGCGGTCAACCGATCATATTGTATATGTTGAAGATATAAGCTTTCAGGATGTCACGTTAGGCATCGCTGAACTCGGCCATATAGAGAAGCGAATAGGTACTCCGATCGATGGGGTTATAGGGTGGCTGATCTTGTCCCAGTACGCGGTGAGAATCGACTATGATGCAATGCTTATCGAGATATATGACAACAATAAATTTGAGTATGACTTCGGTGATAGCGGTTATACTCTTGAGGTGCAGGGTACTGCGATCTTTACTAATGTAACGGTTGCTTTCAAGAGTGGTAATATCTTCACCGGCAAGGTACTGGTTGATACTGGAGCGGGGAACACTTTCTATTTCAATACGCCTTTTATTGAGGAGAATGACCTGTTAGCAGAGATGGATACCTACTATGAACGGGAAACTCAGAGCATAAGTACCGAAAGTGCTCATGTCTACACCACTATGCTTGCGAACTTGAGCATCAGCGACTACGAATTCTCCACACTACCGGCTAATATAGCCATTGCCGAAGCAGGAGCATCATCATGGTCTGGTCCCATGGGTATTCTGGGGAATGGCGTGCTTAAGCGTTTCAATGTTTTCATTGATCTCCAGCAGAAAATGATGTCTCTTGAGCCTAATCGGCTATACCATGACCAGTTCGAGGTCAACTGCTCCGGATTGGAACTGGTTACGGACGATGCGTTTCAGAGGGTGATTATTGATCATGTCTATTCAGGCTCACCAGCCGAAGAAGCAGGACTGGAGTTCGGTGACGAAATCGTACAGATAAACGGGGCAAATGTGTCGGCTTTCCAGTTACCGCAGATCAGAAGTATGCTCAGCCAGAATGGCGAGGAGATTGAAATCCTGATCGACCGAAAAGGCGAATTACATAACAATCTTTTCATACTCCAACCGCTAATGGAGTAACAGATGTGACAAAACGGACATTTGTTGCCCCTTCCCTTTGATTTCACCTCAGCCGCTTTTGCATGATTAGCTTGTCATCACCGGGCACATAGAAGTCTGGGATGCGAGCTATTATCTCGTAGCCATGACTGAGATGGAAATTCCGCGTCTTCTCATATGCTGGAGTGGACGATGTCTCAATTATGGATAGTCTTCCCTCAGCTTTCAAGATCTCTTTTTCTGCCGACCTCATGAGGGCGCTGCCTATTCCTTGGCCTTGCTTTTCGCGAGAGACAGCCACCCAGTAGATATCCCATGTCCCTTCAGTCAAGGGTGTAGGCCCGTAGCAGATATACCCTTCTACGGTGGAGTCAACCTCAGCAACGAGGATGTGATAGCCTGAGCCTGATGGGTCATCAAGATAGCAGTCAATTAGTTCCTCGGCTACCGCCACTTCAGAAGGTTTAAATTCTGGTGTGTCGCGCAGTATTTTTGTTATGCGGGGCCTGTCTTCGCCGGACATAGACCGGACATTGATTCTCATCGTTTTTTCTGTCAAGGGCCAGTTGTACAATTCTCTCAATGAATTGTGTATAGGTCATCCCGGCGGCTTCTGCCTGGCGTGCCGCGCCGGTTCCGGGGGAAATGTCGGGGTTAGGATTTACCTCGATGACGTTTAGCTCCCCCTCGACGTCCAGCCGCATGTCCACCCTGGCATAGCCCCGGCAGCCAAGCAGTCGGTAAGCCGTTGTTATTGTTTCAGCAATACGTCGCTGCTCTTCGGCTCCGATGTCAGCCGGGCACACTGGCTTTGTGCCTTTGAAGTAATGGGTATCATCGTTCCATTTGGCGTCAAAAGTAAGAATTTCCGGCATTCCAGGGGGTAAAGAATAGACGATTTCTGAGACGGGCAAGACAGTGAGTTCAGAGTTGCCAATAACGGTGGCGTTAAACTCACGACCAGGGAGGAACTTTGCAACGAGGGCATCACCACTATGAGAATCACATATCATGCTAACCTGTCTTTCCAGAGCCGAGAAGTCATGAACCACGCTCTCCGCTGACAAACCGAGGCTGGCATCCTGACAGCGGGCCTTGACAATGCAAGGATAATCTAACTGAAACATATCTATCGCCTGCGGGTTCAGCACCTGAAAGGCCGGCGTCTTCATTCCGGCAGCTTTGAGAATTAGCTTTGTCTTAGCCTTATCGAGAGCCAGCCTTAGCGCTGGTCCGGGACAGCCAGTAAACGGAATACCCATTTCCGACAGGATTTCTGGTATTAATGCTTCAGTCTCAGGAGAATCAGAGAAGCCCTCGAAAAGGTTGAAAACCAAGTCCGTATCAAGGTTTTTCAGCTCCTTCTCAGCTTGCTCAAATGGCGGCACCAGAGGAACTCGGGTGACGTCAAAGTCAAGTTCCAGCAAGGCGTTGTTCACCGCCTCCACGCACTCGAGCACTGCCTCCACCGCGTTGTATTCGCCGACGGCCACACAGCCTGACTTCAGTGGTTCGTTATAGACAAGGGCTACACGCATACGCATTGTGGGTATCTCTCAAGTGCAGCATTAAGCACAGTGCTTATCAGCTGTCTATGACTCCATCCCATCTTTCTTGCCATAATGACCAGGTCACTGTGGGTACCCAGTCCAGGCAGAGGGTTTATTTCCAGAAAATAGGGCACGCCCGCTGCGCTGACCCGGAAGTCCACCCGGGCAAAGTCACGGCATCCCAGAGCCTCAAACGCCTTGAGGCTGGCGGTCTGTATACGTTGCAGTACCTTCTCCTCGAGCCCGGCCGGGCACTCATAATCAACCAGCTCCAGGTAATTGCGTTTCACCTCAACGGTATAGAGGAAATAATCGTTCCTTCGTTTCGGAAGTACGCGCATCACACACAGGACCTTCGGTGGGGAGTTGCCTATGATTCCCACAGTGACCTCATCACCTAGGATAACCCTTTCCATCACTGCTGGTTGGTGATACTTATCCAACAAGCACTCTATTACCTCATTCGCCTGTTTGGCATCTTCAACAAGTGAAGTGAGGCGAATTCCCTTGCTTGAACCTTCATACGCTGGCTTGATGATGGCCGGGAAAAGGGAACGGCAACGGTTTATCTGATCTAACTCCTGTCTATCATTGATTATGCGCCAGGTCGGGGTACTCACTCCTTCCCAGGCGACCAACTTTTTGGTCAAAGGTTTGTCCAGGCATATGGCCAGACATTGTGGGTCGGAACCGGAATAGGGTATACTTAGCATCTCGAGAATGGAAGGCACCTGAGCTTCCCGACTGCGGTAGGTACCTCGCCCTTCGGCGATGTTGAATACGAAATCCACTCTATTGTCAAGAACCTTGCTCAGAAAGTCCCGGCCACCGCCAAGCATGGTTACTGTGTGTCCCTCAGCTTCAAGAGATGTGGCTATCAGCTCCACGGTTTCCGATGAGTCATATTCCTCACAAATGTCATCGGAGCTAGCTTGTTGGAGCACGATTGTTTCCTTCAGGTCGTATGACAAGCCTATCCGCATCTGGAGCTCCTTCTAACGCGAATTGGCACCGCTTCTTGAGGCTGGCTCCCAGTGGCATTACCGGCCGGACATAGCTCCTCAGCAGGTGGGTCAGGACATTCTAATGTCGCCGGGTTTCGATAATGGTAGATGTTTCCCTTGTAATTCCGCAGCACTAGCTCATCTTCAGTCTGTGCCAGGACATAGTCTGGTTGGAGAGGGATCTTGCCACCGCTCCGAGGCAGGTCTATCACGAAGGTCGGGATAGCCAGCCCCGATGTGTGCCCGCGCATTCCCTCAATTATCTTTATGCCTGTCTCCACAGGTGTGCGCAGATGCTCAGTGCCCTGTACCTCGTCGCTCTGAAAGAGATAATAAGGGCGCACCTTTATTTTGAGGAGTTCGTGGCATAGTCTCGTCTGAGCTGCGACGCTATCATTGATGCCATGTAGCAGGACAGACTGGTTGTTTACCGGAACACCACTCCGTAGCAGATGGTCACATGCCTCGGCAGCTTCGGGAGTTATCTCACGAACATGGTTGAAATGTGTATTAAGCCATATTGGCCCATAATTAGCCAGCATACTACACAGTTCATTGTCTATGCGCTGGGGCAGCACCACGGGGAATCTAGTGCCGATACGGATAATTTCGACGTGTCTTAGCTCTCTTATCCGGCTAATGATGTCTTCAAGTTGAGGGTTAGAAAGTGTCAGAGGATCGCCACCGGAGATAATTACATCCCGGACAGCCTTGTGCTGGCTTATATAGTCTAGCATCGCTTCGACTTCGGCAGGGGACCGCACCCAGCCGCCATTTCGCCATTCTCTCTTACGGGTGCAGTGTCGGCATAGCATGGGGCAGATATCGGTAAGTACCAGGAGTACCCGGTCGGGGTAGCGGTGGACCAGCCCAGGAACTACAGTATCTTTTTTCTCATCCAGTGGGTCCTCTAGCCCCACCGACCCCATGGTCATTTCCATAGGGGAGGGTATCGCCTGCTTTCTTATCGGGTCATCGGGATCATCAGGGTTGATTAACGATAGATAATAGGGAGTTACAGACAGGGGATAGCGCATGGTCACTAGTTTGAGCTGCGACTGTTCTTCGGTGGACAAAGAAATGAACTGGGCTAATTGCTCGACGCGATTAATTCTGTTTCGGAACTGCCACTTCCAGTCATTCCAGAGGCTGTCTGGTATATCTCCAAAGAATCTGTACCTGGTCGTGGCTATTTTACCAGGAGGTTCTTCCTCCAGATCGTCAGAGATGCTGCGTTTGCCGGGAGGGCGCTCTTCAGGGTCGCTGTTGCTACAACTTTCTAGGCAGCATTCCTCTGATTCATGCACAGTCTGACTTTTAAGTTTTACCAGTGATGCTTTCACTTAGTCTCCTTCTCCTCCGTTATGAAAATTTATAGTCGATTTAACTGATTTCTCCTCAGTGCTTTGCTTCACATTATTCGTTATTCGTCTTTACACTTTTCTTCGGCCAATTTCTGCAAGATACAGGAATTACTTGACCTGAATTCCTTTCCCTGTTATAATCTACATGTCTTCATCTATAGGAAATATATTTCTTGATTTAATTGTACATACCTTGTTTGAGTTGTCAAGTGGTTGTAACCTTTGTCGGAAAAATTTTGTGAAAAAAATTTTGGGGAGTGACAGAGACCGGTTCTGACAAAGAGATGTAATTATGGCGGGATGGAAATTTGTTACAAATCATGCTCTGGTGCTTTGCCAGATTGCCCAGCAACCACGGATTACTATTAGGGAGCTCTCTCAGACGATAGGCATTACTGAGAAGGCAATACACAGAATAATCACTGACCTTGAAGCCGATGGCTATGTTACTAAGATAAGAGAAGGGAGACGTCTGAGGTATCGAATCAATCCTGATTTGTACCTTCCCGATGAGATGTTGCAGGACAAAGAGGTCGGTGACTTTCTGGAGGTACTTGGCTGGAAGAGACGGCGCAGGCAAACGCAGAGGAGAGAGTTGGTTGCTGTCGGTGGGAAAACAGGACTCTAGCGAAGCTGCACTGGTTAATCAGCATGTCGTCACCAAGACCAGGCTTATAATCTTAGCTATTGGGTAGAATCGGTCTTCGTTTAATACCTTGGTGACAACTTTTTCTATCATTGCGAGGAGCGATAGCGACGAAGCAATCTCTAAGCGAGGCTCCTCAGTCCAATTATAGCAGGCTCCTGCTTCGCAATGACATGAATGGCTAGCGCACCCTCCCTCTGGCAAGCGACGCGAAGATCCCGCCGAAGCAGAGAACGGCGAAAATGATGAACGAAATCTTCATGCTCTCCTGGAAAAGCGGATAGTATTCGGGTGTAATTTCAACCCTTCCTATGTATAGGGCAAACATGAGCATGGCGATCCCCATACTGAGGACCATACCCACCTGCCGCATTGTTGCCAGAGTCGCTGAGGCTACCCCGTAAGCCGTCTTTGGTGCAGAGCTCATAATCGCGTTGGTATTGGGAGACAGGAAGAGAGCAAAGCCAAAACCAATCAGAACTAAATTGCCGATAATGAGCTGCAGTGAGGTTTCTTCATTTAGAAAGATGAAGAGGACAAGTCCTACTGTGTTAAATACCATTCCTGCTGAGGCAATCAGCCTTGGTTCAATCTTATCTGAAAGCCTGCCCGTAAGCGGTGAAAAAATAGCCTGCATAGCCGGCATGGCGACCAGAATCAAGCCGGCACTTTGAGGGGTCAATCCCTTCATATACTGCAAGTAAAGACTCATGAGGAAAGTTATAGCGAATGTGGCACTGTAATTGATCAACGCTGCTAAGTTGGAAAGGGTGAAGGCTTTGCTGTTTTTGAAGAGGCTTATGTCCAGGACCGGGCTTCTTGTTCTCTTTTCCCATCTGGTGAATGCTGAAAGCCCGATGGCTCCTCCGATGATCAACCCCACTCCTAATATCAACGTCTCAGAGAGGAGAGTAAAGCCGTATAGCAGTGCTACAAGACCAAGGACGTAGATTATGGAACCGGTGAAATCAAATCTCTCTCCTTTTGCCCCGGTCCACTCGCCTTTTAGCTTCCACAAGACGACACCGATAACCAGCAGTCCCAGGAATGCGCCTAGAAAAAAGATGCTCCTCCAGCCAAGATGCTGTGTGAGGACCCCACCCAAAACCGGACCCAGAGAGAGGCCAAGATAGGCTGCTGCGACAATTATCCCCAGCACCTTCCCCCTCTCGTTGGCGGGATATACTGTGGTAAGCAGTGCTACTGCGGTGCCGGCAAGCATGGCACCGCCGATTCCCTGCAAGACCCGCCAGGCAATAAGCATGGTGGCGGAGTTTGCCAGTCCCGAAAGAAGGGATGAGAATGTGAAGATACCTATGCCCCAGGTAAAAATCTTCTTCCTGCCATATATGTCTGCTATTTTGCCGAAGGGGACGAGAAGGGCTGCCGAAGACAGGAGGTAGGCGGTAGCAATCCAGCCTAATGTGACTGCGTCCAATGAGAGTTCTTTCCCGAGTGAAGGGAGAGCAATATTCACAGTGGAGGCCATAAAAGGAAAAATAAACGACGCAATCGTGGCGACAAGAAGCACCACTCGCTTACCGTCGCCATTGCCCGCACGGGCATCCATAACCAGCCAGTTTAACTTATTTATTGAGAACTCTTCTAGTCTTGGTCGGCACGCTTGAAGCAATTGTTTTTGCTTCACAGCCCTATTGCATTACGCGGTGCGCAGTGGGAGAATACTAGATAGCGATTGCCTTAGCCGAAATATAGCTGTAAACTTCTGGTTCTCTGTAGTTTTGTATCAAGCGGTGCAGGAGACTGAAAAAATGTTTTCAACAAAGGCCGGGGCTACCAGGCTACTGATTGGTGTAGTCGTCGGTCTAATAATACTCAAGGTGGTCGTTAGCTGGCTGACCGGCAGTATCAGCATACTGGCTCAGGCAGCCGACAGTTTATTAGATTTGTTTGCTGGAATAATTACCTTCTCTGCTATTCGCATTGCGGCTAAGCCAGCTGATGCCGAACATCCGTATGGCCATGGTAAGGTAGAGGACATTGCTGGCGGTGTGCAGGGAATTCTCATCTTTATCGCTGGCGGACTGATAATCTATTCGGCAATAGGACGGATAATAGAAGGCTCTAGTATTGAACTAACCGAAGCTGGGATAGCTGTGATGGCAGTTTCCATAGTGGTCAGTATCTTCTTATCTCGGCATCTACAAAGTGTATCCCGGACCACTGGCTCTGTAGCCTTGGAGGCTAATGCCCGCAATATCGCCACTGATGTCTACTCCGCCTCAGCCGTGTTGGTGGGACTGGCAATAGTGCGATTCACCGGGCTCAATATTATTGACTCTATACTCGCTATCGGGGTTGCTATTTACATACTGAAAGTGGCTGTTGATACTATCCGTAAGCCGATATCCGGGCTGCTTGATGAAAAGCTACCTCCTTCACAACAGGCAGTTATCGAAGGCTGTTTAAGGAAATACAGCCGTGAGGTGTCCGGCTTCCATGCACTACGGACACGTCGGGCTGGAAGCCAGAGCTATATAGACCTTCATCTGGTAATGGCCGGGGATATTAGTTTGGAGCAGGCTCATCAAATATGCGACCGGATTGAGGTCGAAATACAAAGCACACTCCACGAGGCCAGTGTAACCATTCATGCTGAGCCGTGTGACGACGAATGTGAACAGTGCTCGGCAATCTGCTCAAGACGCCGAATCAACTAAAAAGGATGGCTTTTTGGTTATCTTAAATCCGGGCAGAATCAAGAGTCAGGGTCCTGAACATCCCAGTTGCTGGAGCAGCCACCCGCCGCCATAAACTATGGCGAAGCCAATAGCCAGGCAAATTAGAACTACGATTGGACCTCTGACAAGGAATTTCTTTATCGTGACAACCACCAGGCTTTAGCTTGACTGATTGTGGGATTTCGTGGTCCTGGCTCTCCTGGATACAGCGTCCTTATATACTCTTGCCAGGCTCTTGCCATGCTGGGGCATCTGAGCCTTTTCCTTTGCTCGCCGCCTTTCTCGTCGTTCTTGTTTGGTTTTCCTGGCAAGCTGGTTCTGGTCTGAAAGCTGCTCGTTCACCACTTAATTTCGTATGAGCCGAGGATAAAATCGAGGTCATTTTGAAAAGCGGAGAGTTTTTCCTGGGGGAAGAGCGTTTCATCTATGTCAAGGAGCATTTTTGTTTCGTCCTGTGGTGAGCCGAGGATACGTACGCTGCCACATTCTTTCTGGTCTTTCTCTTGCTCGGCCGGCGTTTTTAATGCCAACGTGGTACGCGATTGAGTGTCGCCGCTGGGAAGACCATATGTTTGCGACTCAGTCTCAACAACTACAATCCCTTGTTTCTGCAACAAACCTTGTACCTCATCGCAGAGCATCCCGGGGTTTAAGCCCCTATAAGTCTTTTTAATCTGGATTGTCATTTCGTTCTCCTGCCGAGTATTATAGCATTTTCTTTTCTTGGTTTCACGGTTCATATGATATAATTGGGAGCCTGAAATGAAAAAAGAACTGATGCAAATCTTGGCCTGTCCCGTATGCAAAGGGGATTTGGAGCTTAGGGTGGATGAGGAAAAAGGGGAAGAAATAGTCACGGGGTCTCTCTATTGTTCTAAGTGCAACTATTCTTACCCGATTGTAGATACGATTCCCAGTTTGTTGCCGCCGGAACAGCAAGCCTAACTCGAAACCATTCTGCCGAAATCGTGCATTTCCCCTGGGAGCCCTAGTCAAATCTGTTCACGTACGAGTCGGCGTCGTCAAGGGGTATACGCCGCCCCTGCCGTGGGCGATTCCCAGACTTCTACACTTACCAACTTCACCGGAGACTTGGAAAAGTGGACCTGGAGCGCATCATAGATAATGGCAGCAATATTCTCGCTGGAGGGTCCAATCTTATTAAAGGGGGCCACATCATTCAGACACGTATGATCGAATCGAGCCAGCACTTCCCTGAGGTGCTGCTTTAGCTGTGCGAAATCGTAAGCTAGGCCAGTCTCATCGAGCTTGGTTGCTCCAAAACGAGCTACTACCTTGAAGCGGTGACCATGTAACCTCTCACACTTACCATGATAGTTCGGGAGATAATGGGCAGCATCAAAATGCTCTTCCACAAATAGCTGATACATCGAATCCTCCTTCATACTTTCGCACTCCCTTGCGTCCCTTAACATCATTGGCTAATTGGGCGATGCTCTTGCCGAGCTCGGGATGCATTAAGTCCGGGGCGATTTCCGCTAATGGTATAAGAACGAAGGCCCGCCCCTGCAAACGGGGGTGTGGAATGGTCAAGTCTTGAGTGCTCATAATCCTATCTTCATAGAAAAGAATATCTATATCTATAGTGCGGGGTGCATTGGGAAAGCTGGGAACTCTGCCCATTCTGGTTTCGATGTCTTTGGCAAAATGGAGAAGCTCATCAGGAGGCGCATCGGTGGCGATGCGGCAAACCAGGTTGAGAAACAACGGCTGCTCCTTGTAGCCGACTGGCTTGGTTTCATAGATTGATGACATCTTTTCAAGATTTGCTTTTGGAGAAAGCAATGCTAAAGCCTGGCAGAGGTTTTCTTCCCGCTCTCCCAGGTTTGAACCCAGACCAAGATAGGCAATAGCCAACTCCCTTAAACGCCTCTCACAATGGCATCACTCATATTACAGACTCGTGCCATCTCCCTGACATCGTGCACTCGAACAATATCAGCGCCCTTGGCAATGCCGATGGCTATGGTGGCCGCCGTTCCTTCCAGCCGCTGGTCGCCGGGTGGAACGAACGTCACCTTATTCGACCTCTGTTCAGGAGTTAAGTCGAGCACCCAGCCTATAAAGGACTTGCGTGAGCTGCCCAGAAGGATAGGCCTGCCCAGCGTTTTGAGTTCCTCCAGGCGTTGCAGAATCTCCAGATTTTGCTCCTGTGTCTTGCCGAAACCTATGCCCGGGTCGACGATTACGTTCTCCCAGGGCACTCCTGCGCTTAGCGCTTGCTTGACGGCTCTTTTCAGATCGGAAATAACCGCAGGCATAATATCCTGACATGGAGAGTCCCGCTGATTGCTCATCAAAATGATCGGCACACCTTTCTGAGCCGCTAAATCAGCCAGCGCGGGCTCCTTCTGTAGGCCCCAGATGTCATTTATCATGTTGGCTCCGGCATTTAAGGCCTGGCGGGCCACCTCCAGTTCATATGTATCCACACTTACCGGTACCGATACCTCCTTAGCCAGCTTTCCCACAACAGGAACTACCCGCCGCAGTTCTTCATCGATGGAAACCGGGGCTGAGCCAGGACGAGTGGATTCTCCGCCGATGTCAATTATGTCTGCTCCTTCCGAGGCTAATCGCTTTGCCTTGGCTATAGCTTCTTCAGTATTGGCTATGCCATCGCCAGAAAAAGAATCCGGGGAGACATTTACCACTCCCATGATGTAGGTGCGCTGGCCCCAGTGAAAAATGCTGGTGCCGCATGGTGTTGAACCCAGATTGCTTGGTTTGTATTCAGGCATGTTATTGATTATAGCAGAAGGGACGACTAAAATAGTGAAACAGTAAGAATGGGCAAGACGTTAGCCGAGAAGATCCTGAGCCTTAAATCGCATGGCGAGGCTGAAGCCGGGGATGTCGTGATTGCTGATGTGGACTTAGCTTTTGTCCAGGATACTACCGGCCCCCTCACTATAAGGCAGTTCAGGGAAAGCGGTTTTGAAGCTCTAGCCAAGCCACAACAGACAGTAGTATTCCTGGACCATGCCGCTCCCAGTCCCGCTCAACAGCTTTCTAACGACCATATTCTCTTGCGCCGTTTCTCCGGGGAAACGGGCTGTGTCATCTACGATGTCGGTGAAGGCATATGCCACCAGCTGGCGGCGGAGAATCTCGCTAATCCCGGAGACGTCATCGTGGGTGCGGACTCCCATACTGTTACTGCGGGAGCTTTGGGAGCTTTTGCCACTGGCATGGGTTCCAGCGATGTTGCCGTAGCGTTAGCCCTAGGCAAGACCTGGTTTCGGGTGCCGGAGAGTTTTCTCATCGAGCTCAGTGGCGCCTTCCCTCGGGGAGTCTATGCCAAGGACTTGATTCTGTGTCTCATCGGTCAGATTGGGACTGATGGTGCTAATTACAAAGCTTTGGAATTTGGTGGCAAAGCCCTGGCCAGGATGAGTATATCGCAGCGTCTCACCATTGCCAATATGGCTGTGGAGGCTGGGGCCAAGGTGGGTTTGTTTCCCGCCGATAAAGTCACCCGGGACTTCCTTGGAGAACATGGCCGGGGTGACAAATACAAGCCATTATCTGCAGATTCTGGAGCAAATTACGAACGGGTTATACCCATGAATCTGAGCCAGCTTGAGCCAATGGTCTCTCTGCCGCACGCCGTGGATAACATCCGTCCTGTAGATCGAGTAAAAGGAGTCAAAATTCAGCAGGCATTTATTGGCACCTGTACTAACGGACGCCTTGAGGACTTAGCTGTGGCTGCTGAGATTCTTAAGGGCCAGAAGAGGCATGCCGGTACCAGGTTGCTTATAGGGCCAGCTTCGAGGCAAGTGCTCATTCGAGCTATAGAGAAAGGCTATATCCCGAGCCTAATTGAAGCTGGAGCAACTATTCTACCGCCGGGCTGCACAGCTTGTCTCGGTCTTCACCAGGGGGTGTTGGGAGATGACGAGGTTTGCCTTTCCACCGCCAATCGTAATTTCAAGGGCAGGATGGGCAACCCCGAAGCTATGATATACTTGGCTAGCCCGGCTACCGCCGCCGCCTCAGCCATAAGAGGCGAGATTACTGATCCTAGGGAATTTATATAAAAAATAAAAGTGCAAAAGGCAAAAATACAGAGCAAAAATCAAAAATGAAATTTCTTCAATTTGGTTTGTCATTTTGATTTCTTTATCTTTGACTTTTAATTTCCAGCGAGGGTGAAGATGCCTGACTTGGTGCTGAAGGGCAAAGCCATTAAACTGGGGGATAATATTTCCACTGATGATATTATTCCCGGCAGGTTTGCCCATCTCAGGAGCAACTTGCCTGAGTTGGCAAAGCACGTACTGGAGGATGCTGCGCCTAAATTTACCTCAAGGGCAAGGACTTTGTCAGCGGGAGGTGAAGGCAAGGCAATTTTGGTGGCGGGCAAGAATCTTGGTCTTGGTTCCAGCCGGGAGCATGCTCCGGTAGTAATTAAAATGTCTGGGGTGGGTGCTATTCTAGCCAAATCGGCGGCGCGCATCTTTTTCCGGAACGCCATAAATCAGGGACTGCCTGTCCTGCTTTGCGATACCGATAAAATCGGCGATGGTGATGAGTTGGAGATAGATCTGACGAGTGGCGAGATTGTTGATTTGACCTCCGGCACTGCACTAGACTGCAGCAAAATGCCGCCGATAATGACCGCCATTCTTGGGGAAGGCGGTCTTATTCCGTATATACAGAGGTATAAGGACTTTGTTACTACGGCATGACTTTCCTCTCCCTTGACGGGAGAGGATTAAGGTGAGGGCGATGGCTAATATGAAACACAAAGTGACTTTTATCCCTGGCGATGGCATAGGCCCTGAAGTGGCTGAAGCGACACGGCGGGTGCTGGAAGCCACGGGGGTCAGCTTCCAGTGGGATACTGTTATCATAGGTAGCCAGGCTCAAGATAAATTTGGCACGCCTCTTCCTGACCAGGCTCTCCAGTCCATAAGGAAAAATAGGGTTGCCCTCAAAGGACCGGTGACCACACCCATAGGCACTGGCTTCAGGAGCGTCAATGTCGCCTTGAGGCAGACGTTAGACCTTTATGCCTGTCTTCGTCCCTATAAAGTTTACCCCGGTATAGAAACGCCATTCAAAGGCGTGGATATAGTGGTGGTCAGGGAGAATACCGAAGACCTCTATGCCGGCATAGAATTTGCCAGGGATGGTTCGGAAACCAGGCAGTTGCTGGATTTAGTGCTCGATGCCACGGGAAAGGAGATAAGGAGAGACTCCGCTGTAAGCCTGAAGGTTATATCTCAAACAGCTAGTCGGCGAATTGTCAAATTTGCTTTTGAATATGCCAGGCAGAACGGTAGAAAAAAGGTGACTGCGGTCCACAAGGCTAACATACTCAAATTCTCCGACGGACTTTTCCTGGATACTGCTCGTGAAGTAGCCAAGGAGTATAAAGACATAGAATTTGGCGATATGCTGGTGGACGCAACCTGCATGGAGCTGGTCAGGAAACCCGAGATATTTGATGTCCTCGTGCTGCCCAATTTGTACGGTGACATAATTTCCGACCTCTGTGCTGGGCTGGTCGGCGGCATGGGCGTAGCCCCTGGAGCCAATATCGGGGATGAAGTAGCTATCTTTGAACCTACCCACGGAAGTGCCCCTAAATATGCCGGGAGAAATAAGGTCAATCCCATGGCTATGATGCTCTCCGGTGTGATGATGCTGCGTTATCTGGGAGAGAAGGATAGCGCCGATAGGCTGGAAAGTGCTATAGCCGAGGTCATAGCTGAAGGCAAGAATGTCACCTATGATTTGAAGCTCGACCCATCCACCGCAGTCGGCACCAGCCAGGTCGCCGACGCCGTAATAGCGAAGTTAAGACATTACTCCGCATCACGTGAACATGACTAGGAGAAGAGACATCTATGGATAACAAGCATAGGACACAGGCGTTTGAAAATGTGCGGGGGCAAATTGGGTATTGTGGTATCTGGTGTGGTAGCTGTGTAGTTGGCAATGGAGCTTTGCGAGCACTCACGCGAAGATACAAGGAACTCATAACTGCGTACGGTCTGGAGGAGTGGGGGCCTAAGGATTTTGACCACAGGGAGCTGCTAAAGGGACTGGAGTCCATAGAGAACGTGCCGTTGTGTTCAGGATGTCTGCAAGGTGGTGGTAGAGAGAGTTGTGAAATGAGATCCTGTGCCGAGCACAGGAAGATTAGCGGCTGTCATGCGTGTGGAGAACTTGTTGAGTGTAAGCATTCAGAACTTCTGAGCCACATGCGTTCAGGTGCCATCAAGGCTGGGCTCTTCGTGAGTACAGAGGATGTTGACAGACAACAACTCATCGAGAACTGGACGGCCAGACTGAGAACTAACTGGCTTGCCTCTCTGATTTTTGCGAACGATTGATAAGATGGTGAATCCTGTGCAGTACCAGAGAATGTTGGATAGAGAGCGCAAACCATCTGACAAAGAGATACTTGCTTACTTGAGTGGTAACTCCGCGGATGCTTGGGCAGATATTGTTTCGTTTTTGAGAACCCACTATGATTTCTCGCCAGAGCTAGACTACGGAGGAATCAAATACGGATGGTCAATAAGATATCGAAAAAGTGGCAAATCCCTATGCACATTATATCCCGGAGAGGGTGCATTTACGATACTTATCGTGCTTGGGAAGAAAGAAGTAGAGCAGTTTGAAGAGCACATAGATGAGTTTAGTCCGAAGCTCGTCGAGTTATTCGACTCTGCTAAACAATTTCACGACGGTCGTTGGCTGTGGATTAGAATCCTCGATAAGCCAGACACGGAAGACGTAAAACGACTCCTTGTTATTAAGAGAAAGCCAAAGAATAGGTGACATGAACAGGCACTCCGTGAGGGTATCCATGAAGCCGACAATGGTGAGCAAGCAGATATCGGCTGCGGAGATGTGCCCCGTCCCTTCGGATATTATCCTGCGGCAGCGCCGTGTGTCCTCGGGATGTTACCAAAAGTGCTGTGGCCTGATTCATGGGGGAATAGGTCGTAACCTTTGAACTGAACACAGCTTGAATCCCGGGAGGAGCGGCCCTTCTAACTGACCGCTTCGAATTCATTCAAGATTTTTGACTTGCTGGGCATTACAAGCTACCATAACAGTGTGAACGCAAAGACTACGCCTAAGTTAACTCTGTTTCCCCTCACGGCCGCGGTACATAAGCAAGGTCACCTTGTTATCGGCGGCTGCGATGTGGTTGACCTGGCTGAGGAATTTGGCACGCCCCTCTACCTTTTTGATGAATCCACCCTTCGCCACAAGTGTCGTGAATTTAAAGACGAGTTTGGTAAGTACTATCCCGATACACTGGTGATCTATGCCTCCAAGGCTGTTTTGAACAAAGCGCTGGCTCGCATATTTGAGGAAGAAGGACTGGGGCTGGATATCGTCTCCGGGGGAGAACTGAACATTGCCCATTCTGTGGATTTCCCTACGGACAAGGTCTATTTCCACGGCAACAACAAAACGCCGGAAGAACTGAATCTGGCCCTGGACTTAAGAGTGGGCAGAATTGTGGTGGACAACTTCTATGAGCTTGGACTACTTAACAGGCTGGCTGGGGACAAAGGGATTAGACAGCACATTTTGCTTCGTCTCACTCCGGGGGTTGACCCCCACACTCACCAATACACTACTACCGGGACGATGGAGAGCAAATTCGGCTTTCCCGTTGCTACCGGGCAAGCTGAAGAGGCGGTGAAGCAAGCTTTGTCAGCTTCAAACCTCAACCTTTTGGGCCTGCATTTCCATCTCGGCTCCCCGGTGTCGGAGATTCAGTCTTATGAACTGGCTATGGAGCTGGTGCTTCGTTTTGCCGGGGAAATGAGCAAGAAATCTGAGTTTCACCTCGGCGAATTCGATATCGGTGGCGGTTTTGCCGTCCTCTATACTGCGGACTCTAGAGTACCAACGATAGGTGAGTACGCCCGAGCTGTGACTGACAAGTTAAGTAGTCTTATTCCGGGGCTGGGATTGAGTCGCCCGCGGCTGATTATCGAGCCGGGAAGGGCAATTGTCGCCCAGGCCGGGGTAGCATTGTACAAGGTCGGGGCGATAAAAGAGATACCAGGTATAAAGAAGTATGTCTGCGTTGACGGTGGCATGAGTGACAATATCCGTCCGGCTCTCTATGGAGCTAAACATGAGGCAATGGTCGCTAACAAAGCGTTGGAGTCGGAAACAAACACGGTTACCATTGCTGGTAAGCTCTGCGAGTCTGGGGATATTCTGGTGAAGGACGTCAATTTGGCTGCAACGCGTCCCGGCGACGTCATAGCTATTCCAGTCTGCGGTGCTTATTCCATACCTATGTCGAGCAATTATAATGCCCTGCCCAGGCCGGCTATAGCTATGGTAAAGGAAGAGCGAGCACGTCTTATTCGACGCAGGGAAACTTATCAGGATTTGATGAGTCTGGACCTGATTTAGCATGTGGCAAGTTATCGGACAGGACAAGATTTTATCTTTGCTGGATTATGGCCTTAAAACCAATGCTATAGCCCATGCCTATCTTCTGGCAGGGCCGCGGCATGTGGGCAAAGGGACTTTAGCCATCAATCTAGCGCAGGCCCTAAATTGCGATGGTTCGGAAGTGCCGTGTGGCGAATGCCGTTCCTGCCAGCGAATCCGGGAGGGCAAGCACGCTGATGTCACACCTATTGGCCTGGATTCCAGAACGGAGATCAGCATTGATGATATTCGAGGGCTACAACGCTTAGCCAATCTGCCACCATATGAAGGTAAGTGCAAAGTGTTTATCATTGATGAGGCGGAATCTCTATCTACCGAGGCGGCCAATTCCTTGCTCAAAATATTGGAAGAGCCGCCGCCAAGGGTAGTGTGGCTTCTGTTGGCGGCTGAGGAGGAGCGTCTCTTGCCGACAATTACTTCAAGGTGTCAGAGGCTGGAACTGAAGCCTGTGCCATCGGAGCGAGTACAGGACGTACTCATCAACTCCTATAACGTTGATGCTGATAGAGCGAAGCTTCTGACTCAGTTGTGCCACGGTCGCTTGGGCTGGGCATTGTCTGCTCTGGCAAATGACGATATATTGGAGCAGCGCTCTCAGAGGATAGACAGGCTAGTCTCCTTGCTGACTGCTGGCTTAGAGCAAAGGTTTGCCTATGCCCAGGAGCTGGCCAACCAGTTCAGCCAGGATCGGAAAGCCGGGGCGGAAGTAACGGAGATCTGCCTTGACTGGTGGCGTGATTTGATGCTCATTAAAGGTGGTTGCCAGGAGGCTGTCATCAACGTGGATTATAGGACAGTTCTGGAAGAACAAGCCAGGGGGTTAAGTCTGAGCGAGATCAAAGAGTTTCTGGCTAATCTTGGCTTGCTACAGGAGGCAATCTCTAAGAATGTTAATCCCCGTTTAGCATGGGAATGGCTGATGCTAAATTTGCCCAGGAGGGAAAATCCCAAGCACTGAATACTGGAAGAAATGAAAAAGGCAAAAGTAAAAATGCAAAATGACAGGGCAAAATTCAAAAATGAGTTTAACAAAGCTTTTTGCACTTTGAATTGTGATTTTAATTTTCTATCTTTGATTTTTGATATTTGTTAGAGTTTGTTCAGAGCTTAGAAGTTATAATTTAGGATTTGCACGGCGATGGTCAACATAATTGGAGTTAAATTCGGCTCTAGAGGGAAATTAGTCCACTGCGACGCTGGTGAGATGTCCCTGCAGGTGAACGACTATGTAGTGGTGGATACTGATCATGGCCCGGAGGTAGCCAAAGTCGTTACTCTGGAAGCCCAGTCTCAACCAGGCGAGCAGTCTATGAAGGTAGTGCGCAAGGCGGAGGCAGAGGATTTAGAGGAAGCTCGGCAGAACCTGGAAAAGGAAGCCCTAGGCAAGTGCCATGAAATGGTCGGCCAACTTGGTTTGAAGATGAAGCCACTGGCGAGTCGCTATGATTCTGAGGCCGAGCGTCTGACCGTATTCTTCAGCGCTGAGGAGAGGGTGGACTTCCGAGACCTGGTTCGGAAATTGAGCCACGCTCTGGAAAGGCGGGTGGAGTTAAGGCAAGTGGGGGCAAGGGATGAGGCCAAGCTGTTGGGCACCATGGGCAGGTGCGGCTATCCGTTGTGTTGCCAGAATTTCCTGACCAGCTTTGCCTCTGTATCCATAAAAATGGCCAAAGAGCAGAGCTTGGCCTTGAATCCTATGAAGATATCGGGCATCTGTGGAAGGCTCCTTTGCTGTCTGGCATATGAAAGTAAAGAGTATGCAGCTATGAAAAAGAAGATGCCTCAACTGAAACAAGAGATATCAACACGCTGGGGCAAAGCCAAGGTGGTCGGCACGGATTTGTTTAAGGAAACGGTTACAGTAGAATTACTGGATAATGAGGTGGTTAAAGAGATAGCTTTAGATGAATTGGTCCAGCCGGAAGAGAAGTCCTATAAGGAAGCCGATCAAACTTAGGATGGCTCGGGCTCAGGTCAATTCAAAGATGGCAAATATTTCTGCCATTCGCCATGATTACTGAGAAGGTGATAGGGAATATAGAAGCCGTTGTTGCGGGGAGGATGCGGCTGGTGCAGCAATCTCATCCTCGCTTCATCCGGTGTACGTCCGCCTTTGTGTCTGTTGCAGGGAATGCAGGCGCTGACCACATTGTCCCAGGTGTGCTTTCCACCTCGCCGCCGTGGAACAACGTGGTCTAGGGTGAGCTCTTTGGTTTGGCGGCCACAATACTGGCAGGTGTATTGGTCACGGTTAAATACCTCGGACCTGCTCAATTTCCTCTGATGTCGGGGACGATTAACCATATAGACGAGGCGGATTACTGAAGGTATCTGAAATACGCAGTTAGCAGAGTGAAGCTCACCCCTGTTGTTTTCCAGTACTTCGGCTTTCTCCCGAAAGATCAGCACTATAGCCCGACGCGTGCGACACAAGTTAAGGGGCTCGTAACTCTGATTAAGCACTAAAACAGGAGAATCTATCATAACTACAACCCGGTTATTAGGTTCGCCCTAGAAATTCAGTTCGCTCCTTCTAGTTCCGGCTATTTTAGCAAGCCTTTCTGGCCAGCGCAATAATTTGTACTCGTTCATCTGACTCCATAGTTGAAAGCTCAGAAGCCTTCAGTTCCAGATTGCCACAATAACTGATCCTTTTAGGGATGACCTTCTTCCAGAGTGCACCAAAAAATAAGATGGCGGGTACTTCAGGTGCCCACCATCCATCGGGTCTGGTGTCCAGTTGGTTTGTCGGCTAGTTACTATTACCCTCTTCCCCACCATGGCTGGGGGAATGCGGAACGACGGTGTTGCCACCATCAAGTGTCTCCAGTTCACCAGCGCTTGTCCTATCTCCGTCCTCATCCTGTATGAAACCCTGTTCGTCGTCTGGTACGTTAGAGTTAAAGAGTACTGTAAACCGGAATTGGTCTGCACCCGCACCGGGCTCGCTCCGATCCTCGACATAGAGCATAAACTCCTGGCCGCCCGCATTGTCCATCCCACCATCAACCGGCCACGCATATGCACGAGTACAACTGTTGCAAGGACTGTACAGGGGTGATACAATAGTCTAAGTTAGACATTATGTAAAAACTGGACTATTGCGGGGGATTTAGGGCAAGTCTACGACTACAGTACCGGTGGGGGTTACCCAGAGAAGGTGCTGAGTATTTGAGAAAATACCTGAAGAGGAGGACTGGTCAACAAAGGAAATAAGGGAACAAAGGGAACAAAGGAAACAAAGGAAGAAGGAGGTTAAAGATCTCATGGGAGGAAAATTTAGAGTAGTAACACAGGTGTTGTGCGCCCTGGTGTTGGCGTTGAGTCTGAGCTTGGCGACGGCGGTGCCAATGATGGCAGCTGAGTTCCCCAGCATCTCGCCAGATACACTCGAATACGACCTGGATGACCCAGCTGAAGTCATAACCACCATCGACTGGGGCATCGCCAACTACGTAGATAAGGTCACCGATGACGACGGCGATCTGGAGGAGGGCCTGTACGACGACTACATAGTGTTGGAGAAGCATCTAATTATCCTGGATGATTATCTTGCCAGTGAGCTCACGGATATCGGGGACAGTGTGGAGTTAATCATAAAATTCGATGTCGGTGCTGCTTCGTTGAATATTACGGCAATTGGTACTCAGCCCTCTATCTCTCCGACAACAGCCCAATACGACCTCGACGATCCGGCTGACGTGGAAACCACCGTCACGTGGGGTATTGCCTCTGACGACCCAGGTGATATCGCTATCACTGAAAATGGCAATTCGTTGACCCAGGGAAATGACTACGCGGTGGGTGCAACCGTCGGGGGTGAGGCGACGCTGACCATCCTGGATGATTATCTTGCCAGTGAGCTCACAGATATCGGTGAGGAAGTGGTGCTGACCATCGAATTCGATCCCGGTGAAGATGCCACCTTTACCATCACAGCAATCGGAACTCAACCATCTATCGATCCCACAACAGCCCAATACAATATCGACAGTCCGGCTGATGTCAAAACCAAGATTACATGGGGTAGTGCCACTGATATGGCTGCGCCAGTGGATGATGATGGGCACACTTTGACGACGCCCAGCGAGTATACGCGGATTGGTACAGACCTGACCATCGGGAGTGCGTACTTGGCAAGCAAGCTCAACGATATCGGTGAGGATGTAGTACTGACCATAGACTTCAATGTTGGGGGCAATGCCACTTTTACCATCACGGCTACGGGAACCAATGCGCGGATCTCTTCGCCAGCAAAGGATTACGATCTAGATAATCCGGCTGATGTTACAACCACGATTACCTATGGTACTGCCGGCGTGCTAGAGTCCATCAGTGAAAATGGCAATGACTTGACCCCGGGAGTTGATTACACGGTGGTTGCGTCCGTCGTGGGTGAGGCGACGCTGACCATCCTGGATGGTTATCTCGAAGATGAGCTCACAGATATCGGTGATGATGTAGTACTGACCATCGAATTCGATCTGGGTAGCAATGCCACTTTCACCATCACGGCTATTGGAATACAGCCGAAGATCTCGCCGCCGACAGAAGACTACGACCTGGACAATCCCGCCGATGCCGCAACCACCGTAACCTGGGGTACTGCCAGTGCCATAGTTTCCATCGTGGATGACGATCAGTATACGCTAATAAAAGACGCTGACTACACTGTGGCCGCTATCAATGCCGACAGTGCCACGCTGACCCTCGCGGAGCCTTACCTTGAGGGTAAGCACATGGATATTGGGGACAGCCTAGGTCTGACCATCGACTTTAATATTGGTCTCGATGCCACTTTTACTGTCACGCCTATGGGAATTCAGCCCAGCATCTACCCGGTAACAGCTGATCACGACGTCATCGACCGGAATGATGTGACAACGATCATTACCTGGGGCAGCGCCGCATCGGTAGTCTCTATCGTGGATGATGATGCGTACCTTCTGGCGGAGGGCATGCACTACACCGTGACTCCTATCACGCCCGGGGTGTCTTCTGCAAATCTGACCATCCTGAGTAGTACATACCTGGCAGGCAAGCTCGGGAGCTTCGGAGAAAGGCTGGAGTTGACCATCGGCTTTGATGTCGGTAGAGATGCTACCTTGACCATCACTGTGCCTGAAGTGTGCTTCATCGCCACCGCAGCTTATGGCACACCAATGGCCGAGGAAATACAGGTTCTCCGTGAGTTCAGAGATGAATACATGCTGACCAACCCGCTGGGACAAGCTCTGGTAGACATCTATTATAGAGTAAGCCCGCCAATAGCTGAGTTTATAACCGAGCATCCCAGCCTGAAGCCAATGGTGAGGGCTGGACTGTTCCCCGCTGTGGCCATGAGCGCCGTGGGCGTCAACACTAGTCCGGTTGAGAAGATGGTTGTGGTAGGCCTGCTGGTTCTGGTTGTAGCGGCAGTGGCAGTATGGGCGACAAGGCGGCGAGGCAGAGGCCCAGAGTATACCTGAGGGTAAATAGCCTATTTGGTGAATGTAGTATCTCCGCGACCCGGCGGTAGTGCTCTCCCAGCATATACCCCCGCTTCGTTCTCTGAGACTGTTTAATCGTCGCTCCGGCCCTTAGTGAAAAGAAGGAGAAGGGTCTCTAAATGCTAGCCCAAACGAGAGGAAGGGTTCTGAGCTAGGTTTATCCTACGCAGGATTCCGCCCCTTCACGAAGGCTACCTTGAGCGTTATGAGATTCTTCGCTCCGGTCAGAATAACGAAAGGAAGATTCGGGGCCAAAAGAATCGGTGCCATGCTAAAATCTCAATTGATGCCAGGCACGTCTTATATCATCCGTGGTATGAAGTATGAGGATATCCCCCAGGTAGCCCGAATTGATAGAGAGGCTTTCCCTGGTGAGTGGGTATTTCGTTCTCAAGGAGCATATAAGCAGGACCTCGACAATCCCTCCATTCGCCATATAGTGGCTTGTAAGGATAAGGACGTGACAGAATGCGGAGGACAGGTGATGCCAAGACCCTCCTGGTTCAAACGGGTCTTCAGTTACGAGCGTCGTCTTAACACAAGAGAATATATAGTTGGCTTTTCTGGGTTCTGGATGATGATGGGGGAGGCCCACATCATCGCCATTGGTGTGAGAAATGGTTATCGTCAACTTGGCATAGGTGAAGGTCTGCTCATCGCGACCATTGAAGTAGCACAAATACTAAACGCCAATATAGTCACTTTGGAAGTGCGTGCTTCTAATATGATAGCTCAGGAGCTGTACAAGAAGTATGGCTTCCAGGTGGTGGGGAGGCGGCTCAAGTACTATTCAAGTGATGGGGAGGACGCCATAATCATGAGCACAGATAACATAACCTCTCCGCCATTTCAAGCATCTTTTCAGCGGTTGAAGGAAGAGCATGTCCAAAGGCACCGCGAGATTTTTGCTCAGGTCCGCTAACTGTATTTATTCAAGATAGCCTTGAAGGAATCTACAACAAACCCTAGCTGTTCTTTATCAGCAGCAAATGTGGAGAGCTTGAAGGACCTTGCCATGCCTGGCTGTGGTCCCCAAATGCCTCTTTCCTTTAATTCTTTATAGAGGAAATATCCCCTCTCCCGAACCCGCTTGGAGATTTCATAGAGCACAGGGGCGTCAAAGTGCAGCAAGTCATGCCTATGTGGTTTTTCCCCTAACTGCTCAAAACCCAATTTCTCAAGCTCAGCAGAAAACCACTGCGCTTTAGATACCTGTTCGTCCCAATGCTGAACTCTTTCTTTCACATAGGGAAAAGAAGCCATGAGTGTTATCAGAGGGACTCCCCTTATAGTGCAGCCGAGGAGTTCGATCTCTTTTTTGCCATATTTACCGGATTTTCTCAACACCGTCTCCTGCCATTTCTTCTTCATTCCCAGTACCCCAGCAGGGCCGGCAGAGGCCATACTCTTATGCCCACTACCAATAATGAAATCAGCCCCTATTTCCTCCATACTTATAGGCATTCTGCCCACAGCATATGCTCCGTTAAGGATATAAGGAATGTTGTGTCCCTGAGCGATTTCTCCTAACCTTCCGGCGTCAGGCAGATTTCCATAATTACCGTCCGGGTAAGTCAATAGGATTAACTTGGGGGCATGCTCTTCCACGAGCGGCGCATATTCGCTAACGTCGACTCTGAACTCTGGATGGCCGGAGTTAGGCACCTCAATTATGTTTAGCCCTGTCCTTTCAGCAGCGACGACCGTTGTATAATGCCTGTTGGCATCAACAAGAATCGAATCCCCCGGCTTGGCCAGGGAATGCATAACCATGAATTTAGCCTCTCGGGCCCCGTGGGTTATGGTGGCAACTTCACAGCCGAGGAATTGGGGCAAAAGCTCGTGGACAAAGTCTCGGATTGGGGGATTGGTTACATTACATAAAGTGCCCTCACAGAAGTCACACACAGAATATCCATCGCCAAATTCTATTAAGGCCTCCTTGGCGGCCTCGGTGAGAATGCCGCCTGTCTGTAAAGGCATGAGGTTAATGAGTTCCTTATGTTCCCTGCGCAACCTGCTGAACTTCTGTAGCGACCTACTGCTTCTCTGTTCCATCTTTCCCCCTTCGGTCGAAAGCGTTTAGCAACCCGAACTGTCATTGCGAGCGAAGCGTGGCAATCTCATGCCCCCTCCACCAGATTGCTTCGGCTGACGAAGTCAGCCTCGCAACGACGTTATCCGAATTCCTAACTTTTAGGATTTAGATATTAGTATTTAGAGTTTCTTCACATCTATGGCCACAAATACAGCGCCACCGACCGCTATCTTCTTATTCTGTCCTTCAATATGTTGTCGGACAGCTTCGGGAATCTCCAGATTGAGGTCGGAGAGATGCCTTATTCCCTTCACCGGGTAAGTCAAGTCATCGTTGCTACTTTCTATTGCTGCCGCGGCACCCATCGCGATAGCACGCATATAGTTTATCCCTGTGTATGTTCCTGAAGGCACAACATCACTATAAATGCTGCCATTGGCAACGCAGATCTCGTTGAAACCGGCCGGCCCGACTAACCTCTTGCCGGCTTCCTTCTCGAAAACCTTCACCTCAATGGACTCGTCCTTCCAGGCCAGGAACTCACAGGGGGCAACCTCATCTTTGCGCTTTCGAGCAGTCTCCTCGATCGCCCTGGCTATTCCCTGTCCCCGGGCAGTCTGAGGGCTGGTTATATAGCTGATGGATTTTGCTATCTCCTCGTCGGAATACTCAACTACCGCAAATTGTGGATATGCCAGTTTCCTCACATCGTCGATTTCGTAAATAAGCATCGCCAGTCGCTCAATGCCAAATCCTGCGTTGAACACAGGATATCTAATATCGAAATTCGCCAGGGCCACCGGCGAATACATTCCGATGTCCGCTATCTCGAGCCAGGCATTGTTGTGTTTGATGAATACCTCCTGCTCCTGCCCGGGCGCATAATACTTGGACGTTGCTGTCTTGGTCTCGAATCTGAGGTCGGAGAAGCCATATTGCTGCATGATATCCCTGGCAATTGCCCTTCCTGCATCCAAAGACATTTCGGGATCCATAGCCACGACAGATGCCGAGTTATGGACTCGCAGATGATGGGCATCTTCTCTCTGTTCGTTGCGGTATCTCGGCCCAACTGAGAATAAAGCAGCTGGAAAGCTGGCTTTGTCCTGCAATGCAGCCAGCGTGTGAAACCAGGTCGCCGTCATGTGACTTCTCAGCGTCTTGTTGGAGGGCACTGGCTGTAGCTCTTTTATCTCAGGGAAGACCTTGTCCAGGAGTTCCGTAGCCTGATAATCGGTGATGCCCAGTCCAGCGATGAATTCTTCGACAAGATTGTCCGCCTCGATTTCCCCCTTTTTGTAACTTCTCAAGATGGTCTGCAGTCTGTCCACGTCTATTTCCTCGGCTGTCTTCTTTATGTCGGCTATTCTTTTCGCGCTCAGCCCTATGTCGGGGCGAGGCAATTGCGCTAGATAAAAAGCCCTGTCGAGGATAACCCGGGCTTCCGGCCCGTACTGCTTGACCACATCGCTGTCGGGCAGCAGTGTGAGATTCTCGACCTCATCAAAGCCCAGGTTTAGGAGAATCTGGCGAGATTTTTGAATTAGTTCCCTTACGAGATGGGGTTTACCTTTCTTCGGCAAAGAGATTTCAGTGCCGGTGGGGATAAGCTTCGCTGTAGCCATCCAGGCATCGGTAAAGTTGCTTTTTGCCTGCGCCTTTATGCCATCCAAATCGAGGGCCATCATGCATTTCTAAGTATATCCTAAAGACATAGCTTTCTTCTACAAGGTGAGAAGTGATTCATCGTGATTCTACTAATCCTCCACTTTGACATTGGTTTCTTCGCCGACTCAGTCGTTTGTAGTTATGAGTTGTGCTGCAACTAGTACCACCCAAGACTCAAAGCTGCGTCATATTCAATACTTGAGTAAACCAATACGGCGTTAAGAATTCAAGCTGGTTCACAGGTTTTGAAACAAACCTCAGCCAGGCCTTCTATGGCAGTTCGTTTTGAGGGGGGTTGCTTCTGTAGCTTCAGGAAGACAAGCATTATCCTCTTGACAGCTAAGATTCAAGATTATTACAATGGTTTCATTATAGAAGCTGTCAGTGTGGTGCATAGATGTAGGGGGTATTCACAAAGTAGCGGGTATATTAGAAAAGTCATTTGTTCGGGAGGCTGCCATGGATAGTACAAAGATTCTGGAGAAGGTCGATATATTTCGGGGTCTGAGCCCACGCCAGCTTGAATCTCTGGCACAGGTCTCGGAAGAGAGGAAATATCGTGGAGGTGAGGCGGTGTTTACTGAGCACAGCTCAGGCGCTGAGGTGTATATCATTAAAAAGGGCAAAGTATGTATAGAGCTGGGGTTAAAAGGCAAACCCAACACAGCCACTATACAACGATTGAGCGTGGGGCAGATTTTCGGCGAGTTGGCATTGGTGGATAAGAGAAGCCGTTCTGCGACTGCTACGTGTGAGAATGACTGCGAGATAATTACTATTGCTAGAGATAGACTTGATGAGCTTTTTGAACAAGATAGTCGCCTTGGCTATATAGTCATGAGGAATCTGGCTCAACTACTAGCCGAGCGGCTGCGCAGAACAGATTTGATGTTGGTCGCAAGCGTCCTCTGGGAATAGACAAGGGATCTGAGCTATGGAAGAACTACGAGTAGATGCCTACTCTCCCCCTGAAATCGCCAAAAGGATTGCCGCAGTTGCCGAGAAGAAGTCTGGCCTTGACTTCTTCAGGATGTTTGTACTCGCTATACTGGCAGGTGTTTTCATTGCCTTAGGTGCTGAGTTCTATACTTTGGTAGTGCATGATAGCGGCCTCGCCTTTGGTTTGAACAGTCTGATTGGTGGGCTTGTTTTTTGCCTTGGGCTCATTTTGGTAGTAATCGCCGGGGCAGAGCTCTTTACCGGCAATACCCTTGTGGTTATGGGTTTTATCGAGGGGAAAGTTAGAGCACGCCAACTTCTAAAAGGCTGGGGTATAGTATATCTCGGCAATTTTGTAGGATCACTGGTAATGGTATTACTTATGTATTATGCGGCACAGTGGGATTTTCATGGTGCTATGGTCGGCGGGAAGGCTCTGCTGATCGCTAATGCCAAGGTCAATATGAGCTTCCTTGAAGCATTTATGAGGGGCATTCTCTGTAATGTCTTGGTCTGTCTGGCAATCTGGCTTGCTTTCAGTGGGCGCAGCACAATCGACAAGATTCTGGCGGTCATTTTCCCCATTACAGCATTCGTAGCATCTGGTTTTGAACACAGCGTAGCAAACATGTATTTCATCCCTATGGGATTGGCATTAAAAGGGCAACCTGAGGTTCTGGCTGCTGCCCAGGGTATGGCGGGACAGCCGATAATGCTGGGCAACTTAACTGTAGCCGGTTTTCTGATTAAGAACTTGATCCCGGTCACCTTGGGCAATGTAATCGGCGGGAGCCTTCTAGTTGGGGGCATCTACTGGTCAGTGTACCTCCGAAAATTCTCCTTTCGAAGCCTGTTTCGGATTGCTCAAGTGGGCTTCAAGCTCATTTTTCTAGTTAACCCCCGGGAGCTTTCCCCAGCACGGATAGCGGCTAACTTTTCGAGCTTCTATAGCTTTCTTCGCCGAAGGCCAACCCGCCGTCGTCCTTTACCGCGTGACCTCACGACTCTCATTGAAGACGAAACTGAAACAAAGGATTAAGCTCGAGGTTCACAAATCATAATTGAAGGTCAGTGGCATCATCCATATGATGCCCTTACGCTCTTAGGTTGGAAAAGGATTAGCCTTGCACTTTGTTTTGAGGGTCGGACTTCAAACATTTGGAATTTCCCCAGACAGAAAATCCTTGGCTACGTCGAAGGCTTCTTTTTTGGACGGCCAGCTCTATCCCAGAATAAGGTATAGGTCATTCGAGTTGGCATCGCTCAGCACTTAATCATCATACAGATAGTAGCTAGCCTTCTATTGTTCTTTGTCCTTCTCTTCAGGGGTGTCTTCTGTCCTCTCAACCTCGATAGTGCATTCTGTGACCAGTGCGGCAATTGCTCCCAGCGCAGCCAGTAGTGGAGCTGCCAGGACTGCAGCTGCAGCCACGGGAACGCCTACTGTCAGCGGGATGTCTATCAAGGGACGCCCCTTATGTATTAGACGGACTCTTCTGATATTCCCTTGATGTATTAGCTCCTTGACCTTCTCAACCACCTGACTTCCATCTACAGTGAATTTCTCGGTTGCCATTGTTCTTAGCCTCCTTCCATTCTTAACCTTTGCGCACTTATCTTCGACCTGTGGCGTTGATGCATTGCACCAGGTATTGCTTCAGCATATCTAGCGCCGCTTCAGCAGCATCTCGCTTGTTTCCCTCTCGATTTCCTGGAAAGATATGCGTCTGACTGAAGCTTGTATGTTCGGCTGCCAGGCCCAGGTAGAAAAGCCCCACAGGTTTTGAGGGAGTACCACCTGCAGGGCCGGCAATCCCGGTATCGGAGACGCATATGTCCACATTCAGGAGCTTCCTGCCGCCTCGAGCCATTTCCAGAGCTGTTTGCTCGCTCACGGCGCCATAATTTTCAATGGTCGCCTTTTTTACCTCCAGCAGGGCGATCTTTACTTGGTCGTTGTAAGCTACTACCGAGCCCTTGAAGTAGTCCGAGCTGCCCGGCACATTGGTTATCCTATCAGCTATCCTGCCGCCGGTAGCTGACTCGACAGTGCCGACGGTCAACAACTTTCCGGTTTTGGCCCCATATTCCCTTATCAGCTGGGCAATCTCTGCTTCCAGTTCTGCCATTATTCTCTCCTATCTACCAGATTATCAGCTTTGTTCATTCCACCATCTTCCTTCTGAATAGTAGAGTACCTAAAGCAAAGAACACTAAGGTATAGCCAAGAACCCAGTACAGACCTAATGCGATGTCACTGAAACCAGCACCACGCCCCATAACATCTCTCGCCGTATCAATACATGGGTAAAAGGGAAGAGTGTTTATCGTGCTTTGGATTACGCCTCCTATCGCTGCGATGTTTCGGCGGTACGCGTTGTTATTTCAATTCCTCCTAATTTGTTAGGTTTTGTTGTTATGATCCACAGTTATGACGACATGTCCCTTCTTGTGTCCTTGTTCGACATACCGGTGAGCCTCGACCATTTGCTCCAGCGGATAGCTTCTATCTATGACCGTTTTTATCTTTCCTGCTTCAACAAGCTCTTTGAGAAAGACTAGGTCTTCCGTCTTTACCTCGCCTCCGGAATCCTTGTTGACGTTAAGATAGATTCCCCCCTTCTTCAGGGACTTTTTAGCCCGTGAAGACCGAAGTTTATCTACGGCGTCAAAGATAACATCATATGTTTCGTCGCTCCGGGTAAAATCCTCTTTAGTGTAATCAATCACCTTATAGGCTCCCAGAGATTTCACTATTTCCAGATTCGCGGTACTGCAAACCCCGGTAACCTCTGCACCAAAGTGCTTGGCAAGCTGTACCGCGTAGCTACCTACACTCCCGGAGGCGCCGTTGACAAGGACTTTTTGCCCGCTCTGGATATTCGCCTTTCTAAGAGTTTTCAATGCCGTAATTCCCCCGGAAGTAACGCCGGCGGCGGCTTCCTCATAGGTCATGTTGGACGGCTTTATCGCCACCACCCCCCCTTTTGCCCCTCCCCATTCCTCGGGCATACATTTATACTCGGCATGAGCGCCGAAACCAAAACCGGTAAGCGCAAAGACCTGGTCGCCTTTCTTAAATCGTTTTACGTCCTTGCCTACCGCTTCGATTTCCCCAGCTAGCTCCATCCCCAGTATGCTTCTTTTTGGCTTTCTAAGACCCAAATATATTCGAAAGGGGATCATTTGCCAGAAAGGGACGTTGAAGCTTCGAACTCTCACATCCCCTACGTGACAGGTTGTCGCATGTACTTTTATCAGTACTTCATTGTCCTTGGGAACAGCTTTGGCTACCTCTCTGAGCTGGAGGACATCTGGCGGCCCATATTTTGTGCATACAATCGCTTTCATTTTCATATCTAAGAATAATTACTCTTAAGGTTTATAATATTCTGCCACAAAAATCAGAAATTTTGGAATGTGTGCGCCCCCATAATTTTGTCTGCATCTAATCGGTGTTAGCACTGAAAACCTGTCATTTTTCGTCCATTTCAAGTATTGTAGTTACCGTCCATCCGGCAGCGTTTTCCGTGACAGAACCACATTTTTCATAGAAGACCTTAAGTTCCTCAGGGTCCATCTTACTGAAGGCCTCAAGTTCCTCAGGGGAGGTGGGCATTACACACTTGCCGAACAATTTCGTTTGAACTTCGTCGCATAAGTAGCCGCCGTACTCTTCAGCGAACTTTTCCCGCAGCACCTTCGCCGCTGTCATTAGCTTCGCAAAAGATAAGGAACCGATTTCTGGGTTCTTCACAAAATCCTCTAGGCCCACCCCATACCTTAAGCCCATCGCAGCTATCCCTCCACATACATTTCCGCATACTCCCGCAAAGCTTGAAAAACCCATCATAGCCTTGAACAAGTCATCACCGACTTCCAAGTTAAGAGTGTGAGCTACTGCCATGAGCGTGCCCGGGGCGCATCCTCCGTATTTTCGTATATATTCTCTGCCTAATCGTCTTGCCTTTTCTACAAGTTCCTTCTTCTCAGACATAATGTTTCAACCTCCTTTCATTTTTTCTCCCCTTTTTTATTCCACCATCCTCCGCCTGAACAGGAAAGTACCTAAAGCAAAGAACACTACGGTATAGCCAAGAACCCAGTAGAAATCTGTGGCAATGCTGCTGAAGCCAGCCCCTATCATGGCATCTCTCGCCGCATCAATAGCATGGGCGAAAGGAAGAGCATTCCCTAGGCCATAGAACACACCTCCTATCGCTTCTATGTCTATCCAGATTCCTCCGAGTAGCGCTACGAGGGTTATTATCACTGAGCCAACGCCCGACACTTGATTCACGTTAAAAAGCAGTCCTAGAATCATGCCCAGTTCCACACAGCATATCCCCATGACGAGAAGAGTGAGAAAAGCGAGACCTGCATTCCCAGGCGTCTCAAGTCCCAGCAAAGCCCCTATACCAAAGCACACCGCTATTTGAAGGACCACCATGGGGGTGTAGGGCAAGGAGTAAGACAAGATAAAATCACTTGGCTTGAGTGGGGCAGTGAGGAGCCTTGATAAAAGTGCGCTTTCCCTGTCCCGGGAGAGCATCATGGCTGAAAACATTAATAAGAAAGCAAAACCAAAGACCGCTATTCCAGGTACTAACATGGTAGTAGTGAGAAAGCTTTCGTCTCCCAGACTCCGACCGAGAGCCCAGAATATAACCAGAAAACCTGCGGGAATCCCTAGTTGGAGTCCCGTGGATATAGGGTCCCGCAGCATCTCCTTGAAATTTCTTACGGCCAATTCCACGAATCTCATTCTCTTAGCTCTTTTCCAGTAAGATGCAGAAATACATCATCCAAAGTGGGTTGCTTTAGAGACGTGGATTGGATAGCAACTCCCCTGGGGCGCAAATAATCTACTATCTCGTAGAAACTCAATTCTTTAGCTTTAATCTCAATTCCGTCCTCTGTTGCTTTTACCTCTGGATATATCTCCTTTAGACCCTCAATGACATCAGGGGGCAGGTTCTTTGCCCTGACTACCATAACTTGCATATCGGAGATGCTGTCTTTTAACTCCTGCGGAGTTCCCAGGGCCGCTATCTTGCCTTCGTCTATTATCGCTATTCTATCTGCCAGGGCATCAGCCTCTTCCAAGTAATGGGTTGTAAGCAGTATCGTCTTTTTCCCTTTAAGCTCTGCTATATGTTCCCATATGCTCCTTCTCGATTGGGGGTCCAGGCCGAGGGTGGGTTCATCCAGAAACAATACCTGGGGGTCAGAAACAAGAGCCATAGCGATGCTGAGCCTCCTTTTCATCCCCCCTGAGAATTTCCTTACTTGCTCTTTTGCCCTCTTAGCCAGGCCTACCATCTCCAGCAGTTGCTCTGACCTCCTTTTCACCTCTTCTTTCGCCAGTCCACGTATCCCCCCAATCAAGCTCAGATTCTCCCAGGCGTTAAGATGCTCCGCTATCGCTGTCTCTTGTGGCGAGACATCTATTATTTGTTTCACTGCCATGGGGTCCTCACGTATATCACGACCCATGATCGTGGCTGTGCCACTGCTCGGTCTGAGCAGACAGCATAGCATCTTGATAGCAGTTGTTTTGCCAGCGCCATTCGGTCCTAGCAGTGAGAATAGCTCACCTTCTTTAATAGATAAATCTATGCCATCTACTGCTACCAAATCTCCGAATCTCCTGGAAAGGCGAAATGTTTGAATGGCAAAGCGATTTCCGTTTGTCCCGTAGCTCATAGGCCTCTCTGTCACTCCAACTCATCATTTTAGCAGCTTTCCCTGCTATAATTTTGCGGTGGCTGAATCACGCGACACAATCACCTTTCTGGGCACCGCCGGTGCCAGGTTTGTGATGGTTCGTCAATTTCTGGCTTCAGGTGGCGCCTGGCTTACTCTCGGTAACACCCAAATACTCATTGACCCTGGCCCCGGTTCCCTGGTTCAGGTTGCCAAGAGGAAATTCGACGCCACGAAACTCGATGCTATTATCCTGTCTCACAAGCACCTGGACCACAGTGGCGACATTAACGTCATGATTGAAGCTATGACTGATGGAGGGACAAAGAGGCGCGGCATGGTCTTTGCTCCCGCCGATGCCCTGGACCAGGACCCGGTTATTTTCTCTTATTTGCGCTCTTATCCCCAGAGCATACAGGTCTTGACTGAAGGCGGGTGTTACAAAGTAAATGACGTTTCTTTTAGGACCCCCATCAAACACAAGCATTCCGTAGAGACATATGGCTTCATCTTTCAAACGCCGCGGCATACCTTCTCCTGGATTACTGACACCAGATATTTCGAAGACTTGGTCAGTCACTACGAAGGCGATTTGCTGATTATCAATGTGCTTCGACTGAACCCTGGAGCTCCTCTGGACCATCTATCCCTTCCGGAAGCCAAGAGCATAATTGAGCAACTAAGGCCCAAAACAGTTATCCTCACCCATTTCGGCATGACCATGTGGCGAGCTAGACCTTGGGAGTTAGCCGAGAAACTGACTGTGAAGAGACCGGAGTCTCGGTCATTGCCGCCAGAGACGGCCTGAGGTTCGACCTGGCACAGTTAGAGAGACGATAGGATACAAGCTCTACCATAGTGGATCGACCCAGAGAGTCTCTTGAAACTGCGAAGAATTATCGCAAGCTTCCCTGCACGAAAGTAAGTTCTAACTCACCATCGTCCTTCTGAATAACATGATCCCGGTAGCAAACAGGACAACTGCCCAGCCGATAAGCCAGTAAATGTCGAGTGTGATAGCTGAGAAGGAGGCTCCGTTGAGGACAGATCGGGAGGCGTCTATGGCATGGATGAAGGGAAGGGCCTCGGCAACGCTTCTCACAGCCGAAGGCATACGGTCCACTGTGAACCAGGCCCCGGAGATCATGGCCATGGGAACGATGAAGATCCACGATATACCGGTCTGAGATTCGCTTTTGACTAAGCTGCCCACTATCATGCCTATCCCGATAGCACAAAGCCCAATAAGAAAGAAGATAAGAAAGACATGCCCCAGATTGCCGACAACGGTCAGGCCCAGCGCCATCCCCACGCCAAGATAAACCAGCGCGGAGACGATGAGCACCGGGATAAACGGCAGGGAATAACCCAGAATGAAGTCCCAGGGCCTCGCCGGAGTAGTGAACATCCGAGACAGAAAGCCTTTCTCCCTGTCACCGGCAATTATCCCAGCGGCCGTGGAAATCAAAATCATGAATCCGTAAACGGCTATCCCGGGAAAGTAGAAATTGACAGCCATATTCTTTATTTTGCTTTCCGTTCCTTTTAGCTCGACATTTAGAGGGGGCGCCACTCCCAGGAATTCAGAGCCAACAACCTCTATTATAGGTTTTAATTGTAGACCTATCATCGGGTCTGCTGCCTTGTAGACTAACTCTAAGTTGATAGTTTGTTGGGTCTGCTGTGCCTCCTCGAATCCCGAGGGAATGAGCAAATAGAATGATATGCTGCCGTTCTCCAGGTCTTCCTGGGCCTGAGATTTCTCACTGTATATCGGCTCAGTCAGCTCGATAGCATCCACGCTTCCAAGATATTGTACGAACCCAGATGAGGCTTGGGAGCCGTCTTCGTTCGCTATGCTCAGCGCAATAGGGCTGGCCTGTCCTCCGCCAGCGGCGGCGATAAATACCAGCATAAAGGCAACGGGCATTCCCAGGAGAAAGCCCAGAAGCACAGGGTTTCTAGAAATCTCCTTCAAATTCCTTTTGCCAATTTCCCAGAACTTCATTTCCTTCACCTTCCTTCTAGTCTCTAAGCTTCTTTCCCGTTATCTCGATAAACACGTCCTCCAGGGTTGGCTGCTCTAAGGCAGCAGAATAAACGGTAACTCCTCGGGAATGGAGATAATCCACGATCTCTTTGAAGTCCAGGTCTTTGTGGGAAATCTTAAGTTGCCCCTTGGTCACCGCGACTCTGGAGTATTTGCTGTGCAAATCCGCTATGACCTCAGCGGTGAGGCTTTCTGTTGAGACGACCATGTTGCGCATCCCAAAGAGATTTGTCTTCAGCTCTTGAGACGTACCCAAAGCTACAACCCTTCCTTCGTCAATAATCCCAATTCGGTCGGAGAGAAAATCCGCTTCCTCCATATAATGGGTAGTGAGAAGAATTGTCTTCTTTCCCTTAAGTCCAGCTGTATATTCCCAGATGGCTCTTCTTGCCTGAGGGTCGAGGCCTAAGGTAGGTTCATCCAGAAATAATACCTGGGGGTCGGAAACAAGGGCCATGGCTATGCTGAGTCTCCTTTTCATCCCTCCGGAAAACTTCCTTACCTGGTCTTTAGCCCTTTCCATAAGCCCCATCGTATCCAATAATTCCTTCGAACGCCTTTCTACTGTGTTAGAGCTCAGGCCGTGGACCTTGCCAATCAGAGCCAGGTTCTCCCAGCAGTTAAGGCGCTCAGAGAGAATGGTATCTTGTGGAGATACGCCAATAAGATTTTTAACGGCAAATGGTGTTTTAACTATATCATGGCCCAGTATGGAAGCAGTCCCCCTGGTTGGCTTTAAAAGGCAACACAACATCCTGATGGCGGTAGTCTTCCCTGCCCCGTTAGGGCCGAGGAGGGAGAAAAGCTCGCCCTTCTTTATCTCTAAATCAATGCCATTTACCGCTACCAGGCCATCAAATTCCTTGGTGAGCTTAAAGGTTTGTACTGCGTTCATTTCTTCACCCCCCTTTTCATAATAACACACTTGATGCTTCGGGAACGGTGGCATCTAACGATAGAAAGAGTGACTTCAGAAACAAAAAACAAAAGCTTCCTGGCAACGACATATTTTCCCGGAAGGTTTCCCCTTAAGTATCGTCTGCGCTGGAGCGTTTCACTTCCGTGTTCGGGACGGGAACGGGTGGTTCCACTCCGCTAGAGTCACCAGGAAGCTCTCTGCTTAAGTATAGCCTATTCCAGAAAGAATATGCAAGTTTGTAAGTTGTCTGGGGAAACGATGTGCTGCGTTCCTGTGATATAATAGTTCTCAGGTCTCATAGATAGGAGGCTTGAATCATGGACTGGGGGATGCAGAACCGTCTGGCACAGTTAATTCAGGCGGACGGCCGCTGTTTGTTCCTGCCTGTGGACCACGGGTATTTTCTGGGTCCTGTCAAGAAATTGGAGGACCCGCGTAAAACTCTCGAACCTCTTCTCCCCTACACCGATGCCATTTTCATTACCAGGGGAGTTTTAAGGTCATGTGTAGACCCCGGCAAGACGAAGCCAATTATCCTCAGAGTGTCGGGCGGCGCCAGCATAGAAGGAAAGGACCTGGCTTACGAGGGGATTACTACCTCCATGGAGGAAGCCATCCGGCTCAACGCCTGTGCCGTGGGCATCTCCATCTTTATCGGGACCGATTACGAGCATGATTCCCTGTTGAATCTGGCCAGGCTTGTTGACGAAGGGGAAAGGCATGGCGTCCCGGTAATGGCAGTTACCGCTGTGGGCAGAGAGCTTGAGAAGCGTGATGACCGCTATCTTTCCCTGTCATGCCGTATTGCTGCTGAGCTGGGCGCTCGGGTGGTCAAGACCTATTACTGTGAAAAATTCGAAAAGATTATAAAAGGCTGCCCCGTTCCCATAGTCATTGCCGGCGGGCCCAAGGTACCTACAGGATACGAAGTACTTCAATTTGTTTATGACGGTATCCAGAAAGGCGCCATAGGCGTGAATCTGGGGAGAAACATCTGGCAAGATGAGCACCCCGTAGCCATGATAAAAGCTCTGCGCGCCATTATCCACGAGAACACTACTCCTGAGCGGGCCCAGAAACTATACGATAATGTAAAGAGTGGGAAGGCATAACAATATAGGGTTTGGGCGGACTCCAGGTTCATTTACGCGGCTGCTAACTGACATTTGCTAACTCTCCTATCTTGCCTGTGACAGTGAGAGTAGGGCTCGACCGATTCTATAGTGGGAGGTGCTGCCTATGGACGAACAAAGATAGCTTCTTCGCCTCCGGGCGGCGGAGAAGCTCATCTGATTTCTGGGGCCCGAAATCTAGAGGAGGAGAATACAATGAGAGTGATGGCGCGGACCATTGTGAAAGCTGTTCCTGGCAAGATGACAGAGCTGGTGGAGCTTGAGAAAAAGCACATGGCTATCGCGAATCGTGTATTAGGGATATCCGGGAGGTGCTACCGCCGCATAAGTGGTGCGGGCGACACCATGAACACCATCATTGTCGAGGGCGAGTTCGATAGCCTGGCTGCATTTGAAGCCCACCCTCAGAAGATGGGCGCAGATCCAGAGATGCAGGCGCTTGTGCCCAAGTACGAGGGGGTCATCGAGAGTATGGAAGTCGAATTCTACATGCCGGTGCCATAGGAGCATGTCTATATAACCGTGGTTTCGACAGTTCCCCGCCAGGGGAGAATGGTTTTAGCTTAGCTTGTATGAGGAGGTTATGCCTATGGGAAAGCAGAGTTAGCCTCTTCGCCGCCGGGCAGTGGAGAGGCTCGTCTGATTTCTGGTGCCCGAAATCTGGAGGAAGGAGAATGCAATGAAGGTAATAATGCGCACCACTATAAAAGTCGTTCCTGGGAAGATGGCAGAGTACATGGAGATTGACAAAAAGGGCGAAGCTATTTCAATTCGCGCAGGAGGGCCTCCCTGGAAGCGCTATGGCTGCGTGAGTGGAGACTCTCTGCATACCCTCGTTTATGACAGCGAGTATGATAGCCTTGCGGCAATGGAAGCCTTTTTGGAGAAGATGTTCATGGACCCGGAGAGGCAGCAGCTTATGGCGAAGTCGGATGCATGTATTGTGAGCCACGACAACGAATTGTTGATGCCGATGCCATAAGAGCGGCTAAGGCAAGTCAACCTCAATGTTAACTGGTCATCGCTGGTAAGGCGATGGGGTGCGTGAACTTTGCGGCTACCTTTTGTCCTCCGTATCGCTTAATGGGGGTTTTGCAGTCCATAAAGCACAGGCACGTTGTAACAAATTTATAAAAAGTAATGGCTCGCAATGACACCCCTCCTGTCTTTGCGAGGCTGACAAAGTCAGCCGAAGCAATCTCGGTGGCGGGGTATGAGATAGCCACGCTTCGCTCGCAATGACAAAGCAAATCAGCAAACAGTTTTCTCTCCTCTCCCTCGATGGGAGAGGAGCAAGGTGAGGGTGAGATTCTTCGCCTGTGGCTCAGGATGATAAAAGGGAGGAAACTACCATGCGCGTAGCTATGTATTACAGTAATCAAGATGTGCGGCTGGAGGAGATGCCCACGCCGCAGATCGGGCCCGGCGAGGTACTGATGAGGGTGGAGGCCAGCGGCATCTGCGGCACCGATTTGCTGGAATGGTACCGCCTGCACAAAGCGCCTTTAGTCCTGGGTCATGAAGTTGCGGGCCTGATTGTTGCTGTTGAGGAGGGTGTGAAGCATCACAAAGTGGGCGAGCGGATTTGTGCTGCCCATCACGTCCCCTGTAACACGTGCCACTATTGTCTCAGTGGACACCACACTGTTTGCGATACATTGCGCCGGACGAACTTCGACCCCGGCGGCTTTGCCGAATATGTGCGGCTGCCGCGCATCAATGTCGAACAGGGCATATTCCCATTACCTGACGGAGTATCTTTTGAGGAGGCGACATTTGTCGAGCCGCTGGCCTGCGTCCTGCGCGGGCAAAGATTAGCCCATCTACAGTCGGGGCAAAGCGTGCTCGTTATCGGCGCCGGCGTGGCCGGGCTGCTCCACATACAGCTGGCCCGCGCTTCGGGCGCCGCCTATATTATGGCGACCGATATTGTTGATTATCGCTTGGAGGCAGCGCGAAGATTTGGAGCCGATATTGCCGTGCATGCTAAAGACTACACGCCAGCATCTCTGCGTCAGGCAGCCGGTGGTCGTCTGGCTGACCTCGTGGTGATATGTAGCGGGGCGATATCAGCCATAAATCAGGCATTGGAATCGGTGGAGCGGGGAGGCACGGTTCTCTTCTTTGCCCCCACAGAGCCTGGGGTTAGCATTCCCGTATCGGTGAACGACCTGTTCTGGCGCAACGAGACAACGCTCACCAGCTCCTATGGTGGCAATCCTGCCGATTATGCCGCAGCACTGGAACTGATACAGGCTGGCAAAATACGTGTGCGAGAGATGATTACCCACGGGCTGGGGCTGGCGGAAACAGGTTTGGGATTCCAGCTTGTGGCCCGGGCTCAAGACTCTCTAAAAGTGATTATCGAGCCGCAGAGGTAGATAGCGGCGGCCTCCAAATTCTGAGTGAGGCGTGACAAATACTCGTTGCAGATACAGAACTGAATAGTTGTGTTGACTATGCAAAACCTGTTACGTTCGAATAGTGTCAACCGGTAACGATCAATCCCAGACAAAATAGCGCCAATTTTGCAGGTATATACCGAGGTTCTACAAAGCATCGTTTTCTTAGGTGCGGGAGCCTTGGCAGGCTCTTGAAAGCTACGACATTTGGTGCTACAGTTCTTTATGCGAATTAATCTCGGTTTTTCGGCAAATACTGAGGAGAATATGAAGAAGACGGTGCGGTTGTTCTATAGTACACATCCAGGCGATACGCTGGCGAAGACAAGCTAGACTCTGCTGAGGTGCAAAAATGAATGTGATCCTCTGGGTTGTTATTGGGATAGTTGTAGCCTTAGCTACCTTCGGGATAACCGATTGGCGGACTAGGACTGCACGCGGAGAAAGGACACGGCATGCCCATAAAGATGTAGTGACAGCGATAGCGAAGCTGTTGGCTCAAGGTCAGGCTCGTGTGGATCTGCCTGTCATAGAGTCCCTGTTAAAGACTAAGGCCAGAGAATACGATGTAAATCTCTCAATCGCTGACGAATTGTCCAGGATAGTGGAAGACCTGGCCGTTAGGCTTACCGAAAGTGAATTCATCACTCCCAGAACAAGACAGAACCTGCTACGCAAAGCTTTTGCTCTACAGCAATTAGGCAAAAGCAGAAACCCTACCCTGAAGGAAGCAGTGGCTGACTTAGAGGAATCCTGCCGCCTTGCTGCCAGTCATTGCAGACGAAGTACTCTACTCAGTGCCGCAGTGAGTCTTCTTGCCGCTATTGTGACTCTGGCAATAGTAGCTGCCTTCATTGGAGCCGATGTAATCGGACTTCTGCCAATCTACGCAGGCGGCGTATGCGCGGCAATCGCAGCCGCTGTTGTCATCAGTCTGTATCAGGGATCACGGGCGATTAGGTCCAAGGAGGCTAGAACTCTGGCCGATGTTCACAGAGTATTTGAGGAGATGGTTCTTGACGTATTGGGTAAGACTATGCCGGAAGCGACAGTGCAGCGCAACGTCAGAATTGAGACCAAAAGATATTTGGTCGAAGTAGATTTCATCATAAACGTCAACGGTATCAACTTGCCAATCAAGCTGAAGCATGGCTTGGTGAGGCCGCAAACCGTTGCAGCCATGGCAGCTGTTGTGAACGAGTTGGCAACCGAGCGGGGTATAATAATCACTTCCATGCAGATGAGCGACGGAACAAAGAAGATGGGAGTGCCCAATAACATCACTTTGCTGGAAGGCATCATGTCTGCCGAAGACCTGACACGTGGCTTCAAAGAGGCAGGCATTGTGCGACCCGAACCGTCGTATTGAACAGAACCGTTGTTCACTGAACTCCGGCAGCGATGTCAGATAGTGTCTCCAAGCATGGACAACGGCTCGGTGGGTTCAGTAAAGACATGGTTTGCGCCACCGTTTAGCAATAAAATAAAGATATGGACAAGAGCCAGGCTTGCTTCTGTGGACCAAGAGGTGGCAGAAATGCAAGCGGGAGGCTGGCGAAGACATCAAGGGCGGGCGAGTGAAGACTTCTGACTCAATTGAAGAGCTCGTCACCGGCTTAGAGCGATGCCAATACCTCTTACTTGACCGCGAGCCCCTGGCAAACACCGTCTGTCATTGCCTGGCACGTCCCGTTTGCCATTGCGAGCAACTGTCTTTCACTGACAATGTCCGATTAGTGTTGGAGCAGAACGATAGATCCAGGGGGTACGATGCTTAACCATAGAATTAAGTATAGCCAAAAGCTTTCGCATGCAGGCGGTCAGGGCGAGTTTTTTGGGCTTACCCTGGGAACAGAGCCGCTGGTAAAAGGCTCTGATGACCGGATTGCAGCGGGTGGCGACCAGGGCTGCCATGTAAAGCGCACCTCTGACTCGCCCACGCCCTCCCCAGACCGAGCGTTTGCCTCTCATCAAGCCACTGTCACGGTTGAGCGGAGCTACCCCTGCCAGAGCCGCTACCTGATGCCGGTTGAGCGTTCCCAACTCCGGCAGCTGAGTAAGGAGAACCGCCGAGAGTATAGGACCTACCCCAGGAGTGCTCCGGAGCAATTGGTCCTTCTCTCTCGAGATTGGACTGGCTTCAATGGCTTTTCTCAGCTCTTTGTCCGCACTGTCCAATCCAGTTTCCAGCCATTCAATATGAGCCTTAATGCCCTGTTTAATGCTCTCTTGGCGTGTTGCTCGAAGTCGGTTTTTCTCGGCGCTTATCATCTCTACCAGCTGGCTACGCCTGGCCATCACCTCTTTCAATTCTTGCGTATCCGGGAAAGGCAGCGGCCTCGGCTGCATGGCCTGACCATAATGGGCTATTACTTGGGCATCAATAGTATCAGTCTTAGCCAGTCGACGTTTAGCCTTGGCAAAGTCTCTAATCTGGCGAGGATTAATGGGGGCAGTGTTAATGCCAACTTCAGACAGGGCCGCCCAAAACGGGAAAGAGATTCCAATTTATTATGTGAGTGGGTACAATCTAGCTGAAAACTACCGCTAAGGCTTGTCGCCGTGTAGGCCGGTGCCAAATGGATAGGGATACAGTAAGAGCACGTCTGTTGAAATATACGAGGAAGGCATTCCGGATGCTTCCGAATTTGGGCAAGCCACGAATCTTGGATATAGGGTGTGGTTCCGGGGTCCCGACTATGGAATTGGCCAGATTAGGACGGGGAGAGGTAATAGGAATAGATATAGATCAATCTGCCCTGGACAAGCTTACCAGGAAAATCCGAGAGGCCGGGCTTTCCGATCGGGTCCAGGCAGTAAACTGCTCTATATTGGACATGGCCTTCCCAGATGAGAGCTTTGATATCATATGGTCCGAGGGATCCATATTTGTTGTCGGTTTCAAGAGGGGGATTCAGGACTGGAAGCGGTTCCTTAAGCCAGGTGGATTTGTGGTGATTCATGACGAAAAAGGAGATGTCGAAGAGAAACTGCGGCAAATCTCCAAATGTGGCTACAAGCTACTTGGCTACTTCATATTGAGTGAGGACACTTGGTGGACTGAATACTTCGCTCCTCTCGAAAAGCTGATTGCTAAATCTCAAACAAGCTATGCCGATGACCCGCACACTCTTGAAGAACTTAGCCAGGCCCGGAGGGAGTTGGAGATGTTCAAGAATAATCCAGAGCGCAATAGTTCGGCTTACTTTGTGATACAGAAAGATTGAAAACAAGAAACTGGAATATCTGATGGCCACCGCCAAAGTCTGCCGCTGACCTAAGAGGAACAGGATATTTGGGCTCACAAAGATATCTGTGCAGGCAATGATTAGCCATCGGCTGGGGCTCGCGGAAACAGACCTGGGATTCCAGCTTGCCGCCTGGGCTCAAGACTCTCCAAAAGTGATTATCGGGCCGCAGAGGTAGCTAGCGCTCATGGGTTTCAACCCCTCGGGGGCACCACGAAGCCAGAGCAACTGCTTTTCTAGGTAAGCGCGAACATCAGGCAACAATATGGCTTTATGTGCAATTTGCCTGGTGTTATCACTCGCCTGCTGCAACCGACAAACTCTCCGCTTCTTGTAGCTTCGATATTTTAATCAGCCATTCCACCCGCTACTACCGTCCTAGTACTATATTCTGCTCAAATTAGGCCGTTCGGGTGATTTACAGCTGGATATGGTTAGCTATAATTAGAATGTATCATTTATGTAGTATACGATTTAATGGTTTAGGATGGGCCAATATATGCGAATTGAATATAAAGGGGAGATTCGCCAAATGGCAAAAGGAGGTAGCTATATAGTAGTCAATATTAGCAAGTATTAACTCAAGGAAACCTAATTAAACGGAAAGGAGGTGAAATAAGTGAGAAAGATATTAACAAGCCTGATGATAATCGCTGTTCTGGCAGTCTTGATTACAGCCGGGGCAATGGCTGTATTTACTGACCAGCAGACCAACCCGGACAATGTTTTCACAACAGGCACAGTGATTCTCGGCATTGACCCAGCCACTGCCATGTTTACCGTGTCAAATATGGCGCCGGGTGACGTAGAGTACGGCGGTCTCGAAGTCGCTAACAACGGTAGTCTGGAGCTAAGGTACGCTATGAATACCACCGCAGATGACACCAGCACCCTTGATGAGCAGCTCGATTTGACCATTGATGTGGTGACAGGCCCCGGTGTTGATACAATATGGTATACAGCGGACGATGTGGTCGGGGAAGCAAATATCTATGGGCCCGATGGCGTGCTGTCATCGGCCTTCTTTGGCAACCCGGCGACGGGTAACCAAACTGGCGATAGAACACTTGCTTCATCGGCCAGCGAAAGGCTTCGCTTCAAGGCGACGCTGCCTCTGAATACAGACAATACCTACCAGGGCACTACCTGCACCGTTGCCTTTGTCTTTGATGCCGAACAAACTGCCAGTAATCCATAATTAGTATCGAGCTAGGACTAGGGGAGGCACCAAGTCCCTCCCCTAGTCTGCTCCAGACAAGCGGAAGAGGAAATTTAGCGGAGTGAATAATGCACAGGCTATTAATGGTCTTGCTATTGGCCGGCTTAATTGCTGGCCAAGCTAGTATAGGCGCTACGGCATATTTCACTGATGCCGAACCGAATGCTGCTAACACCTTCGAGGCTTGGGTCTTTAGCCAGTGGGTACAAACCACCCAGTTAGATTTTGAAGCCGGCGTCTTAAATAATACAGATACCTCCTCAAGCGCTGGGGATGTTAAGCTGGCTACGTGTGATCGTGTCTATGCATTCGAGGGGAACAACAAGCCAGATTTCTGGAGGTATGACGTTGCTGGTGACTCTTGGACATCCATGACTGCCGCGCTAAGTAGTGTTAGTAACGGGGGTGCCCTTGTCTATGATGGCTCCAACTACATCTACGCATTCCAGGGGAATAGTAAGCCAGATTTCTGGAGGTATGACATTAGCACCGACTCGTGGACATCGATGACCGCTGCACCAGATAGCATCAATAATGGGGGTGCCCTTGTCTATGATGGCTCTAACTACATCTACGCATTCCAGGGGAGTAATAAGCCAGATTTCTGGAGGTATGACATTGGCACTGACTCCTGGACTTCGATGAGTAATGCGCCAGACAAGGTTTCAGCAGGGGGCGCCCTTGTATACAATGGCTCCAATTATATCTACGCATTCCAGGGGAACAACAAGCCAGATTTCTGGAGGTATGACATTAGCGCCGACTCGTGGACATCGATGACTGCTGCGCCGGGTAACGTCGCAAATGGGGGTGCTCTTACCTATGATGGCTCTAACTATATCTACGGATTGCAGGGGAATGTCAAAGATGCTTTTTGGAGGTATGACATTGGCGCCGACTCGTGGACGCCGATGACTGTTGCGCCAGCAAAGGTTTCAAATGGCGGTGCCCTTACCTACGATAGCTCTAATTATATCTATGCACTCCAAGGGAATAGCGCATCGGCTTTCTGGAGGTATGACATTACTGCTAACTCCTGGACATCCATGGAAAATGCACCAGCCAATATCGGGGCAGGATCTGCCCTTGCCTTCGTTATAGGGGAATACGTAGACTCGGGCACCATTGCCTCTCAGGTCTTGGATACTGGAGTATCTGGAGCAATATGGGATGCCCTGTTCTGGGACGAAACACTACCCAGCAATACCGACATAACCTTTGAGGTTAGGGCCTCAAATACTTCATTTGCCAAGAATGCTACTACGCCTTTATGGACTTTTGTTGGAGGGACTTCCCCAGTTACCTCGGGATTGCCTTCAGGGAGATACCTGCAGTGGCGGGCAACCTTGACTACTTCAGACACATCCAAAACTCCAACTTTACACGAGGTCACCGTAGAGTATGACTAGCTGGGGGAAATGCTATGCGGAAAGTAGTAAACTGGATAGGTAACGTGCTTTTAGCCCTGGTCATTTTGGCTATGGTCTTCTTTTTCCTGGCGCCTCACTTCCTGGGGATGAATTTCTTTACTATCTACGGCGGCAGCATGATGCCCACGATTCCGGTAGGCTCGGTAGTCGCGGTGAAATCGGTGGAAGCATCTGCTATCAAAGTCGGCGACATCATCACCTTTAGGACAGGCACGGGAGCCGACAAGGTGGTGACTCACCGGGTGGTTGAGGTGTCAAACGACAACGGGGCACTCAGCTTTCGCACCGCCGGCGACAGCAACGCTAATCCTGATGGAAATGCTGTTCTTGCGGAGAATGTCGTAGGGAAGGTGTGGTTCCACGTGCCTTTTCTAGGCTACCTCTCATCTTTCGTCACCGCCAGGTTAGGATTTGTTCTGCTAATCGTAGTGCCAGGGATATTCATCATCTCACTGGAGGTCGGGACCATCATAGCCGAACTCAGATCGATGAGAAAAGTAACTCGCACTGCCGGTGAGGCCGGTCAATAGTCCAGCTACTCAGTAGCCAGCGGCTGCCTTCCAAGTAACCACGAATATCAGGTAACAATGTGACAGAATGATCTGAGAGAAGAGTTCACCCCAACCAATCAAAACAGGTCATTCTTTCCAATAATAAACAAATGTGAAGGAGGTGATACGCCAGATTTTGCTATTGCTTTCTTGACTTTGTCTCCTTCTTCCATCAGGCGCGTTCGAGTTTACAGATCTGAGTGGTTCTCAATTCTCTTGATTCCATCATCGGTGTCCTTTACGACTTCGTGAAATGTTGCCTGCTTCCTTGGATCTTCGCATCATTACCATGTCAATCTCTGTATGCCAGGTTGCTGATCAACTGTATTGGAGGTGGTTCACCCCTTATTAACGACTAACTGAACAGAATATCATTCTTCAGGAGGTGTCAGTATAAAGAAGTCGTCGTCTAGCTGTATGTTGATCTCGATTGTTTCGTCCTCAACAATAGTCCGGCCTGCTTGCTCATTGCTTGAGATTAAGCGGGAAGGAACACGAATGCCATGCACCTCACGGAAGTCTTCGGACCGGATGGTGACTGGAATACCGATGCCTCCCTCCTGAATTGAGATTATTTCAGAAAGGAGCACGTCACCCGTTACAGCATCAACAAATACAGTCATCGCCGGCAGGTCACCAGCTTTCAACTCCACTACATAGACTTCTTTATCATCAAGAATATCAGCTCGAAGCACCTTTATGGAGTCAAAGTAGTCACGCCAATCACTGGTCATTACATAAGGATGTCCCTGTTTTGCCTGCTCCAGTAACTGGCCGCGTAGTTCCTTAAACGGCCCGAAGCTTGATTCAACCCAGGCACGTTCACCATTGAGCACCGTACTGCTGTAGCCGTACTTACCATAGTCAGCATCGGCACGATATTTATCGGAACCGGCGACATACATAGAGACTGTACCGTTAACTCCCGACTGAACGCTGTAAATAGTGCTGTCAATTCTATAGTTGCCCATAGCTTCCAGGGCGGCCTCGTTGCCTTCAGCATCGCGCAGAGCCATGATTTCAGCAACTGTCGGCAGACTCTTACTTTCAATCTGAGGCATGATAAACTCCTCACCATCTTCGTACATGGTCAACGAATCTACCTGCCCAGTGGGTGTTTCGTTGAAGCTCACGCTTACATCCGGTGTGATACGAAAGACCCACTTGTCATTCTCATCGGGAGGATACAGCTCGTAGACCATCTGCCCGGGCACATCAATGGCAAGTCTGTTGTTCTGTATCAGGACCTCCGCAGTCACTTGCAGTTCCTCGAAACGATAGCTGCCGAGATACTTCTGCAATTCGTCCAGAGGAATCTCCGGTGCAATCTCGACACCTTCTCTGGGTAAATCGAAGGTCATACCTGCCTGGTACATCTTCATACCGATTACATTATCATTTTCGTCGCTTTCAAAAGACACAGCGATTTCGTTGCTGATCACAAAGTACCATTTGCCTTCTTCGTCAGGCTCCTTTAGCTCGAAAACCTGTTGACCCGGGACGTCGACGGCAAGACGGTCGTTCTGTACCAGCACCGTGAATATCTCATCCTTAAACTGGCCGAAGTTGGCGATATAGTTGCCGATATACGGTTCATAATCTTCAGTAGTGCCGGTATCTGTTGCTTCCTCTGAAAGCAGCGTGTCCCAGACCATATTGATGGCCTGGGGTGGCAGAGGGCTTACTGAGGCGTTGGTGAGCAGTACGAAGCCGAGGTCGGACTCCGGCAGCATGGCTACCTGCGCCGAGAAGCCATCTACATTACCGCCGTGTTCAACGACCGGCTGACCTTCCCATTCCCGTATCATCCACCCCATTCCGTAGCCTACATTCTCGGTAATATCAATCTGAGTCGTCCACGTTTCACTGAGGTTTTCCTCGCTGATGAGGCGACGGCCTTCGTATTCACCGCGGTCGAGCTGTAGGCGCAGCCATTGTGCCATGTCAATCACATTGGAATTGATAGCCCCGGATGGGCCGATGTTATCCACATTGCGCATGGGCTTATATTCATAGGCCTGTAAATCCTCATTCCACAGGTAGCCTGATGCCAGTCGAGAATCCTTCTCAGCCTGGGTCACGGAGGTTGTTGTACTGTCCATATCCAGAGGCTCAAAGATACGTTCCGTAACCAGTGTATCCCAGTCTGTCCCATCTGCTTTGCCAGCTGCTATGCCCGCGGACATATACATCACATTGCTGTAATAGAATTCCTCTCTGAAGGGCACGTATGGTTCGGCCTTGGTAGCATCAAGCAAGACTTCTTCGCGAGGGATTTGGCCGCTGGCAAAGAGCAGGCCCATGCGCGTAAAGCCGGTACGGTGGGAAAGCACATCGCGCAGCGTGATCTCGTTGCTTTCATCAGCGCTTGCGATATCCATCTGAAAATAGGGTAGGTATTTCGTTACCGGGTCGTCCCAGTCCATTTTACCTTCATCGACAAGCATGCCGACAAGGGTGGAGGTGAAGGCTTTGGTAGACGAACCGATAGCGAAGATAGTCTCGGGCGTCACTGGCGTTTCCTTCTCAACACTGGCAATCCCGAAGCCATGAGTGAGGACTACTTCGTCATCCTTGATCACCGCGATGGCCATACCCGGTATATGGTGCGTCTGGCGCTGTTGTTCAAGTTGCTCCACCAGAAGGTCAAGTCTCTGCTGCAATTCTGGGGCTAATGTCGGAGTAGCTGGTGCAGCATAATACACCAATAGAATAACAGCTAGGAGTAACAATATCAGTAATATTACTCTCTTCATGTTTTGCCTCAAGGATAAGTCTTTTGTTTGGCTCTATTCACCTTCCTAATTCCAGGCGTTCTTCAACCTTAATAGCAGAGTTAAGCAGATAGTCTTTCAATACATGTCCTCATTCGCAGGAATAATTATACCAGAGGAAGTCTAACATACCCGAGATGTTTAGGGTAACCACTAGATTTATTGGACCAATGCTGAGCATTATGATTAGATTGTTCTTGCATGAGGGCAAACTCCCCGATATTCATTGGAAGGCGATAACATAGTAGAAAGTCATCCAACGAGATAGCGGGTTGTGACTCATTAACTCCACAGCATGTTTTGGACACGGCAGCCTGTTGATAATTCCTTCACTTTGTTCAATTAGCTGGGATTTATACTGCATCCCTTACGTGTTTTTATAGCCATGTGGAGGCAGGTCGAGTTCCCACCATGCTCCGGTGTCCTTACCGTAACCGGGGTCGGTGTACAGCTTTGTGATCATTCTATTGAACACCGGCGTGGTGGATATAACTTGCCTGACAAAATTGTGTCTGTGGATAAATGACGTATCCTGCCTGGACAAAGGGCAGCAGGCCAGGCAGATGCCGCAGTCATGCCCGCCTAATTTCAGCCACTGTGAGAAGCAGTTGGGCGCTTTTTCGTAGTATGTCCTGACACCGGGGTTATTCCAGGGTCCCTGTACCTCCCATGAGGGCTCTGTTTCCATGCTGAGGGCGTTAGAGGGGCAGAGCTCGGCACACTTCCTGCAATCGCGGCAGTAGCGGAATATGCCGGCATCTATCGGCCTGGTGGGAGCCAGCGGCAGGTCAGTAATCACCTTGAACACCCGCACCATGGGGCCCCATCTCGGTGAAATCATCCGGTTCAAACGGCTGAGCTCGCCCAGACCGGCCAGCACACCAAAGCCGGGGCTGTTCCCCGAGGTGCCCATGCTACCGTCAGCCAGGCATTGGTAGCCCAGCCTGTTTATGAACTGCTGGAGGCGGAGCTGGACCGAAGTGCCCTCGGAATAGGCTATCGACGAGGCGGCAGTTGAGAGTGCCGTTGGGGCCCTGGCCATGGTTGGCTGTGACATGCGGACGGTATAGACAATGACCCATTGTGCCTTGTATGGTATCACCTTCTTCTTCTCCGTCTCGTAAGCCTTGTCCACATCCTCAAATTCCCACTTCCGGTTATCCCAGCGATCAAATGAATAGATCAGTTTGCGGGTGTTTTCGTCAAGTTCGACCACGCCTACGGAGGCGGCTCCAAAAAGCTTGGCGGCGGCCCGAACCATCCGTGTGTTCTCCTCGGGTGCGCCCTCGTAGCGGGGGTATTCAAGGTCATCGGGTATGCACGCCATAGTGAAAGGAACACTGAGCCCGGGGCCGAGGAAGGCGTGCTCTACAGTCAGCAGTGAGGTCAGCCAGCCAGCAGCGACCAGCGCCTTCTCCCTCAGGCTGAACCCCGGCTCATTTTCAAGTATGTTTTTTGTGCTCGTCTCTATGGCACGTCCTCCCAGCTTCATGGCATTCTCGGGACCCACCGCCTCGGCAAAGCCGTTCTTGAACATGATATTGGTGCAGTCGAAGCGCTTCATTCGGCTCCAGTCGATATCCACGGTGGGTTTGTCAACTTCCCTTATCCACCAGGGTAATTTCCGCTCCGCCGTTGGTGACGACTTAAGCTCGTCAAGGGCGCGGTATTTGGTATGGTGCTTCATGTCTGCTCCCCCTGATATTCTCCGGTGATTTGCTTTCTTTGCCACTGTTGCCCCCTTAGTAGATTTTAGGTTTGAGCTGAGCGCTGAGTATAGCAATATCAACTTGGGAAGTCATCCTGAGTACAAAGGCGCACCCCCTCTGTCCGCCTCACTTTTCATCGTTCTGTGACTCCTTGACTCTATAGTATGTCTTGAACGCCGCAACCTACTGTGCTTCCCTCATTAGTGGTATAATCGTTCCCCAAGGCTCACATACATGAAAACAGTTAGTATCTTTTTGTTTATGGCACTCTTGATTACCGGGATGGTAGGCTATGGCCAGCCAAAGTCCGAACACATGTCGATGGTCGCCGCGGGTGGTGTGGATACGGTGGGGCTTAAGTCCGACGGTACTGTGACCGCCGTGGGCTGGAATGACTACGGCCAGTGCAATGTCGGTAACTGGACAAGCATCGCTAACGTCGCCGCAGGCTTCTATCATACGGTGGGGGTTAAATCCGACGGCACCGTGGTAGCCGTGGGAGACAACGACCAGGGGCAATGCAATGTGGGTAACTGGACACGCATAGCTAAGGTCGCCGCGGGCCTTTATCATACCGTGGGGGTTAAGTCCAACGGCACCGTGGTCGCCGTGGGAGACAACGGCTACGGCCAGTGCAATGTCGGTAACTGGACGGGTATCGTCCAGGTGGCAGCGGGTTTTTACCATACAGTGGGAGTCAGGTCCGACGGCACCGTGGTCGCCGTGGGCTTAAACGATTATGGGCAATGCAATGTCGGCGACTGGGCGGACATCATCCAGGTCGCCGTGGGCCTCTACCACACGGTGGGGCTTAAGTCTGATGGCACCGTGATCGCCGTGGGCTGGAATGACTACCCCGGGCAAATCAATGTCGGTGACTGGACGGACATCATGCAGATCGCCGCAGGCTATGGTCACACAGTGGGCCTTAAGTCGGACGGCACCGTGGTCACCGTGGGATTAAGCGACTGGGGGCAGTGCAATGTCGGCAACTGGACAGATATGGTGCAGGTCGCCGCGGGGTATGGTCACACAGTGGGGCTTAAGTCCGATGGGACCGTGGTCGCTGTGGGAGTCCACTACTGGGGGCAGTGCAATGTGGGCAGCTGGACAGCTGTGGCGCAGGTCGCCGCAGGCGACGGTCATACGGTAGGGGTCAAGTCTGACAAGACCGTGGTCGCCGTCGGATTAAGCGACTGGGGGCAGAGCAACGTCGTCAACTGGACAAACATCGTCAAGGTGGCCGCGGGCGGTGATCATACGGTGGGGCTCAAGTCTGACAGGACCGTGGTCGCCGTGGGACACAACAGCTACGGGCAATGCGATGTCGGCAACTGGACGGACATCATCCAGGTCGCCGCGGGCATTTACCACACGGTGGGGGTGAAGTCCGGCAGCACCGTGGTCGCTGTGGGACACAACGACTACGGGCAAATCAATGTCGGCAACTGGACGGACATCATCCAGGTCGCTGCGGGCATTTATCACACGGTAGGGGTCAAGATCGGCGGCACCATGATCGCCGTGGGAGACAACGGCTACGGGCAATGCGATGTCGGCAACTGGACGGGCATCGTCCAGGTTGCCGCAGGCATTTACCATACGGTGGGGCTTAAGTGCGACGGCACCGTGGTCGCCGTGGGGGACAACGACTACGGGCAATGCAATGTCGGAGACTGGACGGACATCATCCAGGTCGCCGCGGGCTATGGTCACACAGTGGGGCTCAAGTCCGATGGCGCCGTGGTCGCCGTGGGACACAACGACTACGGGCAATGTAATGTCGGCAATTGGACGGACATCATCCAGATCGCCGCGGGCATCTATCACACGGTGGGGGTGAAGTCCGACGGTACCGTGGTCGCTGCAGGCGACGAGACCGAGCTTGCCAAATGGCATCTGTGATTTACCACCGCGCTGCACAAAGTAGTTTTTTGCGCAATTCCACACTCTGAGAGCTCACGGAAACACTTGAAAACCATCCATGTTTGTACTCGCCTGTGAGGCTACTACACTTGGCGGTACATAAGGATTGCATTCAGAGAAATGACGTGACTGAACGTAAAACGTGGTCTTCCAAACCTTTAATTATCTTCTGGCTGCCGCATCCTGATCGCACCGTGGGGATGGCTATGATTGGTGGTGCAGTGAAGGATATAATATCTGCTATTCCTGAATACGAAGAGGAGGTATAGACAGATGACTGTAGTTCACATCCGGGGCAGAAACGCGGGTCACATAATGCTATACGCCCTGAGCACATGTGGCTGGTGTCGAAAGACTAAGAAGCTCCTGGATGATTTAGGAGTAGAGTACAACTACGAGTATGTTGACCAGCTTCATGGCGATGAAAAGGAGGAAGCGATTCGAGGGGTGACAGCGTGGAACCCCAGTTGTAGTTTTCCCACCCTTGCCTTAGACAATAGGAAATGTATCATTGGCTATAAGGAAGACGAAATAAGGGAGGCACTCCAGAAGTGAATGAACAGGAAATAGCTATAGATGAAATTGACAGGCTGTATGACAGATTGTTCAGGGAAGCCGAATCTGCCGGCTATCATCTTAATCCTGATGTGGAGTCCACAAAGGAGCTGGTCAAGAGCCTGATCATCAATGAACGGAGGTATGGCTATTGGGCCTGCCCGTGCCGGCTCGCTTCCGGGAAGAAGAAAGATGATCTGGATATTATCTGTCCGTGTGACTACCGAGATCCTGATCTAAGTGAGTTTGACGCCTGCTACTGCGCACTGTACGTATCCGATGCCGTACGGAAAGGCGAAAAGAAGGCAGGCAGCATACCGGAGCGGAGATTGCCACCGGCGGAGAGAAAAAGGGAAGCCCGGAAAGCAGGCACGAAACCGACCGGACTTTCACTGCCAGTATGGTGCTGCAAGGTCTGCGGCTACCTTTGTGGCAGGGAACAACCGCCTGAAGTGTGCCCCATATGTAAGGCGAAGAAAGACCGCTTCGAGCGGTTCATGTAGCAACAAGATTACAGATAGCCTGGCACAACCTGGTAACCTGTTGCCCCAATAAGAAAAGGCCCCGCCGTCACCTGAGCCAGCAGTTCCAGGACATGAATATGCAGCCCTCGACGGAGCGGGTGCTAAAATATAGAGAGATAGTGAAGGCCTAGCAGGGAGCGGCCATGCCAGAAGGAGGAGAGCGAAATGCCTGAGTTGACGGTCGCGACCAAACAAAATATAGAAAAAGCCTTCGATGACAGCGCTGCAACATACGACCGTGTTGGACCTGCCATCTATGAGCCTTTCGGGACACGCCTGGTTAATTGGCTGCCAGTCAAACCGGGTGCGACAGTGCTCGATATCGCTACGGGTGCGGGTGCAGTGCTTCTGCCGGCAGCACGGCTACTGGGGTCAAAAGGCCATATAACCGGGATTGACCTATCTGATGGACTACTTCGACAGGCGGAGGCCGTGGCACGCGCAGAGGGTTTGACCAATGTAGAATTACGCCAAATGGATGCCGAGCACCTCGAATTCCACGATCAGACCTTCGATTTTGTTACCTGTGCATTCTCGCTCTATTTTTTTTCAGATATGAAAGCCGCGCTTCATGAAATGCACCGCGTCTGTAAGCCAGGCGGGTGGCTCGGCCTGACTGCGTTCGACCGGACACCACCTCCATTCGATCCGCTCTTCCCAATAGCGATGCAGCAGTTCGCAGCCTATCAAGGAAAAGTATGGATGCCACCTCATGGCATGTCCTTTGCTCCGGAGGAACTGGAGGTTCTCCTCAAACGACATGGATGGCAATCAATTGAGACGCACAGTGAAACAGTGACTTTCATCTACACAAGTGAGGACGATATCTGGGCATTTCTGCCGTTACAATTCGCGCTAATGGATGCGAGTGAGGGAGCGCGCGCACAATTCAAGGAGGAGTTCTTAGCCAAGTTGCGCCCGCTGTTTGATCCGGATGGTCTGCACGTGTCTGCAGCGGTAGCCTATGCGAAGGGACAGCGCTAAACAAGCCACCGATTGGCCTCTGTTCGCCAATTCCGCGCCACTAAAATGCAGCCTTCACTGCAGTATGCGCTCAGATATGAAGAGACACTGAAGGCCCGGGTCTTTGTCTCAAACTAGTCGTGTAACGAAAAGCCAGAATGTTGTCCGGAGAAGGCCAACACAACCATCATCTCTTGCTCGCTTTGGTTAGTCTGAGTGGGACAGATTGTGGATTGAATCCATCACATCAATTATGTTGGCAATTCTTCCCCAATCCTTAGTCTCACAGGCTTTCTTCAGTTCAGTGATTACCCATGCGTCGGTATCGCCTAAGAAACTGATCAGGTCTTCCTTCAACATAGGCCACGATTCAAGGATGGTATGTTTACTATTTGACATTCTTCGTTTCCTCCAGGACTATCAGGTTCTTAGTATTCTAAATCATCTGCCACGGATGCACAATTCATCAAGAAAGTGACCCAACAATTCTGGCCATTGTGCGGTTCCACTCCATTTAGAAAGATCATGAGGCGGGATCTCATGTCCTTTAAGCGGCGACGTGGAACCGTAGTGCTTTATGCGTCAAATCAATTGGCGCCTGGAGCATCACTCTTCAGAAAGTTCAGCACTTCCCGGTTGAACACGTTCTTCATCTCGAAGGAAAAACAATGAGACCCCCCCTCGACTGTAACCAGCTTAGCATTGGGTATTTTGCCGGCTATGACCTCAGAGGAAACGGGCTTGATGATTCTATCTCCAGTTCCCACGATGACTAGGGTGGGAGCGGTGATTAGCGGTAGTCTGTCCAGCGTATTGTGTTTCCGGCAAGCTTCGCTTTGTCCGGCAATCCCTACCGTACCTGAAGTTCCCACGAACCTGGTCTGAACCCTGGCCAGAAGGCCAAAGATGAATCTGTAAAGCGGCTTGTTAAAAGCCAAACCGATCATAGCACTGGCTTTTCCCCCCGGGGTTAGTTGCAGGAATTTGGCTTGTTCCAGGATATCTCCGCTCGTTCCATCCTGACTGGCATAGGTACAGGCTAGTATCAGCCTCATGACCCTCTGCGGATAGTTTATAGCCAGTTCCTGAGCAATCATGCCACCCATGGAAGCGCCCATAATATGAGCTTTCTCGATCCCTAAAAGGTCCATGAGTCTTACCGTATCGTCGGCCATCATTCTGGTAGAATAAGGGCCCGGCGGCTTGTCTGACTTGCCAACTCCCCGATTATCAAATGTAATTACCCGGTAATACTTCTTGAAGAAAGGTATCTGGCGTATCCAGCCACGCCGGGTGGCACTAAATCCCATTATCATCACCAGAGGTTCACCCTGTCCCTCCACCTGATAGTTGATGTTAACACCATTAAGCTTGGCTAGCGGCATGACGCAACTCTCTTCTTCTTTTATCCTGCTGCAAGTATACAATAACTGATCTATCGAATGAAGCTCCAGGCAAGAAAGACTCAGCTTGCTGGCTCAGGCCCCGGTGGTATTGCACAAAACAGCGTCTCGTGACTCACCAATTCCGTAGCATGTTCTGGACACGGCAACCTGTTGGTGATTCCTTCACTGGTTACATAGTAGCACTTTGAGGCTAATATCAGGCTGGCAAAACACACGTGCGGGAGATGATTACCCACCGGCTGGGGCTGGCGGAAACAGGCCACTACTGTTTGTCATTGCGACACCCTTTTCTTGTGCCATTGCGAGGCACGATAGTGCCGAAGCAATCCCTTGACCAAATCCGAAATCCTAATCTCTAAGCTCTAAACAAACCCTTCAAAATGTAAAAACAAAAGTGCAAAATGACAGAGCAAAAGTAAAAGATTTGCATTTTAAGTTGTCATTTTGATTTTTAACCTTTGATTTTTGAGTTTTGTTCAGGACTCTCCAAAAGTGATTATCGAGCGGAGGTAACCACATAAAATTTCTCACAATTCACCCTCACCTGGCCTCTCCCTTCAAGGGAGAGGGAGTCTGTTAAGATGCCTGGCTGGATATTATAGTCTGGCGGTTCTCTTCTAAGCGGCGGGGCGCGGGTTCCACTCCCTCCAGGGGCGCCACGACGCCAGGTAGAGCAAAGCCTCTGGGATGACTGCCTTCCTGACCTTGGAAGTGGCCGGGGACCCTGCACATTCCGATGGAGTGTCAAATGAGTATCACTGGCTACGTTTTACCGGTCTCCTGCTTTGTGCGCCATACCGTCGTGGCTGTCGCGAAAGGCGTGATTCTCCGTCCGGGGCAGGTCTGGCGTAATCAAAGCCTTGAAGTGTCAGACGCTCCAGCGGCGCGTGGAGAAGCCGCTCAAGGGCGATTATCTTGTCAGCATCGGCAGTGGTCACAAAGGTAAGCGCATCTCCGTTTTTGTTAACTCTTCCGGTACGGCCGATTCGGTGGATATAGTCATCCGTACTTGCCGGCATATCGTAATTGATGACGTGGGAAATGCTCAGGACATCGATACCGCGGGCGGCGATATCGGTCGCCACCAGAATCTTGATCGAGCCGTTACGGAAACCTTCGAGCGCGGCTTGACGGCGGTTCTGGGGAAGATCGCCCTGCAGACAAGTCACCTGATAGCCGGCTCTCAGCAGCTGCTGTGCCACGCGTTCGGCTCTGTGTTTGGTACGGGTAAAGACAAGCACCGACTCCATCCTGGTTCTATTTAGAATTTGCTTCAGCAAATTCGTCTTGAGGTGCTGTTGTACCGGGTACAGAGCGTGTGACACCGTCTTTGCCGGTAACTGTAGGTCAACCTGCGCTGTGACCGGGTCATGCAGGATTTCACGCGCCAGGCGCCGGATATCGTCGGGCATGGTAGCCGAGAAAAGCAATGTCTGGTGTTTGTGCAGGATGCACCTTAGAATACTGCGTACATCGGGCAGAAACCCCATATCGAACATGCGGTCGGCCTCGTCGATGACGAGGACTTCCAGATCCGCTAGACTAATAGTCCCTTTCCAGAGGTGGTCAAGTAGACGGCCCGGGCAGGCCGCGACAATCTCAGCGCCGCTGCGCAGTCCACGGGTCTGCCGTTCCATGCTCACCCCGCCGTAGACAGCAATACTCTGCAATCCTGTTCTGCTCCCCAGGTCGTTGATAACCTCGCAGGTCTGCTCGGCCAGCTCGCGTGTCGGGGAGATTATCAGAGCCCGGACGCGTCCTCGAGGACCCGATCGCAGACGTTCCAAAATCGGCAGCACGAAAGCGGCCGTCTTGCCTGTGCCGGTCTGCGCCAGCCCGATGACATCACGCCCCTGCATTATCAGTGGGATAACCTGCAATTGGATTGGTGTGGGTACGGAATAACCGAGCGCACGTACACCGGCCATGACGCTCGGATGAAGATTAAACGTTTCGAAATTCATTAAACTCCTTGGTGAAATGTGAGTCAAAAGCCCGGATGATTGGGCAGATGGCTCAAATCATTTCATATTTTCCTTCTCCTCTTCTATTATTCGATAGATAATTATTTCCAGTACGGGAAATTGCCGCCCCATCTTTATTTGAAAGGGGAAAGGCCGCGACAACATTGACAACGCGGTTCTTCAGTTTTTTCCCCATGATGCTAGCGATTGCGGCTTGACCTTTGGACTGTGATGGGATTTGAACAAATCCGTGGCCCCGAATTGACCACTACCACTATACCTTCTGGTATTCTCTAGTCAACATTGCCCTGTCGGCGTAGCTAGCCCAGCTACCGGACGGGCCATGACGCTGTTGTTTCTTGGCTTTTCGGCACTGAGGACAACGCCTGGGCTCGTTGGTAAAACCTTTGGACGCAAAAAACTCTTGTTCCCGAGCAGAGAAAGTGAAGATAGTTCCACAATCGGAACACTGAATCGACTTGTCTTGAAAGCTCATTGGATGCCCTCCTCTCTTTTAAATCTTAGCTAGAGTCTTGGCCATCCAATACTTGGTATGAATCTAAGGAGATTATAAGAAGCTTGTAACAACCTAAACTGAAACTAGTAGAGATAGTATACAGCAAAACAAAGCAGTTTGCAAATAGGTGCTCTCATCATGTGATTAGGGGCACATTGTCTACCTGCGCTGTCATTGCGAGTCCCGATTTATCGGGACGTGGCAATCTCATTGGCTAGATTCCAAATGCTGACTCCTGACTCCTGACTACTGACCCCTAGTTCAAAAAATGATTATCGAGTCGTAGAGATAGACAGCGTCTGCGTTCTAATTCTAAGTTAGAAGTTACCCCTAACTGGGTGAATTGTGGCTCCACAGAATTGACCTGGTCACTACACTCTGTCTAGCAGCCGCGATGCAGGATGGCAAGTCGGTTATAATCTCGTCTGTCGGATGTATCAATAGACGGGGCATTATGGAAAGGTACTGCGGCGCGAGCTGGTTGCAGAGGAGAAGCCGTATTATTATGACAAGGCGGGTACACTGAACTGGCGAATGGTTTTAGAGTTAGTGCGAGCTTGGAGTAACTCTTGGAAACCTTATTCCTAAATAGATGGGGGAAGTGCATTGCATAATACAGGCACAGTTACAGAACAACAGGCTCCCAATAAAGAACCTGTCCGGCTATATTATCTTGACTGGTTACTTGTAATAGCAATCCTAGGCGTTGTTTTATTCCACACTATCCATCCATTTGATGAACTAGGTGACTGGATCATTAAGAACGTGGAGCGAAGTGCCATAGTGACCTTTTATGGCGGGTTTTTTACTCTCTGGGGGATGCCGTTTTTCTTCTTCATGGCCGGTACGACCAGTTGGATATCGTTGCAGCGACGGACGGTGGGTCAGTATATTCGTGCGCGTGTCACGCGGTTACTTATTCCGTTCATCGTTGGCACTATCATACTGACGCCGATCCAGGTTTACTATGAACTAATTCATAAAGGATGGTGGAAAGGAGGCTCCTTCATCGAGTTTATCTTAAGTAGCGAGGTGCGCAACTACTTCTTTTTTGAGTTCCATCAACTGACCTTTGGCCTTGAGTTTTTTGGCCGCGTGGGATATCACCTGTGGTTCGTGGCCTTCCTATTCCTCTTCGCTATCATCACTCTGCCAGTCTTTTTGTGGATGAAAAAAGCTTCCGGTAAACAATTCGTCGCTTCGCTCGCGCAGTTAGCGAAATGGCGTGGCGGCCTTCTGTTATTCGTCACCCCGATGATATTGGCTCGCTTCCTACTTCAACAGGACATACCATCTGACGATTACGGCTTAGCAGACTTCATCTACTACCTGCTATTTTTTATCTCCGGATACATCCTCATCATCAATGAACGGTTCCTGCAAGCTATCCACCGGGATTGGTGGCTCTACTTAATTCTTGGCATCTTGTGCACGCTGTTCTTTTTTTCTATATCAGTAGGGATACCGGTGTGGGATTGGATGGGATCACCCGGTACGCCGGGTTTTTATCTCTCCTGGACCCTACACGGTATCAATAGCTGGTGCTGGATAATGGTCATGTTCCGCATCGGGATGCGGTTCCTGGACTATACCAACAAATGGCTCCAATACTTGCGGGAGGCGAGTTATCCCATCTTTATTGTCCATCAGCCAGTCATTGTTTTCATCGCCTTTTATGCCGTGCAGTGGGAGGTTAATCTCGCGATCAAGTTGTTGGTCGTCGTGCTTGGCACTTTTGCCGTATCGCTCGGTTTATATGAGTTGCTCGTCCGGCGTATCAACGCGGTCCGCGTTTTGTTCGGCATGAAACCCCGCAAGAAGTGAATCGATTGCGCTTGCTTCGCACTGCTGGAGACAATCTGGCCAGGCTATTTGTAAGAAAGCTCGGTTATGGCTGTCCTTTCTTCATCTTCTCAACTTCCTTCTTGATAGCCTCATCATCTGATCCTTTGCCAAAAACAAAGATGCGGAGATAGTCACCAAGTACAAAGACACCCCAGATACCCAACGGCCATAGGAACCACATATAGCCTCGGCCGGTCAGTGCCCAGATAACAATTAGTACAGCATTCACAATCAAATAAGTAACGAGACCATTATAAAAACGTTTCTTCTCTTTGACCCTCTTGCTGGCCTCCTCATAGATTTGCTCTTCAGATGGTTTTTTTTCCATTTTTGCACCTCCCGTTTTTCTTATATATGGATAGTCAACACAATTAATTCGTCTATTTACTAGGCAAACTAAAGCCAGCAATCAAGATGCGAAGGACCACATTCTGAACTCCAGCTTACTCTAACAATATGTCCAGGGCACCCTGAATTAATGGGTCGAAGCAACCTATTGCATCGGGGAAGTTTACTGCCCCAGAGATGGTAATACCTTGGGTAGGAAAGTAGAGTACGATGGCATTGAAGTCGGCTGCGGTGCCACTGTGCCCGATTGCCTCTATGCCACCCGGGTACACCACTTTAAAGATTCCCAGACCGTAGCCAGTTATCCAGGGGCTTAAGGGATTACCCTCTGGCCAAGCTACGAACGTCTGCATCTCGTCAAGAGTTCCGGCATTTTGGAACAGTTCACCGGCAAGCAGTGCTGTCAGGAATTGTTCGAGGTCCTCAGCCGTTGTTATCAGCGCCTGTCCTCCTGATGCAGAAGCCATCGACGGATCAACTCCGGCCTCGGTAACGTCAACTAATCCAGCACCCAGATCATTGTAGCCGTGGGCCTGGTTGAGCGGACTTGAATTGTCACCCGGCTCAGGCAGCAGTGTGTCCTCCAAATTCAGTGGTTCGATGATACGCTGGCGCACCTCTTCCCGCCATGTGCGTCCTGTGGCTTCCTCAATGACCAGGCCCAGCAAGATGTAATCGGTATTGGAGTATGCTTGAGCCTCTCCGGGAGCGAACAATGGCTCCTGCGCCGCCGCAAAATCAAGCCATTCATCATCCTGCCAGACTCTTTGAAGGTCAGCAACGATGTGAGGCATTGCCAGATCGAGAAATTCCGGCATACCACCAGTATGGTTAAGTAACATGCGTACAGTAATATTACTGCTATTGGCAAATTTACTCGTGATGTTTTCCGCTAATACCGATGTCATCGGGTCATCAAGTGAGAATCGCCCCTCTTCCACTAACTGGAGAACAACCGCCGAGACAAAGGGTTTTGTGAGGCTGCCGCCACGGAACTGGTTGTCGGGCCTCATGGGCGTGGCCTCTTCGATATCCGCGAGGCCAGCGGCACCACTCCAGGTGCCAAGTTCAGGACTGCTGACACGGAGCAATGCCCCGGGCCACAATGTCTCCTGACTCTGCACTGCATCTTCAAGTGATGCCTGCAATTCAGCTCTCGTTTCTGCATGATCATCCTTACTTATTGTGGAGTCTCCAGATAGGTTCATATCGATCGATGTAGGCTCACCAATATAAGTGACATGTGAGCCGCCGCTGAGGTTAACATCCAGAGCCCCATTTACATTGATGGTAGCTCTTCCGCCGCCGCTAAGGTTGACATCAGCGTTGTTCACAGAGAAGGCTTCTAGCTCTAACTGGCTGCCACCTGAGCCGTTGACATCCAGGTCATCAGCCGTGCCCTGTAGATTGACTTGGCTACCTCCAGAAAGGTCAAGGTAAGCGTCTGCTGCTGTTATGTCACCGGTCACACTGCTGCCCCCAGAGAGGCCAACCGACAAATGGTGCGACGAGCTAAAACCGGAAATGCTGGCTCCAGAACCACCAGATAGTTTGATTTCGTAGAGATCAGGCATGGTGATCTTAGCTATTAGGGTTGCCGAACGGAGAATGCGATTCCATTGGGGTTTGATCTCCAGTGTGTTACCGGATTGGTTAACATCAATGTAATCCATCACGTTGGCATCGGCTGTTACCTCTACGCCAAAAGTACTTGACTGGACTATTTCTAGTTGGAAGCCGCTCTGGGCCACAATCGAAGTGAAATCACTCAAATTGAAGTCTTTAGTTGTCAGGTTTCCAGAGCCTACTATCACTCCTCCAAAGATCCCAAGCCCTCCAAAGACTCCAAAGGCAGCCAACAGTACTACTGTTAAGACTACCGCCACCACTATTGCTATAATTGCTTTTTTCATTACTTACCTCCTTTTAGTCTAGATCCTTAATATATTTCAGCTACCAACAGCTCTCGTATCTATCTAATAAAATATGGTAGTAGTGAATGCCTTGGTAATACTTTCTTGCTTCAGGTCTTGCCAGCTAGATCAAGACGGGTACCCTTAGAACAGTACCTGCTGGAATCCCAAAAAGGCTGGGCATGGCAATAACAATGCTAACGATTGTCCTCCGACTTCTTAAGATTATAAACACAATTACATGATGTATCAATACCTTTTAGGCCCAACGACCCCTTCGGGTGTCATAGGACTCTCAATTCTAAGCCAGATGTCCCAAAAGGGCATTTTACGTATTAAATAGGACCTTTGTGTAAATCACCAAAACCCTGTTTGTTCGTAAAGTCCCATCATACCGCAGTACTGGAACTGATACAAGCTGGCAAAATATGCGCGCGGGAGATGATTACCCACCGGCTGGGGCTGGCGGAAACAGGCCACTTCTATTTGTCATTGCGAGCCCTTCCTTTCTTGTCATTGCGAGTCCCGACTTGTCGGGGCGTGGCAATCTCATTGGCGCTGAATTCTGACTACTGACTACTATTTCTCAGCTTGTCGCCCGGGCTCAGGCCTCTCTAAAAGTGATTATCGAGCCGCAGAGGTAGCTAGCGGCTGCTTTCTGAGCAGAGGGTCGTGAGTTCGAATCCTTCGAGGCATGCCAGAAAGCCAGCAAGGACTACCGCCTTTCCGAATAAGCGACAACATCAGGTAACGATATGGCAAAAAGTGCAGCGGTGGCATGCCACTCGACAAGATTCTAGAAGGGGAGGTGAATTCCAGCCAGATTAACTCATAGGCCACCCAAAGACACACGCTTGGGCTTGATATCCTTTATCGCCCGGTAGACTTCATCAAAATCGAGGCTGTAATCAAAATGCTCCTTTGCCTGATGTCTCATATGCCCTCGTATCTCAAGGTTCCGGATAACGATTAGCTCTTCTTCGTCGTAAGACGCATGTACCAGTGGGATTCCCGAAGGACTCCAGACGCCGCTCTCGCCACAGAAGCGACCGCCCGTCTTCTCAAAAACCCCCACGTAGTTAGCCCCTATACTCCATACCTGGTTATGTGCAGCCAGCGCTGAGTGCATAAGCCTCCATATGAACTGGTAATAGTTGTCTATCCTGAGGTTGAGTAAAGCGTACTCACGCACTGTTTCCATCCGCCAGGCAGCCGTCGTAATTATGACATCTACTTCGTCGGTAAAAGCATACATCTTGCCCATCTCTACAAAACACAGGTCATAACACATCATTACTCCCATTCTCCCACATCGCGCGTCCAACACCAGCCTCCTATCACTCCCTCTGTGAAAAAAGAGTTTCTCCAACGGAGTCAAAAATATCTTGTCGTAGAATATATCATTGTAATCAGCACCCTGCGTCATCACAAAGGTGCTATCGTGTATCTTTCCGTGGCTTCTATCCACTCTTACATTGCCAAAGAAGACCATGTTCAGCCCGCTGTAATGGTCAACCAGCCCCGACTTTATTCCATCCAGCACTTTTTTCACCTCCGGCTGATTGTTGTAGCTGGCTTTCAGTTCCTCCTGTACCTCTGCCTTGTGCTCAGTGTCCCAAACATAGCCGGAAATACACAGTTCTGGAAAGACCAGGATGTTAGCACCCACTTTGTGGGCTGCTTGCACGATGTCTTCCATGTGCGAGAGGTTATAGCCGATATCAAACCTAGGGTTTATATTAGCTAACATAAATGTAGGGCAGGCTTCGTTTTCGGAGAATGTGACATCCCTTACCTTGTACCCATTAACTAGGGTGACAGTTGGTTCATCTTCTCGTTTTACACCTGCCCATGTATTGGGTCGTATCTCCCTTTGGTTGTCACTCACTCATACATTCTACACTAACTGTTGTCGCCGGCAAAGAAAGCTCCAGAAATGTGTTTTGGCTTGTCAGTCTACTTGCCTGTGCCCCGTATGGAAATAGAAAGACTATTCCGTTGAACAATACGGACGAAAGTGGAACCAGAAGGCAAATTTTGAAAATACAATCTGGCTGATTATCAAGTCGCAAAACGATGGTCTGTACACCCGCTTCTTCCGGTCAATGCAGAACGAGGAACCAACAAAATGACTATATGCAACTAAATCCGGATTGTGATGCAATTCTATTGGGTAATGCTAGCTGTGAATACTGCAAACGATACAGGCTGGCAAGATACGTGTGCGGGAGATGATTGCCCACCGGCTGTGGCTGGCGGAAACAGGCCACTTCTGTTTGTCATTGTGAGCCCCGATTTATCGGGACGTGGCAATCTCGCCCGGGCCCAAGACTCTCTAAAAGTGATTATCGAGCCGCAGAGGTAGATAGTGGCTGCCTTCTAATCAATGGTCGTGGGTTCGAAAGGTTGCTAACTATTTTACAAGTGAGAAAGTGCAAGATGTGGAGTATAATCATCGAGGAGGGTGCAGATGGGCGAAAGGAAAGATCGAATACAACAGATTGACGATTTTATCCACCGGTGGCATTCACGGTTCAATCAAGACATCTCGCAAAATATTTGGTGGACTAAATCATTAGCCTATTGACAAAATCGTCCATTGGTGGCATAATATAACAAAATATACGTAGCAAGTAATAGAGAGGAGCCAGGACTAATGGCAGACATAGAGAGGCAATTCGTCCATCTTGCGCGGCTTGCAATAGAAAATAGGTCAGAAGACATAGTGATGCTCGTTCGAAAAACCTTAGCTGCATTGGCCAAGCGACGGCCGGATTTGGAGACAGATATTTCTTACTTGCTCGATCGCGTTTCCAACAACAATATCGCCAGGTCTGTAGCTGAACCCTTGCCAGTCGACCTAGACTCTAGATTGGAGTTGCTTAGGCGCGATTACTCGCCTTCTGTAGATGTTGAACCTATCTGGACCACCTCAGTCGGTTCAATTCTAAATGAAATCATTCGCGAGAGGTCATTGGATAGCAGACTTCGTCAAGCTGGCATCGAGCCTACAAAATCACTACTTTTTAAGGGTTTACCAGGAACTGGCAAGACGCTCGCGGCTCACTGGTTAGCCAAGCAACTGAATTATCCATTATTCACTCTGGACCTATCGGCCGTCATGTCCAGCTTCTTGGGTCGCACCGGAAATAACATACGCATCGTATTAGATTACGCACGCCACTCACAAGTCGTATTACTCCTTGACGAGTTTGACGCCATCGCGAAAAGACGCGACGACGATTCAGAAATCGGCGAATTGAAGCGGCTCGTTACTGTAATACTCCAAGAGATTGATTCTTGGCCATCTCACAGTCTATTGATTGCTGCCACTAATCATCCTGACCTATTAGACCCTGCGGTATGGAGAAGATTTGACCGAGTTATTGAATTCCAATTACCAACAAAGCGAGAAATCGAAAAACTAATACGAACTTTAATACCACAGGAAGATATTGATGGAATATCTACTTCATTGCTTGCCGAGTTACTTTTCGGAACATCTTTTGCTGATGTTACTAGAACTATTAATACCTCCAAAAGGTCAGCCATAGTTCGTTGCATGCCCTTGAGTCAATCATTATTGCAGTTAGCTGCCAAAAACTGCCAAACCAGGACCAAGAAAGAAAAACTTGCAATAGCAGCGATCATGAAAGATAGTGGCCTATCTCAGAGGCAAGTAGCCAGTCTTACTGGGTTGTCCCGAGATACTTTGAGAAGTCACCTTACCTCTACTCCGCTTGAAACCATTAAGACTGGGAATTAAGGAGGCTCTGTCATGGCAAGAGAGAACAACTTTCTTATTGGTGAGGGAGAAAAACTCACTTCGCCTGTGCAAGTCCCAACGGGCGGTAGTCCGAAAAACATGCCATATGACTTTCCCACAACCCAAAAGCGACTTTCGGACAACCTAACTGCCGCGAACGACTATTTCCGGTCTTTGCCTCCTGAGACCTGCCCAAGAGACCAATCCGTTGCTATTATTACCATGCACCCTAGGTTTGTCTCAAAAAGCGATTTCCCAACTGCTCTCCTAAATTCAGTCGGCTTAAAGCCGTTAGGGAGTCGTCAAAAGACAATTGCTCCCGAGCTTTGGGGTATATCAAAGCATCCTGAAGTCGCTCAAACTGAACAGATATTTGTCGCTGCAAAACGTGACATTTTCTACCGTATGTCCGACTTCTTTGCTACTTGGAATGTCAGTATGCCAGCTGCGCAAAGCCTTCTGAGAATAGAATCGATTTCTGCCTTTACCGCAGATTCAAAAATAAAATCCATTCCTGGAAATCAGCAAGTAGTTTTGCTTGAGGTCCTTATTCACAACGCCAATGACCCAGAGGTCATTACTGCCTTCGTGAATTACATTTCCAAATTGAAAGCTACTGCCCTTGTCCAAAGGCGACGTGACGTAGAAGGTTTGACCTTCATACCGGTTAGAGTATCTAGGGACGCGGTTTTGGGTCTCGCCAAATACTCTTTCGTCCGAATCTGTCGGGGAATGCCCGCGTTGCGGCCTATTCATCCTACTGTTACTCGGGGTTCTTCAATATTTAGTGTCAAATTGCCCGAGGAAGACCCAATTGACTCGGAGATCAAAGCTGTGATGTTCGACGGTGGTATACCAAGGACCATTCTGCCTTCCCTGTCTCAGTGGGTCTCGTTAATCGAACCACCTGGCATTGGCCCTGCAGTTTCAGATTGGGAGGCCCATGGGCTCGCCGTGACGGGGGCTTTTTTGTTTGGGCCTCTATCTCAACGAGCTACGCCCTCGCCTCCTGTCTGTCGACTAGACCATGTCCGTGTTCTAGACCGAAAGGACGTAAGCTCCTCCGACCTTGAGTATGTGAACGTTATCGACCGCATAACGAACTACTTAGACGCCCACCGAAATCAGTATAGATTAGTAAACTTAAGCATAGGCCCTGACATTCCAATTGATGATGATGACATTTCCTATTGGACTATTGCCCTTGACCAGAGATTTGCATTAGGACATTCTGTCGTTACCGTAGCAGCTGGAAACGCTGGAGAAAGAGATAGCGCGAGCGGCCTCAATCGCATTCAACCTCCTGCGGATGCAATCAACGTCCTGTCTGTGGGTGCTACCGATTGTGCTGATTCCTCTTCTCCATTATGGAATCGAGCACCTTACAGTTCAGTAGGCCCTGGTAGAGCACCCGGCTTAGTAAAACCAGATGGCTTGGCCTTTGGAGGTTGTGCCACACAACCTTTTTACGTTCTCAACCCTACCTCTGATGCTATCCCCGTAGAAGGCACCAGTTTCTCGTCTCCACTTTCTCTCCGCTCTGCTGCTGCAATCGCAGCACAACTCGGCAATAGAATTCAACCTTTGACCGTCCGAGCACTGATGATTCACCAAGCTGAAGATGAAGGTCAAGGCCGGTCAGAAGTCGGTTGGGGACGGTTTGTGCTTGACCCTGAGCAACTGATTACGTGTCCAGATAATAGTCCAACCATTATCTATCAAGGGCAATTGCCGATTGGTATTCATCTTCGCGCAAACATACCACTACCAGTAGAAAACATAGATGGTTTTGTTACAATTACTGCAACGGTCTTGATCTCACCGGAAACATCGCCCGGGTTTACAGGAACATATACCGAGAGTGGTTTCATGGCCTTTTTCCGCCCACATTCCAAGAAGTTTACCCAATATCGTGACGGGACAACATCCACATACCCTAGGACGGTCCCCTTTTTTTCCGAAGGGAGTATGTATGGCGTCGGAGAATACGAATTGAGGGAAGGCGGTCTCAAGTGGGAGCCTTGCGTCAAGAGGTCTAGGAGATTTCGAGGCACTTCCCTTGACAAACCATGTTTCGATATTTATTACCACCATCGCGAAGATGGTCTACCTTCAAAGCGAGTTCGTCCCATACAATATGCCCTTCTGGTTACAATTCATGCGCCTAGATTACCTGACCTTTATGACAGAATTATCCGTGCTTATGCTGGAATCTTAGTTCCTATTAGACCTCGCATACGTGTTCGTATTGCTACATAAGGCCATCTTCATCAAACTATTTGACTTTTTGTGCAGAAATGGCAGTCGCACAAAAAGTGGCTGATTAAAAGGAATTTATGTGCAAAGCCCGTCAAGAGAGAAGAATATCACCCTAACCCTCTCCATCGAGTAGAGAGGGTGATCACCCTCTCCTAAATCCTCCCCCATCAAGGGAGAAGATTCTTACCCTTCCATCAGCCAGTCTAGGACTTCCCTCATTACCTCAGTGCGTTTATCTGTGGTTACTAAGAGCGTTTCTACTACAATTCGAGGGACACCATACCAATCAGGCCTACTACAAATCAGGTACTATGCCCCCAGAATACCCGGGAAAAGAATCTTGCTTATTGGATTAGTTTGTTACGGGACTTGACAAATAAGATGCTGTATGTTACAATGTTACAAATAATAACTGGAGGTTGAAAATGCCGGTGATAAGAGTAGATGATGAAGTCTGGAAAGAGCTACAAAGAAGGGCAGAGCCATTAGTTGATACTCCAAATTCCGTGCTGCGGCAGATATTAGGACTTACAGGAGATAAGGTCAGCAATGTGGAAAAGGTAATAGAAATCAAACCCAGTACTTTACATAGTCCACGTAGGTATGCCTTAATCAACATTCCAAGAAAGAAGAGGCGCTTCTTTCCGGGTTATAAAGTCTACTTCGATCTAGAGACTGATACTCAAGTGGTTAGAACTAGAGTGACGTCGGCTTTAAAGGGCACACCTGTGGGCGATCCAAACGGCGGTATTTATATTCAGGGAGGTCTGCGACCTTGGTATAATAGTCATTCTGAGTTGAAGCCAGGTGATAGATTTCGTTTTGAAGCCCTAGAGCCTGGGAAAAGATATAGGCTGTCTGTCGTTCAAAGTTGAGGGCTTTTCTCTATATCTGGCTCCTCGAGAAACTATAGGTTCAACAAAAAGACAATAAGTTTAGGCTATGGGAAAGTACAATAATCTAACTATCCTGAAGCGGGTAAAAGCTAGGACGCAGCACACTTGCTACAGCTGTGGTAAAGAAATTTTGTCTGGCGAGGTTTACTATAGAGAACATATTGAAGATAGATTCCTTCACAGCTTGCACGCTAAGGCGTATTGCTTGTCTTGCCATGATAAAGTAGTCGGAACGACAGAAGGCTGAATTATTTTGCCTTCGAGAATTCCAGGGACACCATACCAATCAGGCCTGCTACAAATCAGGTATTATGTCCCCAGAATACTGGCCGGGATCGCACCATAGTGGAATTGAAGGCTCATCTCTAACCGTCTCTGACCCTCAGTTGCACACTCGTGTCGGAAAAAACCTAATCCTCGAAAGGGGATTGCACAATACCGACTTTCGTGTGAAAGAGCGGTATTGACTGCGACCGCCAGTTGACTTACTATGGATAAGATAAGCGGAGAGAGATAACTAAAGGATGAGGCTATGGAGAAAAAAGAAGAGCTCAATAAGCAACTCGAGGATATCCTGGCCAAAATAGACAAGGCCAAGAGGGAATTGAAAGCCCTGCGAGGACATCAGGCGGAAAGCTCAAAGGGAAAACCAAGAGCCAGTTTCATCGCAGGTAAGGAACGAATGATTGAGGCCGCGGAAGCTGCAAAGCAATTGGATACACTGAAGCAACGAGAACATGAGATTCGGGCTAAATTGCACTCAAGCAATCACTAGCTTTGCCCATGTCAGGATAAAAACTTGTGCTGTTACTCAACAATGCTCGGTTTTGTTCAATGGTATATGCCATCTGAATTCCCGGGACACCCTACCAATCAGGCCTGCTACAAATCAGGTGTTATTTCCCCAGGATACAGGCCCAGTGTCAAGGGCTTCATATCCTCATCGTCGCCAGATTGATAACAATAGCCACCGATGATAATATGCCATCCTGGTCGTTACAAAAGCAGGACTCTTGAGAGTTGAGCTGCACAACTATTGACATAAGGAAAGAATAGAAGTGATTCCGCTATTTGAACAGTACCCGCTGTTGCGGGAGAAGCTTGCCTATGTACCGCTAGGCGAATTTCCTACCCCGGTGCAGAAGCTCGAAACACTAGGAGCTGAGTTAGGCATTAGCCAACTCTATATAAAACGCGATGACTTGAGTGGGAAACTCTACGGTGGGAACAAACCTCGAAAGTTAGAGTTCATTCTGGGCCAGGTTCTGCGCTCCAAGGCGAGGGAAGTCATGACCTTTGGCGGTGCCGGGTCGAACCATGCCTTGGCCACTGCCATATATGCACGACAGGTCGGTGTGAAGAGCATCTCGATGTTGATGCCCCAGCCGAATGCCCAGTATGTTCGCCGCAATCTACTCATGAGCCAGTGCTGTGGTGCCGAATTACACTTGTGTGGGACCGGGCTAGAATCTGTAAGAAATATGCCGCTGGTCTACACTGCGGCCACCTATCAGCTTTTGCGGCACAGGTTGCAGAAAGGCCGCTTTCCCTACTTCATCCATCCTGGCGGTTCTTCTCCCCCTGGCGTTATCGGTTTTGTTAACGCAGCGCTCGAGTTAAGAGGACAAATCGCTAGTGGAGAAACGCCGGAGCCAGAGTATATTTACGTCGCTAGCGGTACGATGGGTACAACGGCCGGATTGATTCTCGGACTCAGGGCGGCCAAGCTCGGTGGCCGGGTAGTTTCGGTGCGGATATGCGGTGAAAGATTCGTCAATACCAGAGCAATGATCGGACTCATCAACAAGACGAACTCTTTACTTTGTTCTCTGGATGCTTCTTTCCCCAGATTCGAGTTCTCTGAAACAGATATCAATATTAGACACGATTATGCCGGCCAACGATACGCGCTTTTTACAGATGAGGGGATGGAGGCAGTATCCCTAATGAGGGAGTGCGAAGGGATCAAACTGGATGGCACCTATACAGGCAAGACCCTGGCAGCGCTTAAACACGAGGCAAAAAACGGGAGCCTGCGAGGTAAAGCAGTCCTGTTCTGGAACACCCTGAACTCAAGGGATTTCTCAGATAATATATCCGGCCTTGATTACCACGACTTGCCCCACCCCTTTCACCGTTATTTTGAGGAAGAAGTGCAGCCTCTCGACCGTGATTACTGACTGCATAATTCCAGTGATACCATAACAGTCAGGCCTGCTACAAATCAGGTATTATGTCCCAGAATACCATGGCAAAGTGAACAATCCGATGGAAAGTGTAATGTCACCTGGTTGCACGAAAAGACGGAATGGTTGACAAACCCCGTGTGAACTAACTAAGCTTGATAGTGGTCGGGGCCGCCTTTATTGAACTGGCTCTCAAGGGAGTTTGAAGACATGAGTGGAACGGACATAATTAAGCTGATCGTAAGTATAGTCGCCTGTGAAGGCGCGGGTGGCATCGGTGCCATTTTCACCACCCCTGCAATTACCACCTGGTATGCGGGACTCAAGAAACCAACCTTTACTCCACCTAATTCAGTCTTCGGACCTGTCTGGGTCACTCTTTACCTTTTGATGGGTGTAGCCGTTTTCTTAGTCTGGCGGGAAGGATTGGGTCAAGAAGGGGTAACAATAGCTTTTATAATATTTTGGGCTCAACTGGTTCTGAACATCCTGTGGTCGGTAATCTTTTTTGGGCTTAAGTCCCTTTTTGGTGGAATGGTGATGATTCTGCTACTCTGGATAGCCATACTAATTAACATCATTACATTCTTTGGCGTATCCCCCTTAGCCGGCTGGCTTCTCATCCCATACATAATCTGGGTGAGTATTGCCGCTAATCTGAACGTGCAGGTCTGGAAACTGAACAGATAATCACTCCTAAACATCAATTCCTTCAGGTAACGAAATGGCTAAATATATAACAACACCCATCACCCTATATGGTGATGCCCTTATACCAGACCAATAATTTCTGCTTGCCTATTCTCTCGGTGACTTCGTTTATATCGCCAAAGTAGATACAGTAACCACAGCGAATTCCAGGGACACCATACCAATCAGGCCTGCTACAAATCAGGTGTTATTTCCCGAAATACCACAAGGCCAATACGTAATTGCGCGGTAGAGTCGATCTTCTTACTTCTTGGATTTCTCCTCACTAGTCCATCGCCCCTGTCCCCAATATCCTCTCACAAATTGCAGCCCCCAGAAGAAAACGCCAAGACCGGCCAAGAGTACACCAAGCCCCCCTGCAGTACCCCAACCTAAAATTTGGTCCATTCTAGTTTACCTCCTTTCAATTGCTCCGTATTTCTAACTTCTATTCTGTATACTGTTTCATAAACATGTCAATAGCGCCAGGTGGAGCCAATGACTGAATTCCAGGGACACCATGCCAATCGGGTCTGCTACAAATCAGGTATCATTTCCCAGGAATGCCC
>JBATUN010000024.1:0-209864 GCA_049671165.1 Dehalococcoidia bacterium | reverse complement strand
CACCGTCCCAGCCTGCGGTGGCGTTGCCCGACGGTGCTGTCAGCAGGCCAGTCTCGCCATCTGCCATGCACGCTATAACCGCGGTCTGGACCTGGTGCAGCTCGGTATTGGCTGCCTGCAGGGTTCCTCGCCCGAAGAAGTTACCGACGTTCAGTGCCACCACGGCTGCGATGACGCCCAGGATGGCAATAACCACCAGTAACTCAATCAGGGTGAACCCCTTCTCTCCTCTGTGTATCATTTTCATTCTTTTTCCTTCTTGCCTCCTTTTTGATTTTTCCTGGATTTAGCTCCAGTAAGCTTTTGTTATGGGTATATTTCCGTTACCGTTTGCTCTTCCTTCACCTCCTTCTGTTTTTTCTGGATTGAGTTCCAGTAACTAATTGTGTATGTTATAAGTATAGCGCAGCTATCGTAGTCGTCAATCACCCGTTGGTAATAGGAGGATAGTTTCGGCCTGCCATCCTAGCTACGCGAAGCGCATCCACCCAAATCCAAATGTCAAAGCCCAAAGGACAAACAAAATCCAAATCACAAAGGCCAAGGGGGACAAGCGAATTCCAGATGACAAAATCCCAATGACAAATGAAATCCAACCTACGAAGTCCAAATGCCAAGATCCAAATTACAAACGAATTCCAGATGACAAAGGTCAAATGACAAATGGGGTCTGAATGACGAATGGAATCGAAAGGCTTGAATGCTAAAACTACTTCTTAGGCAGGAGAATTGAAGAGAATATGAGACTGAGCTCTCTTTGCGCCAGGCGCAGACAAACTCCGCCACTACATCTACCCGACCATAGTAGGCAGGCTTGTCCCCGCCCACACTACTAATGTCATTGCGAGCGAAGCGCGGCAATCTCTAGTGGCCCACGGAGATTGCTTCGGCTGACTTCGTCAGCCTCGCAATGACAGCATGGAGGCGTTATTGGTACTTTGCGCTTTGATATTATTGAGGAGTGGCATTTGGGGCCTGGGATTCGGGGCTTTACTGCCCGGGCGTCTCCAGTTGCTTGATCTCAAAGACCCTTATGCCCTGACGCCTGGCAAACTGCATGGCGTCACCGGTGAGCCCGGGAACAACAATAAGGACCTTATCCATAATGCCGGCATCATAAGCCCTATCGTCGAAGTCAAATACTCTATCCAGTCCCATTGGCTTCTCAGCCACCTCGATGCCGATAGCAATACGATGAGTAATGATGCCCTCATCTTTGGTAGCCAGTACATCCATGTTATGGCCAGCGCCCGACCGGCCTTTGACTTCAGCATCTTCCCGTACTCTGTAACCCCGTTTCTTCAGGTATTCAACAAGCTGCGATTTGGACTTAAATTCAAAGGGCTCCCTGACTACTTCCGGGCGCGGCTGGGGACTGACAGTGAGCAATGTGTCCAGGTCCTTGGGTTCCAGCACCTTTATCCCATGGTAGCTGGCAAACTTCCGGGCCTCTTCGCCTAACTCGGGGATGATAATCAGTACTTTGTCGTGAATCCCGCTATCGAAGGCCTTGACATCAAAATCCATTATCCTGTCCAGTCCTATCTGCTCCCTGGCAATCTCAATCCCGATAGCGATATTGTGCGTAACGACGCCATCATCCCTGCTGGCCAGCATATCTATCCTGTGTTCTGCCCCCGATCTCCCCTTCACTCTGGCATTTTCCGTCACTTTGTAGCCATGGTATATCAAGAACTCAACGAACCGCACTTTCGGCTGAATTTCAAATTCCAGCCAGTTTCTCTTCCCCTCGTCAAGTGTATACGCATAGACATTCACCTCGACAATCTCGTCCTCGGTGGAGAGCGAAGAGCATTTCAAGCAGCGCCATTTTACCAGCGGCGCGCTGAATATTTCGCTGCAGTCACGGCACTTGCGCAGCACCCCCCGGCTCACGTAGTCGGCGCCCATAGTTCGCAACTGCAGTTTACACTTGGGACATACATATTTGCCTTTGGCCGCAAATTCCTCTTCAACACCGACATAGCCGCAGGCCAGGTGCTCGAGGATCCGGCCCCGGGTGATATCCCCCGAGCCGCATTTCGGGCAGTGAGTGCTCGGTCTTAAATTTATCGATTGGCAGCGCGGACAATGGAGAAGTCTGTCAAAGTAACTCTTTCTCAATATGCCCCTGTCAGTCAGGGATTCCACAATTGCCACTGCTTCCTTGCCTTTGACCCTGGTTGTTTGCTCAACGAGCGGATAGAGGAAGCCCAGCTCAGTGGTGAAATCAAGCTGTGGTTTGATGTCAGCCACCCTGGCCGCCAGCATTGCCGCGACCACTTTCATGGCTAGGTCGCCTTTCTCCATGTCGCTTATGGGTCGGGCGGCTTCCGTTGCTTCTACTGCTTTATCAGCTTTTGCCATGCCTTACCTCAGTTCGCATAGTTACAAAAGTATAATGGGCAACATTGCAGAAGTCAATGAGACAAAGGTACTAGCTTTGCACACCTTTCCATTTCTGTGTCACTGCCGGCCCCCGCACCCCATTGTCATTGCGAACCCTGACTTGTCGGGGCGTGGCAATCTCCATTCTACCAGAGATTGCTTCGTCGTCCTTCGGCAGAAGGACTCCTCGCAACGACAGAATGGGGGTGTCATTGCGAGCGAAGCGTGGCAATCTCCATGCTCTACAACGCCTCCATGAGATTGCTTCGGCACTGGCGTGCCTCGCAATGACAGAGGGAAAGGGCTACCTGCAATGACAGGTACGAATGTCATCGTGACTGGAAAGCAGCAATTTCCTAGGGCCCAACACAGGTCTGAACAAGCTCAGGACATGCCTAAGTGGATTCTAATTTGCAGATTTGAATCCGTTTGGGGTAAGGCAGACCTAGCCTCCATCGCCGCGTCTTCAACTTCAGGGGCAGAGCTTGTCCAGGTCTCCTTTTTTCTCGTTGCCAGACCTTCGTCTCCTGTAATTTCCAGCTCCGACTCGTCGTGACGAACAATCTCGCCTCTCCTCAGGGCAAACTCGGCGCGCCAATCGTCTGGTTCAAGTGAGATTCCGGAGCCTGAGCGAGAAATCTCCCCTCCTCGCCATGACGGCAGGGTGTGCTCCGCAATTACCAGGGGTCGTGTCATTGCCAGCAGAGCGCGGTAGTCCATCGGCACGGTTGCTAATTGCTCTTCGTTGTCGGGGGAGTCGTCTGTGTTCTTCATAGTACTAATGGCCTATTACCTTTCTGATAGTATTAGTCGCAAGAAAAGGGAAAATCCCTCGCCCCCGGGGCTTTCACGGGATTTTCTTCCGGACCATCGAGCAAACCGGGGGCGACTGGCAATCTCATTGCCCGAATTCCAAATAACAAAAACCAAATGTCAAAATCCAAATGAGAATTGAAATCCAAATGCTTAAATGACAAAAACGCTGTTCTGTGTGCTTTGAGCTTCGGCATGCGCCGTTGAAATGAAGTTTTTGACGTCTTGTTCTTTGAATCTCTACGGTGTCGGTTTACTGCCGAGGGAGGGACTCGAACCCACACTCCCTTGCAGGAAGCGGATTTTAAGTCCGCCGCGTCTACCATTCCGCCACCTCGGCCTGATGATCGATAGTTGGACAAGGCGGCGGGCGGATTCGAACCGCCGTATCGGGGTTTTGCAGACCCCTGCCTTAACCTCTTGGCTACGCCGCCACAACTACCAGATTTACTGGAGCGGAAGACGGGATTCGAACCCGCGACCTCTTCCTTGGCAAGGAAGCATTCTACCGCTGAACTACTTCCGCTTTGAGCAGATTTTACCGCCTTTTTCTGGTTCTCGCAAACTAGTTTCCTGGTTCAGTACCTTATTGACACTTCTTTTTTGTCATTGCGAGGAGCCCCGATTCATTGGGGCGATGAAGCAATCTCTAAGCGAGGTTTCTCGGCGTGACTATAGCAGGCTCCAGCTTCACAATGGGATTGCCACGCCCCGACGAGAGTCGGGGCGTGGCAATGACACGGAAGGCTATTATCCGATGTTGCAGACATACAAAGTGTCACCCGTCTATCTGAACCGGCTCAACTAATCTTGGTGCCGAGGGGGAGATTTGAACTCCCACGGGCTTTCGCCCACCACCCCCTCAAGATGGCGTGTCTGCCTATTCCACCACCTCGGCTTAGCACCTCAAAGGTAAGGGGCATAATCGGGGTTATTTCCATAACTCCCCTTTCCCTTCTTATCTTAAGAGCGGAAATTCTGGAAAATTTACCTTTCACTGGCAGGGGCGGCAGGACTCGAACCCGCGACCTGCGGTTTTGGAGACCGCTGCTCTAGCCAAACTGAGCTACGCCCCTGAATCAGCGTAATTATATCAAAAATACCCCTGGGGCGACTCGAACGCCCGACACGCGGTTTAGGAAACCGCTGCTCTATCCTCTGAGCTACAGGGGCACGCTATTACCGCAACATCCGGTGTGGGACAATCTCTAACAAATCTCTGATTGTTATGTCAACCAAAAGCCCTAACCACATTCACTTAGAGACCCTTCGGTACCCCGATTTACCGAAGGGCATTTCAATCAGCTCTCCACTGTTCCATGGTGGAGATAGGGGGATTCGAACCCCCGACCCCTGCGATGCGAACGCAGTGCTCTCCCAGCTGAGCTATATCCCCGCAACCTGAATTCTACAAGGATTAGGAACCTCGGTCAAACTCACAACACAGAGGCGGCTCAGTTTCAGAGTCTGGTTAGGGCCACTTCAGCAGCATTCACAATAGGATAAGGTATAGGTGAGGGCGTGAAGAAAGGATGAGTACCGTATTGAAAAGTAGCAACTGCACTGGCCGTCATCCTGTTTTGTATTAAAGCTGAAAGTACATTGACAACCTCTCCCACAGTTATGCCACCACATACCTGCCCTCCAACTATCTCCTGAGTCGCCCTCTCAAACACTAATTTCACTCTGAACTCTGTGGCGCCCGGTATAGAGCCTGGATGTTTATCCGGGGTCTTAACCTCACCTGTCACGACATCAAAACCTGCTCCTTTTGCCGCTGTTTCAGTAAGCCCGGCCAGACCTATACCTGAATCTCCTATAATGGTGGCAAAACTGCCAATCACTCCTTCGTTTCTCCTTTTTAAGCCGAACAGGTTGGCGCCAACAATTCTGGCCTCATTGCAAGCAATGGAAGCAAGCCTCAAGTTGGAGGGTTTCTTGGTGAAGAAGGACTTTTTCTCAGCGCAGTCGCCGATAGCAAAAATATCTTTGTCACTTGTCCTGCCATAGTCGTCAACCCATATCCCTTTGGTCTCCCCTATCTGAAGGCCTGCCTTTTGAGCCAGTTCAGTATTGGGACGCACTCCAATACACATAAATGCCAAGTCTGCCTTTAGTTCCTCGCCAGTGCTTAGCCTGACTCCTTCAACCTTCTTGTTTCCCACAATTGCTTCTGCCTGGACTTCGGTCTTTACACTTATCCCTCGTTCTCTCAACTTGTTCTCCGCCACAGAGCAGAAGTCCTCGTCAAAGACAAGCTGGAGGCAGTGAGGCAACATTTCCACAACAGTGACGTTTAGTCCTCTTTTCCTCAGTTCATCACCAAACTCGAGGCCTATAAATCCACCTCCGATAATCACTACATCCTTTACCTCATCCAACGTCTTAAGCAATTCCTTCATGTACTGTACATCCTTTACGGCGCAGAAAACATTCTCCAAATCCTTGCCCGGTATGGGAATTATGATTGGCAATCCTCCAGTAGCTAATACCAACTTCTCATATCCTATGGATTTTCCACTCGCTGTAACGATCGCTTTTGCCTGCCTGTCTATGGAAGTGGCTTCGTCAATCATGAAATCGATATTATTTCCTGTAAGCAATGCATCGGGTATTATGTTCTTCTCTGGTGCTCCTACAGTGCCGAAAATGTATGGAAGTCCGCAGGGAACCAGCACCTGCCCCTCTTTTTCTTTCCGTATGACGGTTGCCCTAGCGTCCTTGTAATGCCTCTTGGCTGTTATGCCAGCAACAAGACCTCCAGCACTGCCACCTATAATCAATACATCTATCTTGTCCATCTTTGCCTCCTATTTGTTGGGTCGCTTGTCAGAACACGCGAATTCTAACCTCTATTTACTACATCGGTCAATGCGTTGTACCAGGCTTAGCAAACTTGCTATACTAGCTTACGGGGCATGGACTACGAAATCGTCATCGGATTGGAGGTTCACATTCAGCTACTAACCAGGAGCAAGATGTTCTGCGGCTGTAGCATTGACTATGCCAGCACTCCTCCCAATACCCACGTCTGCCCTGTTTGCCTGGGCATGCCAGGCGTCCTCCCCGTCATCAATGAACAGGCGATAGAATATACGGTGATGACTGCCCTGGCGCTGAACTGTACGACCCCCGAATACACCAAGTTCGACCGCAAGAACTACTTCTACCCCGACCTGATGAAGGGCTATCAGATTTCCCAGTATGATGCTCCCATCGGCAAGAGCGGTTGGCTGACTATTGACAGCAATGGTAGCAAGAAAAGAGTCAATATCACCAGGGTGCATCTAGAAGAAGATACCGCTAAGTTGTTGCACAGGGGAGATTACAGTTTGATAGACGTTAACCGCTCAGGGGTGCCCTTGATGGAGGTTGTTAGCGAGCCTGAAATAAGTTCGCCCGAGGAAGCTCGGGATTATCTGATCAGGTTACACAATATCCTGCGTTATCTGGGGGTGTCCACCGCCAATATGGAGGAGGGAAGCTTTAGGTGTGATGCCAACATAAGCATACGCCCAGTGGCTAGCAAAGAGTTTCTGCCGAAGGTGGAAGTGAAAAACATGAATAGCTTCAAAGCAATTTATCAAGCCCTGAAATATGAAGCGGAGCGACAAGGAAAAATACTCGAGGAAGGGGGAGAACTGGTACAGGAGACCAGAGGCTGGATAGAGGAAACGGGGATTACAGTGACCCAGAGGACTAAAGAGTATGCTGAGGATTATCGATATTTTCCCGAACCTGACTTGCCCGCGTTGGTTTTGGACCGTTCCTGGATAGAGGAAATCAGAGCCAGACTTCCTGAATTACCTGAGGCCCGTAGAGACCGATTTATGACCCAATATGGCTTGTCCTTGTACGATGCTAATATCCTGACTGGCTCCAGGGCCATGGCAGATTATTTTGAAGATTGTGTTAAGCTGGTGGGTCCTGGCAGGGCGAAGATGGCTAGTAACTGGCTTTTGGGAGATTTCAGCCGACTGCTTAACGCTACCAACACTGAGATTGAAAATGCTAGAATAAGCCCGAAGCATCTGGCAGATATGCTTGACCTGGTGCATAATGGTGCTATAAGCGGACCGACGGCAAAAGCAGTGCTTGAAGAGATGTTTCAGACTGGCGAGGGAGCCAGCGACATCATAAGAGAAAAGAAACTCAGCCAGATTAGCGATGCCGGCGAAATAAAGGAAGTGATAAAACAGGTGATTGCTGAGAATGCCGGGGCCGTTGCGGACTATACTTCTGGCAAACAGCAAGCCCTGACGTTTCTTATAGGGCAGGTAATGAAAGCTACCAGAGGAAGAGCTAATCCAGGCGTGGTAAGAGAGATTATTATGCAGGAGCTAGGAGGTAAATGAATTGCCTACGTATCTTTTAGTCGCTCAGATACTAGTATCAGCAGCCTTAATTGCCACTGTGCTATTCCAGTTACGGGGTGGAGGCATAGGGGGTATCTTCGGGCAAGCTGACTCGGTGTATCGCACCCGACGAGGGATAGAGAGCACACTTCTGAAGCTGACCATAATCTTAGCCGTCGTGCTTGTGGTTCTGGCTACTTTAATTGGTGCGCAGCTTTAGTATCCATAGATGAGTTCCATAATAACCCTGACTACCGACTTTGGTTACGATGATGCCTACGTTGCTGCTGTGAAAGGCGCCATCTTAAACATCAACCCTGAAGCTAGTATCGTAGACGTCAGTCATTCTATCAGGCCACAGGACATCCTTCAGGCTGCTTTCATACTTAATGCTGCTTATCGTTACTTCCCCAAGCAAACAGTTCACGTGGCTATTGTTGACCCTCGCGTAGGCAGTGAGCGCCGGGGAATAATACTGAAAACGCCTTCGGCTATCTTTGTTGCTCCCGATAACGGCATCCTCAGCTACATAATTGATGATGTATTTCCTAATGTAATTGCCCAATTTGCTGGGCAGAGGCTGGTAAATCAGCCAACTACAGAGATAGTATTCAAGAAGGGCCTTGAAGCTGCAGCTATTACAGACCCTCGCTTCTGGCGCCACCCGGTCAGCCCTACCTTTCATGGAAGAGACATTTTTGCCCCTGTGGCTGCTGGCCTTTCTCTAGGCATATCCCCTTATGAATTCGGAGAGAAAATCAGCTCCCTGCACGTTCTTCCTATAGCGAAGCCGTCGCTTGACCCAGACGGTAATCTGGTTGGCCAAGTTCTGCACGTTGATCGCTTTGGCAACTTGATTACGAATATCAGGAGCAACAATCTACCCGGGAAAGACGTCATGATTGAGGTAGCTGGGCAGCGCATCCAGGGTATCAGCGACTACTACGCGCAAAAAGAGGGGGTAATGGCTGTCGTAGGTAGCAGCGGCTATCTTGAAATATCGCTGAGAGAGGGAAGCGCTTGCGACTTTCTGGGCACAGTGGTGGGAGACGAAATAAGGGTGATTTCAGCTGCATGGTGAGGAAGCACCGGAGATGTCGGTCCGGATTACTATGTTAAGCGAAGATATTGCCGCTAAGATGAGTCTTCCTGTCAATTCAATAATGTCGGTACCCGTATCAATCTCTGGAAGCCGTTTGCCATCCCGAGCACTTTGCCTCCTATCATTGCGAGCGAAGCGCGGCAGCCTCTTATCCCCGACCGAGATTCCTGCAAATTACTTTGTCAGCCTCGCAATGATCGAGAAGAGGCACCGCTCTTAACAAATCCAATATAGAAGTGGTAATATACTATGTGATGCTCCGGAACCGGGCTTGAACGAAATAACTTTGAGGAGAGAAGCTAATGAACAAAAAAAGATGTGTAGTAATTAAGGTAGTCGCGCTGGCAGCAGTGCTAATGTTGGCTTCATCTTGTACGACGTCAACCAACAATCAGCCGATTATCACCAGCCTGGAAGCTGAGGCAGGACGGACTACTCCCTCGGGTAGTCTCCAGGTGGTGTGTACTGCTTCCGACCCCGATGGCGATGAGCTGAGCTATATCTGGTGGGCTAGCGGAGGCGAAATAGATGGGGGAGGAGTTACCGTTACCTGGACTGCCCCTGCATCTGAAGGCTCTCACAATGTTACAGTCAAGGTGATCGATGGCAACGGTGGCGAAGTTACCGACTACATAAGCATTACAGTGAGAGCCAATGAGCCGCCAACGATTACCGGCCTGGTAGCGGGTGCAAACTGGACTGCTCCTTCGGGCAGTGTCCAGGTGACGTGCACTGCTTCAGACGCTGATGGCGATGAGCTGAGTTATGACTGGATAACGACTGGAGGTGATATTTCTGGCACAGGCGCGGTTGCCATCTGGACTGCTCCCGAAGAAGTTGGTACGTACGACATCACAGTTGTAGTTAAGGATGATCATGGTAGCTCAGCTACGAGTTTTCTAACTATCAGCGTACTGACGGAGCAACCGCCGATTATCGAAGACTTGATTATCACGGCGGAACATTGCTACCTGAAGGAATATTCCGGGGGTTATTACGTCGGGAAAGGACAAATGTATGATATTGAGTGCATCGTTGCAGACACAGACATCGAACTGTTTTACGAATGGTCATGCACAGACGGAGAGCTTCCTGGAGAGGGTTCTTTGGTTACCTGGACTGCCCCGAATACGTCTGGTTACGTTACAGTCACAGTAACGGTATCCGACATCGCTGGTAGTAGGGCCAGTAAAGACATGATTCTCACCGTTGTGAATTGCTCTCCATGTACGTTTGGGTGTTAGGAGAGGAATGGCAACTCTGGCCTAGGGCATAATCGTCCCGGCACCGACCTACACACCACGGGTACTTCATACAAGATACGCCTGAAAAACCATTCAAACGATACTTTCCATCACCCTCATAAGAATGGTAATATATGTGATGGCCCTGGTGAGGGCCGGATAAAATGGGTTCCGTGAAAGATAACCTGATAAGAATCGGTCTAGCAACTGTGGCGGCAGCGGTGCTGCTCACGGCCTCATCCTGCACGACGGTAACGAACCGACTGCCAATCATCACCAGTCTGGAAGCCGAGGCAGAATGGATCGCTCCTTCGGGTAGCATCCAGATGACGTGTACTGCTTCAGATGCCGATGGCGATGAGCTGAGTTATGAGTGGATAACGATTGGAGGCGATATTTCTGACACAGGCGGGGTGGCAATCTGGACTGCTCCCGAAGAAGTTGGCATGTACGATATCACAGTTGTGGTTGATGATGGTCGTGGCGGCGAAGACACGGCATTTCTAACTCTCATCACGTCAAATGGCCCTCCGCCAAGTATTCAAAACCTGATTGTCACTGCCAAAGAGCCCAAATATCTGAAGACAACCAGTACCGGGTACAAGGTCGGGAAAACGAAAGAATACTATATTGAGTGCATTGCTTCAGCCATGAACGGCGAGCTGGTTTATGAATGGTCGTGCAATAGTGGCGAGATTTCCGGTGCGGGCTCTGTGATTACCTGGACCGCCCCGGATACATCCGGTTACGTTACTGTCACGGCGAAAGTGTTTGATGGCGTAGGTAATTGGGTCAGGAGGAATGTAGTTTTCGATGTGGTGGATTGTTCACCATGTGAGTTTGGATAGAATCGGGAGATAAATAGCAATTCTAGCAAAGGCGTAGTTTTCCCCATGGCGACCTGCACAGCGGGGACACTTCTAGCCTGAGATACCGACAAAGTCATTCGAATTACAGCTTCCGTCGCCTCCATAAAAGTGGTAATATATGCGATGGCCTGGATAAAGGCTTGAACGAAAAAGGCTTCAGGAGAGAAACTGATGAACAAAAAAAGACTTCTAATAATTATAGGAATTGTGGCGGCGGTAGCGGTGCTTGTAGTCGTGTTTGATACGATGCTAGCCAACCATCGGCCAGCTATCGCCAGTGTGGAGGCGCCCGAGAAAGTCATTCCTTCGGGAAGGTGCCAGATTACATGTGATGCTTCAGATCGCGATGGGGATGCGCTGAGCTATGACTGGTCAGTTAGCGGAGGTAACATCTCTGGCACAGGTGTGGCTGTAAACTGGACCGCCCCTAACTCACTAGGATCCTACAATGTTACGGTCACTGTGAGCGACGGCCGCGGTGGCCAAGTTATGCAACAGGTAACCATCGAAGTGAGAGCCAATAGGTCGCCAACTATTACCAGCCTGGTAGCGGGTGCAGACTGGACTGCTCCTTCGGGCAGTGTCCAGGTGACGTGCACTGCTTCAGACGCTGATGGCGATCAGCTGAGTTATGAGTGGACGGCCACCGCAGGTACTATTTCTGGCACAGGCGCGGCTGTAAACTGGACTGCTCCCCAAGAAGTTGGCATATTCGACATCACAGTTGTGGTTACCGATGGCCATGGTAGCTCGGCCACGAGAACGCTACTTATTAGCGTGGCGACATTGCAGCCACCGATTATAGAACAATTGCTTATCACGAAGGACCGTTACGGACACTGCTACCTCAAGAAATCCGGCGAGGAATATCTAGTCGGGAAACGACAAATGTATGACATTGAGTGCATAGTTGCAGACACGAGCAACGGGGTGTCTTACAACTGGTCATGCAATGGCGGCGAGATTTCTGGAGAGGGCTCTATGATCACCTGGACTGCCCCCAATGCGTCCACTGATGTTACAGTCACAGTAATAGTGTCTGATATCGCTGGTAACATGGTCTGTAAGAGCGTAGCACTCAATGTGGTGTCTTGCTCAAGATGCACGTTTGGTTGTTAGGAGATAAATAGCGACTCGAGCTAAGGGCACAGTCTCACAAGCGGTGACCTGCGCACCGTCTGCATTTCCTGTAGAAAATCCCAGACCGGGGAGGCCATTTTGAGTCGGCATTTGTCAATATACAGCAGGTTGGTCAATTTTCTGAGAAACACCTTCCAGGACCGCTTCAAGAGATACTTGATCATATCCCTGATAATCCTGGGAATAGTCATCGGAGTCACGAGTCAGGGAACATCAAGCATCGGTGAAGGATATGAGGTCCACTTCTTTTATGTCACTGGCTGTTCGCACTGTCCTGAACAAAGGCCGTTTAATGAAAGGTTAGCCAATACCTATCCCTCGATTCAGATTATTGAACACGATGCTGCTACAGCTCAAGGGCGTGCCCTATTGGATCAGATGCTTGAAGAGCGAGGGATAGTATATGAGCCAGGATTTCCCATAACAATCTTCGGGAATCAAGTATTCGGTGATTGGGAATCCGAGGAGACAACAGGCAGGGCGATCGAAGAAGCTCTGCAGCAGTGTCTGTCAGGGGAGTGTCCACCGCCGACAGGTGAAGAGCCGCGGGACACGATCGTATTGCCCCTCATAGGGGAAATCGTACTTGCTGATTATTCACTTCCAGCTTTGGCCATAGTTCTAGGTCTTGTGGACGGCTTCAACCCCTGTGCTCTGTGGGTACTTGTTTACCTCATATCGCTGGTAGCGACTTTGAGAGACAGGAGGAGGATATGGTTGATTGTCGGCTCTTTTGTTTTGGCTTCAGGAGTCCTGTATTTTCTGTTCATGACAGCGTGGCTCAATGTTTTCCTGCTCATCGGCTACATCAGGCCGGTGACAATCGTCATTGGACTGGTAGCCCTGGGCGGAGGGATACTGCAAATAAGGGAAGTGATAAAGACAAAGGGGGAAATTGTCTGTGAAGTTACAAGCGAAGAATCTCGAGAAAAGACGATGGCCAGAATGCAGAAAATTGTCTCCTCCCCCATAACCTTGGGAACGATAGTGGGAATTATAGCTCTGGCCTTTGCCGTGAATGCTATCGAATTTGTCTGTTCCGCAGCAGTCCCGGCTGTCTTCACTCAAGTTCTATCATTGGCCGGCCTCACCACTTTCCAATATTATGGCTACATCCTACTGTACGTTTTCTTTTTCATGCTCAATAATCTTGTTATCTTTGGCGCAGCCGCTTTTGCGCTGACTTCAAACCTGGGAGTCCGGTATGCCAAGTATGCCAGACCGGTAGGTGCCGCAATACTGATAATTCTGGGGGCATTGCTCCTTTTTGCTCCGGGTTTGCTGCGCTGACTTTCAGATACTTCAGTCTCCAATCTGATTCAGAGTCAATCGTTCGACTGCCATTCCATTCGAGATTCTATAAGCTCCTCCACAATTACCTTTCTCACCATAGGCTCCTAGTCCACCGCGAGAAGAGCTCTTGTATAGATTCTAGGCCGATGACCCAATGACCGGACACTACTTGTACGGTTTAGGGCTAGAAACCCTGTATCCAGTCAAAAACACCAACCATCTCTAGGCCTGCGTAGACCATGAAAGCAATGAAGATATACGTTAGCGGTTTCGCTGGCAGAGCGTGTGCTGCCCGGGCTCCAAGCTGGGCCAGGGGTATGCTGGTGGCTGCCAGGCATAACCATATGGGCAGATTCACATAGCCTAGGGAATAGGGCAGTAATCCAGGTACCCCGAGCCCATTTACGATATAGCCAACAATACCACCAAGGCTGGCAAGTATTATTGAAGCCACCGATGTTCCTACAGCAACGTGCATGGGAAAGTTCAATGCTAACACCAACACGGCGACTATTAGTACACCGCCGCCAAGCCCAGTCAAGCCGCTTACCATGCCTATAGGAAATCCGCAAGCCGCCACAAGCGCGAGATTCTCCCGTGGCTCTTCATCCCCTCTCCTCAACCTAGGCACCATTCCCAAGCCCATCCATAAAGCGATAGCCAGAACCAGTCCTCCAAAGCCTGCTGTCAGTATCTTTTCAGGAAGGTGAGCTGCCAGAGTAGCCCCAACCAGACCCCCGGCCAGGGCACACGAGCCTAGAGTCAAGGCGGTTTTCCAGCGAACCGCCTTCTTCTTATTATGCCTCCAGCTCCCGCTTATGACTGTGGGTAGAATCACCAGTAGACTTGTCCCAAAGGCTATTCTTATGGCGATATCTGGAGGGACATTCATAGTCAGGATAAGCCAGTAACTGACGGGAACCATAACGGCTCCGCCACCAATTCCGAGCAGGCCGCTGGCAAAACCAGTGCCTGCCCCGGCAGCCAGCAAGATGAGGATCTGAGTTGCTGTCAGCATCTTTCCTGTACCAGCTTGCCTTCCAGCCAGCCAAGTCTGACAACCGACCTTTGGTCTATTCCAGGAACATATGGCTTGATGTCTAAGAGTGGAGTGCCGTCTATGGCGTCCAGTCCCTTTACCTTGAGAATATTATTTTCCCTGGCTACTAGCTCCACGATAGTCAATCCAAGAGGACAGGGTCTATGCGGGGATCTGGTGGTGAAAAGACCGTGAAGAATATCGTCCCAGGGTGTCTTAACCAGCAGACGGTATCCCTGGGACTTGTGAAACCAGTAAATGATGATGATGTGGGAGAATCCGTCAATGTCTTGTAAGCCTTGTTCGAATTCCTCAAATACGTCTATCTGAGAAATCTCCTCGCTCTTATACCCCTGATAAGGGGCTTCGTCCCTGGCCTTATAAGGAGAATGAATTATCCCGATGGGCTTCAATTCCAGGCTATGTTGTTCTTCCATTAGATTGCTCAAGCACTGCTAATGAGGCAAACATCAATCTTTCATCTTCCTCAAACTAGGCATTGTAAGCCCGGGCCAGAAAATCAAAGGCACGAATTCTAGACTCAGCTATTTCTATTTCCAGCCACTCTTTTCATCCCCTAGACTTTATCCCCAATATGTACCCGACCCCAGATAGCAATAGCCCGCGCCAGGGACTCAATGTCAGAGCATTCAGTTGTTTTCTTGTCAAAGCAGAGCCTCATATAATTTCTGAGCAGAAGAGCGCCAACGCCTTCAATAGCGAAGCGCACTGCTCCCAATTGGGTAATAATACTCTCGCAGTCACGCCCACCCTCGATCATCCTCTCAATGCCTCGAATTTGCCCTTCAATTCTTTTCAATCGGTTCCGCAGGACTTCTTTTGATATCGTTTCTTCAACCATCATATCCTCCAAAAAGTCAGGCTCCGTTGACATACTATACCCCTGTAGGGTATAATCCCCTTTCAGTATTAAGCCTAGTTGCTTGATGTTTGCATTCTACCACATGCTGTCTAATGTATCAGGGAGCAATATCAACAATCAAGGAGACGCCAATGGACGAATTTGAGCCCAAGATAGTGGCATTCTTTTGTAATTGGTGCTCTTATGCGGGCGCTGACCTTGCTGGGACGAGCAGGCTGAAATGTCCTCCAAATATCAGGATAATAAGGGTGATGTGCTCCGGCGGGGTAAGTGACCGGTTTATATTAAAGGCTTTTGCCATTGGGGCTGATGGTATTCTGGTTTGTGGCTGTCACCCCGGGGATTGCCATTATACCGAAGGTAATATGAATGCTAGGAGGAGAGTCACCGGCTTGAAGCCTTTTCTCAAGGCTATCGGCATTAATAGCGATACGCTGAGGCTGGAATGGATTGGAGCCTCTGAGGGACTAAGAATGGCTGAGACTGTTAACGGTTTTACCCAGACTATAAGAAATCTTGGCCCGAGTCAGCTTAGCAGGAGCCGCAATTGTTCCCATGATTAAATTTGCTAGTTACACTGCCATGCGAGACAAGTACTAGCTACGAAGAGGTAGCTAGAACATAGAGTGCTTAGCCCTCTTCTAACTATAAGAAAAAAATATAAAAAGAAAGGAGAATTAATATGGCTAAGGTGGCAATCACAGTTAATGGTTCCCAAACCAGCAGCGCTTTCCCGGCTATGATTCTGGGATCGGCGGCAGCAGCCTGCGGGCATGATGTAACCCTATTCTTCACCCCAGGTGGCTCATCTCTTATGTTGAAAGGAGAACTGGAGAGGATAAGAGATCAGAAGATCAAAGGCATGCCGGACATCGTAGAACTCTACGATGGTACATGCAATCTAGGCGGGAAGATGCTGGTATGTGAATTGTGTCTGACGGCCAAGGATCTTAAAGCTGAAGACATGAGAAAAGAGGTGCAGATTGTAGGAGCAACCTCATTCGTAAGCTCACTAACGGATAATACCATAACCCTCTGTTTCTAAAATAACAAAAAGGAGGACAATATGGCGGCACACACATTGGATGTCTTGGGGCTTAAGTGCCCACAACCTGTACTCAAACTAGCGACAATGGCCAAGGAAATTCCTGCCGGCGATGTTGTAGAGGTCCTGGCTGACTGTCCTTCCTTCCCCAGAGATACGGAAGCATGGTGTGCTAAGACAAAGAGAACGTTGCTTTTCTGCAACGATGAAGGTGGGGGAAAATGGAAGGCGCAGATACAGTTCTAGTTTGAGAACATATACATGGGAGAAGAATTCACACCCAGAATAGTTGGGTTTCTCTGCAATTGGTGTTCCTATGCAGGAGCTGACCTTGCCGGGGCAACAAAACAAAGAATTCCTTCGTCTCTTTCAGTCATTAAAGTGATGTGTTCCGGTAGGGTGGAGCCAGTCCTCATTGCTACTGCGTATTTGCGAGGGGCTGATGGTGTACTACTTGCCGGGTGCCATCCCGGCGATTGCCATTATCGAGAAGGAAACTATTACGCTCGTCGGAGGTTTGCCCTCTTAGAAAAAACAATGGAGACGCTGGGACTGGAACCGGAAAGGTTCATGCTCGCCTGGGTCTCAGCATCGGAAGGGCAGAGATTTGGCGAAGTAACTAACCTGTTCACCGAACAGATAAGGCAAATGGGCCCAAGTCCCTTGAAGAAGGCCTTACTATAGTTGGGGGAGCAAATGGAGAATAATAAGAAAAGCGTTTCGGTGCTGGTAATCGGAGCTGGCATTGCTGGTATCGAATCAAGCTTGCTGCTGGCCAATTCGGGCGCCAAAGTCTATCTTGTGGAAAAGGCTTCCTATTTCGGTGGTAACGTAATAAAGTGGGAAGAGGTATTCCCCAATATGGAGTGTGCCACCTGTATGATAGCGCCGAAGCAACAGGAACTCTTACAGAATGAGAACATTGAACTGCTGACACTTAGCCAGGTTGAGGCGGTCGAAGGCTCTGTCGGTGATTTTAGTGTGAAGGTGAAGAAAAAGGCGAGGTATGTTGATCTTGAGAACTGTATCGGATGTAACGAGTGTTTTAAGCCTTGTCCAGTGGAGGTGGATAATGAATTTGAAGAGAGGCTCAGCAAGAGAAAGGCAATATACATCCCCTGTGCCGGAGCTCTGCCCAACGCCCCTATGATTGATATTGACAATTGTCTGCGCTTCAAGGGAGAAGATTGTCAACTGTGCCAGGAAGCATGCATGTTCGAGGCCATTGACTACACCCAGCAGGATGAAGAACTCCAACTTAATGTTGGAGCTATCATAGTAGCCACTGGATTTAAGATTTTCGATGTCACCCAGGCTCCTCGATATGGATATAGGAAATTAAATAACGTTTACTCCATCGTAGAGGTTGAACGAATATGTGCCTCAAATGGACCTACTGAGGGGCAAATTGTTCTCCAAAATGGCGAAGCACCCAAATCCGTAGCCATCATCCACTGTGTAGGGCGTGAAGAGAAAGGCTATTGCTCATCAGTATGCTGCATGGCTTCTATTAAGCAGGCACACTTTCTAAAGAACAGGCTGCCCACAGTGAAGGTATCTCAATTGTACTCCGACCTCTGTGTTCCAGGTAGAATCTATCAAAGGTTTTACGAAGAGGTGAAGGAGAGCGGCGTCGATTTTATTCGCGCCGCGGTAAGTGAAGTCACACAGCAAGGAACGGGCCTGGCCATCAAATATAGGACTGAGGATGGTGAGGAGAATAGCCTGAATGTGGATATGTTAATCCTGGCGCCAGCGATTGAGCCTGAGATCGGCTCATCGAAACTGGCTGAGGTCTTGGCTATCCCCCAAGATGAGTACGGATTTTTCAGTGAGGAAGAGCCGGATCTTGATACTGTTGCTACTTCCCGAGAGGGTATATTCATTGCTGGGTGCGCCCAATCGCCCAAAGACATTCCGGACACGGTAGCCGAGGCAGAGGCCACGGTAGGGAAAGTACTTTCATTGTCGAGATAGAGATCATAAGATGGCAAAGAAGATAGGCGTATATGTATGTGAGTGCGGCAATAATATAGCCGATAATGTGGATGTAGGTAGAGTAATCGAGGCAGTTTCCCCCCTTCGTGATGTGGCAGTTGTGGAGAAATACCGACTGTTATGTTCTGAGGACGGAAAAGAATTCCTGAAACAAAGCATAAAGGATCACGAACTCACTCATTTAGTGGTCGCGGCTTGTTCTCCCAAGCAACATGAACATACCTTCATGAGCGTGTGTGAAGCGACGAATCTTAACCCATACCTGTTCCAGATGGCTAATATCAGGGAACAATGTGCCTGGGTCACGCAAGACAAGGGAGAAGCCACGGACAAGGCCATAAGACAAATAGCCGCCGCTATCGCCAGAGTCGCCTATCATGAGGCGCTGGAGAAGAAAGATATGGACGTTTCGCCCGACGTGCTCATAATCGGTGGTGGTATCGCAGGAATCAAAGCGGCTCAGGTGCTTGCTGCTCCGGACAGGAAGGTCTATCTGGTTGAGAAAGGCCCTTCACTGGGAGGCATGGCAAAGCGGTTTGACAAACTGTTCACCAAGATGGAATCTGGCTCCGTCTTGATTGAAAACGAGCTGAATGAGCTACAGGAAGATAAAAATATCGAGGTGTTTACTGACAGTGAGGTTGAGCAGATTCTGGGGTTCTTCGGCAATTTCGAAATAAGGGTAGTAAGGAAAACTGCAAACGAAGAACTAAACTTCAATGTTGGAGCGGTGATATTAGCCACTGGATTTGACCTGATGAACCCCAAGGGACTTACTCAATATGGGTATGGCAAACTAGACGATGTCTATACAAGTCTGGAATTTGAAGAAATGAATTTGTCCACCGGAAAGAGCCTTCTTAAAAACGGCAAGCCTCCTGAATCTGTTGCCATTATCCATTGTGTTGGGCGGGAGGACAAGGGCTATTGCTCTAAGGTGTGCTGCATGTATTCCCTCAAGTTTGCCAGAATGCTGAAGGGCCAACTCCCCGAAGTGAAGGTATCACAAGTCTACTCGGACCTCTGTATTCCGGGGAAGTCATACCAAAAGTTCTACGAGGAAACAGAAGGCTTGGGGGTTGAGTTTATCCGCGCTGAGAAAACTAAGGTTACTCAGAATGGCAAGCGTATGACCTTGAAATATGAGAGTGAGACTGGCACTAAAGGCGACCTGGCTGTAGATATGGTAATCCTTGTTCCAGCAATGGAGCCAAGCAGTGACACTCACAAGTTTGCTGAAATGCTTGGAATCCCCACGGACGACGAAGGATTCCCTGCCCAGGAGCATCAGAGGTTAGCTCCGGTAGCATCTTCGGTGGAGGGGGTATTTGTTGTCGGCTGCGCGCAAGGACCAAAGAATATTTCAGAGTCGATAGTTCAATCGGAGGCGGCAGCAGGGAAGATACTCTCATCATTGGTTCCAGGTAGGAAACTGGAGCTGGAGGTAAAAACCTCCGAAATCTCCGAAACGTTCTGTACTGGGTGCAAGACCTGCATCTCCGTCTGCCCTTATTCTGCTATTAGCTTTGACGATTTGAGAAGAATCTCGGTGGTGAATGATGCTCTGTGCCACGGATGTGGAGTCTGTGCTGCGGCCTGTCCCTCCGGGGCTGCCAGGGTGAGAAATTTTGCCTTTACACAAATCTATCAAGAGGTCGAAGCGCTACTAAAATGAAGCCTATCGCTGGTTTATCAGACTCATGAAGCACCTATGCAAGATTCATTGAAGGATATCGTGGAGAATCATTAGCGGGACTGAGGTATCTGTTGACATGTTGAATGTAGCATAAGTCTTGCTCACTACTGCTGAAGAGAGCGATATGAATGGATGTTTCTAGAAAGAAGGGAGTTGTTAAGAGTGACAAGGAGTTGATATGACTACTACTCGGAAAGGGGCATTATTACCTGCCCAAGGTAGTGTACAGAAAGGTATTATAGATTTTGCCAAACAGGCTTTGAAGCAGGGCGCTTTTAACGCTGTCCTTATTCCCTCTAGAGTGCCAACGGGTGACTCGTTTGCTTACTTTCTGGTTCAAAATGAGTCATTTCTTGAAGGAGCGTCTCCGTTGTCCCCAATTATGCCAGTCCAGGGAGCTAGAGTTATTTCCAGCCTTACAAGAGGGGGAAAAGGGAAGAAGAGAATAGCCGCTATCATACGGCCCTGCGAGGCAAGGGCGACAATTGAGTTAGCTAAACTTGGGCAAGTAGACCTCGAGAATATGATACTTATCACTGTGGATTGCCCCGGCGTGATACCTCTGTCTGATTACTTCAAAGGTCCAACAAGGGGTGATGAAGTATTCAAGGATGCCTCTCAAGACTGGAACAGCAGGCCCATGCGGCCGGTGTGCCGAATATGCGATAAGTTTTCCGCCAGCGGTGGAGAGGACTTACACGTAGGAACACTAGGGACAAGTAGCGGCAATATTCTCCTTATTCCCCGTGGCGCCAAAGGTGAAGATATCTTGAACAAACTAGGCATCCCGCTTGAAGAGGATATATCTGGTTGGGAAGCTAAAGTGAAAAGCTTGACTAAAGAGAGAAAGAGGGAAGCAAAGCAGACTGACATAGCATTAAGAGCCGATATTAAAGGAATAGATAGACTGGCAGAAGCCTTCAGCACATGCATAAATTGCCATAACTGTATGAGGGTTTGCCCTGTATGCTACTGCCAACAGTGTAATTTCGATTCGGATAAGATGAAATTCACTTTTGGAGATTACATTACGAGAGCAGAAGCAAGAGGTAGTCTGATGGTTCCTACTGATACTTTGCTGTTTCACATCGGACGGATGCTGCATATGTCACTCTCTTGTGTATCATGCGGTATGTGTGAAGACGCCTGTCGTATGGCTATCCCGGTAGCACAAATCTTCACCTTGGTTGGTGATAGAAATCAGGAAGCCTTTGACTATGTACCGGGTAGGAAGGTAGATGAACTTCTTCCGTTAACGACGTTCAGAGACGAAGAATTCCTGGAGGTGGAACAGTCTTATGCAGGAGTCTCTGCTGGACGGGAGAGACAGGATGACTAAGGCATTAAGGATAGACAAAAGCGCAGAGGAAGGGCTGAAAGAGCTACTCAAGTTTCTTTTAGAAAACGGCAAGGTAAAAGGCGTTCTGACGCTCAGGAAACTGGGCGAATTCGGGGCCATTTCTTATTCACTCATTACCAATCCTGACGGCATCGACTCTACCCTGCCTCTGTTCCCCTTGATGCCAGTGAATTTGGGCAAACAGCTCTCACTTCTCACATTAATGGGCGCTGCTACTGACCCTATCGCTGTAGTTTTAAGACCTTGCGAATTGAGGGCATTTGTAGAACTTGTGAAACGAAATCAAGGTAGCCTGGAAAACTTTCTGTTCATAAGTTCAACCTGCGGTGGAGTCTATCCACTGGAAATGGCTGTGGCGGGGGATGTCGAGGAACAGCTAGCTCAATATTGGGAAGCAGTTGGACAAGGTGAAGCTATTGCTGATATAAGGCCTGCCTGTAAAGCTTGTACGTATTTTGCGCCCTACACCGCTGACATTACCCTATCACTACTCGGAAATAAGGAAATCGACAAACAGAGTGTACTATTGTTGAACACCGACAAAGGAGAGAGCTTCGTCGAGGGTATATCGGGACAGCTCAGCGAAGAAGAACCCAACTCGGCGACGATGGAAGGGATAAGGAAAGAGCGGGAAGCTGAGAGGCAGAAACTTTCTGACGAGGTTGAAACGAAAGCCCTGGGTATTGACGACCTGACAAAGACCTTTAGTAGATGTATAGATTGCCACAATTGCAGCAAGGTCTGTCCCATTTGTTATTGCCACGTATGCTTTTTCGACAGTAAGGACAGCGAACACGGGCCAGTTTATTATGAAACAGCGCTGGAGAAAAAGGGATGTGTGAGCATGCTTTCCGGCACGATATTTTACCACTTGGTAAGATTGTTCCACGTAAGCGCATCCTGTGTAGGATGTGGCTTATGCGCTGATGTGTGTCCCGCTAACATACCACTCTGGGCCATTTCCTTGAAAGTGGGTGATTCAGTTCAGAAAGCTTTTGATTATTTGCCAGGGAAAGATATGGAAGAAGGGCTTCCTATTACCACATATACGCCAGAAGAATTTGCCCAAGTTGAATAGTGTATCGTAAGAAGTCTCTATAAGCAGCAAAATCTCAAATAACCAGCTGTGCTAGTTTTCTTGGCTTGAATTCTGCTCTGATTAAAGTGGCACGGATATGCGAAAGAGTTTCGCGAATGGAGAGACTGGAGGCCGAAGTACCCAGTTGTGATTTCATATAGATTGCTAAGAAGAGGTGCATCAACTGGAACTATCAGATAATCAGTTAAAATTTGCCCTTAAACTAAATGAGGAATTGTGCAGTAGCTGTGGGGTGTGTTCCTCCGCCTGTCCTTTTGAAGCAATAAAGAAAGACCCTGAAACAGGTAAACTGCTCCTGGAGATAGAAAAGTGCCAGGTATGTGCGATTTGTTACTCTAGCTGCCCCGCTAAGGCAATCGATATTATCTACTATGATATACATTCCTTAACCAGATACCTGGAGAAGGCAAAAGAGGAATATAAGTCTGACTCGTTAGTTATCATGTGTAAAGGAAGCGCCCCCGACTTTCAAGACGTAGACAAGCTGTTTGGAGTTTCCAAATTTATTCCCCTATCCGTCCCCTGTGTTGGGCGTATCCCACCGGAGCTTCTTTTGAAAGCCATATCCCCATTGGGAATAAAGAAGATTTATATTCTCGCCTGCGACGAGGATTACTGCCGATTTGAAAGGGGAAGCTCGATCACCGGGCGTAGAATCACAGCGCTTAATGTTTTTCTGGAACAATTTGGCTATGCTAAAGAGCTAATGAAGCTCAAGCGAAATAGTCTGAAGGTCAAAGCAGATAGAAACAAATGTATCAGTTGTGGCAACTGCGTATTCTACTGCCCTTACGATGCCGCTAAACTGGAGCATGGCGCAGCTAGCTTTGATCTGGAATTATGCCGCGGCTGTGGTTTATGTGTAGCCCTATGTCCCGCTTTTGCTTTGGATTTAGAGCACTGGGAAGAGGGCCGAATATCAGCCTTAATATCCGAATTACCCAAAGAGAAGGAAAAAGCAAATATTTTGGTGCTGCGCTGTCAGTGGTCTGTTTTTCCCAAGCTTGATGAAGAATTTGATTCCAATGTCCATGTCATAGATGTGCCCTGTGCTGGGAGAGTTGGCCCTCTGCACATCGTGGAAGCTTTACAAAATGGGATAGATGGCGTCTTGATCGCCGCCTGTCCTCAAGAAGATTGTAAATCGAAGACGGGAAGCAAGGAGGCTCAGAGATCAACCACAGCGTTAAAGAAGACTTTGAGCCAAATTGGGCTTGAAGAAAGGCTTCATTTTTGCTCTGTAGCCCCAAGATATCCTGAAGCTTTCCGCGAAGAGCTAAAGCAGTTCAAGGTAAGGATAGAAATTGCCTGTTCAAAGGAGGTCAGACGGTGATAGTAACAGCTCAGAAACCTTTGGATGAAATTCTGGATTTTCTATCTCCTTACGACTCTATTTTAATTGCCGGCTGTGATGGGTGCACCCAGCCACCAAGGGGCTTGAGAGAAGCCAGAACTCTGGCTCAACTGCTTGAGCTCGGCGGAAAGTTAAGAAGCAAAAATTTCAACCTTAGGGTAACTACATTGCCCAAGCAATGCGACTCTTACCTGACACTAACCACGCTTCAGACCCAAATAGAGGGCATAGAGGCTATTCTATCGTTAGCCTGTGGTCTGGGGGTGCAAACCATAACTCAAGTCCTACCCGATTGCCCCGCCTTCCCGTCCCAAAACACGCTCTTCATCGGGTCAGAGATTAGAGAGGACAGTACTCTCGAAGAAAGATGTGCTGCCTGCGGAGACTGCATGTTGGCCATAACCGGTGGTATTTGTCCCATCGCCAGATGCGCCAAATCTTTGCTTAACGGTCCTTGCGGAGGCTCTCAACATGGCAAATGCGAGATTGACCCTGAAAAAGACTGCGCCTGGGATTTGATTATCAAACGCCTGGAAAAGCTAGGCAGGCTGTCCGCCTTAGAGGAAATCCGTACCCCTAGGAATTTTGGGCAGGTGGTCAGACCGGGGAAGATTATAGGATAAACTTTTGATAGGAAAGTTTGCATGCACAAAGCGATTACAAATGTCTTTCTCTGCATAAATTGCGTAACTAAGTGGTTGCCGAGACGAAGCGCGCGATGAATGATCATCCCCAACCCGAAGCTTTGTTTCACGAGAAGGCTGGGTCGAACCATTTAATAGAAATCAAGCAGAGACTTTGATTTCGGTGTGCGAAAATCCCGGAACTTGGGAGAATGGCAGGTATTTGTCCGCTGGTGCGGTGTCCTAAGGGATTGCTAAATGGCCCATGTGGCGGAACAAATGCGGGCGGCAAATGCGAATTGGATCCCACACGCGACTGTGCTTGGGTGATGATTTACAGGAGCCTGGAGAAACTGAGCCAGCTTAGCGAGCTAGAGGAAATAGTGGAGCCACATGACTGGAGTAAACAGGTAAGGCCACGCATGTTAGAGGTTGAACCTATCGACCTCATGGAAAAGCTGAAGGAAACGAAGAAGGTAATAGAGCATCTAGGAGTGTGACTTAGGAATAGAAAACTAGAGTTAACACTGGAGATAGTTGAGTTGCGCCACAGAAAGAAGATAAGACCAATCTACGAGGCCTTGCCCAAGCTGAATTGCGGCCTGTGCGGATCTGCTAATTGTGGCCAGTGTCAAGATGCTTGTTCTATGGACTTGCCTCTTGCCCGACTCATTTTCATGCTGAGCAAAGAACTTGGCGGCATGTTTAAAAGCGAACCAGGTATTGATGTAAATGCTCCTATCGCCTTGAAGTCGGTAAGAGATGAGGAATTAGCTGTGGCTGGTGTTGAAATCCAGTTCCAAGCAAAATGGATCAAGAGCAAACTGAGACAGAGAAAATAGTCATTAAGATAGTAGACGGCTTCATTACAAAGGAAATACGGCGATCACTAACAAGGAGAAAATAAGAAATATCTATGAGGCTTTGCCTAAGCTTGATTGTGGCCTTTGTGGGTATGGTAGTTGTGGGCAATTTGCCAGAGAAGTGGCTCAAGGAAAGGTCTCTCCTTTTGGTTGTCAACAGGATCCATGGTCGGGTTACAGAATAAGCCAAATTATAGGCGTGAAAGTACCGGCCCATAGCTATCAATTTCAACCTGTTTCTGTTCCCAAGGCAGGAGTGCCACCTTGGCCAAAAGCCTTAAGAGAAGAAATAAAAGGATTGTCTCGGAGAGCGGATGATATCTTGGTTAGAATCGAAAAGCTGGCGCAAAGGTAGCGGAGGGGAGCCATGAAGATATGCATTATTGGTGCTGGGGACAGCGGCGCAATAGCGGCACTCCAAATACGTCGCCTAGAGAACAATGCCGAGATTAATATTTTCAGCAGAAGGGCAGAGCTGGGATGCCCACCCTGCGAAATGCCTCTGGTGTTAAGCGGAACCGTTGCCCACTGGGAAGAATTGGTTCGTGGCCTACGTACTAAAGCATTTTATGAAAAAAGAAGCATTAATATCCATCTAAATACCGAGGTTACTGATATCTTCAGAAAAGAAAAATACGTCGTCGCCAATGGTCAAAGATATGACTACGACAAATTAGTCCTAGCCTTGGGTGCCAGGCCGTCTATTCCATCATTTCCCGGCCTGGACGGCAGAAACGAATTTGTGTTAAGCACCGACATGGCTGATGGCGTGACCCTAGGGAACATTATTTCTAAATATAGTGAAGCAGCCATTGTCGGAGGCGGCTTTATCGGCCTAGAAATAGCTGCGGCTCTGAAGTCGAGAGGGTACCCTAAGGTCTACCTATTAGCTAGACGGGATATTCTACGTGCTCACATCGATAAGGATATGGCGGAAATGTTAGAAGCTGTGATTAGGGAGAATGGAGTGGAGCTAATCGCGCATGCCAGAATAGAGAACGTAAGAACTCAAGGGAATAGTAAGCGTGTAATTCTGTCTGAACGAGAACTGGAGGTGGGTTTCGTCTTCTTCGCCACGGGAGCAGAGCCCAACGCTGAGCTGGCTCGAAAGACGGGATTACAAGTAGGTGAAACTGGCGCTATAGCAGTGAACCAATACCTCCAAACCAGCGACCCTGATATTTATGCCATAGGAGATTGCATGGAGAATTGGGATGTTATTACAGGTTCAAAGAGGAGAATTTTACTGGCAACCAATGCCATCCGCACCGGGTATATAGCGGGGAGGAACGCCGTCCTGAACAATGCCATCTCCTATGAAGGTACAGTCATGCCGTTTGTCACCAAGGTGTTCGGTCATCAAATAGGAGCTGTTGGGCTTACTGAAAGGGAGGCTAAAGAAAGAGGGGTCGATGCCGCTTCCGTGAGGGTTAATACTCCCTGGCTCAGGCAGAGATTTGATGGCAAGCCGGCCCATTACAAGCTCGTCGCCGACCGGAGCACCAAAACGTTGGTAGGCGGGCAGGTGATGTCTGAAGAAATTGTATCGGGCACAATCGATAAACTGGCTGTTGCTATTGGCGCTAAAATGCCGCTTGTAAAACTGGTGCAGATCGACAGTTGCTACTCGCCAAATGTACAGGAAGACCAGATAGCGGTTCCAATACAACGCTTGATAGATGAGCTTGCTTAGCACAAAAATGCTAGGCTGGCTTGTTTGAAGGCGTGTGGCGGCATTACTAGGAAAAAAGACCTCACCTAATACCTGATCTATCTGGCATTTTCTTTCATCCATGAGGGGACACAGAGATGGCTTCACATCGCTAAAGTTCGGGTCGACGTCGCAACGTCTCCGCCGAATCAAGGGGCATGACTTTACGCTTGGGTGCCTCGTAAACATTGACAACAGTTTTGAAATTGGTGAATTCCCTCTGTATCTCAGCTATGCTTTTGGGTGGTAGTGGTCTCACCGCACAGGAGCGCAAAGGTGTATTTATTTGCACCTCGTCAGGCGAAATCTGATGAGCCAGTGCTGCTATCTCCGAGGCGTAATCCTTGTTACCTGCAATAAACATTACCTGCAGAGCCAGTTTGCCTCTGTATTCGTCCCTGAAGCGCCTGATACCATCTTGTATCTGGTCAAAATGTAACCCGGGAGCCGGTCTATTGACCATAGCCAATATCCCTTCGTTTGACACATCCAGCTTAGCTACTACTGTATCAGCATGGGCAAGTTCCTGTCTCACGTCTTCGCGCAACATCAGCGAAGAATTGGTGAGCACAGCTACCGGTAAATCCAAAACTGACCTAGTGAGCTCAATCGCCTCACCAAGATTGCTGGCTAGGGTAGGCTCACCCATGCCAGAAAAAGTGGCGTAGTCAGCCTTCATCGGTCCGAGCGATTTGATTTCACTGGTTAGCTGTTCCAGTCTGATGAATTCCTTTGGCTCGACCATAAGCTGATCAGTCTTACCTAACTGGCAATAGACACAGTTAAAGGAGCAGACCTTCCTCCTTGTATCTAGAAGGTCTATGCCCAGCGATCTGCCTAGTCGCCATGATGGAACTGGACCATAAATGATTGACATAGGTTGCGCCTTGGAAAACGAATTGTCTTTATCTCTTATAAGCTCTCTTCCAGGGTTCGTTCTTGGAAGCTAGATAGTCCTTGATTGCCTCCTTAAGCGTATTAGCTGCCAGAAGAGCACAGTGGAGACTTTCTTCAGGAAGTCCGCCTAAAGCGTCCAGTACGTCTTGCTGGGTAATCTTCTGAGCCTCAAAAACGCTCTTCCCCTTTATTAACTCGGTGACCATGCTCCCTGAGGCAATGCTGGGCCCACAGCCATCTGTCCAGAAAGAGACGTTCAGCACTCTGCCATCTCTTACTCTGAGCCGTATCTCCATGGTATCCCCACAGGGACCAGTTGTTCTGGCAGATCCGTCGGGGGCGGGAATTCCCGCCAGATTTCTGGGATTGAGAAAATGGTCAATCGTTTTCTCCGAGTAAACTCTTTTCATATCCTCCATGACGGATTGTTCCAGTTCCTCAAACGAGTCATCAAATTCTTGTGCCATTTTGTCTACTCCTCTAACAAATATCGCACAGGCCGTGCCTGGGTGCCTGACTGCGGTTAGCTACCCTTGTTTCTTTCCATCTAGAGCTGTGACCACATTGCCAAAAAGCTCAGAAACCGCATCTGAACTATATTTCTCAATTCCTCCTTCGTCGCACAGCCTGGCTAACTCCGGGTCGATGGGCAACGTTCCCAAAAGAGGAGCTCCGGAAGCCTTGGCCATTTCCTCCCCCTTGCTCTTACCGAAGACTTCGAGCTTTTTACCTGTCTCGGGCAATACAAGATAGCTCATGTTCTCCACCACTCCCAGAACTCGAACATTCATCTTTTGTGCCATTCTCACTGCCTTCTTGACTATCATCTCAGTCAATTCCTGGGGAGTGAAAACATCGATTACCCCCGAGATAGGTATTGCCTGCAGCACCGTCAATGGGGCATCTCCCGTACCCGGCGGCAGGTCTATTACGAGGCAATCCAGCTTGCCCCAAAGAACTTCCTCCCAGAATTGCGTGATGGCTTTAGACATGAGTGGACCTCTCCAGATAACCGCTTCATCTTCACTAGGCAAAAGCAAGTTCATGGACATAACTTCGATTCCCGACCTCGATAATATGGGTAAAATGCCTGTCTCATCGCCACTGGGGCGAGCAGTTAAGCCGAACATCTTAGGAATACTGGGGCCAGTAATATCAGCATCCAGTATGCCTGTGTCCTTTCCTTCCCGAGCAAAAGAGGTAGCTAACAAGCTCGCTACCAGAGATTTGCCGACTCCCCCTTTGCCACTCATGACCGCTATTATTTTCTCGATCTGATTAAGTTCTTTGGGCTTAGCTTCGACAAGGTCAACAGTTACTTCCTTCACACCAGAAAGCTTGTTGACTGCTGCCGCTGCTTGGTCCTGCAGTAGTTTATGGTATTGGGCAGGGATGGCAGTCGAAGCCAAAGTTACCTTCACCTTGCCCTCGTTAAATTCGGCGCTTCGAATTAGGTTCATCTGTACCAAACTACGCATTATCCCGGGGACAAGGACTGTGGTCAGTGCCTTTTCTAGTCTTGTGTCGATTTGATTCACCAAATCACCTCCTGATCATAATTTGCTTAGATTCACCGGCGGACTATTTGCCGTGAGAATCTCCCCTTCCCTTCTGCTTTCCATGTTGCTTTCCTTTTCTCAACGAAGAATATATTTCCTCTACCTGCCTCTTCGTCTCCTCAGGGGTACCATCATTGTTAATAACAAAATCGGCAGACTTAATCTTTTCCTCAAGGGGAAGCTGTGATTTCATCCTATTTCGGGTGTCCTTCCGACTCATCCCTTTTTCTTCTAGTCGTCTCAATTGGGTTTGTTCGCTGGCAGAGACAACAATTATCTTATCCACAGATATAGGGTGAGTAAGCTCAAATAGTAATGGAATGTCCTTAATAATTAGAGCATTCGGGTCATGGCTTTTGATCTCATTTGTAATTCTTTCGTCTTCCTCAAATACCTTGGTATGTACTATCTGATTTAGCTTTGCCAACTTTTCGTGGTCGGCAAATACTATGTCGGCCAATTTCTGCCGATTGATGGTCATGTCTTCATTCAAAATTCCTCTCCCAAAATGCTCCACTATTTCCTTCCAGGCCTTCAAGTGAGGATGGGTTACTTTCCGAGCCAGCTCATCCCAATTGATTACGTAAGTGCCCAGATCCTTGAAAAAATTGCTTACCGTACTTTTGCCTGTGCCCAGACTTCCTGTAAGGCCAACAATAATCATTTAGTCTCTGTTTGTCTCCTTAATCGCAGGGGCCAAATTGGCGCTGCTGGAAATTGCTTCTGTCGTGCTTCTGCTCTGTCTTTGGCCTTAATGGTCACATATATTATCGCCTGTTGCTAATTCGCCTTTTATGTAATCCAGAACAGCTTTCTCAGGGTCCTCATCAAGTGCGCCAATAACGACTTCAATGCGATTCTCGCTGAAAAGAGCCTGGGCTCGGGAACCCATGCCGCTAGCTATGACAACGGAAATTCCTTCTTCAGCCAGCCATGCGGGCAGAAATCCGGGTTGGTGTCCTGGTGATGAGATGATCCCCCTTTTTACAATCGCCTTAGTCGCTTCATCAACATCAAATAGGGCGAAATGGCTACAGTGACCAAAGTGGGCAGCTACTTTGCCCTCTGTTACAGGTATTGCCAATCTCATTTGTTATCCCTCCTGCAAGTGTTGTCCAAGGAGCAAGGAGGCGTCTCGCAACGCTCTGTCTTGCCGCAACAAGTCGTGCCGGGTATGGAGGCATCAGTCTTCAGAGTATACCCAGCGGAGAGAGGTTTTTCCAGCTTGTAGCTGCCACACGCTGGACATTGGACATTTTGGCTGCTAAGGCTGTGGAGAAACATCTCTGCAATCCCCCCGCATTCCAAGCATCTGTATTCATAAATTGGCATCTCTACCTCCTAATTTTCTAGTTTGGCTGAAACAGTCCGCCATAGCTCCTTTATCTGCTGCGTTATTTTATTGTCACAGTATTCTACCACTGGCAAACCATGAACAATTGCTTCTGTCATTACATTATCAAAAGAAATCCTGGCAGCCATTTCTATCCCTTCCTTGTCACAATAGCTTACAATTCGATTGGTATTATCTTCGTTAAGGTCAAATTTATTTACGCAGACCAAAACAGGGATGCCGAAGTGCCGGCAAACCCCAATGACACGCTCAAGGTCATGAATTCCCGATAGCGTGGGCTCGGTCACCAACAGTGCCAGAGTGGCACCCGATAGCGAGGAGATAACAGGGCAGCCTATGCCGGGAGGGCCATCGGTGATAATGTGGTCTAAATCTTCTCTGTCAGCGATGAGCTTGGCGTTCTGGCGCACTAGCGCCACCAATTTTCCTGAGTTTTCCTGCGCGATACCCAACCTGGCGTGGCATAAATAACCATATTTTGTTTCCGAGATAAACGAATGTCCACTCATGCTGTCCTTCATAGCGATGGCATCAACAGGGCAGACCTGATGGCAGAAGCCGCAGCCTTCACAGGAGATGTGGTCGACTTTAAAATCCTTAATAGCTCCAAAGCGGCACAATTCCTGACATAAACCATATTCTGTGCACTTATCCTCGTCAATAAAAGCGACTTGCCCGCTCCAGAATTCCTTTTCCTCTTTAACCTTTGGTTTAAGAAGGAGGTGAAGATCGGCGGCGTCTACATCACAGTCAGCTAATACCTTATTTTGGGCTAAGGCCGCGAAGGACGCTACTATAGAGGTCTTCCCTGTTCCCCCCTTGCCGCTAAGAACCACAATTTCTTTCATTTATTTGTGGCTTCCTGCCTGCGTCGGGCATGGACTCGGTATATCCTTTCCCCCTTCTCTTGCCAACATTGAGTGCACTGCTCAATTTCTTCAGAACTAACTTCCTCCGGGCGAACTTCAAAACCTAGCTCTTCATAGATATCTACTAGTCTTTTCAGGTGTGTCTCACCATCTATGGCAACTTCCTGCCATCCCATCATTTTGCCGTCCACCTAGCAGCAATTATATTCTTGATGTCCTGAAAAAGTTTGAGAAAATCCTCACGCCACCGAGGCATCCCGTCTACCAAGGAAATCCCTTGGGAATAGAGGGAGGCAATCCTTCTGTCTAAAGGTATTTTTAACAAAACAGGTATACCCTGTTCCTGGCAATATCTATCAACGTTATCATCACCCACCCCATCGCGGTTAATTATCACACCACAGGGAATATCTAACTCCTTTGCCACTTCCACAGCTAACTTAAGGTCGTTCAAGCCGAAAGGAGTAGGCTCGGTCACGAGGAGACAAAAATCGCTCTCTTTTACCGCCTCCATTACAGGACAGGAGGTTCCCGGAGGAACATCGATGATTACCATATTTGCAGGGTCAATATACCTTTTTACTTCCCTGATTACTGGTGGGGCCATTGCTTCGCCAATGTTAAGTTTCCCTTGAATTAATTCCAAATTCCCCGAATCGCCTCTCTCGACGACCCCTACCTCTCTTCCTTCCTCAGTAATCGCAGACTCAGGACAGAGGTAAGAACATGACCCACAACCATGACATAGTTCGGGGAAAATGAGCACTTTTTCCTTAATCACCGCAATAGCGTTATAGGCACAGACTTCAGCGCATTTGCCACAATAAGTACATTTCGCTTCGTCCACCTTGGGGATGGGAATATGCACGGCTTGGCTTCGGTTCACAGCTAGATGCAGAAGAATATTAGCATTCGGCTCCTCTACGTCACAGTCCAACAGTTGAACCTTATACTTATCAATCAGGGAAATGGCTAAGCTGGTAGCCACCAGCGTCTTTCCTGTGCCACCTTTACCACTGGCAACAGATATTATCATCCTATTCCCTAATCATCTTGGCACGGCACTTGGGACAACTCACATCATAGCAAGGAATGCCTGCCTGGTGAGCAATCTTTGTCCCACAAGCAGGACACACGCAATTCCCACTGGGACCCGCGCCAGGGCGGTTTCCATCCATTCTGCCTCTACCTCCACCACGTCCTAATCCCCTGCCAGTTCCCGGACCTTGCCCATAAGGGCCTGTACCATCTCCTCTAGGCATAATTCACCTCCGCTAAAAAATCGGCTTTGCTTTACCCCATCGGCGGCAGCCCACAGACTCCAGAACTGCAAGTTGGGCAACTTACCTCTGAGGGTTGGCTTCCACTTGAGCCGCGGCTAAAAAATGAGGAAAGGAGTCTTTTGGGGTCACCAGTATGACATTTGGGACAACTCACACTAGAACCATCTTCACCAATAGCTTGGCGAACTTCAAACCTCTCCCCACAATGCGCACACTGATATTCATAGATTGGCATAGCTCACCTCCCTTTCTCCAGTTCTTCAAGACGGCGCTGGACTTCATTCAGCTGTTGGCCCAGCATCTGGGCTTCAGATTTGAGCATTTCTATCTCTTGCTCCGGGCTCATTGCTGGAGGCGCTGCTTGAGGCATGATTCCTGGCCCCATTCCCGTGCCCCTGCCCCTGCCCCTGCCCATTCCTCTACCCATGCCTCTTCCCATGCCTTGCCCCATACCCATACCGGGCCCCGTACTCATTCCCATCCCGTAATGGTTGCCTACACTGGGTTGAGAGCTTGATTGAAACTTCCCCGCTTTGAAGGCTTCAACAGCATCCTTTATCCTGCCTGAAACACCGGTGATTACTTGAACCCGCGCTGCCGAAAGAGTCTGGTAAGCGTTGGGCCCACAATTACCCGTGAGCACGACCTCCGCCCCTTTGCTGGCAATCATCTGGGCAGTACTGATGCCTGCCCCACCAGAAGCCATAGCGTTAGAGTTATCCAAGGCCTCAAACTCCATGCTCTGGGGGTCAACGATGATGAAGTATTGACACCTCCCAAACCGAGGATCTACCTCAGCATCCAAACCAGGAGCTGTTGCTGATACCGCAATTTTCATGATGCACCTCTTTCTAGTTTACTCTGTCTCCAGCTCTTTTATCCTAGCATTTATTTGCTCCAACTGTCCCTTTATCGCTTCAGCTTGACCTCTCAGGAAATCCAGCTCCTGCTCCCGAGTCATCTGCGGAGCATGGGGATCTGCTCCCATAGGTGCCCCGGCATAACCATATGGCATAGCTCCCAGATAGGGCATTCCTTCATAATAAGGCGTACCCCAAGGGTTACCATAAGGGGGATAACCCGGCGGGGCAGGCATTCCTGCAGCTCCGCTGAGGAAATAACCACATCTCGGCAATCCTCCCCTTCCCAGGCCAACATAAGGCCAGGGAGGAGAAGTTCCTCTGAAACCGAATCCCCCTCCCCCTCTTCCATATCCTCTACCATATCCATTAGGCATTTTTCACCTCCTTTCTATTTCCGAAGTTCTTCAAGCCTCTTTCTCACTCCGTCCAATTCGCTTGTCAGACATCTTTCCTGTTCTTCAAGAATAGCTAGCTCCTCTTCCCTGGGCATAGCTCCCCAAGGGTAACCCTAGCCATAGCCTCCATAGGGATACCCATAAGGCATTCTATATCCATGCCACGCCCAAGGGTGCCAGCATCCAAACCAGTGCCGCATTTCATCACCTCCATAAGAAATTCTAAAACCTACCACCCAGGGTATCCATAGAACCCCCACCTTCGCCACCCACGACCGAAGCCACGACCAACACCATAGCCCCACCTAGGCCATACGGGTTTTGAATAACCGTAGCCATAAGGCTGTCGGTAACCAAATGTTGGGTTAGTGAAGCCTGGCCTACCAAAACCAGCACAAAAGCCAGTTCCCCTTCCTGTCATCGGACCTAGGCCCATGGGTCCCGTTCCATCTCCAAATGGCATCTTTGTCACCTCCTTTCTATTTATTTCTTCACCATCGCCTGCCGCCGCGAAATCTCCTGCCGCAGCCTCTGCCTGAACCAAACGAAGCCAAAGGCGTAGGCTGGATATTCACACTTAAGCATTTTGGGCAGGACAAAGGAAGTTTCTGTGCCATTGTTTCAAAAGGTACGCTCCACTCATGTCCATCATCGCCACATCTGAAGAGCCGCTGGGCAAGCTCAAAGTTGCCTCCTTCGATTTGAATTGCCTTGCCATTAATCAGAGCATCGGCCAGTTTTTTCCGAGCAGATTCCAATATCCGGTGGAAAGTTGGCCTGGAGATCCGCATTTGCCGGGCGCACTCTTCCTGTTCCAGCCCCTCCAAGTCCTTAAGGCGGATACACTCAAGTTCCTCAAGTGAAAGGCGAACACTCTGTAAAGCATTCACCGGAATTCCTACCGGCCTAAAAAAGCCTACATTCGGCAATTGAGCCACACATCTCAACTTTTCTGGCCTAGCCATTGAAAAAGCACCATATTTTCCCTACGAATTGTGAACATATGTCCATAATAATGATAATAAACCCTGTCAGATTTGTCAAATTTTGACCATATCCGTCACTTGGTGATACAAATTAACACATGAAAGGCATTGAACTTTTTCCCGGGCTTTCGCACTGCATAGAAACTACAGCCCGTGAAGAATTCTGGAAGTTGGTAAACCAATATATGAAAAGTGGGCAGGAGGATAAAGAACTTGAGGAGAAGATTGAACTTCTCAGAGTCTTCTTGGAATCAGCTGACTTCAAAAAGCTCCGTAGCGATAGCGAGAGACATCTAGTACAAGGAAAGAAGGTTAGATTTGTAATTTGCTGGAAAGAGGGCAAACCGAGCTACGAAACGGTGGTGACTGAAGGGTGAAATCACCGAGGACTAAGGAAGTGATCTCCCTCAGTTTCTATATGAAGGAATGGATTCCTTCATGTCCCTTCTAATCTTCGAACGGTCCATTTTTTCCGGATTAAAGCCACGGCCTGGGCAGCCATACCTTCTCCCCTACCAATGAACCCTAAACCGTTAGTGGTGGTAGCTTTAACCGTCACTCGTGTTGAATCTACACCCAAGGCCTGGCTAATTAGTCTTCTCATTTCAGGGATGAAGGGTGACAGCCGTGGGCCTTGAGCTATTATAGTAACATCAATGTTGCCTACCCTAAATCCCTTGGCCTTGAGCAGCTCGCCAGTCTTGCTCAATAAGACCAAACTTGAGATATCTCTATACTCAGGATCCTGGGGAAGGAATAAAGTGCCTATATCACCCAAATCAGCAGCACCGCATAAAGCATCTATTATGGCATGGATTGCCACATCAGCGTCGCTCCAACCCGACAGGCCTTTGTCGTAAGGGATACCAACGCCTCCCAAAATTAGCTTTCGCCCGGAAACCAGAGGGTGGCTATCCCAACCAATACCAACCTTTAATTCTTCTCTTTCCATTCTCCTGCGATGATATGTGCTAAGGCCAAATCTTCAGGTGTGGTTACCTTTATGTTTTTATAATCGCCCATGTAAAGCCGTACTTTGTAGCCTAGGCGTTCCACAGCTGTGGCATCATCTGTAACCTCTGTGGCTAGGTTTTTATAAGCTTTGCTTATGATATCAAAGCTGAATATCTGCGGGGTTTGCACTGCCCATAACCTATCACGCTTAAGTGTTTCCTTAATCAAATTCTCGCTATTAGCGAGCTTGATAGTATCTTTAACTGGCACCGCCGCTACAGCAGCCCCAGTATCCCCGACTATCCTCAGGCCATCCTCAATCAAATTTAGACTCATGAATGGCCGAGCTCCATCATGAATCATGACCCAATCACACCCCTTTATCTGACTCAGCCCTTCCTTCACCGAATCCTGCCGCCGTGCGCCACCTGGGTATAGGGTAACCTTAGACCAATTTCTCTCCTTTCTCAACTTCTGCCCCCGCGCCAAATCCTGGTCATTCAACACCAGGACTATCTGCCGGACCAATCTACATCTCTCACAGGTATCTACTGACCAAGCCAGCAAAGGTTTTCCACTTAGAGGAGCAAAGAGCTTGTTTACACCTGTCATTCGCTGGCTAGTCCCAGCAGCAAGTATAACCACGCCTAACCTAATACTTCTATTCTTGTTCTGTGTTCTCGCCCTTGGCAATTTCTTTCTTACCTTCCCTTGTAAGTCCCAACCTCAGAGCTTCAGTCAGTGAGCCAGCCTGAATTAACTGTACATCAGCGAACTCAAAGGATGGTTTGGATTTAAGTGTGGGCATAAGACAGGATTTGAAGCCTAACCTGATGGCCTCAGCGATTCTTCTCTCCACCTGTGATACTCCTCTAAGCTCTCCATTCAGCCCCACCTCTCCCAAAGCAACCAAGCCCGAAATTGGCTTGGCATCACGAAAACTGGAGGCGATGGCTATGGCGATGCCTAAATCAACCGCTGGCTCATTGACCCTTAAGCCACCGGTAACGTTGACTATAATGTCCTGGTTGAAAAGCCTCAATCCGGCACGCTTAATGAGCACGGCAATTATCAACAGTAGCCGAGCAAAATCAACGCCGTTAGCGATGCGCCTTGGTGGAGAAAAACTATTAGCAGTAGTCAAAGCCTGAATCTCCACCAACAAAGGACGACTCCCTTCAAGAGTGGGTACCACCACTGAGCCCATAGTCTCATCCTTATATGCGGATAGGAAAACTTGAGAGGGATTATCTACTTCTATCAGTCCCCTATCGCTCATCTCAAATATCCCCACCTCGTTAGTGGAACCGAAACGATTTTTTGCGCTACGTAACACTCGGTAACTACCAAACGGTTCTCCCTCGAAGTAAAGGACCACATCAACGATATGCTCCAGCGTTCCTGGACCGGCGATGGCTCCTTCCTTGGTCACATGCCCGGTAATTAACAGGGGCACATTGCTTTGTTTCGCCCACCTCTGCAGCCTCCAGGTGCATTCCCGCACCTGAGAGATACTGCCGGGCATCCCAGCTACATCGTCTAAATACATGGTCTGAATTGAATCGATAATCGCCAGTTCAGGGGAGAATCCTTCCAGGCATTCCAATACGGCAGCTAAATCGGCCTCGGAGAGAAAGTATATCCCTTTGCCCCCTATGCCGAGGCGATCACTTCTAAGCCTAACCTGATTAACAGATTCCTCACCAGAGACATAGGCGACGATTTTATTATTGTTAGCCACCATCGCCGAAATCTGGAGCAGAAGCGTAGACTTGCCTATTCCAGGCTCGCCACCAACAAGCACCAAAGAACCTGGCACTAAACCTCCTCCCAGAACTCGATTCACCTCAGCGAAAGCAAGGGGAAACCGAGGAAAGTGACCCCTCTCTACTTGGGAAAGTTCCTGAGGTTCACTTCCGCTAAGGTGAGAACGGCTGAGGGCACGGGACGAAGGGGCTTTGGTCTCGACGAAGCTATTCCACACTTGGCAATCAGGACAGTGTCCTAACCATTTGGGGCTTTCCTTGCCACATTGCTGACAGATGAAAACGTTTCTGAATTTAGATTTGCCCTGATTGCTAGATTTCAAGTTTGCCGGCCAAGATAACTAATACTCGATGACGGCCAGTTTTTCCCCTGTCTTGACTATCTGCCCTGGTGAGACTGCCACCTCTACAACCGAAGCTTTTGCCGGAGATAATATAGGATTTTCCATCTTCATAGCTTCTATGGTACAAATCACACCACCCTCCTGAACTGTGTTACCCACGGTGACCTCAACTCCTACTATCTTTCCAGGTAATGGCGCTTCGATTACTTCTCTAGGCATATTTATACAGTCTCCTTAACCAATGGTCTCATTACAATTTCTTCCCCGACACAATCCACAACTACGGTGTCCCCGGGCAGGAATTCACCGCGCAGCAAAGCCTCGGAGAGTGGATCCTCAACCAAATTCTGGATAGTGCGACGCAAGGGGCGGGCTCCAAAATCAGGGTCATAACCCTTCTTGCCTAGAAAATCCCTGGCTCCATCAGTTACTTCCAAAGTGACATTCTGCTCTTTGAGGGAAGTGATAACCTGGTTAAGCATCAGGTCAACAATCTGGCGGATATGCTCCTCGCTTAAAGCATGGAACACGACTTGGGCATCAATGCGGTTAAGAAACTCGGGCCGGAATCTTTGATCTTTCTTCACCTCCCCGAGAACATTCTCCTTCATTTTCTCATACTCTGTCTGCTGTTTTCGTTCGCCATCGATATGAGCAGCAAAACCAATGGTCATATGACGCTTAATAAGCTCGCCACCAACATTGCTGGTCATGACTATGATGCTATTGCGAAAATCAACTCTTCGCCCTTTGGCATCGGTCAAATGGCCATCATCAAAAATCTGGAGCAGGATATTGAATACATTGTAATGCGCCTTTTCAATCTCATCGAGAAGAATAACACAATAGGACTTCCGCCTTACTGCCTCGGTTAATTGACCACCTTCCTCATAACCAATATAACCAGGTGGTGCTCCAACCAAGCGAGCTACATTGTGAGGCTCCATAAACTCCGACATGTCAAGCCTGACCAAAGCATCTTCGCTACCAAACATGAACTCGGCCAAGGCCCGTACCAATTCAGTTTTACCAACTCCAGTGGGGCCCAAGAAGATGAAGACCCCAATCGGGCGTCTCGGGTCTTTTAGCCCAGCTCGAGCTCTCCTCACCGCCTTAGCCACGGTAGTTATGGCCTCATCCTGGCCAATGATACGGCGATGTAGAGCCTCTTCCATCTGTAAAAGGCGGCTTGTTTCATCGATAGTCAACTTTACCACGGGTATGCCCGTCCACATGCTGGCTACCTCAGCAATATCCTCTGAGGTAACTACAGGGCGCCCTTGCTCCCGCTTAATTTGCCATTCCTTTTCCATGGTCTCGATTTTTTCCGTTAACTGAAGCTCGCGAGCACGCAGCTCGCTGGAATATTCATACTGCTGAGATGTGATGGCTGATTCCTTTTCCTTGCGTACGCTTTCCAAAGCTCGCCTTGCCTCAGATAGGCCAATGGGGGCACTACCACGCTTAATGCGTACTCGCGAACCAGCCTCATCTACCAGGTCAATAGCCTTATCGGGTAAGAAGCGATCCGCTATATATCTGGTAGCCAGTGTAGCCGCTGTTTGTAAGGCTTCGTCGCTTATATCTAACTGATGAAATTCTTCATATCTGTGTTTAATGCCCCGTAGTATTTCCAGAGTCTCTTCCATAGTAGGTTCGGCTACCAGGATAGGTTGAAACCGCCGTTCCAAAGCTGGGTCTTTCTCCACATATTTGCGGTAGTCGTCCAAAGTAGTGGCACCGATGCATTGAATCTCGCCACGTGACAATGAGGGCTTCAGGAGGTTAGAGGCATCAACTGCACCTTCAGCTGCTCCAGCACCCACAATCGTCTGCATTTCGTCAATGAATAAGATGCAATTACCGGCAGCTTTCTCTTCCTCAATGACCTTCTTCAGCCTCTCCTCGAATTCACCGCGATATTTTGTTCCTGCCACCAGAGCACCTATATCCAAGGCTATTATCCGCTTGCCCTGCAAGACCTCGGGAACTTCCCCAGCTACTATGCGCTGGGCCAACCCTTCGACAATAGCTGTTTTACCTACACCCGCTTCACCTATAAGTGCGGGGTTATTCTTGGTACGACGACTCAGTATTTGAACTATACGTTCGATCTCCTTGTGACGCCCAATAATAGGGTCAAGTTTATCTGCCCGGGCTAGAGCACTTAAGTCAGTTCCAAGCTGGTCCAGGGTCGGTGTGCGTGTGCCAACCCGACCTGTGGTACGAGCTCGTGCGCTTTCCTGCCTAACAACTCGATTTACCTCATCACGCGTTCGTTCCAAGGTAATACCAAAGCTCTCCAGGACACTAAAAGCTACACCTTCGCTTTCCCGCAGTAATCCCAGCAAAAGATGTTCGACGCCTATATAGCTGGAATTAAGGCGGCGCGCCTCGTCAACAGCGAACTCGATGGCTCGTTTTGCCCGAGGAGCGAGGTCGACCTCTCCCTTGGTAGCCCGACGCTCTCCTTTCCCGATTACAAATTCTACAGCTGCCTGTATCTTACTCATCGAAATACCAAAGTTACTCAGAACCTTGGCTGCAATCCCCAGCTCCTCTCCCGCTATTCCCAATAATATGTGTTCAGTATCAATGTAACTGTGACCCAAGCGTTGTGCCTCTCCTTGAGCCCGAGTCAGTACTCTGCGAGCTCCTTCAGAGAACCTTTCAAATCCTGTGCTCATTTCAGCCCTATTTGTAGTTTGCTCTACAGTATAGAACATACCACCGTTTCAGTCAACAGACCGAGCTTACTTGAACTGATGCCTAGAATGATAATATACTATAACAGTACAAAATTATGGTTGAAGGTCAATGGAAATGCGGGTCACCGGTGGCAAAGTCAAAGGCACTCATCTGAAGACTCTACCTAGGCGCTCCATTAGACCCACGACTAGCGTGGTGAGACAAGCTATATTCTCCCTTCTGGATAACAGCACCGCTAATTGGGACCGCGTTCTTGATTTATACGCTGGCACTGGTGCTCTGGGTATCGAAGCTTTAAGCCGCAGGACAGAATGGGTCGATTTTGTTGACTACAGAAAAAGTTGCTGTGACATTATCAGAAGCAATCTGGAAAGAATAGGGGAACTACAGCGGGCGCACATTTACTGTTGTAGTGTAAGCAAAGCACTCGGCTTCCTTGAGAATAGTTATGACATCATCTTCGTAGACCCGCCTTACTCTGACCCTTCTATTGACAATTTATTAATCAATCTAGCTGAATCGAGATTAGTTGGAGAAGACTCTACAATTGTGCTTTGCCACGGAAATCGCTTCCCCTTAAGTTCCACTTACGATGGCCTTCATCTTGTCAGGCAGCGCCGCTACGGTGACACTTTTATTTTCATGTACCAAAAGGAGGTTTAGTTATGGTCGTGGCAGTCTATCCGGGCACCTTTGACCCGCTCACCTACGGGCACATGGATATCATCGAAAGAGCAGCAGCATTGCTCGGCAAGTTAATTGTTGGCATCTATGAGAATCCCTCCAAACAGCCGCTTTTCCCTCTGGAACAAAGGGTCGAGCTAGTGAAAGAAGCAGTAACCGGCTTGCCTAACGTGCATGTCAAAGCATTCAAAGGACTGACCGTGGATTTTATACACCGGATAGGGGGAAGGGTGATGATCCGAGGTCTGAGAGCGAATTCCGATTTCGAGCGGGAATTCGAAATGGCACTGATGAACAGAAAGCTGGCGCCGGACATCGAGCTACTATGCTTGATGACCAGCTCCCAATATCAATTCCTTAGCTCTTCTTTGATCAAGGAAGTGGCTAAATTAGGAGGTTGTCTTGAGGGCATGGTTCCTGAGCACGTTGGCGTGGCGCTGAGAGAGAAGTTTTCCGTGCCTATTGAGGTTGCTACTGGCAAGCGGAAAGTGTAAAATGAGAGGCTAAAGAATCAAGGAGGTATCAGAAAAATGGCATACAAAATCACTGAGGAGTGCATTAGCTGTGGTGCCTGTGAACCAGAATGCAAAAATGAGGCCATAACTGAAGGGGAGGAGATTTACATTATTGACCCTGCTAAATGCACCGAATGTATCGGCTGGTTCGAGACACAAAAATGTGTTGAAGTCTGCCCTGTGGATTGCTGCATCTCTGACCCTGATCACAAGGAAACACGAGAGCAATTGTTGGACAAGTGGAAGAAGCTACACCCGGGTAAGACTCCGGCCGTCACCTAAGATAAAGGTTACCAAGCATTTCACTGAGAGGTTCTCATTTAGCAAGCTGCTCGCTCCAACCATGTCGAAGAGTGGGCTGATTTGATTTTGAGTGCCGCTCGTGGTTCGACAAGCCTTTGGCGTGAGCTCAGCGGAACCCTTACCATGACCGGTTGATAAATGTCTTTCAGTGAGAGACTATTTGCTCTGCGTACTTAGGGAAATTTTTCACTTGACTCAAGAATGACATCTCAGTGTAGGATCTTATAGCGACGTAACAATTACCACATCGGTTAGTTCGGGAAAATTTCTCTATCATCTCTTTTTGAGTAGTGTACCTACTGCGGTGCATTGAACAGGGAACTAGGCTCCCGTCAGGCATTACGACGAAAAACTTTATGCCTGCCCCACAATTTGGTATGTATCCTTGTTCAAAGAATTTCAAGGTATCTCGGAGTGTGAGTTCTGGGTTAACTAGATGAGCACCTTGCTTTTTCAATGTTATTAGTTCGCTAATCGCCTGGCGCAAAATTGCCAAATCTTCTCCATTGCTGAGGCAATAGTCCTTATTACCTGTTCGCAGCGCCGTATATGCACTATACGACATGTCTACACTCCACTCAACGGCCTTTTTTGCCAAAGGCAAAACCTCCCTCACATTGGCTTTAGTTATAGCTGTGTTCAAGACAATATCCCGGAACCCAAGCCTTGCTAACAGGGGGAGAGTTTGCCCCAAACGTCTATAGAGACCTGGCCGTCGTCGAAATTCGTCGTGCCGCTCGTCAGGGAAGTCAAGTGATACAGAAAACTGATTCACCCCTGCTTCACGTAATTGCAGATAATTGCTCTCATTGAGCAGTACTCCATTGGTAACAAGTATCGTGTATTGTACCCCAGCTTGCTTGATAGCCTTGACTATATCTGTTATATCCTTACGTAGAAGTGGCTCACCACCAGAGATTTGTACTGCCAGCGGCTTCAAGCGTTGCGTCAAATGTTCGTATTCCTCTGGTGTGATTTGTTTCTCATCCTTTATTACACCCCCAAGGTCACAGTGATGGCAATTGCAGTTACAAGAAAGCGTTACTTCATAAGAGACTACCATAGGGCGCTTACTTATATAGTTCCGTATTGCCTTGCCGGCAAGCTCAATTCCCTGCAATGGAGAAATATTTGCCACTTATTATCCCATTATTTGAAACCAATCAATGTGTAGCTATCCAATCCTGATGAATATGCAAACGTTAGTCTATACATGATTTTACCTGAAGTCGAGCCAGGATGGAATGGACATTCTGTTCGTTCGTACAATTTCAAGTGTTTTAACAGTGGTATAGCCAGCATCGATAAACTGATCTATTCCTTGTAACCCCGGGGAAAACGCTCTTGAATCCGGCCCGGCCCAATACATCCGTAAGTGTTTCTGTCGTAAACTGGTTTATGTGCAGCCTCCTTACATTCCATCACCTTCTTCGCAACATTATTGCGAAATTGCTCTCAATATCCGGAGTTGATGTCGCCAACAACGCCCAGGCTTAAGTATCCTGTGAACATCTCCCACCAACCATGAGCGGGTAGGGCACGTGTTCCAGCACTTGCCACAGAGTGACTGCATCAAAATAGTCATCCTGAAACCGAAGCTCTTCAAACGGCTTTGCTTCCACATCCAAGTCGAATTCCCTTGTCGCAGATTCTGGCGCATCTCGTGATAATTCAATCCCTGTAGCAGTATACCCAGATTTGGAGGCATTAAACAAGGGAAAACCTTCTCCACAATCTACATCAAAGACTTTTGTGCCACACTTACACCTCTCGATTATTTCTAACTGTGATTTGGCCGCGCGCAAACAGCCTCCCCGAATAATGGAGGCGTCGACATTTCCCATCTTAAAACAGTCACCATTGATTTTGCTCACTTTCTCAATGGGATTTACATATATGAGATGGCAATCCTTACCCTTGCCTGTCTGCCATAGGTCTCCCCCCACAACATATATACAGTCTCCACCGTTTCTCGGAGATCAACATCTCGCATAGTAGACTCAAAGAGAACCTTAGAGTCATTAGCACTCCCTTGGCAACAAGTATCACTTACTGTGTCCCAGATTGCTTGTTATACTTTCGCCGACAGTCCGTCATCTATCCAAGTACTTCCAGGCAATAACGCTTGGAGCTATAGTGGGGAGAAAATAGCTGAATGCTGTACCGACCATGTAGATAATGTATTGAAGAGGCCTGAAGAAGATGGGGAAAGAACACCACCACCTGTCTCCTACAGTTAAGCCCCTTATACCTTTACCTCTAATGACAAAACCACTTGTCTTCAGTTCCTCCAAACTCCAAACATATCTATGTTCCTCGTAGGGATTCCCGTAGTAATCATGATGCGGGCATTTGCGTATAGGGGTGGTTAACAAAATCGCTTCCCTCGACACCCTTTCAAGCTCGCTCAGAGCCTTTTGGCCATCCTCTCTATCAAGGTGTTCTAGCACTTCAACAAGAACTACCGAATCAAACTGCTTATCCTTGATAGGAAGCGCCCTCACGTCTCCACAAATGACACCTTGGTAAATGCCTCTGTGATTGGATGCCCTAACGTTAGGCTCAAAAATATCTAACCCTATCGCATAGAAATTTTGAGTTTTGATAAGTTGTGAAAGGGCGCTATATCGGCCACAACCTATATCCAGTATTTTGGCACCTGCCCTATTTCTAAACGCCTTCCAGATATTCACGTTTCGCCCAAATGTGCTAAGGCAGAACAGAACCAGCCAATTTATCAGACCGTGTAAATGTGTGTCTCTCATGGTAACCCTTGAACCGTGTCAGACCAAATATCGCGCAATTGCAGATAACTACTCTCGTTCAGCAGCACTTCATTGGCAGCAAGTATCACTTACCGTGTCCCAGATTGCCTGTCATGCTGTCGCCGACAGTTCATCATCTATCCAAGTATTTCCAGGCAATAGCGTCTGCAGCTATGATGGGGAGAAAATAGCTAAATGCTGTACCGACCATGTAGATAATGTATTGAAGAGGCCTGAAGAAGATGGGGGAGGAACTCCACCACCTGTCTCCTACAGTTAGGCCCCTTATACCTTTACCTCTAATGACAAAACCACTTGCCTCTAGCTCCTCCAAACTCCAGACATATCTATGTTCCTCATAAGGATTCCCGTAGTAATCATGATGCGGGCATTTGCCTATAGGGGTGGTTAACAAAATCGCTTCCCTCGACACCCTTTCAAGCTCGCTCAGAGCCTTTTGGCCATCCTCTTTATCAAGGTGTTCTAGTACTTCAAGAATAATTACCAAATCAAACTGCTTATCCTTGATAGGAAGCGCCCTCACGTCTCCGCAAATGACACCTTGGTAAATGCCTCTGCGATCGGACGCTCTAACATGAGGCTCAAAAATATCTAACCCTATCGCATAGAAACTTTGAGTTTTGATAAGTTGTGAGAGAGCACTATATCGGCCACAACCTATATCCAGTATTTTAGCACCCGCCCTATTTCTAAACGCCTTCCAGATATTCACGTTTCGCCCAAATGTGCTAAGGCAGAACAAAACCAGCCAATTTATCAACCTGCGTAACTGTATGTCTCTCATGGTAAGCCTTGAACCGTGTTTTCAAAAGGTGAATCCACTTCAGAAAACTCTTAAAGGCGTTTAGCTTTTTTATAAGCAGCAGCTACAGCCTCAAGAAGGAGAGAACGAAATCTTCCCTTTTCTAACCGAAGAAGGGCCTCAGTGGTAGTCCCCCCTGGTGAAGTAACCATATTCCTCAAATCAGCAGGATGTTTGCCCGTCTTCTCAACAGTGCAAGTAGAGCCAAGTATAGTTTGTATCACCAGTTCTTGGGCCATATCCCTGGGCAAGCCAATATGAACGCCACCATCGATGAGCGCCTCGATGAAGAGGAAAACGTAAGCAGGACCGCTGCCACTCAAAGCAGTAGCCATACCCAAATATTTCTCATCAGCAACATAAATCTCTTTACCCAGAGCACCCAGCACAATCTGAGCCAACCTTTTTTGCTTCTGTTCAGTTTCAGCAGTTGCTGTCCAGATAGTCATTCCTTCACCAATCTGTGCTGGCATATTAGGCATAGCCCGAATCACAGTGGAATGGCTTAAACCCCGGCATAGACCGGATAGAGTAGCGCCAGCTACTATAGATAGGACTAACTGTTCGGGAGCTAAACCCCTTATCTCACCCATTACCTGAGGCAGATTCTGGGGCTTCACCGCCAGAATAATCAGGTCAGCATTTCTGACGGCCTCTCTATTATCGGCCAAAGCATTGACTCCGTATTCTCTGCTCAAGAATTCACGGCGCACCCGGCTAACATCGCTAATCACCATGTCCTGTGGTGCAGCAACCATTTTCGTCAACAGACATTTAGCAATGGCTTCCCCCATAGCCCCGCCGCCAATAAAGGCTATCCTTATCCTTTTCTTTCCCTTGCGTCTTCGCGCTTCCATCATGATGCCACCACAATATTCACCACTCGGCTGGGAACATAGATGACTCTGGTGAGGCTCTTACCACTGATATAAGCCTTCACCCGCTCTCGACCAAGCGCCAACTCCCTGGCTTCGACTTCGCCTATAGAAGCAGGTACAAGTACCTTGTCGCGAAGTTTGCCATTTACCTGAATGACCAATGTAACCTCTTCTTGCTTGGCTAGCTCTTCGCTGTAATCAGGCCATGATTGATTGTGAATGCTATAAGGATGCCCCGTTCTGTTCCATAGTTCCTCAGCAAGATGCGGAGCACTGGGTGCCAAGAGACGGAGAAAATAACTAATAACTTCACCCCATAGAGCACCTGATGCCGCTCCGCTCTCTTTAACCTTAGATAGGTAGTTGCTGAATTCCATAAGGCTGGAAAGCATGGTGTTGAAACGGAATTTCTCCAGATCAGCAGTCGCATCTTTGATTGTCTTGTGAGTTAGATGAAGTAGTTCCCTCTCAGCTTCAGGATCAACAACACGGCTAGTATAGTCCGTTGTCACTAAGCTCCAGAGCCGGTTCAGCCAGCGGCTGATGCCTACGATGCCCCTGTCTCTCCATTCGCCCCCAAGTTCCCAGGGACCAATAAACATGACATACCCACGAACGGCGTCCGCTCCTAATTTAGTCACATATTCGTCAGAGGCAATTACATTGCCTCTAGATTTGCTCATCTTATCACCACCATAGATTATGATCCCCTGATTGAATAGACGATCAAATGGCTCATCAAACTCAACTAAGCCCATATCTCTTAATGCCTTGATGAAAAAACGAGCGTAGAAGAGATGCATGACCGCATGCTCGGCACCACCGGTATACAAATCCACCGGTAGCCAATATTTCACTCTGGCAGCATTAAAAGAAGCACTTCTGGTTTTGGGACTGGTATACCTCAAGAAATACCAGCAAGAACACATAAAAGTGTCCATAGTATCAGTCTCTCTTCGTGCTGGTCCGGAACATCTGGGACACGTGGTATTGACGAATGCCTGACAGTATTTAAGAGGAGATTCTCCGGTTGGTTTAAACTCTGCATCAAGAGGAAGCAAGACAGGCAGATCCTCTTCAGGCACAGAGACTATGCCACATTTATCGCAATAAATCATGGGGATGGGTGCTCCCCAATACCTCTGTCTGGAGATAAGCCAATCGCGAAGGCGGTAAACAACTGTCCGCTTGCCCAATCCTTTCTCCTCCAACAAAGCGCAGATAGCTTCATATCCTTGTTCGCTGGACAAACCGCTGAACTCTCCAGAATTCACCATCGCACCTGACCCGGCATATGCTTCCGTCAATTCTTCACCCGTCCAACCTGGAGGAGCAATAACTGTTCGCACAGGTAGCTTAAACCTCTTGGCAAATTCCAGGTCTCGTTCATCATGAGCAGGCACTGCCATCACTGCCCCCGTGCCATAAGTTGGCAATACATAATCAGCAATCCAAATGGGCACTCTCTCTCCATTCATGGGGTTAACAACGCAGCTTCCTAGAAAGACCCCCGTTTTCTCCCTGCCCAGTGCCACCCGTTCGTACTCAGTTTGTCGCCGACACCAGGCAATATACTTGTCCACTTCAGCCTTATGTTCAGGCCTGGTCAATCGACAAACCAGAGGATGCTCCGGAGCCAGGAGGAAGAAGGTCACCCCAAAAATAGTATCCGGCCGAGTAGTGAACACTCTTATCTCCTTCTGTTCCATCCCTTCGTCTTCTAGGGGGAAGCAAATTTCCACCCCCTCGCTCTTGCCCACCCAGTTCTTCTGCATTGTCTTTATGCGCTCTGGCCAGTCCAGATGACTATGGTCGAGCAATTCGTCCGCGTATTTAGTAATTCTAAAAAACCATTGTTCCAGCTCTCTTTTGGCCACCGGTGTACTGCACCTCTCACAGACACCTTCCCCTATTACCTGTTCATTAGCCAGCACCGTCTGACATCTAGGACACCAGTTAACGGGCGCCTTCGCTCGATAGGCGAGACCAGCGCGATAGAATTTGAGGAAGAACCACTGTGTCCACTTGTAATAGCTAGGTAGACAAGTGATTACTTCACGGTTCCAATCATATATCGCCCCCATGCTCCTGAGCTGGCGACGCATATTGTCTATGTTCTTCAGCGTCCAGTCATAAGGGTGAATCCCACGGTTGATGGCTGCATTTTCCGCAGGTAACCCAAAGGCATCAAAACCCATAGGATGGAGCACATTGTAGCCCTGCATCCTTTTGAATCTGGCGTAAGCATCTGCAGGGGCCATGGCATACCAGTGGCCGATGTGGATGTCTCCTGAGGTATAGGGGAACATAGTCAAGGCATAGAATTTCGGGCGGCTATCATCTCTCCGTACCCTATAAATATGATCAGCCGCCCACCTCTGCTGCCATCTTTTTTCGATTTCCTGGGCGTCATACTTTTGGGGCATATTCGCTAAAGTTTAACCCAAGTCAGGGTGAATTAAAAGTCCCTCTCTGTTACTGGAAATCAACACCGACCATAGCAGAAGAAGAACACCAAAAAAGCATGTGTCCCCAAAGCTGAAGAATGGAAGCAAGATTCTCTGAGGAAGGTTAGTAATACAATCGAGGAAGAATTTAGGACTTACAAGCGCCACTACCTATTTGTCGACCAGAGTAGATTAATCCGCGAGCCTTTATGAGGTCGATGTAAACATCCTCAACGAGAGGCCCAGAAAACTTCACAGAGGGTTTTACGTCGAAGATATGCAGGCAAGAAGACCTTGCCCACGGTGTCAGAGAGATAACGCGTTGTCTACTATTTGCTTTTTGACGCTGTTCCTAGAAGGACACCAGTCTATACCGCCAGACAAAGGTCCCGTGAAGATTTGAGCCGCTCGACTGTGGGATTCACGCAAACACAGTCGGAGCCACCGCCGATGCCTGGCTCCTCAAAACCCGATGACTGCGGTAGATATTTAGCGTTTTTCTATTCTGAATACCTTTGTGCCGCACACAGGACAGACACCTTGGGTCGCCGGTCTGCGATTCTTGAGCATAACCCGCCGTGGGCTGCTTATCTCCCTCTTTCTCCTACACTTCATGCAATAAGCTGTTGCCATCGTGCCCTCCTTTTATTTCTCTTATTGCTATATTGTTACTATAAGAGCAAAGCTTTGTCAATACCTTTTGGGGTTTTGCAGCAAAGATCGCAGGATTTTGGCAGGCTAGACAGGAGCCGAAAACTGCTTGACTTCTTACTACTAGGTTATACGTGGCATTCTAGTTGGGACATCCCGGTAGTAGTAGCTGCAATGTCATTTTGAACCGTTTCAGGCATTTCTCTCTTCCCAATACTGCCATGGTTTGAAATAGTGGTGGTGCCGCAGTCCGTCCCGTAATGGCTATCCTTAACAACCCAAAGAATTCACCTGTGCGTAGGTTTAATTCTGTGGCCACAGAGCGCAAGATACTATCAAGTGTAGTGGCATCCCACGTTAATACCTCTTCTGACTTCTGCAAAGCAATCGTAATGGCTCTGGTCGCTGAGTTGGCATCCAATTTCCCTTTCATAAGCAGGCTTGTATCATATGGCAGCTCGTCAAGGAAGAAAAAGTTAGCAAGCTCAGGAACCTCAGCCAGAGTCTTGGCTCGTTCTTGAATGAGTGATAGAACCCGGCTAACGTAACTCTCATCCAATGGGCGTCTTACCGACTCTGGCAAATCCCTATCCAGAAATGGCATAGCTCGACAAACAAATTCTCCTAGACTGAGTCTGCGCAGATAAACCCCGTTCATCCATTCCAGTTTCTCCTTATTGAATATAGCCGCTGTTTTGCCTACCCTTTCCAGAGAGAAATGTTTTATCAATTCTTCTCGGGACAGTAACTCAGTTCGGTCATCGAGCGACCACCCCAAAAGCACCAGGAAATTGACCATGGCGTCTGGTAAATATCCTTGTTGCTGATATTCGCTAATATTGGTGGCACCGTGTCTCTTGGATAATTTGGCACGATCAGATCCCAGAATCATGGGCAAGTGAGCAAACTGCGGAGCTTGCCAGTCAAGAGCTTGATAAAGCAAAACATGGCGAGGAGTGCTGGAGAGCCACTCTTCGGCCCTGAGGACGTGTGAGATGGCCATCCAATGGTCATCTACTATATTAGCCAGGTGATAAGTGGGATAACCATCGGATTTAAGCAAGACGAAATCGTCCAAAGTATCGTGCCTGAAAGTCATGCGGCCATAAATCAAATCACGGAAAGTGGTTTCACCTTCAAGAGGCGTCTTGAAGCGAACCACGGGAGTAACATCTGTTGCCTCGAGCCGAGTTCTTTCTTGTTGTGTTAAATCCCGACAGTGTCGATCATACTTCGGTGGTTGCTTGCGCTTCATCTGATCTTGCCGCATCGCCTCCAGTCGTTCTGGAGAGCAGTAGCATAAATATGCGTGATCCTCATCAAGCAACCTTTGTGCAGTTTCACGATAGACGGACAACCGTTGTGATTGGAAATACGGTCCTTCGTCCCAGTCCAATCCCAGCCAGCGCAGGCTATCCAGTATTATGTCCACTGCTCCCTCGACCTTACGAGCGACGTCGGTATCTTCAATCCGTAAGATAAAGATGCCGCGGTGGTGGCGAGCAAAAAGCCAGTTGAATAGAGCCGTCCTTATGTTGCCTAAGTGTGGGTACCCTGTGGGACTGGGGGCAAAACGAAGTCTAACCGGTGTTTCTGACTCAGACTGCATTGGGCTGTATTCTGAATTTGGGTCTGACCCTATTTAGAGAGTGTTTGATATATATTTCTTAAGCGGTCCAGGTATTTCCTAAGTCTCTGAGCAAGTTGCTCAACCTGACTGAGCGCATTTTTGGTATCCTCCAGCTCCGTAGTTATCTTGAACAAAATTTCATCCCGCCTGTGGCCCAAATTGGCCTCAAAGTCCGTCAATTCCCCCACGTCGGACAAGAAACTGCTTTCCCGCATCTTCTGCTCTTTAGAAAGTTCCTCATAGGACTTCATGTCGTCAGTTTCCTTTCTCTTGTATAGAGGATACTGAATTGTAACATGGCTGGATATCTCAAACAAGACCTTGATTTGACAAGATACTTATAGCCCTTGGTGATTCTTCACTCGCTCATGCAAAAGTTCGCTATTTCTTATATATTATTAGGAGTTCTTGATTCTGTTGTAGCTGGAGAACCCGATGCGCCAGTTTGAAATAGTTTCCGATTTTCATCTTACCGGTGACCAGCCTCAGGCCGTGGATAGCCTGGTCCAGGGCTTGAAGAAAGGGTACCACGAGCAGACACTGCTGGGGGTGACTGGGAGCGGCAAAACCTTCACCATGGCTAATGTCATAGAGAGGATGCAGAGGCCAACGCTTATTATCTGTCACAACAAGACCCTGGCTGCTCAGCTAGCAACCGAGTTCAAGGAATTCCTTCCAGAAAATGCTGTGGAGTATTTTGTGAGCTACTATGACTATTATCAGCCGGAGGCTTATATCCCCAGCACCGACCTCTATATTGAGAAGGAAACGGATATAAACGAAGAGATTGACAAACTACGGCACGCCGCTACCATGTCGCTCTTCACCCGCCGAGACGTAGTTATTGTCGCTTCGGTCTCCTGTATCTATAGTCTGGGCGCGCCTGAGGAATATCATGCCTTTGCCCTTACTATTGAAAGGGACAAACACTACAGGCGAGACAAACTGGTCCGCCATTTGGTGGATATGCAATACGAAAGAAACGACTTCGATTTCACCAGGGGCAAATTCCGCATCCGAGGCGATACCCTGGAAATTCAGCCCGCATATCAGGAAACAGCTCTGAGAATCGAATTCTGGGGGGACAAGATTGAGCGTATTGTGGAGGTTGACCCTCTAACTGGTGAAGTGCTGGCTCAGCGTGATCAAGTGGATATTTATCCCGCAAAGCACTTCGTTACCTCTCACGAAAAGTTGCTGGCAGCAATCGAGGATATTAAAGTCGAGCTCAAGGACAGACTAAACGTGTTAAAGAGCCAGGGAAAGCTGTTGGAAGCCCAGAGGCTTGAGGCGCGCACCAATTACGATATTGAAATGCTTCAAGAGGTGGGGTATTGCACTGGGGTGGAAAATTACTCCCGGCATCTCCAGCGACGGGAACCCGGAAGTACCCCCTGGACTTTGCTGGACTACTTTCCCCATGACTTTCTGTTGTTCATAGATGAATCACATATGACCCTGCCGCAGATAAGAGGCATGTACCACGGTGACGTTTCTCGGAAGCAGACACTGGTTGATTATGGCTTTCGTCTCCCTTCAGCTCTGGATAACCGGCCGTTGCGTTTTGAGGAGTTTAATCAGCACATCAACCAGGTTATTTACGTCTCCGCTACACCCAAGCCCTATGAATATGAACGCAGTCAGCAAGTAGTGGAGCAATTGGTGCGTCCCACCGGGCTACTGGAGCCTACCGTCGAGGTTAAGCCAGTTAAGGGGCAAATTGATGACCTCATTTATCAGATAAGAAGCCGGGTTGCTAAGGGGGAGCGTTGTCTGGTAACTACGCTGACCAAGCGAATGGCAGAGGAATTGAGCGACTACCTGAGAGAAATGGAGATTAAGACTCATTACCTGCATTCGGAGGTAGACACTCTAGAGCGAGTGGAGATTCTCCGTGATTTGCGTCTCGGCGTCTACGATGTGGTAGTCGGTATCAATCTCCTTCGTGAAGGATTGGACCTACCTGAAGTGAGTCTGGTGGCCATACTGGATGCCGACAAGGAAGGTTACCTCAGGTCTGAGGAAGCGCTCATCCAGACCATGGGACGTGCTGCCCGACACATAAATGCCCACGTCATAATGTATGCCGATACCGTTACTGGGTCTATGCGGAAGGCCATAGAAGAAACTTGGCGCCGGCGCCAGGTGCAGGAGTCTTACAATAAGGAGCACGGCATAACACCCCAGGGAATCAAGAAAGCGATTAAGGATATTACAGAGAGAGTGCAAGCGGTAGCTGAGACTAGGGCTCCTTACGCGGTTACTCCTATTGGCAAAGAGGAACTGGTCCAGCTTATCAAGCAACTGGAATCCCAGATGAAAGCAGCAGCCAGGAATTTGGAGTTTGAGAAGGCCGCCATGATTCGCGACCAGATTATCGAACTAAGAAGAGACGAAGGATCAGTTCTATCCTGATGACACGATAATCGCGGATCATTCGCGAGAATCTGGTCCGGCTTGTAGTTACGCAATTTCATCCCACCGAGTGCAGAAACCACTCTGTTTTGTTTCCCTGTGCAGTACGAAATGATAATCCTGGCCATCTTTCACCAGTGGTAGCCCGTTGAGATGGCGAACCGTACGGACGATGCCAGTGGTTTGTGTCACGCATTCGACACACAGAGGCGCCTGTACAAACTAGGACTAAAGTCATAGAGTAACGCGTACTAACGGGTGATTGACGCCTACCTATACATAGGACATAGTATGTTTTGCTATAGTTGAGTATTCTCACGAGAGAAGAATATGGCTGTTGTTCTTAATGATCAAACTTACTATAGAACGGCCGATGTGTGCCGGATGGTAGGCATCAGTAGAAATATCCTCTTCAGGTCGTTGAAGGAAGGCATGGTCACCGATGTGGAGTACCGAGACTGGCGAGGGTGGAGGCTGCTTACTCTAGCTCAAGTGGAGATCACTGGAATCAAGACCAACAACATTACCGCGATAAGGCAGAACAACTAAGGACATGGATAGATGAAATCAACGGCTAAACTGATGAACGGAGAAGACGTGCTCAAGATTCTGAGCGAGCAGGCGCCAGTGGGAGCATGTGTCATGCAGGATGGAAGGTTTTGTTATCTCAATTCCTTCTTCCCAAGCGCCACTGGCTACACGGCAGATGAATTGGTAGGCAAGGATTCTTTGGAGATTGTCGTTCCCGAAGATAGAGAGATGGTTAGGGAAAATACCCTAAGAATGTTGAAGGGAGAGCTTCTTTCGCCATATCAATTCAGGGTGACCTGTAAGGACGGTAGCATTGTTTGGGTTATGGCGACAGTCAAATCCATCCAGTACCGCGGGAGACGGGCAACTCTGGGGAACTACATGGAAGTCACTGAGCGAAAGCTGATGGAGGAGGCAGTAGAAGAGAGCGAAGAGAAGTACAGGGAACTAGCTAACAGCATCACCGACGTGCTTTTCACGATGGACGAGCGTCTGAGATATACCTATTGGAACAAGGCATCGGAGATTCTGACAGGAATTCGGATGGAGGATGCGATTGGGAAATCCCTCCGGGAGGTGTTTCCGGACAAGCCTTGGCGGAGAAAGGCAGAAGAGACGTACCGTAAGGTACTGAAGACACAGCAACCCCAGACTTTTGTCAACGATTACGATATTGATGGTAGGCATTACGTCCTGGAAATCAATGCTTATCCTTCGCGAGGCGGTGTTTCGGTTTTCGTCAAGGACATCACCGAGCACAAACAAGCAGAGGACGCACGAAGAGAGGCGGAGAAGGAAAAGAGTGCACTACTTGAAGAGGCACCCGTCAGCATAGTTCATACAGACCTCAAGGGCAAAATCATCTATGTCAACCAGAGGTTTGAGTCAGAGTCAGGTTACTCGCGAGGAGAAGTCATCGGCAGGAGCGGCTTTCAGCTGGATTGGTTCCCTGCCGGCACGTTGGAGTTCCTGGCGGAAAGGATGGCGGCTAGATTGGGAGGGAGTCCCGCCAAGCACTGGGAAACTCAGTTCAAGTGCAAGGACGGACGATGGATCTGGATTGAACTAGAGGGCAGAATACTTGAAAGATCTGGGGTTCCGGTTGGCTTTCAACTCATTGCCGCAAACATCACCGAGCGTAAGCAGGCAGAGGAAAAGCTAAGAGAATCTGAACAGAAATACCGTCTGCTATTTGAAACTTCTCCAGATTACGTCACCCAGTTGGACAGAGAGGGAAGATATCTTGCTGCGAATCCTGCAACGGCAAGAAGCCTGGGAGTTCCCTTAGAAGCATTGATTGGCAAGACAGTGTTTCAAGTAATGCCGGAAGAGATTGCACAGCTCCGACTGGAAAATATGAGAAGGGTTTTGGACGAGGGGCACGCTCAAGTTTTCGAAGATCAAAGAGCCGGAAGATACTTTCATCACATAGTTGTCCCCTTGAAAACCTCAGACCAAGAAGAGGCTGTCCAGGTGATTACAAGGGACATCACAGAGCACAAGCAGGCAGAGGAAGCGCTTCAAGTTGAGAAGAATAAGCTGCAATCACTAGTGGACGCCATGGAAGACACCGTCACCATACAAGATACAGAATACAACATTATTTATCAAAATGAGCCGTCGAGGATAGCTTCTGGTGGTGACCACGTGGGGGAGAAATGCTACCGGGTTTATGAACATAGAGAGACAGTGTGTGAGGGATGCCCGGTAGAAACGGCATTTAAGGATGGTAAGTCCCACACTGCGGAGAGGATGACGACAATCAGGGGGACGGTCACCTTCTGGGAGAATACGGCTAACCCCATTAGAGACGCCCAGGGTAAGATTGTCTCCTGCCTGGAGCTAACACGGGATATTACCGAGCGCAAAAAGCAGGAGCAGGCGCTGGCTGATGAATTGACCCAGCGCCGTCTCCTGATCGACAAGTCCCTGGACGGGATAGTCGTCCTAGATGTCGACGCCAGGGTAGTAGAGGCTAACCAGCGCTTTGCCGAGATGCTGGGCTATACACTTGATGAAGTCCGTGAGCTCCACACCTGGGACTGGGACAACAATTTCGCCCCCGAGCAGATACTGGAGATGGGACGGAATGTCGACGAGAAGGGTTTACACTTGGAGACGAAGCACACTCGCAAGGATGGGTCGGTCATTGACGTTGATATCAGTATCAGTGGGATCATATATGGGGGACAGAAGCTGATCTTCTGCATCCAACGGGACGTCACCGAGCACAAGCAGGCAGAGGAAGCGCTGAAGCAGTCTGAGGAGAGATATCGGACTATACTGGAGGAGATGGAAGATGCCTATTCTGAGGTTGACCTCGCCGGAAACTTCACCTTTGTCAATAATGCGGTGTGTCGTGACCTGGGATACTCAATGGAAGAGCTGATTGGAAAGAGTATTAACTATAAAAACTTTACAGTTGAAGAAGATATCGAATCCGTATTTCGAGCCTTTAATGAAGTGTACCGGACTGGTGTGCCGAACAAGGGCTTCCCCTGGAAAACCATCCGCAAAGACGGGAGCCACGGGTTTGCCGAAACATCGGTCTCTCTTTTGCGAAATGGCAAGGGCGAGATTATCGGGTTCCGTTGCGTTGGGCGTGACATCACCGAGCGCAAGCAGATAGAGGAGAAACTGCGACAAAGCAAGGAAAGGTACAGAGCTTTGTTCGATAACTCAGTCACCGGCACGCTTGTTGTGGACGCTGAAACTACGAAAGTAGTGATAGGTAATCAAGCCGCTGTGAAAATGTTTGGATTCAGTTCCGCAGAGGAAGGCGCTGGAGTAAATCTTCTTGACTTCGTTCCTGCGGAGGAGAGGGAGAAAGCTCTTGAGCGTATTAAGAAGGAACTGTTTGAGCAGGACTCGCGGCGGGCCTTTGATCTTCAGGCGGTGACCAAGGATGGCAGAACAATATGGATAAGTGCGACGGGTGCAAGAATTACGCATGGGGGTAGATTGGCGGGTTTACTTTCTTTTACTGACATCACCGAGCGCAAGCAGGCAGAGGAGGCGCTGAGGCAGTCTGAGGAGAAATACCGGACTATACTGAAGGAGATGGAGGATAGCTATTTTGAAGTTGACCTCGGCGGACACCTTACTTTTGTCAATAGTTCGACGTGCCGCAACCTGGGATACTCCGAGGAAGAACTGATTGGAATGAGCTATAAATGCTTTACAGCTACAGAGGGTATTGAATCTGTATTTCGAGTCTTTAATGAAGTGTACCGGAGCGGTGTGCCCAACAAGGGCTTCCCTTGGGAAATCATCCGCAAAGACGGGGGTCATGGGTTTGCCGAAGCATCGATCTCTCTTCTGCGAAGTGACACAGGCGAGATTATCGGATTTCGCGGCGTTGGGCGTGACATCACCGAGCGCAAGCAGGCAGAGGAGAAACTGCGACAAAGCGAAGAGAATTACAAAACCCTGTTCAATAGTTCGGTAATTGGCACGATTGTTGTGGACGCGGAGACTATGAGAGTGGTGATGGCCAATCAAGCCGCTGTCGAGATGTTTCGATTTAGTTCTCCAGACGAAATTCGGGGCATGGATCCGTTAGCATTCATTCACCCCGAGGATAGAGAGGAGATTCTGGAGCTTGCTACGAAGAGCTTAGTCGAACAGGATTCACATCAGACTCACAATCTTCGGGCAATCACCAAAGATGGGCGAGAAATCTGGATAAGTGCAACGGGTGCCAGGATTAAGCATGAGGGCAGACTAGCGGGTTTGATTTCTTTTGCAGACATTACTGAACAGAAGCGGCAAAATGAACGACTTGTGATGACTGACCGGCTGGCTTCCATCGGTGAACTGGCAGCCGGCGCCGCCCATGAACTTAACAACCCGCTTACAAGCATAATCGGTTTCGCTGAGTTGCTCATGGAAAAGAATACGCCCGACTATATCCGCAAGGATCTGGCTATGATCCGCAGCGAGGCTCAGCGAGCTGCCAACGTAACGAGCAACCTCCTTACATTCGCCCGGAAGCACAGAGCAGTGAAGCAACCCACTCAGATCGATGACGTCATCGAGGAGCTGCTCAAATTACGAGCTTATGCACACAAATCAAATTGTATCGAGGTTGAGAGACATCTTGCCTCTGATCTTCCTGAAATTCCGATCGACCGTTTTCAGATGCAGCAGGTTTTTCTCAACATCGTTATCAACGCCGAGTATTTCATGACTCAGGCGCATGAGAGGGGAACGCTGATTATCACTACCAAAAGGCAGAGCAATAGTGTGGTGGTTTCATTCGCTGATGACGGCCCGGGGATTCCAGCGGAAAATCTGGGGCGGCTATTTGATCCCTTCTTCACTACCAAAGAAGCAGGCAAGGGAACCGGGCTTGGTTTGAGCATCTGCCACGGCATAGTGGCAGAGCACGGCGGTCAGATATATGCCACAAGCCAGCCAGGCAAGGGAGCCACTATCTTCATCGAACTGCCCATTAACGGCAGCAACCATGTCGAGGCTATGCTATGAAACAAGCTGATCCCGCCGGGAAGAGTATTTCAATCCGAGAGACACTGCTTATCGTCGATGATGAAGATGTAATCAGGAAAGTCCTTCACCTGAAATTATCCAGGGAAGGCTACGTATGCGAGGAGGCAAGTGATGCTGAGCGAGCCGTGCATATTCTGGAAACCATTCCAATCGCTCTGGTTGTTCTGGATATAAAAATGCCCGGTAAATCAGGGATCGAACTGCTCCCAGAAATAAAGGCAGGCTACCCTGACACGGCTGTTATTATGGCTACGGCTGTTAATGACATTAATATTGCCGTTCAGTGCCTCAAGCTCGGGGCTGATGATTACATCTGCAAACCTTTCAACCTGGACGAGGTTTCCCTGGCGGTCCAGAGAGCCCTTGAGAAAAGGCGCCTCCAGCTCGAACTCAGGGAGTACCAGCAATTTCTGGAGGAAAAAGTTGAAGAGCAAATGATAGGGATGAGAAAACTCTTCCTTGGCGCCATGGAGGCACTCGTGTCAGCCCTTGAAGCCAAAGATAAATACACCGGTGGACATTCCCGCCGGGTGACCGAGATAGCACTGGCCATAGGCAAAGAACTCGGTCTATCCGCACAGGACACGGAAAACCTGCGCTGGGGAAGTCTGCTTCACGATGTCGGCAAGATCGCCATTCACCAGGTTATCCAGAATAAGCCCGGCAGCCTGACACGTGAAGAATACGAGCACATTATGATTCATCCCCAGAGCGGTGCTCACATTGTGCGGCCGGTGGTTAATGGGAGAATAACTGAGATTATTGAGCACCATCACGACCATTATGACGGCACCGGGCTTCATCAGGTTGCAGTGGGCAGCGATATACCCCTGGGAGCGAGGGTCATCGCTGTGGCCGATGCCTTTGATGCTATGACTTCCGACCGACCATATCGATCAGCAATGTCCATCGCAGAAGCCGCAGAGGAGATTAAGCGCTGCGCTGATACTCAGTTTGATCCGGTCATAGTCGCTGCGTTCCTTAGAACGGTCGGGACTGTGACGGCACAGGTTTCAGAACCTCAAAGTGGTGCCCCCGACGGTCAGCTCTAGGAATATATAGACGCTGCGACGTATGATGACATCTATCGCGTCATTGGCAAAAGCCCCGATGAATGCCCACTTATCCTCACGAAGTGATTTCCTAGAGAAGAATGAGATTGTCTCGCGTCACCAGCGTGGAACCACAGCTTTGGCGTCTTGACACGTAAGCCGACTAATGGGGATAATTGTGGTGCATGGCAAGTAGCTTCTACGAAGACGTAGAAAGATTAGGAGCAAGTCTTAACGGCTTACCTCAACCTCAAGTGAACCCTCCGCTGATAGTGGTAAGTGGGCTGCCAGGCACGGGCAAGTCTTTTTTCTGCCGCAAACTGGCTGAGAAGCTGCCTTTTCTCATCTTGGCAAGTGATGCTCTGCGAAGAGTCCTGTTTCCCAGCCCTCAGTATGACGAACAGGAGAACAAGCGACTTTTCTCTGCTTGCCATGTTCTCATCGAAGAGCTTCTAAGGAAGGGAATACCTGTCATTTTTGATGCTACAAATCTTTTGGAGCATCATCGAGAATATCTCTACCGCGCCGCCGAAAGAGCCGGAGCTAAGCTGATGCTGGTCTGGGTTGAAGCTCCCCCGGAAGTGGTGCGGCAACGTCTTCTGGCTCGAGAAAGAACAACTGTCCCTCAGTGTGACTCGGAAGCCGGGTGGGAAGTCTATAATAGAATGAAGTCTCGCAGGGAAAAGATTTCTCGTAATCATCTTGTCGTCGATACATCCCAGGATATTACTGCCGCAGTCGATAGAATTGTGCGAACAGCAAGTAGATAAGAACAAAAATTCCTTCGCCAACCTCTTCAATTCTTCATCTAAATGAAGTAAAATGAATGTTCCAAAATCTACACATTTAAATGAGCCCGAAGAAGGTGGGGTGAATGTCTGGGGACCCGGGGGTAAATTAGGACTGGATTGACTGGGTGCCCACGAAAATCGACAGATTCTCGTGTGGTGCTTTAGGGAGACGAATTTTGGAGACCAAAGTCATAGTAGGAGACATATCCGAAATCGAAGCTGATGCCATTGTGGTCAACCTTTTTGAAGGTGTGGAACAACCGGGTGGCGCTACCGCTGCTGTGGATAAGGCTCTGGATGGAGCCATCAGCTCCCTCATCAGTCGAAGCGAGATTAAGGGCAAGTTTGAGGAGATTGGCATTGTACATACGTTTGGGAATCTGCCTGCAAGGATAGTCGCCATCGTCGGGTTAGGCAAGCGCGAGGACTTCAATGTCGATAAGATTCGCAGAGTGACAGGACACTTTTGTCGAGCATTGCGTAAATTGAATTGCCGCAGGGTAGCCACAGTACTTCATGGCGCTGGCATGGGTGGCATTGAGCCTGAATCTTCAGCGAAAGCAATAGTTGAGGGCGCTCTTCTCGGGCTTTATAGCTTCACCAAGTATAAGAAGCCTGAATATGAGGATATCGAAGAAATGCTGATAGTGATAAGGGGAAAGGAAGAAGTACCAATCCTGGAGGCGGCCATTGGCAAGGGGAAGTTGCTAGCTTCAGCCACCAACTTAGCTCGGGATATGGTCAATGAACCAGCTAACTACATGACACCTAATCAGATGGCCGAGATAGCTAGAGAAATAGCCAGCAAATATAGTCTGGAATTCAGAGTCTTTGACCGAGAGGACATGGAGACGATGGGTATGGGAGCACTGTTGGGGGTGGCTAAGGGAAGCAACCAGCCCCCTAAGCTAATAACACTCAGCTATAAAGGAGATGAACGTTCTGAGAAAGCCCTCGGCCTTCTGGGCAAGGGCATAACTTTCGACTCTGGAGGAATCTCCATCAAGCCCTCGGAAGGAATGGGTGACATGAAGGATGACATGGCTGGTGCTGCTGCAGTTATGACCGCACTTGGGGCTATAGCTCAGTTGAAACTGAAGATTAATGTCACCGCCATTATTCCGGCTACCGAAAATTTGCCCAGCGGCACCGCCCTAAAACCAGGAGATGTATTGAGGGCGTCGAATGGCAAGACCATAGAAGTGATAAGCACCGATGCCGAAGGAAGGCTTATCCTGGCTGACGCCCTGAGTTATGCCGAGAAGCTCGGTTTGTCTCCCCTGATAGATTTGGCTACTTTGACTGGAGCCTGCCGTGTTGCGTTAGGCACCCTTTGTAGCGGTCTCTTTGGCAATGACCAAGATCTGGTAGACAAAGTCCTCAGGGCCGCAGCAAGAACTGGCGAGAGAATGTGGCAAATGCCCATGCCTGAGGAGTATAAGGAGCAAAACGAAAGTGAAATTGCCAATGTTAAGAATACCGGCAACAGATATGGCGGAGCCATCACGGCTGCTCTCTTTTTGGCTGAGTTTGTTGGCAATGTTCCTTGGGTTCATATTGATATAGCTGGCACTGCTTTCTCGGCGAAGGAAAGTGGCTACATAATAAAAGGGGCTACTGGAGTCGGGGTCAGAACTTTAGTTGAATTAACCTTGAGCGAGGCAAAGAGTCAGGAGGCTATATGAAAGTAAAGTGGTTAGGTCATTCTTGCTTTTTGGTCACCTCTAAGGGTGGTGTAAGAATAGTTACCGACCCTTATGCTGTGGGTGGGGGTATTGACTATTCTCCCATTAAGGAAACTGCCGATGTTGTTGTAGTGACCCATGGACATGATGACCACAATAATGTCTCGGCAGTGCAAGGCAAGCCTGAAGTGGTTAGAGGTGACGGCACAAAAACTGCCAAAGGCATTCAGTTTAAGGGCATCGCCACTTATCATGATGCCTCTCAGGGCACACAAAGAGGACCTAATACTGTCTTTTGTTTCACCGTAGATGATATAAGTCTCTGTCATCTAGGCGATTTAGGACATGTGCTTAGTCCAGGGCAGGTCAACGAAATTGGTGCCGTAGATATACTATTTATTCCTGTGGGTGGCTTCTACACTATTGATGCCGTTGTCGCCAGCCAAGTATGTGAGCAATTAAAGCCAAGAATAGCCATCCCCATGCATTTTAAGACACCTAAGTGTGCCTATCCTATAGCCGGTGTCGAGGATTTCCTCAAGGGCAAGAAAGGTGTGAGAAAGGTAATTGGTAGTGAAATGGAGTTCGAACGGGAAGACCTCCCGACTGCCACTGAAATTGTGCTATTGCAGCCAGCTTTATGACTATTGAGATTTGGTCGCTGATATGAAGTCCATGATTGTCAAAGATTCGGATTTTGTGTTTGCCCCGCCTCCACAACTGGCCTGGGCAAGACGAGTCTTGATCAAACCCTGTGCTGGCTATCCGTTGCCATACCCCCTAACTACAAGTCCCAGACTGCTAAATGCCATTATCAGGGGCATTAGAAGAATCAGTAATGCAGACATCCTCATCGCCGATGGCACCCCTAGCGGCGAATCGATTTATCCAGTATATCAAGCTTTAGGATACAATTTTCATCACGTGCTTATGCTTGATATCAGGGACTCAATTTTCATAGAGGTTCAAAATCCTTTGACTCAATTCTACGCTGTTGAGAGTTTCTGGGTGCCCAATGTGGTGCTGCGCAGCGATTTCTTAATCAGCGTTACCCCCTTCAAGGTGTCTGGCAGCTCCGGGCACTTCAGTGTGGCAAACCTTTTGAGTCTCTTGCCAGTGAGCAAGTACAGAAAGGGCAGGTCGGGTGGCTGGGGAACTCTGTACGAGGTAGGGATTGAAAAAGTCCTTGCTGACCTGTATTTCACGTTGCCTTTTGATTTGGGCATTATCGAAGCCCATCAGAAGTTCTCCTATACCGATGATCCCAAAAAAGGGGAAGTGGAGGATTATGGGAAAATCCTGATCGGCGACCCTCACGAAATTGACCTTAAGGCTTCTCAGATAGCCGGAGTCGACTGTGAGCACTTAAAACTGATTAACGAAGGCAGAGTCCAACTTGAGGACTAAGAAGATTTGAATTTTGAGTCGTCATTTTGATTTCTGGCCGTTGATTTTCCGTTAATATCTTATGCTAAAATTATCGAACTGCCCTGTATAATCCGACCAGTCTATCTCGACCCTCTTGACCCGAGCTCCCGGCGGGCCTGTCTTAAGTTGCTCCAGTAGCCTATCCAACTGTCGATTCTCTCCTTCAGCTTTAATTTCCACGGCATCACCGCTGGCAAGGTTGCGAACATAGCCTTCTAATCCTAGGTTCCTGGCCACATTTCGAACGAAGTAGCGAAAATAAACACCTTGAACCCGTCCATAGACTGTAGCGGAAAGGCGAGCCATGTCAGCCATCTATTACTCTGAGTTAGCCTTTTTGTTGTCTGCTATCCTCCTCATTCTGGGTCGCTCTTGTCATTCTGACAGAATGGGAAGAAGCTCTGTAGCGTGGATTCTATCCAGTCGACTTAGCCCTGCTTCCTGGGCAAAAGACAATGCCTCATGGAATTCTGCAGATGATGTTCGTCCCCCTAGACCTGGAATTTGAAGAGCTTTATAGCAGGGACAATATTGATCCATAATATTCACATAGGCGTTGCGGGAAATTTCTCGGCTGAGAAAATGCACTATCCCTTTTGTTCCTGCCAAACCGTGAGGTAGAACCAGGTGTCGAACCAGGAGTCCTCTTTGAGCCACTCCCTCTTTGTTTATCTCCAGGTCGCCTGTTTGGCGATGCATTTCTTTGACTGCTGCTTTGTTTACCTCAGGATAATTTTCAATGCCCGACAATTCTCTAGCGGTTTCCTCATCATCGTATTTCATGTCAGGCATATAAATATCAACAATGCCGTCGAGTATCTTCAAGGTCTCGACAGAATCATAGCCGCCACTGTTATACACCAAGGGGACGTGCAAGCCTGATTCCACCGCCATTTCGAGTGCCTCCAGAATCTGAGGAACTACGTGGGTTGGAGACACCAGGTTTATATTGTGGCATCCTTTTTCTTGAAGGGAGAGCATTATGTAAGCCAGCTCCTCTTTGTCAATCTTCTGACCTTCGCCTAGCTGGCTGATGGCATAGTTCTGGCAGAATAGACATCCAAGGTTGCAGTTGGCGAAGAATATAGTGCCCGAACCATACCTGCCCACCAATGGGGTTTCCTCGCCGAAGTGAGCTCCGTAGCTGGACACTATTGCTTGGCGAGATGTTCGGCACTTCCCTAGATCGCCGGCCAGCCGATTCACACCACAGCTGTGGGGACACACGGAGCAGCTCTCAAGTAAAGACAATGCCGTCTCCACCCGTTCCCGCAGCTTGCCACGACGGTACAGTTCCCGGTAAGCCACCAACTAGCTATTCCTCGTATTCCTCAGGGGGCTTCCTCTTTTTCTTGATTACCTCCACCTCCACCTGTGGCACGAGTGCCGAAATTGGTTTGCTTTTCTGCTCCCCCTTCTTGGGTTTCTTTGACTCTCGCCGTCTATAGTCTCGTCTGCCCATGGCTACACCTCAATTTTTCCCAAGCTGCTCTTGCCGCTCGGCTCTCAGCAATTTTCTTGCTGCTTCCCATTCCTCTACCTAACGCCTGCCTATCGATCAAGATCTCGGCGGTGAATTGCTTGTTGTGGTCAGGACCGATAGCTTCCACTAAACGGTAAACTGGCGTCGGCCTTCTCTGTCCCTGGATGAACTCTTGCACCAGTGCCTTGTAGTTTGGCATTGTCTTTCCCGTCTTTATTCTTTCCAACTCCGGCTTGAGCTGTCTGAGAATGAATCTTCTGGCTTTACGTAGCCCCTGGTCTAAATACAAAGCCCCAGTTAGTGCTTCCATAGCGTTTGCTAAGTTCCCTGTCTTCGCCCTACCTCCGCTCAATTCCTCGCCTCGTCCTAACAAGAGCCAGTCCCCAAGTTCGAGCGAAGAAGCTAGTTCAGCCAAGGTATCGCGGCAAACCAAAGACGCACGAATTTCAGTCAACTCTCCCTCAGGCAGTTCGGGAAACTCTTTATATAGCTTCTCTGTCACAATGAAATTCAGGACAGCATCACCCAGAAACTCCAAGCGCTCGTTGCTACGGTATCCGAGTTCGGGATTTTCGTTGCAATAAGACGAATGCACAAAAGCTTCCTCCAGCAAAGACGCATGGCGGAAGGATATTCCTAGGCTCTTTTGGCAATGATCCCAATCAACCATTTTCAGAATAGAGTATAGCAACAACACTTAGCTAGCTCAACCCGTGGCCTTCCTACAGGGGCCCGTGCCATCAGGCAAAGAATTGCCCCCGACTACTGGTCGTAATTTACGTTAGGGCTTCGGGCGTTAGTCAGAAGGGCATTTTGCAGCCTGAAAGGCCCAGATGTCTATTAGTTAGTCTTGGCGCAGACTGGAGGAATGCGGTCGGACCATGGCTTCGCCTTTTCCAGTTGGCTGGCCAAACGGAATAGACTGGCTTCGTCACCATATCGTGCGACAAGCTGCATGCCGATAGGCAATCCCTCATCGTTCCAGTAGAGCGGAACTGACATGGCTGGTTGACCAGTGACATTAAACAGCGGCGTGTAGGGCATGAACCCGAAGACGTGTTGGGCAAGAGTATCTATTCCACTCAGCGTGTTAATCAACCTACCAGCATTGAGACTACCCAGCAACCTCATGGCCACAGATCGTATCCCTTTCGGTTGAAGCTCACCTGTGGCCACAGGTGGCATGGCCAGCGTTGGCGTCAGCAAGACATCGTATTTTTGGAAAAACTCACCAATTTGTCGGGCCGTAAGTTGGGCCAGGTTAAGAGACTTGGAGAATTCGGGGGCCCGGCACTGCTTGCCAAGCAAGCCGAGTACCCACGTGCTGGGTTCAAAATCCTTAAACGAAGCTTTGCGGTTTAATAACCCCTCGGCCTCCTCAATTGTGGCTCTAGTTTCCACACAGACTATGGTCATAAAGGCTTTGGCAAAGGCTTTGCCGTCTATCTGGGGTGCTGCCTCTACTACCTCATGGCCAAGGTCCCGGCATAATCTAGCAGTCGCCTCCAGCCCTTTCACACAATCTTTCTCAACAGTGGCACCAAGAAAAGGCTCTGATGTAAAGGCAATTCGCAACTTTCCCGGATCCTTGGCAACTTCGCTCAAGAAAGCGTGAGCCGGTGGCACGGCGTAGTAAGGGGCTCCAGCATCCGGTCCAGCAGTGGCATCAAGCATGGCAGCACTATCACGAACCGACCGAGTCAAAATGTGATCGCAAGTTAAGCCGCGCCAGGCTTCACCAAAATCGGGGCCTATTGGATTGCGACCCCGGGTTGGCTTCAGTCCAAATACACCACAGCAGGAAGCCGGTATTCGGATAGACCCGCCACCATCGCTGGCATGGGCTAAGGGGACCATGCGTGCGGCTACGGCGGCGGCTGAGCCACCGCTAGAGCCACCTGGAGTGCGGCCCAGGTCCCAGGGATTGCTGGTGGGGCCAAACAACTCTGGCTCGGTTATCGGCACCAGCCCGAACTCCGGTGTGTTAGTCTTACCAACAACGATGACGCCAGCTGCCTTAAACCGCTTTACCAGCTCGCTATCATGGTCTGGTACAAAGTCCTTAAAGAAGCGGCTGCCGTTCGTCAAAGGGACTCCGGCATAAGCCATCAGGATGTCTTTCATCAGGAAAGGAACACCTTTGAAAGGACCTTCTGGCAATTCTGCATCGGCAGTTTTCCGAGCCAAATCGTACATTTTGTAGATTACTGCGTTAAGCTGTGGGTTTAGCTTTTCGATGCGGCTTATTGCCTCTTCAATCAGATCGCTCGGCTTGACCTCTTTCTTTCGCACGAGCTCAGCCAGACCGAGGCCATCATATTTGTCATAGTCACTAAAGCCACTCATCATAACCCTCCTTGTGTACTTTCACAGGGGCAGTTCTGCCATTTCGCCTGATGCATCAAGCAACTGAGAAGTCTAGTAAGATTATATCCCTGCGCACTGCCCCATGACAATCGCCGCTTATCGCGGCTTGCCCACATAATAGACTGCTGACAATCGTCTGCCATACGGAGGCTTCTCGTCACTCTTATTTGGTATATTTCCACCAAACTAGAGCCTGTGTTGTCCTTCCGAGCCCCAGCCTCTATCGCCTTTGGGGCTTTCTCTCCTCAATGCTATAATAGTTCCCGAGTCCCCATGGATATCTTAGCCACGCTTAATCCCACCCAGAGAGAAGCTGTCGAGGCCATTGAAGGGCCTGTACTTATCCTGGCTGGACCCGGCAGCGGCAAGACCAGAGTGATTACCCATCGGGTCGCTTATCTAGTAAAAGTCTGCGGCATTAGTCCTCACCGCATCATCGCCGTTACCTTCACCAACAAAGCCGCCAGAGAAATGAGAGAGAGATTAGAACAACTCCTTGGGCAAGCCATAGAAGCTCTAACCTTAGGCACCTTTCACGCTATTTGTGCCCGCGTTCTCCGCCGTGAAGGCAAGGCTATCGGACTTGAATCGAGTTTTGTCATCTACGATGAAGATGACCAGTTGAGGATGGTGAAACAAGTCCTGGAAGAACTGGGTCTCGATCCCAAGCAATATGCTCCACAGGCTCTACGCTCAGCTATCGGGGCTGCTAAGAGCCGTCTCATCAGCCCTGAAGAGTACGCTAAGCTAGTTAGCAGTTATTTTGAAGAGATAGTTCACAGAGTCTATCAACGCTATCAGCAATTGCTCAGCAGGGGTCAGGCGGTCGATTTCGACGACTTGCTGATGAGGACGGTTCAGCTGTTCCGAGACCATCCCAAAATCCTTGCCAGATACGGGTCAAGGTATGTTCATATTCTGGTTGACGAATTTCAAGATACCAACATCGCCCAGTATGAATTGATGAAGCAGCTGGCAGGGAAATACCGGAACCTTTGCGTGGTCGGCGACCCTGACCAGTCTATTTATTCCTGGAGATTTGCTGATTTGCGTAATATCTTGAGCTTTGAGAAGGATTACCCGGAAGCAAGAGTAGTGTTTCTGGAACAGAATTATCGCTCCACCAAGACAATCCTGGAGGTAGCTTCGGATGTTATCTCAGCGAATGTGCTGCGCAAGCCTAAGAGACTGTGGACGGAAAACGAAGACGGAACTCCGGTGACCGTTATCGAAGGTTATAATGCCGAGGAAGAAGCCCAATCCGTGGTCAACGAGATTGAGAAGCTCGTTAACCAAGAACAAATAGCTTTCAAAGACTGCGCCGTCATGTATCGGGTTAATGCCCAATCGCGAGTCCTGGAGGAGACTTTCCTGAGGTATGGTGTGCCCTACAAGCTTGTTGGCGGCACCCGCTTTTACCAGAGACAAGAGGTTAAAGATATTATTGCCTACCTCAGAGTTATCCATAATCCGCAGGACAACGTCAGTTTGACTCGAATCATAAATGTGCCTGGCAGAGGCATTGGGCACAAGACCATTAACACGATGCAATCTTGGGCCAAAGCTCACGATACGTCCCTTTTCGAGGCTCTAGAACAAATAAGTCACGATGCTGTTGTCGGCGAAGCGAAGCAATCTCTTCCGTCACGTATTGTCCAGGCACTGGCTGGATTTGATGCTCTTATGGCTAACCTCACTGCCCAGAGCAATAAGCTAAGTCTATCTGGCCTGGTGGATGAAATACTGGAGCACACCGGATATAGAGCATATATTCTGGACAAAGAGGATGGGGAGGAGAGGTGGGAGAACATAATGGAACTCCGCGGTGTAGCCAGCGAATATGATGAATTCTCTCCTGACGAAGCTCTGACCACATTTCTGGAAAAGGTAAGCCTGGTATCGGATATAGATGAACTGGACGCAAAAACTGATGCTGTGACCCTGATCACCCTGCATCAAGCTAAGGGATTGGAGTTTCCGACAGTTTTTATTGTTGGTCTGGAAGAAGGGATTCTCCCGCACAGGAGATCTTTCGACAACCCTGAAGAAATGGAAGAGGAGCGTCGTCTTTGTTATGTGGGAATAACCAGAGCTAAGAAGCGACTGTACCTTTTGCGCAGTTACCGCCGGAGCTTGTTTGGCGGCAGCACCGCAAATCCACCATCCCGCTTTCTTCAGGACATCTCACCCCACCGGATCAGTCCTAGAAGGCTATGGGAAGACACCCCCACTCTTGTGGCAACCGCCGATGTTGTCGAGCATCCCCGGGTATCACATCGGCTTGTTGGTACTCTAACACTAAGGGTCGGCGACCGCGTCAATCACAACAAATTTGGCCGAGGCATAGTCATGAATTGCAGCCCCACCAAGGGTGACCAGGAGCTGACCGTAGTCTTTGAAGGCGCTGGAGTCAAGAAGCTCCTGGCCAGCCTGGCACCTCTGGAAAAAATCGAAAAAGATTCCGATTTTTCCTCATAAACTATTGACAAAATACACGCAACCGTGTAAACTAGGATGTAGATGCCTATCAAGGTTTTAGCGACTGAGGTAGTCTCCAAGATTGCTGCGGGGGAGGTAGTAGAGAGGCCGGCCTCGGTGGTCAAGGAGCTGATAGAGAATTCCCTGGATGCTGGGGCTATGGAGATTGTGGTAGAAGCCCAGGGCGGCGGAGTAGAGCTAATCAAAGTGAGCGACAACGGGACAGGTATCCCGTTTTCGGAGCTAGAGCTTGCCTTTCACAGGTATGCCACGAGCAAGATTGGCAACTTAGACGACTTGGAAAAGATCTCCAGCCTGGGCTTTCGAGGCGAAGCCCTGCCCAGTATCGCCGCCGTCGCTGAAGTAGAGATTTCCAGTCAAACGTCCTCCGAGACCATTGGCAGCTATCTGCATTTGAGGAAGGGAGAGGTGGTTCGCAGGGAAAGTCGTGCCAGACCTCAGGGCACAACCGTGACCGTGCACCGATTATTTCGCTATTTCCCAGCGCGACTTAAGTTTCTCAAATCGGTAAATACCGAAAATAGCCACATCGCCCATTTGGCAAGCCAGTATGCCCTGGCTTTCCCGGAGGTGAAGTTCAACCTGGTTCTAGACAAACGCCAGAGCCTGCACACTACGGGGAATGGCGACCTGCGCGAGGCAGTAAGCGAGATGTATGGTTCCGAGCTAGCACAAAGGATGCTTAAGGTGGAACAAGACGACACCCTGCTTAAAGTCGGCGGCTTAGTAAGCCTGCCTTCCATGGCTCGTTCTAATCGCAACTACCTCAGCTTCTTTGTCAATCGTAGGTGGGTGCACAGTCCCTTGCTAACCCGGGCAACTGAAGAAGCCTATCGCGGCTTACTCAAGGATGGTCAGCATCCCATTGCGGTAATCAATATCTCCTTGCCGGGCCAAGAGCTTGATCTCAATATCCATCCCGCCAAAGTCCAAATAAAGTTTTGCCAGGAACAAGCTGTCTTTGCCATTGTGAAGAAAGCCATAGAGGTCGCATTAGCCAGAACGCCTATAGCCAGCCCGAAAGCTGTGCCCTTCTCAGTCAGCTCAGGGCAGTGGCAGAGCCCCCGCATGATAATGGATAACGAGCCAGCTTTTGTTGTTGCTCAGTTGCCCACCCTGGAATTACCACTTCTACGAGTCCTGGGGCAGCTAGCCAACACTTACATCATCGCCGAGGGGCCTGACGGACTCTATCTCATCGATCAGCATGCTGCTCATGAGCGCATACTCTATGACCGAATCCTGGCCCAGTGGTCACAAAAGGAAGTCGAAGTCCAGGGCTTACTCCAGCCCACAACGATAGAATTTAGTCCCAGGGAGGAAGAGACCCTGAAAGCTGGTAAAGAGCTTCTGGCTGAATTTGGCTTCACTATTGAGCCTTTCGGAAACAGAAGCTATCTAGTACGGGCCGCACCAGCACTAGTGGCTAGGGCGAATCTTATTGAGATAGTAAGTGCACTGCTTGACAGTCTTGCCAGTAGAGAAGGCTCTAATCCCTGGGAAGAAAAGATAGCTCAATCTTTGGCCTGCCATGGTGCTATCAGAGCAGGACAGCAGCTAAATAATGATGAGATAAGGGAGCTAATAAAGCAGTTAGAGCAAACCAAGCAACCGCGCACCTGTCCCCACGGCCGCCCAACCATGATTCATTTGACCTCTCATCAACTAGAGAAGGAATTTGGCAGGATAAGCTAGCCGCATTGCCTCGCCCTGTCGGGGGTGGTAAATTCAGGCTTTCTTCGGTCTAACTTCCTTCAGAATAGTAATAACCGAGGTATATTTTTGAAGTTCTTTGGTTAGACCTTAAGCTCAGATTCGAAAATTTACTTTGCGGCCTAAGTGTATGATACAATAAGTGAGATTTACTACCCTCTTTGAATTACCTGGATAAGATTCTCACTCGGAGGTTCATATGATTTACTGGGCTCAATTACTGCATTTCTATCAGCCGCCGACCCAGGTGCCAGCGCTGTTAAGAAAAATATGCGACGAATCGTACCGCCCGCTGCTCCACGTCTTTGAAGAATATCCCAGCGCTCGAGTAACCATTAACTTCAATGGCATCTTGACTGATATGCTGATGGAGTGCGGCCATAAAGATGTAATTGAAGGCTTGAGAAGCCTTGCCGAGAAGGGTCAGCTTGAATTCACTGGAACGGGCAAGTATCATCCGATTCTTCCCTTGATACCCAAGGAGGAAGTAAAAAGGCAGATAGACCTGAACGCACAGACCAATCGCCGTTTTTTCGGAAAGGCATATTCCCCGCAAGGATTCTTTCCCCCGGAGATGTGCTACAGTCAGGGCATTCTGCAGCCTATTATCAAATCAGGTTATCGCTGGATTATTCTGAGTGGTATTGCCTGCGCTGCGGACTGGCCCCTAGATATTATTTACCGAGTAGAGTGTAGTGGACAGGAGATAGCGGTTTTCTTTCGTGACGATGTGCTCAGCAATAGGATAAGCTTTCAAGACCTGAAAGCTAAGGAGTTCATTGCTCACCTGGAGGAGTGGCAGGGTAAAAGAGAGAATATCTATGTAGTCACGGCTATGGATGCCGAGACTTATGGTCATCACATCCAAGGGTGGGAGAGGACATTCCTGGCCAGGGTTTACGAGGAGCTAGAATCACCTGCGGAGCCCCTTGAAGAGGTTAAGCAAGCCAAGGCATTAGCCGGGCAGCATGCTGCCCTTTTGACGAATGATGAAACTGCCGGCAAAATTCAGATGGTCACCATCAGCCAACTTCTTGACCTCTTTCCTCAGGGTCAAACGATAGAGCCCAGACCATCCTCCTGGAGCACCACAGCCGATAATATGCAAGCTGGTAATTATTATCCCTTGTGGCAAGACCAGAAGAACGAGGTGCACCGTCTTCAGTGGGAACACCTGAGCATATGCATTGAGCTGGTGAATAGGGCACTGGAGTGCGCCGATAATGAGGAAAGTCGGCACTCTGCCGCCATTGCCCGGGGACTCCTGGATCGGGCTGAACATAGCTGCCAGATGTGGTGGGCCAGCAATCGCCCTATGTGGGACATCAACCTCATCCATATGGGCTTGCTCGATCAGCTGCGAACCGTGGTTAACGCGTATCGGGCTATAAACAAGAGCGGAGCCTGTCAGGAGACGAAACGAGAATATTATTACCGCACTGTCGCTGCCCGGGATATCAGAAACAAACTGGAAGATAGGCTATTTGTGCAGTAGCGGAAGAACAGCAGAACTATGTACTGGAGCAATTTCCTTCACATATATCAACCCCCAACCCAGACTGAGGAAATAGTCCACAAGGTCACGGAGGAGAGCTATCGAACGCTGGTGCGTGTTTTAAGAGAAGCACCCAGAGGCAAAATCACCCTCAACATAAGTGCTGTCCTCACAGAACAGCTTGTCAGATACGGGCTTGATGATGTGATTCAGGGTCTTCGTGAATTAGCCGAGCGAGGCCAGATTGAGTTCACCGCGAGTGCCATGTATCACCCTATCCTACCGCTTATTCCCAAGGATGAGGTTATCAGGCAGATCAAGCTCAATACCGACGTTAATCAACACTATTTTGGGGAGATTTACAGGCCTACAGGCTTCTTCCCCCCGGAGATGTGCTACAGTTACGAAGTAGCCCAAGCCGTGGCTGAGCTTGGTTTTCGCTGGATAATCGTGGACGAGGTTTCCTTCAATGGGAAGATTGGCTCCTTTAAATACGACCGCCTTTATAAGGTAGAAGGGCTCGGAGATTTCTTGGTGTTCTTCAAGGAACGCCCCTTCAGCGCTGGCATTACCTATGGCGCATATCCCTCAGCAGAACCTTTTCTGGAATCTCTAAAAGATGGGTTAGAAAAGCATAGCTATCTTCTCACAGGTACGGATGGCGAAGTCTATGGACACCATCGCCCTGGGCAGGAAAAACTACTTCGCGAAGTTTTTGCTCAAGGGATTCCAAAGACCTGCACTATCTCGGAACTTATCCGGAACTTCAGTCGAGTAGAGATGGTAAATCCCCTTCCTTCTTCCTGGAGCACCTGGCAAGATGAGATGGCACAGGGCATACCTTATCCTCAATGGAAATACCCGGGGCATGAACTGCATGATTTACAATGGCAACTCACCAAGTTTGTGCTGCGCACTGTTAAGCGGGCTCCAACAGAGTCGCCAGGATTTCTCAAGGCACGTAGACTTCTGGATGAGGGACTACATAGCTGCCAGTATTGGTGGGCTAGTTGCCGGCCCTGGTGGAGTGTGGAAATGATTGAGTGGGGTGCCCAGAAACTATACCAGGCTGTGGAATCACTGGGAGATGCCATTGACAGTAAACCGACGGAGGAAGCCAGCAGGCTGTTTCAAGCAGTGGTAAGCAAGGCAAGGCGATGGCAGGAATCAGGCCAAGCCCAACGTTTGAAACAGAAATATAGAAGGGAGCACCCCGAGGTTTCCACCGAACTCACATTTGGTGGTTAGAAAGCTAGCTATTATGAAGCGCGCTTACGTCATCCTTGCCTTCCACGCCCATGAGCCGCTGTGGGACTTGCCCAACGAGCTCATTGCTCTGGTGGATGACCCCGAGATACGCGATGCCATTCGGGGAGATAACTATGTTCTGAAAAGGGCGCGAGAAGAACGTGATATATACGCTCACTTAGTACAAACGGCGGAATCACTGGGCGCTCCGGTAGCTTTGGATGTCACCAATGAACTTCTAGTGCAATTGGCGTGGTACATACCAGAGACATTCCAAAACTTGGCAGCAGCTTACAAAAGCGGCACCGTATACCCCCTATACACACATGCTCACCATACCCATGTCGCCTTACTTACTTCCGATGAGATAGCTGATGAACTCCGTCTTAATATGGAACTACTTCACAAGGTGATGGGCATCCCCGAACCAAGGCATCGTGGTGCGTTTCCCACCGAAGGCTCTGTGGATGCCGCCAAGCTAGCTGCCTATAAAGACAGCGGAATGGAGTACATCGTCTTTCCTCACCTGAGTGACCGTAAGGCACACTTCACCGTGGATGGCGAAGGTGATATCCAATACCATGCCTTTTTGGTGGGGCCTGATATGCTAGCGCTGCCTCGCCATTTTCCAGTATCTCAACATATCTGGCGTCCGATAACTCGTTATGACCCCAAAGGTGTGAAAAATCAGGGATATATTCTGGGAAAGTACTGGGTCTTTGCCGAAGAATATCGCAGTAAATCTTACATTCCTTTCCCCATATCCTGGGAGGAGGCAATAGCTGAGTATACCGCAGTACTGGAAAATGCACTGACGGAACTACCCGACAGAGGCTTAATCCTCTACATCCAGGACCTCGAGCTCATGGACTTCGGTGATACCGCCCTGCGGATAATGGAGCAAGCCTGGAAGAATGTGATTACTAGGAAGACCACTGAGGTGCACTTTGTGACTCCTGATGACTATCTGGAGAGCTTAGGCGATATAGCGAAGCTGCCTCGCGTCCGCTTTCATCAAATTTCCTGGGCCCCTGAAATACGCCCGGTTCTCCGCTACGATGGCCACTATCCACCGCTTAATGCCGGTAAGTTCAAAAATATAGATCTCGAAGAGACAGTTTTCAAGCAGCTACCATTCGTCTTCTGGGAGCCTGGCCGTTTCCTCATAAATATTTATGGGGCAGTTCTGGATGCCTTTGGCATTCCCAGGCGACTAGCTGTAGACGCAGCCTTGCTCCATGATACCAGATATGCGATTCCTCGCTTTGATTTCAAAGACCAAGTAGGCTTGCATTATCGGCTGATGAAGCGCGCCTGCAATTGGGGCTGGCGACCTGAAGAGGGGCGCCAGAAGCGGCCCTTCTTGCACGGCTATCGCCTTTCAGAGCTTCTTCTCGGCACTGCACCTGAGGACAATGCCTTTGCTGCTACCAGATATGCGCACCCTGATGATGCCAATTACGAGGGAGCGGAACGCATTCTCGAATTTCTCCTTGACGCCCGATTTGACTACTTAGGAACTGGAATTGAGGATGGTCTTGCCGGTGCGCAGAAAGAAGCGGCCTCGCTGGAAATTAAACGGGGACAGAGCCACCGCGTGATTGCCACCGAATTTATCAACCGCGCACTTGAAGCCAGCCGTTCGGTCGAATCAGCAGCTACTGCCGATGGAAAGGGTGAAGCGCTAAACCGCCTTATTCGAGAGCTAAAAGGATATTGTCGAGAGGTCTTTGTCGCCACTGACCACATACAGCACGCCTGGGGTTATATCAGTGATCTGGATTCTATGATCCTGACCATGTACCAGTACCTGTACGAAGTTTATCCCCCCAGGTTTCCCGCGGTATTCAAAGAGCTTTTACCCCAAGAGTGGAAAGCGCGAAAAAAGCCTACGTTGCTGTAGGTCCCCGATAAGATGCGCCTTTAATGAAATGAAAAAGCTCTCTTATATCCTACCCTCAAGGAAAGAAATCCTCTGTGCTACTGCCTGGCTGGTTTGGATACGGGACTTAGCCTTGCTCAAGTCGTTAGCTAACTTCTCATCCCCCACCACCTCTCTGACCCACTTACTGAAATCCTTTCTCTCCACGCCTGAATGATAATGAAAAGTCTCATCACTCATGTCGTTTAAGGCTTTTCCAAGCTCCTTGAGGTTCCTAATAAGTTTACCATCATGACACCAGAAGCGCTTATCCTCCGCCACATCCCCTAAACGTCTCTTTGCTTCTTCCTTGCTAATCTTGACAATCTTAACCATGCTTGCGCACCTCCATGCGATGATTACATTGTACCACAAAGATTTGTGAACCAGAACCAAAAAGAGTCGGAGAAGATGATGGCAAAATACGCTAGAAAACCAGCAAGGTTACTAGTCCAAGGCTCGCTTCACAGATTTTCTGTTTGCATAAACCAGAAGCCGGTCTCCTACCACGATTTCCTCCTCACTATTCGGCCTAGTCAGGTAAGTACCGGCCCTGTCTATACCAAGGATTTCTATGTCACCTTCCGCGGTGATATCAGCCACAGACAAGCCAATACTCTTCGAGCTTCCTCTTATCATGACAAGACTAATAGCCCAGTCCTTCTCCACATGGAATATTTCCTCAACCGCCGGGGCTTCCCTAAGAATTCGGTTCATAACTGGCCTTTGCAGCCAGTCAGTAATCCGACGGCCTACATTGCTCCTTATAATTATTTGGTAGAGGCCGAATATGCCTCCGATTATTATGGCCAGGCGAATGAAAAACCACATGTAACCGCTCACCTGGGTGAAAGATGCCACTAAAGTAGCAATTACAGTGACCATGCCGGCATTTCCCAGTATAATGAGAATGGTCACGATTCTGCGCCTGGTTCTGTGTCCCACCACCCGTTCAGCTTCTCTCGTTGTGAAGCCCGTTCCTGAGAAAGCAGATAACGCCTGAAATCTAGCTATTTCGGGTTCTATCCCAGTTAGCTGGAGGGCAAAGCCTCCAATTCGGACGATGATGAAAGAAACTAGAATAGCTATCAACAAAATGCCTACATAAGCCATATTCAACACCTCCAACTTAGTTTCTGCTGAGGCATGGACGGCACTGCCTGTGTGGAAGGTTGCGGGTGCCCAATCGGTTCGCCTTTCAGTTCAGATGCCAGAGATATATTCCTCATTCAGTAACTTTAGAGCCACCTCCTTCTCCTGAAATAGAATACCAGAGAAATACCTATTACTGCCATTACAATCAAGATGACAGAATACCCGTACCTCCACTCTAGCTCCGGCATATTTGCGAAGTTCATGCCGTAAATGCCGGTGATGAAGGTCAGCGGAATGAAGATGGTGGCTATGATTGTTAGCACCTTCATCACCTCATTCATACGGTTGGACACTGAAGAAAGATAAGTGCTCAGTACACTCTCAGTCATATCTCTGAGACCAAGAGTAAGCATCTCAATCCGCACCAAATGGTCATAAATGTTACGGTAATATATTTGAGCTCGCTCGCTTATCAGGGCATATTCGCCGCGGCTGAGCCCGTTCATTATTTCCCGCTGAGGCAATATGACCCGCGTCAGCGCCAGTGTGCTGCGTTTAAGTTGCATAATCGACATCAATGTTTCTCTCTTCGGCTCGTGAAGTGCCTCGGCCTCGAGTTGATCATTCTTCTCATCCATCTCCTCGATAGTAGGCATGATATTGTCCACCAGAGCATCGATAAGGTCGTGAGCCAAGAAATCGACTCCCCTGCGCATAAGGCGTTCGTCTTTTCGAATGCGATCCAACATAGATGAAACCGACCTCATGGGTACATCATGGCTGGTGACTACGTAATTTTTTCCCAGGAAGAGAGCGAGTTCTGTGGTCTCCACTACCTCAGACTCGATGTGGTAATTGATGCCATGAACGATAATGAACAGGTAGTCATCAAAGTCGTCTATCTTGGGTGGATGTATATTCTTGCTAATACAGTCTGCCACTGCCAGGGGATGAAAACAGAATACATTCGATAGTAACTCGGCATCCTCGTTCGTCACGTCCTCTATGTCAACCCAGAGCAACCCCTCCCCAGTTGACAGAAAGGTTCTGATTTGTTCCATGCCTAGCTGGTCCAGGAGTTTCCCATCCGGTGCCAGATAGAAAGCAGACTTTGTCATCGTCGCCTCCTTAAACTCCGCAAAAGTTGCCCAATATTAAATACTACCAGGAAGAAATCTTGGGAAGCTCTCTTTCAGTCAACATCGGTTTGACATCTATTTCAGCCTCCAAAGAATGTAGTCATTCATATAATAGCATAAGTCATATTCTGCTATAATACAGTATTTGTCTAGCTTTGGAACGAATCGCCTGATATCTCCTCGGTGAGCCAGGACAAAGATACCGAGTTAGCATGGTAATGAAGGTGACAGAAAAAAATGGGTAAGCAAGGGGGAAATATGTATCCGGAAGGGAAACTACCAGAACGAATAAACAGACTGGAGGAGCTGGCTAATAATCTATGGTGGAGCTGGCACACCCAGGCACGTGAGCTGTTCCGGGTTCTGGACTATCCGCTATGGCGGTTGAGTGGGCACAACCCGGTCAAGCAATTACGCGAGATCAGTACCGATAAGTTCGCAGCGGCTGCCACTGACCCTGCCTTTCTTAATCTGTATGACTCTGTGATGGCAACCTTCGATGCTGACATGTCAGATAAGGATAGCTGGTTTTCTAGCAAATATCCCAATGTCTTAGATGGCCTTGTTGCCTATTTCTCAATGGAATTTGCCATACATAATTCGCTTCCCATATATGCTGGTGGGCTGGGAGTTTTAGCCGGCGATATGTGCAAGGAAGCGAGTGACCTGGGACTGCCTCTCGTTGGCGTTGGCTTCATGTATCCCCAAGGGTATTTCCACCAGCATATTTCCGCTGAGGGTTGGCAAGAGGAAAGTTACAGACAATTGAATTTTGATGAAGCGCCTATCACCCCAATCAATCCAGTCCCTCGTTCTAAGTGGTGCGGCCCGTTGATTCAGCTTAAGCTGAGTGATAAACCCTTCTATATCGGAGCGTGGCAGGTGCGGTTGGGTCGGGGCAATCTTTATCTATTATGTTGTGATGTTGAAGGGAATATGCCTCAGGACCGACAGCTATGTGCTCGTCTCTACACCGCTGATCAAGAGCAGCGCATCCAGCAGGAAATCGTACTGGGAATTGGCGGAGTGCGTGTCCTACGAGCCTTGGGCATCAAGCCCTCTGTATGGCATGCTAACGAAGGACATTGTGCCTTTATGATGTTGGAGCGTGTCCGGGAAGAAGTAGAAAAAAGCGCCACCTTTGCCGAAGCCTTTCAAAAGGTACAGGCGGCTACTGTTTTCACCACTCATACTAAAGTCGCTGCAGGGCATGAAGTCTTTCCTCTCTCACTTGTAGAGAAATACTTTCATAGTTATTGGGAATCCCTGGGAATCAACCGAGAAACATTCATGGAACTGGGACGACAGGATGGCACAAACGACCAAACCTTCAATATGACCGTGCTTTCCTTAAAAATGGCCGACCATCGCAATGCCGTCAGCCAGCTTCACGGAAAAATTACTCGAAGGATGTGGCATGGACTCTGGCCCGAAACTAAAGAAGATGAAGTGCCTATCTCTCATATTACTAACGGAATTCACGTGCCTACCTGGGTTGCTCGGGAGATGGGCCGCCTCTACGAGAAGCACTTGGGGCAAAATGTGTCAAAAAGATACGATGATACTAGCCTTCGAGAACTTGTGCTAAATATTCCTGACGAGGAACTCTGGGCAGTGCATCAAATTCTTAAACGTAAACTTATCGGCGCCATGGTAGAGCGAGCACGGCACTGTTCTACTGAACGCGAATGCGAGGCCCGGCAGGTGCTGGCTATGGGCTCTTTGCTCGACCAGGATACTTTAACCATCGGCTTTGTCCGCCGTTTTACCGCATATAAGCGGCCGGAGCTAATCTTCCACGACGTAGAACGTCTCAGGCGGATTGTCACCGATAGATGGCACCCGGTTCAGATCATCTTCGCTGGCAAGTCTCACCCCGCTGATATCCCTTCCAAACAACTCCTTCACGATGTATACACTCTGGCTACGGACCGTGAATTCCAAGGACGAATAGCTTTTGTTGAAGATTACGATATACATATGGCTCACTATCTGATCCAGGGAGTAGATGTATGGTTGAATACACCTCGCCGTCATTATGAAGCTTGCGGTACCAGCGGTATGAAGGCAGCAGTAAATGGCGTCCTCCATCTCAGCGTGCGAGATGGCTGGTGGTACGAAGGTTATAATGGCACTAATGGCTGGGTCATCCGGGATGAAATCGAAGCACATGACCCAGAGGAAGAAAATAGATCAGATGCCGAGGCACTCTACCGTCTTCTGGAAGAGGAAATTATACCTCTCTACTATCAACGCGACAGGAATGGAGTGCCCCATGGCTGGGTGCGTATGATCAAAGAAGCAATCAACTCGATTGTGCCTCGCTTCTGCGCACGGCGCATGCTGAAAGAGTATATCGAGCAAATGTATATACCGGCGGTTCGCAAATAAAATTGACCTCGAAATGGAACTCAATTAAATAGAATTAGACATAGCGCTCCCGAGCCGTTAGAATAACTATGAGGCTGTTTAGAAAATGTAATTGCCCGATTTGTTTTGCGCCACAAAATCCGTGATCGGGTTGGTTTGGTAAGGTAACGCATAAATGAAGAAAGTACTGGCCGTAGTCCTCGCTGGTGGGGAAGGGAAAAGACTAAGTGTGTTGGCACAAGAGCGTGCCAAGCCAGCAGTTCCCTTCGCTGGTAAATATCGTATAATCGACTTTGTCTTAAGCAATTGTGTTAACTCCGGGATCAACGCAGTAGCTGTTATACCACAATATAATCCTCGCTCGTTAGCACGCCATATTGGTGTGGGCAAACCCTGGGACCTCGACCGTGTAATTGGAGGAATCACTCTACTCTACCCTTTCGTAAGCACCAATGGAGACATGCACTGGTATAAAGGCACTGCTGAGGCTGTTTATCACAACCTGCGTTTCATAGAGGACAGCCGTGTTGATGAGATTCTCATCCTCTCGGGAGATCACGTTTACACCATGCATTATGAAGAGATGATTAGGTCTCACCGTCAACAGAGAGCTGATATTAGTATTGCAGCCACTGAGGTGCCTTGGAACGAAACAGATCGCTTTGGCATTGTGTTCCTCGACGATAATAACAGGGTGGTTGCCTTTGAAGAAAAACCATCACAACCAAAAGGAAACTTGGCTTCCATGGGCATTTACGTCTTTAACAAGGATATCCTCTTCAAGGTTCTGGAAGATGCTCATCGCCGTGGCTGGCAAGATTTTGGCAGCCAGATCATACCGGATGCAATAGCCAAATACCAGATTTATGGCTATAAGTATCAAGGCTACTGGCGTGATGTCGGCACAATTGAAGCATACTGGCAGGCTAATATGGACCTCGTTGTTGATTTGCCCCCGTTTAATCTCTACGACCCTGAGACCGGAGTAAAAACGCTTTCAGTGGACATGCCCCCGGTAAAACTGGGGCCAAGGACTCAAATAACCAGAAGCCTTGTCAGTAATGGCTGTATTATAAACGGCACCGTGTTTAATTCGGTGCTTTCCCCTCATGTTTACGTGGAGGAGGGCGCCCACGTGATGGACTCTATAATTTTTCATGATACTACTATCGCTCAAGAGGCCGTTGTGCACCGCTCCATCATTGATAAGGAATGTTACATCGGCCCAGGATGCTGGATTGGCTGTGGCGAGGACTATACTCCCAATAAGGACGAACCCGATTATCTAAATTGTGGCATCACCGTAATCGGCGAGGGGGCAAGGCTACCCCCAGGATTGAGAGTCGGGCGAAACTGCAAAATTAACCCTGGAGTAAAGGAGAGCGATTTTCCTACCCTCTCTATTCCCAGTGGTAGTTCTATAGAAGGAGAAAAAGTCCTCGAAGCCTGACCCCAACAATGAAAATCCTGTTTATTGCCTCTGAGGCTTTCCCTTTGGCTAAGGTAGGTGGACTGGCAGATGTCACAAGCTCTCTAGCCATAGCTCTCCATGACTTAGGACATGAGCCTTGCTTGATATTGCCTAGATACGGTAGCATAAGAATCCCCGTCCAAGACGTGCGGAGAGGGAATCTTGTTGTCAGCTTTATGGGGCATTCTGAACAAGTAGCCCTGAAAATGACCAGGCTAAAAAGGAGGGTGCCTGTATATCTGGTGGAAAACGACCATTACTTTGGAACCGAGGAAATCTATACCCAGGACGAATTAAAACGCTTCCTCTTTTTTTCGCTAAGTATCCCTGCCATCATTTCCCAGCTTGATCTTCGCCCCGATATTATCCATTGCCATGACTGGCATACCTCTTTAGTCCCCTTGGGGCTTAACCAAGCAAAGATATCACTGCCCTGTGTGTTTACCATACACAATCTGGCTTATCAGGGCTCCTTTGACCAGCAATTCTTCTTGGACTCCGGGCTTTCTCATGTATGGCAGGAGTATATCCCAGTCAGTGCTCCCAAGCCATCGCTGAACTTCATGAGTCAGGGAATTCTTCTGGCTGACATTGTGACCACGGTCAGCCCTACCTATGCCTCAGAGATACTGACACCGCAATACGGTGAGGGCTTGGAGCAATTACTAAACTATCGTCGCAATGAACTTTATGGCATAGTCAATGCCATTGATTATGGCGAATATAACCCGGCTATCGATCCCTATCTGGAAAGGAACTATGATTCCACTACGATAGAAAGAAGAGCTGATAATAAACTTGTCCTGCAAAAAAGGAGCGGGCTGCCACAGTACTCTGATACCCCTGTGATTGGTATGGTGTCTCGCCTTGACGAACAAAAGGGGATTGACTTGCTGCTCCAGGCTATAGGCCCATTTATTACAGAAACAAGGGCACAATTAGTCATCCTTGGTGAAGGAAGGGAGCACTACCATAAACTACTTACTGAGGCAGCGTTGAAGTACCCCGAGCGGCTCGCGGTAATTATTGCTAGAGATGAACAATTAGCCCGTCTCATTTATGCCGGCAGCGATATATTCCTCATGCCTTCGCATTTTGAGCCCTGTGGATTGGGGCAGCTAATAGCCATGCGATACGGTGCCATTCCTGTGGTGCGCCGTACCGGGGGGCTGGCTGATACAGTGAAGGATGTAGCTGCAGGAAACGGGAATGGCTTTGTATTTCAAAGTTATACCGCCTTGGAAATGCTGGAGGCGATAAAGAGAACCGAAGAAAGCTTCTATCACCGGGAGGATTGGAACGATCTAATGCGACATAACATGAAGCTAGATTTCTCCTGGAAAGCCTCGGCTAGAAAATACGAAGAGATCTATCTACGAGCGAGGAGAATGCCTCGGATTTAGCAGCCGTAACCACTACAAAGCTAAGAAAAGTGTTATAGAGAGCTATGGTTATTATTGATTGGCTAAGAGTTAATTGGCTTTATATAGCAGTGCCGGTGCTAGTTTTCCTCGGCGTCTTTTTTATTTCCCTGTGGCTCAGGCGGCTTACTTACAATGCTATAGAGCGCTGGCTAAAAGAAAGAAAGACAGAAATTAACACAATCATCGTTTCAGTCACTAGAAGGCCGTTTCTCCACTGGCTTCTCATATTAGGTGCTTACATCGGACTACGGGTTTCAGTCCTCTCGCCACAATGGAAGAGCCTCGGTGGCAAAATCCTGGCCAGCATTTTTGTTGCTTACCTTGGTTGGATTTTAGTCCGATTGAGCAAAGAACTAATCCATCTTTATTTAAACAGGGCAAAAGCTTCAGACAGGGCAGTTGCGATCACTATGAGCATTGTTCAGGTGACAGTTACTGTCGTTGGCATTCTGATACTCCTTGAGCTCTGGGGAGCACCTCTGACACCAGTTCTCATCGCTCTTGCTGCCGCTTTGGCAGTTGCTGTTATTGTCCTTCATGATGTCTTTCCCAGCTTATTCTCTGGACTTCAATTGGCTCAACAGAAGCAAATCAAAGTTGGTGATTCGATCAGACTGGAATCTGGGGAAGAAGGTCGAGTGGAACAGATAACTTGGAGAAATACCCAGATAACAACCCTGGATGGCAGCATAATCATTATCCCTAATAGTAAGTTAATGCAGACTACTATCATTAGCTATGGGAAACAACCTAAAATGGCTAAACAGCCGTTTCAATTTTCCACCAGGCTCCATCTAAAGGAATTAACTGGCTTAAGTGCCAGCAATTTGTCTCAGTTGTCTAGCAGGCTTCAACAGGTTCCCGATGCTGTGGTCTACTATCATACCCATAGTTTTGTCGAGGAATACCAATTTCTTACTCCTGAGCCAACCAACGATTTCGCCTTATGGGTACAGGATGCCTTGGGCTACGATATCTTGACTGAAAGGCTAGCGAGCATTGACACCTTCGAATTTTCCGCTATCGAGGCGCTGAGACAAAGGATTATTGGGGTCATTCAAGATTTTTTGGCTCAGACATCTAACGAGCGTGAGGCACCGCCGGGCAACGAATTTCATTTCATCAAGTCCATAAGCGTGGTCCTGCCTACTTCCTACATCGCTCACAACCTAGCGGAATTTGTTGGCATACTAAGGAGAATCAGCATAGGCTCACTTTTCTTCCATATTTTTGAAGCCAAATTAAGGCTACAGCGGGGGACAAACGATTTTTCCCTCTGGCTTGAAGACTGTCTGGGAGAGGAAGAGTTAGCGGAGCAAATTACCCGCCTCGACCCTTACAACTACACCATGGAAAATCTTAGAGAAACCATCATTCGTCTTTGTGAGAAAAGACTATGAATCCGAAAATAAACGTTAAGGATTATGAATCCATCGTAGGCAAAAGCTATATTGAAGAGCTGACGATGTTGGCGAATAGATTGTCAGGCAAGACTATCTTGAACATAAATTCTACCTTCGTGGGCGGAGGCGTGGTCGAAATACTATCTCGCCTTGTGCCGTTGCTCAATCAACTAGGAGTTGATGTCAGATGGCAAATCATCTCGGGTGATGCTCAATTTTTTAAGGTGACGAAAAAGTTGCACAATGCCCTCCACGGTAAAGTGGAGCCTATTTCGGATGACGAGTTCTCTTTATTTCTGGAAACCACAGAAAAGAACTTAAACCAGATTGATTTCTCAGGAGATATCATGTTCATCCATGACCCTCAGCCGGCGGCTTTGATAGCTAAGAAAAATGATATTGGCAAAAAGTGGATATGGCGATGCCATATAGACATTTCTCAGCCTGACAGCAGAGTATGGGAATTCCTAAAACAATTTGTAATTAATTACGATGCTACGGTTTTCTCTTCTCCAAACTTCGCACAAGAACTGCCAATACGCCAATTCTTCGCCCCGCCATCTATCGACCCTTTGAGCGATAAAAATAAGGAATTGCCTGCCGAGGCCGTCAATGCTGTTCTAGCTAAATATGGTTTGAACCAGGACAAACCGCTAATTCTTCAGGTCTCTCGCTTCGACCGGCTAAAAGACCCTTTAGGAGTAATCAAAGCTTTTGAACTGGTGAGGAAAAATTTTGCTTGCCAGCTAGTCCTTGCCGGCGGCATTGCCAGTGATGACCCTGAGTCTGAGGAAGTACTAGCAGAGGTAAAAGAACGAGCCGGGGGCAATCCGGACATCCATATATTGGATATCGCTCCCGGGAGTGATATTGACATTAATGCTCTACAAAGGGCAGCCACCATAATCATGCAAAAATCTTTAGGAGAAGGCTTTGCGCTCACCATAACCGAGGCTTTATGGAAGGCAAAGCCAGTGGTGGCAAGTGCTGTCGGCGGTATACCGCTCCAGGTAAGAAATAAACTCACTGGGCTTCTCTGCCATAGTATAGAGGGTGCAGCTTATGCCTTAAGGCAAATTCTCGCTAATCCTGATTACGGTCGCTGGCTAGGGCATAATGGCAATGAGCATATCCGCCAGCATTTTCTGATTACCCGCGAAATCAGGGACTATCTGCTGATATTTCTCACATTGGCACGCAGGGAAGATGTTATTTCTCTTTGAGATAATCTCTAGGGCTTGTTAAAATTAAGGAGACCTCCGAAAGCCTAGTTTTCATCTTGCGGTAGGTGGGCGCGAGGAAGGTGCAATCCCGCTCCTAGTATGTGGAGTTAATTATGATTAAGGAAGAATTACAAGCACTGGTGCATAGTAGGCTCAAGGATTATCCATTTATAGTGGTTTCCAACAGAGAGCCTTACATACACAGCTGGGTTGGCGAGGAAATCAGATGCTTCCGTCCTGCTAGTGGTCTCACTATGGCTCTGGACCCAGTGATGCAGGCTTGCGGCGGCACGTGGATTGCCCATGGCAGCGGAGATGCTGATCCTGACGTAGCGGATGAAGAGGGCAGGATCTCAGTACCTGTCGAAGCGCCCCGATATACTCTAAAGCGTGTGTGGTTATCCAAAAATGAGGAAGCAGGTTACTACGATGGCTTCTCTAACCAGGCACTGTGGCCTTTGTGTCACATTGTCTATGTCAAACCAGTTTTCCGCCGAAAGGACTGGGATACCTATGAGGAAGTCAACCGTCGGTTTGCCGACGCCGTGTATGCCGAGATAGGTGAGAAAGGCGCCGTTGTCTTTATTCAAGATTACCACCTTGCTCTGCTGGCAAAGATGATTAAGGAGCGCTGCCCTAACGTCATTGCTGCTCAGTTTTGGCACATACCATGGCCTAACTATGAGGCATTCAGGATCTGCCCATGGCAGGAAGAGATTCTGGATGGTCTTCTGGCCAATGACCTTATTGGGTTCCATACTCTCTACCATTGCAGCAACTTCCTGGAAACTGTTGACCGGACTCTGGAATGTAGAATCGAACGGGAGAAGAATGCCATTGTTCGAGGTGGGCATAGTACCTGGGTACAAGCTTCTCCCATAAGTGTGGATTTTGCCGAAATATCAGCTCGAGCTGGCAGAGAAGAGGTAGCCAAGGAAGTGGACAGGCTGAGACATGACTATAACTTGAGGCAAGAATTCATTGGCGTCGGCATCGACCGCCTGGACTACACTAAGGGTATAGTGGAAAGGCTCAAGGCAATTGACTTGTTTCTGAGTAGAAACCCCCGGTACGAAGGACGCCTTACCTTTGTGCAGGCAGCCGAGCCAAGTAGAACCCATGTTGAAGAATACAAGAGACTAAACGAAGAAATCGATGAACTGGTTGAGGAGATAAATTGGCGCCGCTGGAGAAGTCGCTGGAAACCTATACTCTATATTAAGGAACATTTCACCCCCTTTACCTTGAGTGCTTTGCAGAGACTGGCCAACTTCTGTATTGTCAGTTCTTTGCACGACGGAATGAATCTGGTAGCCAAGGAGTATGTCTCATCTCGAGTCGATGGCGATGGCGTGCTCATTCTCAGTCGTTTTACTGGCGCGGCCCGCGAGCTTACGGATGCTTTGCTCGTTAATCCTTACTCTGTCGACGATATAGCCAAGGCTATCAAGGTCGCTGTCAATATGTCGAAAACGGAACGGCGGAGACGAATGTCTGCGCTGCGGACAATTGTGCAAGAAAACAACATCTACTCCTGGGCGAACAATATCATCTCTGAAATCGCTAAACTCCACTTCCCTGAGGATTAATTCAATCCTAGAAAATTCGACGGCTTTTTGGGGCCCCTCGTTAGATGTTGATTCTAGATTGACGGAGGCCCCAAGAAAATTGCAGAATCTCTGTCGGGTGATTTGATTGCGCCATTTGTTTCAATGTTGGGATGAGCTAGTTCAGCAGATCGACGAAGCAACGCAGATATTGCTTTTCCTGGATTATGACGGTACCCTTACGCCCATAGTGGCTAGACCCGAAATGGCGACATTATCATCGCAGGGCAGAAGAATATTAAGGCAAATAAGTGGCCACAGCCTGTTCAAGTTAGCGGTAATCAGTGGCCGAAGCTTGATTGAGATGAAGACACTGGTCGGCCTGGAAAGCATAGCTTACGCCGGTAACCATGGCTTGGAGATTGAATGCCCTCACAACTATTGCCAAGAGCGTAGTCCTGACAGAACCGCCTTTACCCACCCTTTGGCTAAGCAATTCCGACCTAGGCTGGAGAGGCTAGAGCAAAGGCTGAAGAAAAGCCTTGCGGACATTGATGGCATAGTTATCCAAAATAAGGGACTCAGTCTGAGCGTCCATTATCGTCTGGTGAGAGGAACCGCAGTAACGAGAATAAAAAGACTCTTCCTCGAGGCCATTGAGTATGGAGAAGCAAAGGATAAACTGCAGATCACCGAAGGTAAGAAGGTACTTGAGGCGAGACCACTTGTTGAATGGAATAAGGGTAAGGCTATCGAGTGGCTGCTGGAAATTTATGGAACGGCGGGAAGTCTGCCTGTCTTTGCTGGTGACGATGTCACCGATGAAGATGGGTTTGAGGCTTTGCACAAGGTCGGCGGGATTTCTGTCTTCATTGGCGAGAATAATGTCCCAAGCACCGCGGATTATTACCTAGACTCACCTGAGCAGCTGTATCATTGGCTAGGGAAGCTCTTGGAAAGAAGATAGATAATGAAGGAAAAGGCAGAAAAGAAGGGAGTATCTTCAGAGGACAGGATAGATGCTCAATCAGTGCGCTATGACACAAGCATGCTGAGCAATGACGACCTTTTTCTGTTCAATGAGGGATCTCATTATCGACTTTATGAAAAACTTGGAGCTCACATCCTAACGGTGGACAGAGTGGAAGGAACCTACTTTGCCGTATGGGCTCCCAATGCCAGGCATGTCTCTGTCATGGGTGAGTTTAATGACTGGAGTAAGTCGAGCCATCCACTGTGTCCAAAGGGTCAATCCGGTATCTGGGAGGGATTTATACCTGGTGTGGCTAAGGGCACAATCTACAAGTATTATCTCGTCTCTCATCACCGCGGCTATCATGTGGAGAAAGCCGACCCATTTGCCTTCTATGCTGAAACATCTCCCAAAACAGCCTCCATCGCCTGGAATTTGGATTATAGCTGGGGAGACCGGGCGTGGATGGAGAAGCGACGCGCTCACAATGCCCTTGATGCCCCCATTTCTGTTTACGAGATGCATCTGGGCTCCTGGCAACGTGTGCCCGAGGAGGATAATCGCCACCCTAGCTACCGGGAACTGGCTTCCAGGCTGGCTGAGTACCTGAAGCAGCTGGGATTTACCCATGTTGAGTTTCTGCCGGTAATGGAGCACCCGTTCTATGGCTCTTGGGGTTATCAGTTAACAGGACACTTTGCCCCGACGAGCCGCTACGGTACTCCCCAGGATTTCATGTACCTCGTTGACTATCTACACCAGCATGACATAGGTGTAATCCTCGACTGGGTACCTTCTCATTTCCCTAATGATGAACACGGACTGGGATATTTTGATGGAACGCATCTCTATGAGCACGGTGACCCCAGACAGGGCATTCATCCCGACTGGAACAGTTTTATCTTCAACTATGGTCGCCAAGAAGTGAGGAGCTTTCTTCTTAGCAGCGCACTGTTCTGGCTGGACAAATACCACGTCGATGGTTTGCGTGTAGATGCAGTGGCCTCCATGCTCTATCTGGATTACGGCCGCAAAGAGGGTGAATGGATACCCAACAAGTATGGAGGGCGAGAGAACCTGGAAGCTATTGCCTTCTTACGTCGCTTTAATGAAGCGGTTTATCAAGAAAGCCCTGGTGTACAAACCATTGCTGAGGAATCCACTGCCTGGCCCATGGTATCTCGTCCAACTTACCTGGGAGGCTTGGGATTTGGCTTGAAGTGGGACATGGGCTGGATGCATGATACTCTGGAGTATATAACCAAGGACCCCATATATCGGAAACACCATCATAATAACCTGACTTTCCGCTTAATTTATGCCTTCTTCGAAAACTTTGTCCTGCCGCTTTCTCACGATGAAGTTGTACATGGCAAGGGTTCGCTCTTAGGAAAGATGCCGGGAGACGACTGGCAAAAGTTCGCCAATTTGAGGCTCCTTCTCGGTTACATGTATGCCCAGCCAGGGAAAAAGCTCATATTCATGGGAGGGGAGTTTGGCCAGTGGCGGGAGTGGGCTCATGATGAGAGCCTGGAATGGCACCTGCTTCAATACTTACCCCATTCCGGTCTTCAGCAATGGGTCAGAGACTTAAACCGATTCTATCAGGGACAGCCAGCTCTCTACGAATTGGACTTTGAACGGGCAGCCTTCGAATGGATTGACTGCAATGATGTCGAGCACAGCGTGGTCAGTCTGATACGCAAAGGACGTTCATCAGACGACCTCCTTGTAGTGGTTTGTAACTTCACTCCCACGACCCATTCTAATTACCGAATTGGCGTACCGCAGCCAGGGTTCTGGAGAGAGCTATTGAACAGCGACGCCAAGGAATACGGAGGCAGCGGTCAAGGTAATCTGGGTGGAGTGGAAGCAGCACCGATTCCCTTGCATGGCCGCCCCTATTCCATGACCTTTACCCTACCGCCCCTGGCCACTGTGTTTTTCAAACCATCACAGTGAGACGAGGTAGCTATTTCCATAACACGCTGCAAGACTCTTACATGTAGAATATGCAAAGATTATCTTGGCACGACTACTGGACTTTTTCCACCTTGAGCATGTTTGTAGAGCCAGCTACTCCAACAGGAATCCCGCCGGTAATCACTATCAAGTCACCCCTCTTTGCCAGTCCGAGTCCTCTACAAAGCTTAGCTGCTGTTGAGAATAACTCATCCACCGATGAGGCTCCGGCTATCTGAAAAGGGTAAACACCCCAGCGCAGCATTAATCTCCCCACGACCACAGCATCAATGGTTATCGCCAGAATAGGCATTCTCGGTCGGTATTTTGATACGCGCCCTGCTGTGCTGCCAGACTGTGTAAAGGCTACAACGGCCGCTGCTCCCAGGCTGTGCGCCGTATAACAGGCACTATAGCCTATCAACTCGTCCGTTTTTTGCTCCAACCATCTGCCTCGTTCTGCCAGCATTTGCTCGTAGGGCAGTTTGCCTTCTGCCTCCCGGGCAATCTTTGCCATCATTTTGACTGCTTGAACTGGGTACTTCCCGATGGAGGTCTCTGCCGAGAGCATGACGGCATCAGTACCATCAAATATGGCATTAGCTACATCAGTGACCTCGGCCCGCGTTGGCCGGGGAGCATTCACCATTGATTCCAGCATTTGAGTAGCGGTAATTACTGGCTTACCTGCCTGATTGCATTTCTTAATAATCTCCTTCTGCACAAATGGCACCTTTTCCAGAGGGATGTCGACGCCAAGGTCTCCTCGCGCTACCATTATGTCTTCGCTGGTTGCTAGTATACTGTCAAATTTGTTAACTGCCACGCCCTTTTCAATCTTGGCAATAATTGGTATATCTGCACCGTTCTCATGCAATATAGCTCTTACACTGGTTACATCCTTAGCATTGCTGACAAAGGAGAGAGCCAGGTAATCAGGCTGCTGCTTGACAGCGAAGAGAATGTGCTGCCGTAAAGCGTCGCTGATGAAAGGGACAGAGGTACGCATACCAGGCACCACCAACCCTCGCTTCTCAGTGAGTATCCCCCCAACCACGACCTTACATCTAACCTCTGTCCCTTGCCTCTCAAGAACCTTGAGTTGCATGGCCCCGTCATCAAGCAAGACCGTATCCCCCACTCTTATATCTCGAGGAAGAGTAGGAAGATTAACTGGTATTATCCCACCACCTCCCCTCACCCGCCTTGTGGTGATGATAACCTGCGCACCCTTCTTCAGCTTGGCCCGACCGTCTTTCAGTTCGCCCGTGCGATACTTTGGCCCGGGCAAATCTATAAGTATAGCAACAGGGATTGCCAGACGATGGGACAGCTTCCTTACGGTCCGGATATAGCGGGCGTGTTCCTTGTATGTACCGTGAGATAGATTAAGTCTGGCCACATTCATGCCTGCCTTTATCAGTTTCTCAATCACGGCGGCTGAGCCGGTAGCCGGACCAATAGTGCATAATATCTTTGTTCGCGTGTCAAACAAACTTGAGCGTTTCATATCCCCGCCTGGCTGTGTCAAAGTATTATCGGTCAGTAACTCCGATACCAGTCCTCAACAAGTAAGGCGAATCTGCCGGTTTTGGCTCCTAGTTTGAAATACCACGGCTTGCCATAGCTATCAGCTATCTCAGTCAACTCCTTCAACCGTGGAGCCGCCGTATTCTGGAAAAAACTCATTCTTTCTTCCCGCGAAGGAATTTGAGCGCCCTCCTGCCACAGGGCGCGCCCCGCTAGGAAACCGGAAGCACCCGCCTTACAGGCTATCGCTACCTGTTTCTTAAATGAGTCAAAATCAACACCAGCACTGAGCAGCACCCAGGGTAACCCGGAAGCCTGATTCAATTCTTGGCACAACTTCAACAGTCTTCCCTCGTCTTGCTCGAACCTAATATCCGCCGGGAATTCTGCTTTCAACACATCAACAGGCAGGGCAGTAATCAGCCGCGCAGTTTCGATTACCAGACCGGGCTTTATCTCCGCAAACCTTTTTGAAGATGCCTCGCTTTCCTCGATCGGATAACTTACAGGCTCAACCAGAAAAGGTATATCCTCCTCAATGCACTGGTCGGCTAATCTTGCCACCAAATCGAGCTGTTTTGAGGTGACATCCTTCAAATCGGGCCTGAAGTAGATTAGAAGCTTGACTGCTGAGGCTCCCATTTTCTTCGCCTTCTTCACGCTCCAGTCGGGCAGAAGCTCAGTGATTCTAGCCGTACTGTCGCCACTATAACCGGTCTTTTCCATGCTGACAAGAAGCCCCTTAGACCCAGGCAAGAGGCCCGCCGTTATAGCCTGCCCGGCGCCATATTCCGGGTCGAGCAATATGGCACTGGCGAAGGATGCTACCGCTTGACAGAGGTCAAGCTTAAAATCAATCATGTCCTGGTAGCTCACTGCATCAGGATTCTTCTGATTCAGAGCCCGCTTAAGCGCCCCTCTATGATCGATGGCACACATTGTCATTATTCCACCCGGGTCAGACAATTGCTGGAGCCCCCTCAGTTTTCCGATAGACATGTTCATTACGTCACCTCAACATAAACCATGTTTTTCCCTTCGCTGGCAGGAGACTTTTCTCATCTCCTGGAGAGCAAAAGCGGCGGCGCCGAGCACGCCCGAATTTCGACCTAGCTCGGCAGAAGCAAAGCGCACCGCCCCGAAAGCTTCCTTATATGCCCTCTCCCCAGCTACCCTGAAGGCTGGCTTGAGCAGCATATCACCGATGTTTGATAAGCCACCACCGATAACTATCAACTCAGGGTTGAATATGTTTATTAAATTGACCAGCCCCACACCTACGTAGTAGCCAGTCCGAGCAATAATCTCTTTAGCCAAGCTATCACCTTGCTCGGCAGCGCTATGAATGACCTGCGCCGTTACCTTTTCCACGTCACCCTCGGCATATTCCAGAATGGAAGTCGTGACTCCTTCTTTAATCCGATGCCTTGCCACCCTGGCCAGGGCTGTCCCGGATGCCAGCGTTTCCCAACAACCTCTGTTTCCACAGTTGCAAATTGGGCCGTTGTCATCAATGGTCATATGCCCCACCTCGCCGGCAGCGCCAATAGCTCCACTGTAAATCTTGCCATCAATGACAATGCCCCCGCCGATGCCTGTACTGAGAGTAATATAGATGAAGTTACGAACACCCCGGGCGGCGCCAAAATAAAATTCCCCCATGGCAGCGGCATTGGCATCATTAATGAGAAAGGTTTTCTTGCCCAGCCTTTCTTTCATTACATCTCTTAGAGGAATGTCTTGCCATCCTGGCAGATTCGGTGAGGTAAAGAGGATGCCCGTCTCGGGATTTGAGAGACCGGGCGCCCCAACCCCTATGGCACTAAGCCCTGAAATGGCAACATCTGCCTGCTCTAAAGCACGATGCGCAGATTCCAAAATAGACTGGATAACTGCCTCATAGCCTTCTGAGGCTGGCGTTATACTGTGGTCGCGCGATAGCATTTTCCCCTGCGAGTTGATCACCGCCGTCAGTATTTTGGTGCCCCCAAGGTCAATGCTAAGAATCAAATCATCAGCATTTTCACACAATCTAGACTCCTGTTTTGAGCCCTCAGCTATATAAATAGGCTCGCTTGCCGAAACCAGCGTTTCCTCCAAAACCAGAATTTGCTCTTAATTCTATTCATAGATTATCCTGGTGGGTATCTTTGTAGCCTCACTCTCGAGCCTGCCAAAAGCGGGCAGCTTGGATCATATTCATCTTTTCCCAACTTGCAGACCTTGTCCCAAAGTCAATAATAGATTTCGTTACAGTTTGTATTATATTGTATACTGTGGTGGATAATAAAAAAAGACAACAAGCTTCTCATGAACAACCAAAGGCAGGTCCCCATTATTTACAACTTATTCCCTCGTTTAGCGGGGACTATGACTGATTGGCTCCAGCACGCATCCCGCGTCGCAGAAATGGGCTTCAACTGGCTGTACATCAACTCAATTCATTACCCAGGGTTTTCTGGCAGCTTATACGCTGTAAAGCACCATTACCGGATTAATCCACAATTCTTGCCTCCTGATACCGCGAAGGACAACTTGGCTGCCTTAGAGCAAACTCTTCGAGAATTCCAGAATTTAGGGCTTTGGCCTATAATGGACCTGGTCATCAACCATAGTTCACGGGACTGCCCTTTGATTAACGAACACTCGGCATGGTATGTTCATGACGAGCATGGTGAAATCGTCAGTCCTTTCGCCCGGGATCCTGATGACCCGGAAAAAGTGACGGTGTGGGGTGACCTGGCGGAGATAGATAACGCAGGCTCAAGTGATAGGGAGGGCCTCTGGACTTACTGGGCCGACCTTGTAAAGCGCTACCTTCGGCTGGGCTTCAGAGGCTTCCGATGTGATGCAGCGTACAAAATACCTGCTGCCTTATGGCGCTATCTTGTTGAGGAAGCAGCAAGTATCGACCAGGAAGCGATGTTTTTTGCTGAAACACTGGGATGCATCGAAGAAGAAGCCCTGGCGCTGCATGATGCCGGGCTGCATTACTTATTTAATAGTTCCAAGTGGTGGGACTTTGTGCAGCCGTGGTGTCTGGAGCAGCACGAGAAGTTCGGCAAGATTGCCCCATCGATTTCCTTTCCCGAGAGTCATGATACAACTCGCCTTGCTGCTGATACAGGCGGCAATGAGGCTGTACAGCGTCAGCGTTATGCCTTCGCCGCATCATTCTCCGCCGGACTTATGATACCTATTGGCTACGAGTTTGGCTTCAAGAAGAGATTAGACGTTGTTTCCACTCGGCCTGCAGATTGGGAGACAGCCTCGTTCGATCTCCAGAGATTCGTAAAACGAGTTAACAAACTCAAGATAGAACATCCTCTGCTTCATGGTGAGGGGAAATTAAGAACGGTCACAAGCGATGGAAGCGTTCTTGTATTAGAACGGCGTTCAGAGCAAGCTTCTGGGCAGCAAGCTTGGGTCTTGGTGAATAGAAGTACGGACAGACGTACAACAGTAACCCTCGATGGCATTGCCCTCAGCCCCCGGCACCGCTTGCATCGCATTTGCCGGAGTGAGGACTCCTCGCCTGAACTAACAGTTTCAGGACAGACCGTTGTACTTGATCCCGCCGAAGTGATACTGCTATTGGAATCTTAACAAGGCGATGTTAATATTTTGTGAGAAAAGCAGAGCATGAGATTTCCCAGAGCAAGCGGCATACTACTACACCCGACCTCACTTCCAGGTCAATTTGGGATAGGAGACTTGGGAAAGGAGGCTTATCAATTCGCAGATTTTCTGGCTAGCACCGGGCAACGTCTTTGGCAGGTTTTGCCTCTGGGCCCCACCGGCTATGGCAATTCTCCATATCAATGCCTTTCGGTCTTCGCTGGCAACCCGCTGCTCATAAGTCTGGAAAGATTAGTTGAAGCCAAGTTCCTAGAACTTGCTGACTTGGAAAATATGCCCTCCTTTCCCAAAGATAAAATTGATTATGATTCGGTCATCGAGTTTAAGATGCCCTTGTTGAGAAAGTCCTTTGAGACTTTCGAGAAGAAAGCTACTCCAAGTGGGCAGGAGCAATTCGAGATTTTTTGTCAACAGAATGCCTCCTGGCTTGAAACTTATTCCTTGTTTATGGCATTGAAAGATGCTCACAGCCTTGCTGCTTGGAACACTTGGGAGGAAGATATCCAGAAACGTCATCCGAAGTCTCTCGAACGGTGGAGCAGGAAGCTGAACCATGAGATCCGCTGCCACAAATATCAGCAATATCAATTTTTTCAACAGTGGTCCGAACTAAAGAAACATTGTAATGAGCATGGCATCAGACTCATCGGGGATATGCCCATATTTATTGCCCTTGACAGTGCTGAGGTCTGGTCACATCCGGAAATGTTCTATCTGGACGACAGCGGCAGGCCAACCGTGATGGCTGGAGTGCCACCCGACTACTTCAGCAGGACAGGACAGTTGTGGGGAAATCCTCTCTATCGCTGGGATGTAATGGCCGGGGATGGCTATGCATGGTGGATTGAGCGCTTTCGGGCAACACATGCTTTGGTAGACATCATCAGACTGGATCATTTTCGGGGCTTCGAAAAATACTGGGAAGTTCCAGGTACAGACATCACAGCCATGAATGGGCGGTGGGTTCCCGGACCGGGGTTTGAGCTCTTTGAAGCCGTGCGGAAGATATTAGGCACCCTGCCTATTATTGCCGAGGACCTAGGGGCAATCACACCAGAAGTAGACGCGCTTAGAGACGAACTCAGCTTTCCGGGCATGCGGGTTCTCCAGTTTGCCTTTGGCAGTGATCCCAAAGCTGATAACTACAAGCCCCATAACTACCCGCGAAACTGTGTCGTGTATACCGGCACCCATGATAACAATACAACCATTGGCTGGTTCAGAGGAAAAGATGTCAAAGATTGCACTCAGAACAAAGAAGAAAGGGAACGAGAGAAACAGTCTGCTTTGAAGTATCTAGGCACGGATGGGCACGAGGTAAATTGGGACTTCATCCGCCTGGCTTTGATGTCTGTTGCCGATACCGCCATCATCCCTATGCAAGACATTTTGGGATTGGGCAGCGAAGCCAGGATGAATCTTCCAGGCAAAGCGGAGGAGAACTGGTGTTGGCGTTTTGTGCCTGCTATGCTAACAAGAGAAATTGAACGAAGACTAAAGGAACTAATTGCACTCTATGGCCGGTAATTACAGCTTGAAGGTCTTATATCAAAAGGTTTATTAGATCGAAAAGATCAACCTACAGTTAGGAAGTAAGCCAGCTTGACCACAATAGGCAATGGTACTGTGCCTTTGGTGAATCTAGCATTATGTCAAATAAAATCATTGATTATTATACTTGTTGATAGTATACTTTCATTATACACAGAGGGGGAGGTATTCCATGAAATTGTCTTGTCTTCAAGAAAACCTAAACAAGGGCTTAAACATTGTAGGGAGAGCCGTAGCCACCAGGTCCACTCTGCCTATTACGCAAAACATTCTTTTGGCTGCTGAGCAATCGCGTCTCAAGTTGGCAGCCACTAACTTGGAAATGGCTATCACGTGCTGGATTGGGGCCAAGGTGAAACAGAAGGGAGAGATAACTGTCCCTGCTCGCTTGCTCACCGACTTTGTTAATTCGTTGCCCAACGACTTAATTGAAATCAATCTTCCCACCAGCGGTCGCATTTTGGAACTCAAGAGCGGCCATTTTCAAGCGCATATTCACGGCATTGATGCCGCAGACTTCCCACCAATCCCTCAGATAAACGACGGTATCACTGCCACCATTGAAGCAGCTGCCCTCAGGGAAGGAATTACACAGGTTGCGTTTGCTGCTGCCACGGAGGAATCTCGCCCAGTATTAACCGGAATTGACACCGAGTTCGATGGCGACCAGCTTAACCTGGTGGCTGCTGATGGTTTCAGACTAGCTGTTCATAAAACAACTCTTAGCTCACCTGTCAAGGAAAAGACTACGGTTATCATCCCTGCCAGAACCCTCAGTGAACTCAGTCGCCTTATTGGTGAGCAAGAGGAACCCATAGAAATCACCGTAAATGAAAAGAAGAGCCAGGTCCTCTTCCGCCTCAAGGATGCTGAGATGGTTTCTCAGCTTATTCAAGGTTCATTCCCAAACTACTCCCAAGTTATTCCTCAGAGCTATACTACACGAGCTGTAGTGGACATTAGCGAGTTTCTGCGGGTTACTAAAATGTCCTCCATATTTGCTCGCGATGCTAGTGGCATAGTCCGCCTGGTCATTACCCCGGGTACTGAACTTACTCCGGGGAAGGTAACTGTTTCTGCTCAGGCTGAAGAGGTTGGAGACAATGTTGGCGAAGTCGACGCTCTCACTGATGGAGAAGAGGCGAAGATCGCTTTTAACGTAAAATATCTTTCCGATGTTCTGTCTGTTCTTTCTCAAGCCCAGGTCGCCTTGGAACTGACCACCCCCTCAAGCCCGGGAACCATCCGCCCCATAGGCGTGGACAATTATGTACATGTAGTCATGCCCATGTTTGTCCAGTGGTGACAAGATAGCGTCTGGTCGCTCCTTAGCTCCAGGGCATGTCCTGGACACTGCAACCTATTGATAATTCTCCCACTGCTGATACAATAACACTTGGAAACTCACGCGCATGAGCAGAATCAGCGTCTTCTTAATTGCAGTAGCCTTGATTGCCGGGATGGTAGACTATGCTGGTCGTAAATCTCATACCCTCACTATCGCCAGTACCGCTGGAGGATCGGTAACCACCCCTGGAGAGGGGATTTTTACCTACTACGAAGCAACTATGGTCGACCTGGCGGCCGGCCTTGAGCTGGGCTATCGCTTTGTCAATTGGACTGGCGATGTGGACACCATTGCCAATGCTAATGACGCCAGAACCACCATCACCATGAATGACCACTGCTCTATCACCGCCAACTTTGGGGAGGTCGACTTCATGGTCGCCGGAGGCTACTATCACACGGTGGGACTCAGGTCCGACGGCACCGTGGTGGCCATGGGCTACAGCAACCGATATTACGGGCAGTGCAATGTCGATGGCTGGACGGATGTCACCCAGGTCGCCGCAGGCTATGCCCACACGGTGGGGCTTGAGGAAGACGGCACGGTGATCGCCGTGGGGTACACCTACCACGGGGAGTGCAATGTCGGCAACTGGTCGAACATGATCGGCGTCGCAGCAGGCCACTATCACACGGTGGGGCTTAAAGAAGACGGCACCGTGGTCGCCGTGGGAGATAACAGGAGAGGACAGTGTGATGTTGGCGGCTGGGCGGACATTGTCCAGGTCGCCGCAGGCGACTATCACACGGTGGGGCTTAGGAAAGATGGCACCGTGGTCGCTGTAGGATACAACGACAGCGGGCAGTGCGATGTTGCCGACTGGACGGACATCGTCCACATCGCCGCAGGCGACTACCACACAGTGGGGATCAGGTCCGACGGCACAGCGGTCGCCGTCGGATACAACAACAGAGGGCAGTGCAATGTCCAGATGTGGACGAACATTGTCCAAGTGGCCGCGGGCGGCAGGCACACCGTGGGACTCGTGTCCGACGGTACCGTGGCCGCCGTGGGCGCGAACTGGGCAGGACAGTGCAATATCGGCAACTGGTCCAACATCACCCAGGTCGCCGCAGGCGACTACCACACTGTGGGGGTTAGGTCCGACGGCACCATGGTTGCTGTGGGATGGAGCGACTTCGCACAGTGTGCCGTCGGCAGCTCGAACCTGAACTGAACTCTCTCCCATAATCGACCAAACTGCCTAACCGTGCCTCCCGTTAGCTACGCCCTTGACAACACATAGCCTGTCCCTTCAATATAGCTATACCTACAACGGAACAGTGATGCCCATGTTTGTCCAGTGGTAACTTGTCCGGTGTTCGACCAAGAACTTTGAAGGGCCAAAAGACTGATGAATTGCGCGAGCGAGTAAGCTAAAGCATGCCCACAAATACTATCACCAGGCCTGCTACTATCATTGCCACACCCAGAGCCAATAAACCAAACAACAGCTTTTTATTCATACATAGAATCCTTGTTAAGCACACGTCTCGTATGATACTAGGACGCCAGACAAAAGGGAAGGATCGGCGCTGTATTTAATGACCAGGCACTACGTAGGCAACGACAGTGAGTGTTATTCTGCAATGGGAAGAGTGAATGAAAAACAGCTTCCCTCCCCCAGTTTGCTCTGAACTACGATTGTTCCACCATGAGCTTCTATCAAACGCCTGGCAATAGTAAGTCCCAGACCACTGCCCCCTGTGGCTCTGGCACGAGACTTGTCCACTCTATAGAAACGCTCGAAGATATGAGGCAAATCCTCAGCAGGAATGCCTTCGCCTGTATCAGATACGCTCACCTCTACCCATTTGCCTTTTTGGCTAGCAGTCACGTTAATAGTGCCTCCCCTGTGAGTGTGAGCCACCGCATTTTCCAGAATGTTGTGCAGCACCTCGTTGACACGCTGCCAGTCGATGTTGACCAGCGGCAGATCATCAGGCAATTCGAGGGACAGCGCTATCTCTCCTGCTGTTAATTGGGGTTGCCAGGGAGTCACCGCCTGTTTAACCAAGTTGGTGATGTCTTCTGCTTGATAAACCAGCTTCAGTTCGCCAGCTTCAGCGAGACTTAGCTCCTGGAGCTCATTAACCAGTCGCGAAAGCAGAGATGTCTCTTCATTGAGAGAGCGGATAGCAGCAGCATCTGGCTCTACCACTCCATCGCGAATTGCCTCCAAATAGCCCTGAATATTCGAAAGGGGAGTTCTCAATTCATGGGCAACATCAGCGACCATATTTCGTCGCAGTTGCTCGGCGTACTCCAGGTCAGCCGCCATGGAGTTAAAGGCTTCAGCCAGTGCTGCAACCTCACCTTCTCCCTGTAATCGAACCCTCTGGGACAAATCGCCGCGTCCCAGTCGTCTGGCCGCCCCAGCCAGAACTCCGATTGGTGACATCATCCTCCGCGATAGGACGAAGGTCAATAGCAAAGCAATGCCAATTGCCAGAGAACCTCCGAGGAGAAGAGACCGATTTATTGACGCAGATAGTCTCAGAAACGGAGCAACAGATGCCGCCGCGGTGGGGTCAAGAATAATGTAGGCTCTTCCTACAACCTCCTGGTTCCAGGTCAGCTCGACAGGATTCACCGATGAGTCGGTATAGTTCATCCCCAAGAGCTCTTTTGCTGAATCACCTATGACTGTCCCGTTGCCAGCCGCCAATATGATACGCGTCCCTGTGACATCGGCCGTGTCTTCAACCAGCGACTGGACACCGTCCCAGCTATATCCTTGCTCAAAATAGTAGCTGTATAGCTTATACCGTACTTGAGCGGAAAGAGACTGCTGGTATCTTGTAGCGTAGTCTTCCACTTCGACAGCGATGCGCTGGCTGACGAAGAAATATATAGTCAGCACAGTCACCAAGACTATTACTGCGAAAATCAATCCGAGACGAAACCACAATCGATGTATCACTGTTCCCCTCCGACAAACTTATAACCGACTCCGTATACCGTCTTTATATACCTGGGGTGGCTGGGGTCTGGCTCCAGTTTTCGGCGTAGGTTCAGTATGTGAACATCGACGGTCCGGTCGAAGCCCTCAAAATCGTAGCCCAGACCCTCTTCAATAAGGCTTGTTCGGCTGAAGACTCTACCAGGCTCTTTGGCGAGAATACCGAGCAACTTGAATTCCACACTAGTCAAATTCAATGGTCTGCCGCCAAACCACGCCTCGTGTGTCGCAAAATTCATGCCGAGTTTGCCAGTCTTAATCTCCTCGGGACCACGCTCCCCGGGGAGTCGTCTTAGCACCGCCCGCACCCGAGCCACCACTTCCTTTGGGCTAAAGGGCTTGGTCACATAGTCGTCGGCACCCAGATCCAAGCCTGCTAGCTTGTCCTGGTCAGTAGTCCGGGCCGTCAACATAATAATCGGTACGTCGGATTCACGTCTCAAGGTACGACAGATCTCAAGCCCATCAATGTCAGGCAGCATAAGGTCAAGAACAATCAGGTCGAGATAGCTCTCGCGAGCCAGACGTAGAGCTTCAACGCCATTATAAGCAGTCAAAACCTGGTAGCCATCTCGGTCCAAGTAGAGCTTGACTAATTCTACAGTCTTTACATCATCATCAACTACCAGAACTTTTTTGTCTGCCATCCCTGGCCTCCTGCCTATTTTGCAGCCCGTCTAATTTTATACCAGAAATGTTAAGAAATTAACATGCGCGACTGATTTCACAATGCTGTTGACGCTCACCATTCTGAGATTGACATGCCTACATGGGGAGACTATAATCCATTTCCGGAACGGAATATAGGGTATGCTAGCGGAACCGTCCTGCGATCCTGACGACGAAGGGCAACAGATTGCTGCTTTTGTTCAATTGCTGTGGCGCTTGTTTTAGCGGTGGTATTTGATTCAGGCGTTCATGCCTCACGCCCCGCTGGGCGTGGGGTTTTTGTTTATTTGTGACGTAAGAGAAGATTCTCCTGGCAAGCTGCCATTGGAGGCATTGTGACCAGCCCTGCGAGGCAAGCAAAGAGAACCTGATGGGTGGACGAAGACTCCAAATAGCAAACAAACCTGCCGAAGGCAAAAGGAGAAATTCGAAAATGGAGAGATTGCGGAAACTGCGGAAATTGATCGCCGAAAAGGGATTGGATGCTCTCCTAATCTCTCAACCGGAGAACCTTCGTTACCTTTCTGGGTTTACGGGCTCCTCCGGATGGCTACTCATTTCGGGACAGAGTGCAATTCTAGCTACTGACTTCCGCTATGTGGAGCAGGCTAAGGAAGAGTCACCAGATTTTGAAATTATCCAGATTAAGCAAGAGTTACATGACTGGCTTCCTGGTCTGGTCTTCGATTTGGGCTGGCACAAATTAGGCTTCGAGGCGAATCTTATTTCCTATAATGGTTACCAAAAGCTTGGCGAGGCAATACAGGCCAAGCAAATCAATCTTGAGCTTGTTCCTACTACTGGCATAGTAGAACATCTTCGCTCCATAAAAGAGCCCGAAGAATTAATACTTATCACAAAAGCTGTAGAGCTAGCTGATGCTGCTTTGGAACAGGCAAAGGCCATAATTCGCCCCGACGTAACGGAAAAAGAGGCAGCCTGGGAGATAGAAAAAAACCTTCGGCAAAAAGGCAGCGAAGGAGTACCTTTTGAAATCATTGTGGCTTCAGGTCCAAATTCAGCTTTGCCTCATGCTCGACCTACAGAGAAAACAATTTGCTCCGGCGAACCAGTCCTAATTGATATGGGAGCCAGAATTAATGGCTATTGCAGCGACCTTAGTCGTACTTTATTCTTAGGCAGAGCAAACAAAACCTTTCAGAAAATTTATAGCATAGTTCTCCAAGCACAAGCCACTGCTATAGAAGGGACCAAATCAGAAATGGCTGCTTCGGACGCAGACCAATTGGCTCGAAGTGTTATCGGACAAGCTGGCTATGGAGACGCCTTTGGACACGGTCTAGGACATGGTGTTGGGCTAGCCGTACACGAATTCCCCAGGCTTGGTCTCAGCTCCTCTGATTCGCTTTCCGATGGCATGGTTTTTACAATAGAACCCGGAATTTACCTCGCTGGACAGGGTGGTGTTAGAATTGAAGACATGGTAGTTTTGGAAAATGGCAAGGCTAGAGTGCTCACCAAGGCAACAAAATAGCTTTCAGTTGCCGACGCTCGCAGTCAGTAACAAGACTGGTCCGAGGGTTGAATGCTGAACACTTGAGACGGAGGTTACCAGATGATTGATGCCGGAGAATTGAGAAAAGGAGTCGTCATAGAGTTGAACGGCGACATATACCAAATTCTGGAATATCAGCATGTTAAGATGCAGCAACGACAGCCGGTGGTTAAGTTGAAACTCCGTAGTGTTCGTAACGGGAATTCTATTGAGCGGAATTTTCAATCGGCGGACAAAGTTGCAGCAGTGTTTTTGGAGCATCGCCCCGTCCAGTACCTCTATAACGATGGCCATCTCTATTACTTCATGGATAATGAGACTTACGAACAGTTTGTGTTAACTCCGGCTCAGATAGGAGATGACACAAAATTGCTGAGAGAAGGACTGGTCCTAGAAATACTGACCTGCAAGGGGAATACAATAGCCGTGGAGCTACCTGCTTCGGTAGAGCTTCGCGTTATCGAGACAGAGCCTGGCTTCAAGGGAGATAGGGCCACAGCGGGCACTAAGCCGGCTAAGTTAGAAACAGGAGTAAGTCTCCAGGTTCCTCTTTTCATTAACACGGGCGACATTGTCAAAATCAACACACGCACGGGAACATACTCGGAGAAGGTCAGCTGAGACTTGGGGAAGCTCATTGATAAAAGCGGATCTACACATCCATACGTGCTATTCTATAGACTGTCTCACACCCTTAGAGAAAATAGTCACGCGTTGCGCTGAGCTAGGCATAGATTGTGTTGCTGTAGCTGACCACAACACTATTGCTGGTGCCCTGAAGCTAAGAGAAATTGCGCCATTTAGAGTAATCGTTGCCGAGGAGGTCCTAACGCCTGTGGGTGAAATAATGGGGCTCTTTCTTAGTGAAAAAGTTGCTCAGGGATTGTCTCCCCAGGAGACAATATCTCGAATCCGAAGCCAAGGCGGTCTAGTAGCTATTCCTCACCCATTTGGCAGATCTCTGTTCTGGCACGCTAACGTGCTGACCTCGATGGAAATCTTATCCCAGGTCGACATTATTGAAGCTTTTAATTCGCGCACGCCCTTTTCGGGCAGCATCCGCAGAGCAGGGATGCTAGCCAAAGAACAGGGAAAGGCTGCCAGCGCTGGCAGCGATGCCCATACTTTGGGTGAAATTGGCCGCGCTTATGTGGAAATGCCCGAATTCCATGGCCCTGACGATTTTCTAAGTTCGTTGGCTCAGGGCCAAATATTCGGGCGAAAATCTAGCTACTCAGCTCATTTGGCTAGCACGTGGGCTAAGATAAGGAATCATATACTTGGCGGCCCTTCGCGGAGTCAGCCGTGACCGCTGGCAGATTGCTCCATTCACTAGCACAGAAATATGCTATTTCGGCTTATCCGCCAGCATGAACTTGCCAGTGAATCTCCTCTCATCACCTTGACACTACAATCACCGGGTCGGGGTGAGGTCAACGCAAAGGAACGGAAAGTGATTGCTGCTCAAGGAAGGGCAGCCAGTGGCTATAACCCTACCCAGCAGGCCGACGAGGAGGTGAAGAAGATTCTGAGATGAACCTGATTTGGTTTGACCTCGAGGACCCTTTGGCTCCCCAGCACAGTGTTTACGAATTGATGAAGCCATTTTCTCGTGCCGGCAAGACTTTCAAAGCCATCACCCGGGGTGATGGCCTGCAGATTTTTGTCGCCCAGTGCTTTCAATTCCTCTCGCGTGACATTAATATCGGGGGCTGAACCTCTTAGTTCTCACTACCTTTTGAATCTGTTTCATCGTTTCACACACTCTGTATCTTGAGGAAGTGAGCAGCACCCAGTTCGCCGAAACCAATAACATAGAAATCCCTTTGCATCTTTCAAACCTTGAAACTAGATGTTATTATGGTCTCAGTCGGCTGATAAATCCTATATTAAGAGATTGAATTTTCAGGTCCCGATACTCCTATTGCCAAATTTGGTTCAGGCAACTGAATAACTCATCGATAAGTACAATAATCGGGGACTAGATTCAAGACATAAGCCGCCAAGTGCCCTAGAGCGAGGGAAGGATGAGAGTGAGGTCTCGTGACAAGGGTATGATAGATTTATGAAGCAACTAGTTTACGATCCGACCAAATACGGAGCAAGAATGACGATTGTATGTTTTGTTTCTGGTTCCGGTACCAACTATAGAGAGATAGCTGCAAAGAACCTCAATCATGATTATATTGTGTTCACGAACAGACCTGGATGTGGCGGAGTTGCGATAGCCAGAGCAAATGAACACGAGGTAATCGAACTTAGTCACATACCTTATCTCAAAGCTGCCAGAAAGAGATATGGTTCGGGAAATATTCCCAGAAATTGTCCAGAAAGAGCAGAATACGAACAGAAACTGTGTGCATTGATAGAAAGCAGAATCGGCGGAGAGCCCGATTTGGTATGTCTCGCTGGCTATGATCAATGGCTTGCTGACTTCATAGTAGATAAATATTATCCAAGAATTCTCAATGTGCATCCCGGGGACACCACAAAAGGCTACAATGGTCTGCACTGGGTACCGTCAGCCAAGGCCATATTAGCCGGAGATGAGGTGATAAGATCAAGTCTATTCTTTGTTGACAAAGGCGAAGACACAGGACCTGTGCTAGTGCAATCTAAACCTCTTAATATCCTGCAAACAACAGACAGATTAGAATTGGGAGGTAGGGAGGAATTATCAAAGGGGTTACACGAAATAACTAGTTACGCCACAATGCACCATATGAAAACTTATGAAGACTTTGAGGAGAAAGCGGGGAGAGAATTGTTTGGAGTGATGGAGACTATTTGTAGAAATCTACAAGAGGCGCTTAAAGTATCAGGTGACTGGAAGATCTATCCGTTTGCTGTTCACGATTTGATAGCACAGGGACGTGTACAAATGGATGGTAGAACAGTATATGTGGACGGCGAGGAAATGCCCAGATACGGATATAGGATAGACGAACACGAGTAGTTAATATTAGAAATACAGTCACAGCAAATCGTTGACCCACGAAAATAGCTGCATATGTGATCACTCAATACTCTCCCGAGTCTTCTCCTTGTTACTTGACATCCGAGATTAGATATCTAGAAGGATCTATAGCAGAAGTTAATCATATCCATCCATTCAAAGATAGTCAGTATAAGCGTGAGATTCTGTTCATCATAGTGATTCGATAAGACAGGAGGCTGCCCAACTAGGCTAACGTGACCTGCTCAGTCTCGCTTTCCGGTCTCGCGGAAGATCCACACGAAAGTGATAATGGCAATTATGGAGACCACGATGATGGTGATTAAGCCTGCTTTGTCCAGTCCGCCTGATGCTTCGCCGGCAGCATGAATTGCAGCACTCGTTTCCGTCCAGTCTACCATCCCAACCATCATCCTATCGATTGAAGCCAAGCAGCTTCTCGGCTCTTACAGGCAATACTTCTGTGGCGCATCTACCTGCCCCAGATTCTCGGTGTTGCTAGCGGCAGTGCCCCTATTCTACTTCTTGGCTGGCTTGCTCAGTATTTCGTCTACGATGCCGTATTCCACCGCTTGTTCGGCGCTCAGATAGAAGTCTCGGTCGGTGTCGTGGGCAATCTTTTCCACCGGCTGGCCGGTGTGTTTAGCTATGATGTTACGTAGCATTTCCTGCATCCTCATTATTTCTCTGGCGGCAATTTCAATGTCAGCCGCCTGCCCCTGAGCACCCCCAACCGCCTGATGCAGATGTATGGTCGAATTGGGTAAAGCGTACCTCTTCCCTTTAGTCCCAGCACAAAGAAGCACGGTACCCATGCTGGCTGCCAGACCAACACAGATGGTGGATATCGGGCAGCGAAGAATCTGCATGGTATCGTAAATAGCTAAGCCAGCACTGATAATGCCGCCGGGACAATGAACATAAAGGTTTATGTCCTTTTCCGGGTCTTCCCTCTCCAAATAGAGGAGTTGAGCAATAATTAGATTGCCTATCTGGTCATTGATCGGTGTGCCCAGAAAAACGATTCTCTCCCTGAGCAAGAGAGAATATATGTCGAAAATACGCTCACCTCGGGCACTGGTTTCGGTCACAGTCGGAATTACCACTTGAGATTTTGTTTCCATCATTCCCCCTTTGTCATTTCTTTAGTATTGCCGACAGCTATTTGCAGTAATCGCTCCATCGTCTTCTGAGTATGCAGCGACTGTTCAATTGATTGCTTAAACTGAGGCAGCGAGAAGACCTGCCTTGCTTTCTCCTTGTCTCCAGCATCATTGATAATCTCCTCCATCTTATTATCCACCTCTGAGGCAGTAATTTCAATCTTTTCGTCTTCAGCTAATTTCCCCAAGACGAGACCTTGCACAAGACGCTTCTCTGCCATAGGACGCAGCTCTTGTCTGATTTCCTCCTCCGTTTTGCCAGCCCTCTTCAGGTAATCGGCTATCTCCTTGAAGCCCAGGCGCTGTGCCTCGCTTTTGAGGAATCCGTCGATCTCCTCATCCTCCAAAATAGGAGGGTAGTTCACGTCGCTCATTTCCAGCAGAGCGTCAAGCGCTTTTTGCTCCAACTCCAAACGATTTCTAGCCTCAGCTTTGGTTCTTAAATGGGCAGCCACCTTCTCCTTCATATCCTCCAGTCCACCATAGCCGGCACCTTTAGCCAATTCATCGTTAAGCTCTGGCAACTGTTTCTCCTTTATTTCACTAATAGTCACTCTGAAACTGGCTTCCTTGCCACCCATTTCCCTGATGGGATAGTCGTCGGGAATGGGCAAATTGAAGGTCTTTTCCTTATTTCTTTCAGCGTCCTGCAGGCAAGAAGCGAATCCCGGCACAGGCGAACGTGAATCCTTGTTCATCTCATACAGTATATCTTTGTGATCCAACCAGGGTTTCCCGACCACATTGGCCCGGATATTTATGGTAACTAAATCACCTACCTCAGCCGGGCGCTCTGCGGGGACCCATGCCCCTTGTTCTTTCCGGAGCTCTTCCATGGCAGCGGCAACTTCTTTGTCGGTGACTTCTATTTCCGGGCTGGCATCCAGCCTTATCCCGTGGTAATCGCCAAGCTTCACTTCCGGTTTAAGAGACACTATGGCCTTGAAAATCAGGGGCTCAGTTTGAGTAATCTCTAGTTCCGGTTCGGCAATGGGTTCAAGGTCCTTCGATTGTATCGCTTGTTTGTAAAGTTGAGGTACAAGATGTTCCAATGCCTCTTCCAACAGAGCCCTCTTCCCTATGTGTTGCTCCAGAATGACTCTAGGGGCCTTGCCTCTGCGGAAACCAGGTACGGACACCTCCTTAACCAGGTGATGATAAGCCTCATCCAGTGATTTATCTAACTCACTGGCTTCAGCCTCTATATTGAGAGTTATCCGGCAATTCTCCAAATTTTCCGTGCTTACTTTCATGACTGACTCCCTGTCACTGCGAACGGAGAACCTCGCGTTTTAGTTTAAGGTTGAGCTCATCAAGTTGATGCTTGTCAACATAAGAAGGGCTATTCAGCATCACATCAACGGCATTCTGATTCTTGGGGAAAGCGACAACCTCCCTTATACTCCGCTCCCCGGCCAGTAACATCACTAAACGGTCCAGACCTATGGCAATACCGCCATGGGGCGGTGCTCCATATTCCAGTGCTTCTAAGAAACCTCCGAATCGGCTTTCTGTTTCTTCCTGGCTGTAACCGAGGAGACCAAATACTCTTTCCTGAAACTGACGATTATGGATTCTAATGCTGCCGCTCCCAAGTTCGCAGCCGTTGCACACTACGTCATAATGTTGACCCTGAACTCTAGCCGGTTCACTATCCAGAAGTGCGACATCTTCCCATCGAGGAGCCGTGAATGGATGATGCATGGGTTGCCAACGATTCTCGGCCTCGTTCCACTCCAAAAAAGGGAAATCGACCACGAAGGCAAAAGCCAGCAGGTTAGCATCAGTTAGATTAAGCCGCTGTGTCATCTGGCGGCGTAGCTCATCCAGTGTCTTGTTGACTACCGCCAGCTTATCGGCCACGATAAGTAAAAGGTCACCAGGCTTTGCCTCAAATCTATCGGCTATCTCTTCGAATTGACGAGGAGTCAGATATTTGGCAGCCGCCGATTTCACCTCATCCAGAGTCACTGACTCCCCCGCAAAAGCCACGGTCACCAAACCCTGGGCACCGCAGCTCTTTGCTAGATCTATCAATTCATCAAGTTGATGGCGCGTATAGTGGCCACAGCCGGGGATACATATCCCTTTCACCTTACCATTGTTGCCGAGGGCGGAGCGGAAAACTTGGAAGTCGGTGTTAGCAGAGATATCGGATATGTCCTTGATCTCCAAGCCAGACCTTATGTCCGGTTTATCTGTGCCAAATCTGTCCATCGCTTCTTTATAGGAAAGGCGTGGAAAGGGCTCCACTAATCGCATGTCAGGTTTGACAGTCTTGGCAAGCGCAGTAAACAGTTCCTCCATGAGTCGCAGTATGTCCGGCGCCTCAACAAAGCTCATCTCCAGGTCAAGCTGGGTGAACTCGGGCTGCCGATCTGCTCGGAGGTCCTCATCCCTGAAGCAACGCGCTATCTGGAAATACTTGTCAAACCCAGCTACCATGAGGAGTTGCTTGAGCTGCTGTGGCGATTGAGGCAGGGCATAAAACTTCCCAGGATTGATGCGGCTGGGCACAAGGTAATCCCGTGCTCCCTCCGGCGTGCTCTTAATCAGAATGGGTGTCTCAATTTCCACAAATCCCTTAGCGTCGAGGAAATCACGAATAAACTTTATCACCTTGTGACGTAGAATGAGATTATCTTTCAGCCTGGGTCTTCTCAAATACAGGTAGCGATTTTTGAGGCAAAGCGATTCTTCAACTTCCTCATCTTCACTTATGTAAAATGGCGGTGTTTTTGATGGATTAAGGATGACAGCCTCTTTGGCTATGACCTCAATATCTCCAGTAGCCAGTTTACGATTCTCCGTCCCTTCAGGGCGGGGAACAACTTCTCCGGTAACCTGAACTACATACTCACTGCGGAGCGAACCAGCTACCTCGTATGCTTCTTGTGATACCTGGGGATTGAACACGACCTGAACCATGCCTTCTCGGTCGCGCAGGTCGATGAATACCTTCCCACCATGGTCACGACGCCGATGCACCCAGCCAGCCAAAGTAATTTTCTGTCCAGCATGCTTTTCCCTCAGTTCACCACAGTTATGGCTTTTCAGCAAAGGTAATCTCCCATTCTAAATCCCACGAGAATCTTGCGATTTTCATGGGAACCTGGTAGTCAAATCACCAGGGTCTCCAATAAGTCACAAGACTTCCTAGGGTTGCTTTAGACTGGTCATTATAGCCTACAAAGGGCTTGCTTTCAATTGGAGAAAGAAGTCATAACTCCACCAGTTCCTGAAGAACGGCTAGCACATCCTGCTGAGTGACGTCACTACTAATTACCACTCGGCCGATATCGTTCAACAGCACCCAGCGAATTGCTTTTTCCTTGGTCTTCTTGTCTAACTCCATAGCCCTTGTTATCTCAGTCAAGTCCAACCCAGAAAAGCCAGTGGGTAGGCCGAATTCCTGTAATAGGGCCTGTTGGCGCTCCACTGCCGCTGAAGGCAGAAGACCCAATCGCTGGCTCAGCTTAGCGGCTCCCATCATGCCAATGGCTACCGCTTCGCCATGAAGAAATCGCTTATATTGTGTAGCAGCCTCCAATCCATGAGCTATGGTATGTCCATAATTTAAGACGGTGCGTCTTCCTTCCCTTTCTCTTTCATCCTGGCTGACGACCTGAGCTTTGATAGCAGCGCTGCGGGCAATAGCCCGGGTAAGCAACTCCGGCTCCAGGTTTGTCAGCCCACTAACATTGCTCTCCAGGAATTGAACAAATTCCTCATCAAGAATCATGCCATGCTTAATAACTTCAGCCCAGCCTGAGGTCAGCTCACGCTGAGGCAGAGTGGTGAGAGTCTGAGGGTCAGCCAAAACCAGGTTAGGCTGATAGAAGGCGCCGATAAGGTTTTTCCCCTCAGGATGATTAACCCCGACCTTACCCCCGATGCTGGCATCGACCATGGCTACCAGACTGGTCGGCACTTGTATCCAGGGCATGCCCCGCAGGAACGTGGCCGCAACAAAGCCTGCCAAGTCACCGACCATACCACCACCCAAGGCGACGATGATATCGTCCCGTTCCGCTCGATGCCCGACAAGAAAATCACAGATCTTGATGGCAGAGGCCATGCTTTTTGTTTCTTCGCCCGGCAGCACTACAAAGGAATTGACAGCAAAGTCAGCGTCCTTGAGGATTCCCCCGACTTTGTTGCCGTAAAGAGAGAACACCTTCTCATCGCTAATTATGGTGGCTGTGCCGGATAAAGCAGCCTGCTTCATCTTTTCACCCAGTCTGTCCAATAGGCCATAGCCAACGAAGACAGGATAACTTTGAGTCGCAGTTTCCACCAAGCAAGCGATGTCTTTGTCAATGCTACTCTGTGCCTTTTCTTCGTTATTGCGAGCCTTTTCCTTGTCATTGCGAGGAGCGTAGCGACGAAGCAATCTCGAAGCCCTTATTACCTCCCCTGCTACTTCGTTGATGCTCAAGCCGTCAGTGTGGATTGTCCAATCCGCCTTGGCATAGTAAGGTTGACGGGAGGCTTTAAGCTGCCTGATGCGCTCCAGAGGGTCATCGGTAGCTAAGAGGGGGCGGACTTCAGTCCCGGGGCTACAAGCAGCTTCATGGAATAAGCGTTCATAGATTGTCTCGGGCTTGGCCTCCAGGCAAACAATTAACCCGGTTCTGGCAAGCAGCTCATAGTTTTGCGGGTCAACTATGGCACCGCCGCCAATAGCTATGACTGTCTGCCTTTGCTGGCAAGCTTTTCTAATTGTGCCGCGCTCCAGTTCCCTGAACTTGCCCTCCCCTTCTTGGCGAAAAATCTCGGCGATAGGCTTGCCAGCTTGTTTGACTATCTCATCATCGGTATCCAGAAAACCCCAATTTAATCTCCGGGCTATCTCTTTAGCCACCAGAGATTTACCGGTGCCTGAGAAACCCGTGATAACGAGATCGGTTATTTGCCTGTCCACATCCAGCAGTTATATTTGTCAGTATATTGAAAAATCCAGATTAGAGCAACAATTAGCTTTGCATGAAATTGCTTACCAATTGCCAGGTGTCATTGCGAGCCTTGCATTCTTTCTGTCATTGCGAGCGAAGCGTGGCAATCTCATTGTCCTCAACTGAGATTGCTTCGGCACAGTCGTGCCTCGCAATCACAAAAGGGGGACACGAACCAACATTGCCTAGCTTGTTCCGAGCATTAGCGAGGAATCTTGCTCCTCGCAACGACAGGAAAGAAGTACCGCTAAGCTACTGAACGAGTGCAAGGCATTGTATAATCGGAGGAGAACCTGCTAGTACACTTTGCCCAAGTTACCGATGCGGCGAGCTGACAATCCCGTTGACAAGCTCCCAGAGGCACGTTATCATGAAACTTCAAGGTACGTGTGCGAAGGCATAATTGTTATTTCTGCCCGTAGACCAGCGAGGTTCATGTTCGTGAGACTGATCTCGTGAACTAGTGTCTGCGAGCTGACGGGCATCTGTCCCTGATAATCGCCGGTTCTCTTAGATACGCAGGGAGATTGCGGAGGAAGATGGAGAAAATTTTGTGTTTATAGACCTGCTTAACAGGATTTTAACATTAGTAGGCTATTCTTAAAGATAGAAAGGATAAAATCAGAGAAGGGGGGTGATGCCTATCGAAGCAGAGTTTGGAGAAGTAGATTTTGGGCGGATTCGACAGGGGTGCAAAAGGGCGGAAAGAAAGTCTATAGTGTGGATTGTGACAGCGACAAATAACGTAAGTAAAATAGTAGAAAGGAGGGCGACTTAATAGCGAAATAGTATTAAATGAATCTAAACAACAACTAGTGGATGTGGTGTGGATGAAGGAAATCAAAAAATCTAGGTAAAGGAGGTTAGAATTGAGTAAAAGACTTTCAAAAATGGGCTGGATAGTTCTGGCTGCTTTGTTATGCCTGTCTCTTATCGCATTGCCGGCCTGTACTACTCCACTCGCTGAACAAGAAGAGGAAGAAGAGCCTGGGATTACCATACCATTCAATAATCCTGGTACCTTTGTCTTTCAGACGATCGGACCTATCAAGACCCTTGATCCAGCCTGGATCTACGACACAGCTAGCGCTCAGCAGACGGGTTGTATCTATGAGACACTCCTATACTTTGACCGCGAGAAGTCGGACGAGTTTGTGCCCATTCTGGCTACCGACTGGGAGTTCAACAGTACAGATCTTACCTTCACCTTCACGATCCGTGAGGGCGTCAAGTTCCACAGTGGTAACGACCTGACCCCTGAAGACGTCGAATATACCTATGAGCGATGGATGGTCCAGGACAGAACCGGCGGACCCGCCTGGATGATTTACGGACCGCTGCTGGATGCGGGCAGCAGTGCTGACGTTACCTTCGCCGATATCGCCGGCGCGGTAGACGTTGACGGCGATTCCGTGGTGTTCCACCTGAGTGGTGGTGCCCACTGGGAGTTGGCGTTCCTCCAGATTCTGTGCGGCGGATGGTCCGGGATTGTCGATAAGGAGTTTTGCATCGCTAACGGGGGCTGGGACGGCACCGAAGCCACCTGGATGGACTATAACATCCCAGACGATGTTGGCGACACCGTACTCTACAATCAGTCCAGTGGTACCGGACCCTGGAAACTGAACCTGTGGGAACCGGGCATTCAGGTCAAACTGGAGAAAAACGACGACTACTGGGGCGGCTCTGTGCCGTTTGACTATGTCATCACCCAGGTGGTCGAGGAATGGACCAGCCGAAAGCTGGCACTCCTGGCCGGGGATGCCGACCTTGTCTATGTACCGGCGACTTTCTTTGACGAGATGGACGATATTGAGGATGAGACTGAGGACCTCCAGGTGTACAAAGATTTGCCTTCCCTCAGTATTGATGCATTCTTCTTCAATCAGGATATCGCCCCCGAGAGCACCTTTGTTGGCAGTGGTGCACTCGACGGCCAGGGCATACCCCTGGACTTCTTCACTGACCTAGACGTGCGCAAGGGCTTCTGTTATGCCTTCGATTTTGAGACCTACATCCGCGACGGCCTGGATGGCCAGGGCATACAGAGGGGCTCGCCGGTCGTTGAGGGTCTTCCCTTCTTCGATTCTGGCACGTCGCTGTATAGCAAGGACCTGGACAAAGCTGAGGAGCACTTCAAGGCTGCCTGGGGCGGCCAAGTCTGGGAGAAGGGCTTCAAAATGACGCTCCTCTACAACTCCGGTAACATACCGCGCAAGACCGCCTGCGAAATCCTGGCTGAGGGCCTGTACGGTATGAATCCCTTATTCCAGGTCAGCATCCAGCCCATCTCATGGCCCACTTTCTTGGGTAAGATCTGGGGCACTAGGGATATGCCTATGTTCCAGATAGGCTGGCTGCCCGACTATCCCCACCCGGACAATTTCGTCGTTCCTTTTATGCACAGCACGCACGGTGCCTTCTCCGCCTACATAGGCTACGGCTCTCCTGAACTCGATGCCAAGCTCAAGGTGGCGTTTGAGGAGACCGATCCTGTGGCGCAGCAGGCGCTGTACACTGAGCTACAGGAGCTCTGCTACGAGGATCCCTATGGCATCACGCTAGCCCAGCCGATAGCGAGGCGCTACTTCACCAAGTATATAGGTGGCTTCTATTACAACCCCGTTGAGTCTTCTTATCCGGGGCGTTTCATCGACATGACAAAGTCAGAGTCCTGAAGCAAGGAGTGACCTCGCAGAGCTCCCCAGTGAGCCTGGTGAGACAAGTCAGGAGACCCCCGCTTGCAGGCGGGGGTCTCCCCATGGTATAAAGGTGTGCTTTGGAGCTAAGGTCATATATTGTCCGGCGTCTGCTTCTTCTTATCCCGGTCCTTTTCGGGGTAACCCTGTTCATCTTCGCCATTACTATGTTCTTCTCCCCGATAGAACGTGCAACTCTTTATGTCAGTAGCCCGAGGCAGATGGCGGACCTGCCGGCTGTTATCGAGCAGTATGGTCTTGATGAGCCATTCTTCGTGCAGTACGGCACCTGGATTGGCCACGTGCTCAGGGGTAATCTGGGCTGGTCAGTGGTGGTGGGGATGTCTGTATGGGATGCCATCTGGAATTTCCTGCCGGCTACCCTGGAGCTGGCTATATTCGCCGCGCCACTCATCATTCTGATGGGCATCTTCCTCGGTACTCAGGCCGCTGCCCATAAAGACAGGCCAGTTGACCATGGCACACGGGTGATGGCCATCTTCGGATGGTCGCTGCCGACCTTTTGGTTCGGGCTGATACTGCTAATGGTATTTTACGGCTTCTTCCGCGGCTTTCTCCCGCCGGGCCGCCTGAGTATCCAGATGGATCTGGTGATCCACTCCGCCGATTTTATCCGTTACACTCGTATCAACACCATTGACGCCATCCTCAATCTTAATGGGCCGCTCCTTCTGGACGCCTTAAGACATGTTATCTTGCCAGTAGTCACCCTTGCGGTGGTCCAGGTGGCCTTTATTATGAGGCTGATGCGCTCCAGCATGCTGGAGGCTCTGGGCAGGGGATACGTTCTCACCGCCAGGGCCAAGGGGCTTGCTGAAAGGGTGGTAGTCAATAAGCACGCCCGCCGCAATGCCCTCATCCCGGTGATAACCGTATCGGGTTACCTGTTTGCCGGCCTGGCCAACGGTGTCGTCATTACGGAGACCATCTTCACCTATAAGGGCATCGGCTGGTGGGCCTGGCAGGCAGCGGTTAACCTGGACATAGCGTCCGTGCTGGGCTTCGCGCTGTTTAATGCCGGCCTGTTTGTGCTGGTCAACCTGGTGGTGGATATACTCTACACCCGCGTCGACCCGCGAGTTAGATTGGGAGCATCAGTGCAGTGACCGACTTCAAATTTATGGCACGTCAGCTTGTCAGGAACCCGCTTTCGCTCATGGGGATCATAATCATTGTCGTCTTTGTCATCATCGCCATCTTCGCTCCTCTTATTGCTCCGACGCCGGAAGGTCATCTGAATCCTTATATGATACCCCGCGACGGTTACTCGGCCACACCGCAGCCTCCCAGCGAGGAGCACGTCTTCGGCACCACTCAAGGGCAGTACGATATCTTCTACGGGGTTATCTGGGGCACGCGCTCTGCCTTTCAGGTCGGTCTGATAGTGATAGGCGTTGTACTTTCGATAGGAATCGTATTGGGCAGTCTGGCCGGCTACTTCGGTGGGCTTCTCGACGAGGTTATCATGCGCATCACCGATATCTTCATGGCCTTCCCGGGCCTGATTCTGGCCATGGCAATCGTCGCTGTCCTAGGGCCCAGCCTGAGGAGCGTTATGATAGCTCTCACCGTGGTTGCGTGGCCTTCCTATGCCCGGCTGATCCGCGGCGACATACTCCAGGTGCGTGAGGAGGACTTCATCGAGGCTTCCCGTGGGTTGGGTGCCTCAAGCGGGAGGGTCATAATTCGCCATGCGCTGCCCAACGCCATCTACCCCACCCTTGTCATGGCTTCGCTGGACATAGGGGCAATAGTTCTGGCAGCGGCAGCACTGAGCTTTCTGGGCCTGGGCGCCCCCGAAGGCTACGCCGACTGGGGGCAGCTCACTTCATTCGCCCGTAACTGGATCGTAGGGCCACCGCGTGACCCGTTGAAGTACTGGTACGCCGTGACCATTCCCGGCCTGTTCATCCTGTTTTTCGTGCTGGGCTGGAATCTTCTTGGCGATGCCTTCAGGGACATTCTTGACCCGAGATTGGCGAGGCGTTAAGATGAAAGACCTTGTCAGGATAAGAGACCTCTCCATCAGGTTTTACACTTATGAGGGCGTCGTCCACGCCATCGATGATCTGGACCTGGACATCAGGCAGGGAGAGACACTGGGGATAGTGGGTGAAACCGGTTCGGGCAAGACGATGACCGCCCTGGCCATCCTTCGTCTCATCCCCTACCCCGGCAAGATAGAATCGGGCAGCATCGTCTTCTTTGACAGAGATGGGGGTGGTGAACTCGAACTGTTGAAATTGACGGAGGATAGGATGAGGTCCATTCGCGGCAACAAGATATCCATGGTGTTCCAGGAGCCGGGGACCGCTTTGAACCCGGTCTTTACCATCGGTGACCAGATCTCCGAAGTTTTCCTGCTCCACCGGCGCCAGGAGCTGGGCCGCCGGGCGAAGCGACGGGTGGATAGCTTGCTCAGCGACGGAAGCGGATTTGCCTCCGCTCTGAGGAGGCCTTTCTGGCGCTGGCAGAGCAGGCTTTACGATAAGGTAGCCCAGAACTCTCATTCCGTTGAGCCTCGCCTGGCAAGTCATATCCCGCTCTTCAGGCGGCTTCTCTGGCGACTAAAAGATGAGGCCAGGTTGTTGACGGTTGATATGCTTAAGAGTGTAGAAATCCCCGACCCGGCCCGTGTGGCTGCTCAGTATCCTCATCAGATCTCAGGGGGAATGAAACAGCGGGCGGTGATTGCCATGGCACTGGCCTGCTCTCCTGAGCTTCTCATCGCCGATGAGCCGACTACTTCGCTTGATGTCACTATTCAAGCCCAGATCCTGGAACTCTTCCGGCGCATCAAGGCGGACAAAGGGGCTTCTGTTCTTTTTGTTACTCATAACCTGGGAGTGGCATCTGAGGTCTGCGACCGGCTGGCTGTTATGTACGCCGGCAGGGTCTGCGAGGTAGCCGGTGTCGAAGAGATATTCCTTCATCCCTCGCATCCTTATACCAAGGCTTTACTGGACGCCGTTCCTATCCCGGGAAAGGAGCTACAGACCATCCCCGGTGCTCTGGCTGATGCGTTGAACCCGCCGCCGGGCTGTCGCTTTCACCCGCGGTGCCCGAGCGCCATGCCGATGTGCCAGCAAGAGAGCCCCAAACTTAAAGAGATCGGCAAGGACCATATGGTGGCCTGTTATCTTTTCTGATCTATGACTTTACATATGAACACCCTAGTTGATATCAGAGGATTGAAGAAATACTTCCCAATACGCGGCGGTGTTTTTAGAAGACCGGTGGGAATGGTCAAGGCGGTTGATGGCGTCAGCCTGGCCCTTAAGCACGGGCAATGGCTGGGGCTTGTCGGCGAATCGGGCTGTGGCAAGACGACACTGGCCAAGACAGTTGTCCGTCTCTGCAAACCGACCAGCGGCCATGTTTATTTTGATGTCCCTGATGTGGTGAAGGCGGAGATAGAAGCATTAGAGTCGGCGGGAAACAACAGGGCTAAGCTGGCTTCTCTTCTGAAGGAGAATGACCTGGGAACCTTCTCCGGTGCCAGGATCCGCTTATTCCGTCGCCGTGCCCAGCTTGTCCACCAGGACCCCTTCACCTCCCTCGATCCGCGGATGAAGTTGAAGAATATAGTGGCCGAGCCGCTGAGGATACACAAGGTGCTTTCGGGCGAGGCACAGGAAACGGCCGTCAAGGAACTTTTAGGCACAGTTGGGTTGAGCGCAGGCCAGTTGGGGCGTTATCCCCACCAATTCAGCGGCGGTCAACGCCAGCGCATCGCCATCGCTCGTGCTCTGGCCACAAAACCGGAGTTTGTCGCCTTTGATGAACCGACCTCCGCCCTGGACGTCTCTGTCCAGGCCCAGATTCTCAACCTTCTGAAGGAGCTCAAGAAAGAGTTTGGCCTTACCTACCTCTACATCACCCATGAGCTTCTGATTGCGGAGAGCGTCTGCGACTATATCGCTGTGATGTACCTGGGCAAGGTAGTGGAGATGGCGAGGCCGGACGAGGTATTTCACACACCGCGTCATCCCTATGCCCAGTCGTTGGTGGCGGCAACGCCAGTTCCCGATCCCAAGAGAAGGGTCGGTCGCATCGTCCTTCCCGGTGAGGTACCCAGCCCAGCCAATCCCCCACCTGGCTGTACTTTTCATCCCAGGTGTTCTCAGGCGACCAGCGAGTGCCATGAATCTGAGCCAGAGCTGAAGCTTATCAGCAACGACCACTACGTTGCCTGCTTTCATCCTTTGTAGACTGCTAACCCTCCTCCACATTTGTTTATTTGTGTGCTACCCAATGGATTGATCTTCGTTCCTTGGGATGAGATTTCCCACTTCCGTCTGCCAAATAACCTTGTTGACTGGCGGTTTTCACAGACTGCAGACTAGTGCTATACTTCACGAATTCAACTACGGAATCACTGGAGAAAAGAGCAATGATTATAAAGATGTTAGTGGTCGGTCCCTTTGCCGCCAACTGCTATATAGTTGGTTCATCCGCGACCAAACAGGGGATGATTATTGACCCCGGTGCTGAAGCTGAGACTATTTTGAGGACGGTGCAGCAAACAGGATTATCCATATCCTTAATCGTGATAACCCATGCTCATATGGACCATGTTGGTGCCCTTCGTGAGGTTCAAGAAAGGACTGATGCCCACTTTGCCGTTCATGAGGCCGAGAAAGGATTCGTGTTTTCCGCCCCAATGCGTATGCTGACTTCGGTCGGCATCACCCCTTTTAAATCACCTCCTAAGCCCGATAGGTTACTGAAGGACGGTGACCCCATAGATGTAGGCGACTTGCACTTTGAAGTCCTCTATACCCCGGGACATAGTTCTGGTGGAATTTGCCTCTCGGGGCATGGAGCAGTCTTCAGCGGCGATACTCTATTTAATTCCGGCATTGGCAGGACCGACTTTCCCGGTTGCAGCCACGAACGTCTGATGAAGAGCATTCGTGAAAAACTTATGGTCTTACCTGACGAAACCATTGTCTATCCCGGCCACGGGCCACCTACTACTATCGGCGATGAACGCCGAGGAAATCCTTTTCTCCAGTGATTAAACCTTTTTGTATGGATTTCCTATATTAAGCCGGTTGTGCAGACAGGGTTTTATGGTAAAATGACTTCAAAAGCCCCTTGTTTGGCCACATCAGGTGGGATTGATTGGAGGAAGTCAACGGGTAAAAAGTTCAAATTTTGCTTTAACTGGCGTCAGTATTCTCTCCTGATAATCGCCATCGTGCTCCTGGTCCTGTCAGCGCTACCCGGTTGCGGCCCTTCGATTGAGGACCTCTTAGCGGTTGACTACACACCACTGCCCGGGGATGACTGGGACATATCGACGCCTTCAGAGCAAGGGCTGGATCCTATGCTGGTGGCGGAGGTGTATTACAACGCGGCTCAATTAGAGACCCTCTATAGCCTGCTGGTTGTCAAGAATGGCTATCTGATAGCTGAAGACTACTTCAACGAAGGGTCTATTGATCAGAAAGACAGGCTGCAATCGGTGACGAAGAGTTATACCTCAGCACTGGTCGGGATTGCGCTGGATCAAGGCTATCTGTCAAGCGTGGAGCAGAAGATGCTGGATTTCTTCCCGGAGGTCACCGACCAAATAACTGACCCTAGGAAGGAGCAGATAACGATTCGGGATTTGCTTCAGATGCGTGCTGGATATCCCTGGGAGGAAACCGATCCGGCTCTCTGGGATGGCCTTTTATCGGGTCACTATCCGCCTCTCATAGAAGAATTTCCACTCGTCGCCGATCCGGGAACCGAGTTCCATTACAGCAATCTATCGTCCAACTGGCTGGGGATTATCGTAGACCGGGCGACTGGTACGAATCTCAAGGCATACGCTGAAGAGAATCTTTTCTTACCGCTTGGTGTGGAGGCGGGCGAATGGGGCACGGACGCGGAGGGCCACAACAACGGCTGTGGGGACCTCCACTTTTCGGCACGTGATGCGGCCAAGTTCGGCCTGTTATATCTCAACGAAGGTGAATACGAGGGGAACCAGGTCGTTCCCGCCGCCTGGGTGCATGATTCCCTGCAGAGGTACTCGGAGGATATCAATGTGACTGGCGGATTTCCGGCAAACTGGGGCCTTTCCTTTCGCGACGTCGGGTATGGCTATCAGTGGTGGTCTGCCAGGGTAGGTGAGCATCATTTCGACTTGGCGTGGGGACATGGAGGGCAACTGATTGTTTTGCTGGATGAACTCGACATGGTTATTGTTGTTACCTCTTACCCGTTTTGGCTGCAACATGATGCCGAGGCATGGAAGCACGAATTGGCCAATGTCAACCTGGTGGGTGAGTTCATCAAGTCCCTACCGACTGTGTGATGGGCAGGTAAGAGCGACGTCCCCGCTGCCCAAAACCAACTTCAGCTGCAGTAGGTCGTCTGCCGAGAGGCATCCGATCAGCCAAAACGCGCCGCATACCAGAAACACTAACAAAGACGTAGCCCCCCCTAAACCGTAATGCTTGTCAGGGTTTCTTATTACGCTCCAAAGTTATGACTACATGTCCCTTTTTGTGTCCTTTTTCCACATACCGGTGGGCCTCGACCATTTGTTCCAGCGGATAGCTCCTATCTATTACCGCTTTTAACTTTCCCGCTTCAACAAGCTCTTTGAGGAAGATCAGGTCTTCCGTCTTTACCTCGCCTCCGGAATCCTTGTTGACGTTAAGGTAGATTCCCCTCTTCTTTAGAGCCTTTTTACCCCCTGAAGACCGAAATTTGTCTACAGCGTCAAAAATAATATCGTAGGTCTCACCGCTTTTGTTAAAATCCTCTTTGGTGTAGTCAATTACCTTGTCGGCTCCCAGAGATTTCACCAATTCTAGATTCGCGGTACTGCATACCCCGGTAACTTCCGCCCCGAAGTGCTTGGCAAGCTGCACCGCATAGCTACCTACACTTCCGGAAGCGCCGTAGATAAGAACTTTTTGCCCGCTCTGGATATTCGCCTTTCTAAGAGTTTTCAACGCCGTAATTCCTCCGGAAGCAGCGCCAGCGGCGGCTTCCTCGTGGGTCATGTTGGACGGCTTTATGGCCATCACCCCTCCTTTTGCCCCTCCCCCTTCCTCGGGCAAACACTTGTACTCGGCATGAGCGCCGAAACCAAAACCGGTGAGCGCAAAAACCTGGTCGCCTTTCTTGAATCTTTCTACGTCTTTACCTACCGCTTCAATCTCCCCGGCTAACTCCATTCCCAGTATGCTTCTTTTGGGCTTTCGAAGACCCAAATATATTCGAAAGGGGAGCATTTGCCAGAAAGGGACGTTGAAACTTCGAACCCTCACATCACCTACGTGACAGGTTGTGGCATAAATCTTTATCAATACTTCATTGTCCTTGGGAGTAGGTTTGGCTACCTCTTGGAGCTGAAGAACCTCCGGTGGTCCGTATTTTGTACATACAATCGCTTTCATGAGTTTCCTCCTGATTTGTTAGGTTTTGTTGTTATGTTCCACAGTTATGACTACATTTCCAATCTTTTGTCCTTTTTCAACATATTTGTACGCCTCGACAATTTGTTCTAGCGGATATCTTCTGTCTATCACTGCCTTGAATCTTCCTTCTTCAATGAGTTTCTTGATTAGAAGTATACTTCTTCTAGTATCTGTAGGAATCGGAGATACGGTTTTTTTGTAGCCAATCATTGGTCTTATAATCGGTGTTATGAGTGGTAAAAAAACATTTTGAGCCATATAACCTAAGTCCGATGAAATATAGATTCCGCTTGATTGCAACAATGGCTTGCACTTAGCAAATGAACTTTTTCCAACAGCATCAAAAACGAAAAGGTATTTTTCTTTATCTTTTGTGAAATCTTCTTCTGTATAGTCAATTACTTTATTAGCTCCTAATGATTTTACTAATTCTATGTTTTTCGTACTGCACACTGCGGTAACATTAACATCGAAATATCTTAGAAGTTGAACTGCTGCTGAACCAATAGCTCCTGTGGCACCATTAACGAGAACTTTCTGCCCGCTTTCTATATTCACTTTTTTGATGCAATTATACGCATAATGCGCACCTTCAGTAGTAGCTGCAGCCTGCTCATATGTTGTGTTTCTTGGTATTGTTGTCAACCCTTTATCTTCTGATATTGTCAGGTATTGGGCATGAGATTCTGAACCTTGGTCATCAAATCCAAAAACTCTATCTCCCACTTTAAAAGACGTTACATTTTTGCCAACAGCTTCAATCTTCCCAGCAAATTCGGTTCCAGGAATTTGTTTTTTTGGTTTGAATATACCTGTAAAAAGTCTAACAAAAAATGGTTTTGCTCTAATTGTTGCGCAATCTGTTCTGTTTACTGTTGTGGCATATACCTTTATAAGCACTTCATTATCTCTAGGAACAGGTTTGGCTACATCTTTGAGCTGAAGAACCTCAGGTGGCCCGTATTTTGTGTATACGATAGCTTTCATGAGTGTAATCCCAGGTTGTCAGGTTTTATCATTATGTTTCACAGTGATTATTACTTTTCCTTTGGCATGTCCTTCTTCAAGATACCGGAAAGCTTCAGGGACCTCACTCAACGGGTAACGTCTATCTATAACAGGCACTACTTTACCGGCTTCGAAAAGCTCCTTCAAAAAAACCAAATCTTCTTTTTTGTTTGGTTCCCACTTCACTAAACCCATTTTCTTACTCCCGGTCATTGAGATCAACGGTACTAGAAGCATATTTAGAAACACTCGTGACATGGACCCCCCGATAAAGACACAAATTCCCTGGGAATTTAATGCACGCCTATAATCGAAAACTGAACGATGCACCACAACATCTACAATCAGGTCATAACGCTGCCCACCTTTGGTGAAATCCTCTTTAGTGTAATCAATGACATGGTCTGCACCAATAGAGCGCACCAGATCCAATTTCTCCGTGCTGTCCACACCGTACACTTCAGCACCAAAGTACTTGGCAAGCTGTACCGCAAACGTACCCACACTACCACCCGCACCATTAATCAAAACCTTCTGTCCTGGCTGAATCGGTCTTCTACCACGAAGATTCTGCAGAGCGACGACTCCAGCTGTAGGTATGGCTGCTGCTTCCTCGAACGTCATACTGGCCGGTTTCAACCTTAATGCATTTTCAGGAACACATACATACTCAGCAAAAGTACCAAAACCATACGGATAAGATAAGTCCCCCCATATCTCATCACCCGGTCTAAACTGCTTTATGTTTCTGCCAACCGCTTCAACCTGCCCGGCTATGTCAGATCCGAGTATCTTGTATTTTGGTTTTAGAAGACCCCTGTATAATAGGCGGACCACGAATATACCTCTCCGGTATTCAAAGTCAGCTGCATTTAAGGATGCCGCATGAACTTTTACCAGTACTTCATTGTCCTTAGGAGCAGGTTTGGCTACCTCTCTGAACTGAAGAACAGACGGTGGCCCGTATTTCTCATACACAATCGCTTTCATAAGTATTCCTCTACGCTTGCTTTGATTCTGTCATTTTCAATATAGTTTGCCAAAATCATACTATAAGTCTGTAAAAACCTAACAACGTGATCTAGCAACTTGGCCGCCCGGGGTTGCCATCTACGCGATATCGGTCTTGACTCGGCCAAGCGGTATTAACAATATTCCCCATTTACGGCTTATGCTAATACTTCTTCGGTATTGCTGATACCTCTTTCTTAACTGGGGTATTGTGGTCGGGCAATTAAGATATGTTGCTCAAATAATTACGATAATTTGCCAGGGTCTCTTTTAAGTTATCACCGCCGAATTTCTCCAGGCAAGCGTCAGCCAGGACAATGGCTAACATGGCTTCAGCGATTACCCCGGCCGCCGGGACAACGCAAATATCGCTTCGCTCGTAGTGGGCCTTTGCCTTCTCACCGCTGCGAAGGTCTACGGAAGGTAAAGGACTGGCCAGGGTAGCAATAGGTTTGACTGCTGCCCTGACTATTATGTCCTCGCCATTGCTTATGCCGCCCTCGATGCCACCGGCGCGGTTACTGGCATGCTGCCAGGGAAGCCACTTCGCTTTGCTACGAGAACTTGGTTCGATAACGTCGTGAGCTTGCGAGCCTTTAAGTCCGGCCAAAGTGAATCCCGCTCCGATTTCTACTCCTTTCACGGCATTGACGCTCATTATCGCCTGAGCAATCCTGCCATCGAGACGGCGGTCCCAGCTAACGTAGCTGCCCAGCCCGATAGGGACACCAGCAGCAATCACCTCAAGAACGCCACCTAACGTATCCCCACTAGCTTTAGCCTCATCAATGGCTGCCATCATCGCCTTTCCTGATTCAGCATCGTTACAACGGACTGGGGAGGCTTCTACTTGCTGCCAATCTATAGAGCTCACTTCGCCTTGTTCCCAGTGATGTCTTCCAATCGCTGTGGTGTGGCTGTGAACAGAAACGCCAAACTCCTCCAAGAATTTTCGGGCTATAGCTCCGACGGCTACTCTGGCGGCTGTCTCCCGGGCACTGGCTCTCTCTATAACCGGTCTGATGTCCTCGAGACCATATTTAGTCACCCCTGCCAGGTCGGCATGTCCCGGGCGGGGACAGGTTACAGGTTCGACTTCTTTCTCTACTGGAGTAACGCTTAACTGTTCCTGCCAGTTTTGCCAATCCCGGTTGGTGATAAAGAGTGCAATGGGGCTACCCGTAGTGAACCCGTAGCGAACACCCGCCATAATTTCAGCCTTATCTTCTTCAATCTTCATACGGGGGCCACGCCCGTAGCCCTGCTGGCGGCGTTTGAGTTCCTTATTGATGTATTCTTCTTTTAAGGAAAGGGCAGCCACCATCCCTTCCGCTATGGCTACCAACCCCCTTCCATGGGATTCTCCACCAGTAAGAAAACGAAATTGTCCCATTAGCTTTGATATAGAAATAGAGGCTGTGGATAGTTATGGTTTAGGATTTCCAATAGAATCATATCTTCTGCACCCAACCCAGATATGCTCGCCTTTATAACATCGACAAGCCCTAACAGCGACCATAGTGTTAGCCTGGGTGGTCTATAATACTTCACTATCGCAGTTTCTATGCCAGCTAATTCCATAGCCAAATCTATTGCTGTATCCAGGTCACCCAGTTCGTCAACTAGACCCAACTCCTTCGCTTTGCTACCACTGTAAAGTTGCCCCGTAGCTAAATCTCTGACATCATCTTTGCCTAGCCCCCTCCTTTCAGCCACCACTTCAATAAACTGCTCGTAATACTCGTCAACCATTTCTTGCATGATCTCCTTTTCCTCTGGCTTCAACTCTCTCAACCCCCAATACATGTCCTTGTACTTGCCGCCCTTGAAGATTTCTATCTCAATACCAAGCTTCTCTAGGAGTCCCTTAACGTTCACTGCGGAAGAAATAACCCCGATGCTTCCCGTCATTGTAGTAGGGAGGGCAACAATCTTATCTGCCGGGGTTGAAATATAGTAGCCACCCGAAGCAGCCATGCCCCCCATGCTCACTACAATCGTTTTTGTCTCCTTAGCTCTCTCTATCTCCAAAAGGATTTCCTGGCAGGGCTCCACCTCACTGCCAGAGCTCTCTATACGGAAGACAATCGCCTTAACCGCCTTATCGCTCTCTGCCTTTGCCAAATAGTTTCTTACGAGCCCCGGGGTAATGGTTGAGCCAGAGGAGGATGAAGAGTCTCCTGTCGTAATACTCCCACTGAGCGGAATTACAGCGACTTTGTCCGGTGCTCGCCTCGGAAGCAAGAAGATCGGAATCAGTATCGCCGCGAGCAGCGCCAATACACACAAACTGACGATGATTGCCTTTTTTCTCTTCATTGTTCCCCTGTCAACATCTCCTTAGCCCTCTTCAACATTATGTCCACCGGAGCTTCCCTACCTGTCCATAGCTTGAAGGAAGCCGCTCCCTGATATACTAGCATAGGTAGGCCGCCGAGGATATTGGCCCCGGCTTTTTGTGCTAGCCTTAGCAGAGGTGTCAGCCAGGGGTTATATACCACATCATAGACCAAGACGTTCTTAGGAATCACTTCACGGCTGAGAGGTGACTGTCCTTCTTGAGGACTGTCCTTCATTCCTATTGTGGTGCAATGGAGTATTAAATCGCAGTTGTTAAGTGTTTTTGCAGAACTTAAGTTCTTCCACTGAAAAGCAGTGATATCTGGCTCCGACCCCCTCGAGCTTGGCGAAGCTTCTTTAACATACCTCACCAAATTCTCGGTCAATGCACTAGCTCGCTCAAATATACCATCGGTAATGCCTAGCGAAGCCACTTTTCTTTGCACTAGAACAAAAGTCACTGCCCTGGCCACCCCACCGGCACCCAACATGATGACTTGCTTTCCCTCAGGGTCAAAGTGCCCTTCTTTATCTAGTGCCTCAGCAAAACCGTAGGCGTCAGTATTGGAACCCAGAAGCCTATCATCTTTTTTGACTATGGTATTGACAGCACCAATTGAACTTGCCAGGTCATCAATTCCATCTAATAAGGGTAAGACTGCCTCTTTATAGGGCACAGTTACGTTAGCTCCAATGTTTTGAGGTTTTCTCAAATTCCTCACTATGTCTGGAAGCTCGGCCGGGGTTGTCTCCCAAGCCTCATAGCGAATATCAAGTTGATAATGGTCGAGAGCTGCTTGCTGGAAATAAGGGGAAACAGAATGCCTAAGAGGATAGCCGATGAGGCCTATGTATCTGGACATTGCTTAAGACTCCTCCGCATTGCCCGAACGCTGGCTATCCAGAAAACCCTGGAGGATAAAGGCCGCCGCTATGGCATCTACTTCGGCCTTAATAGCAAGGTTGCGATTCCTGGCTCCTCTTTTTCCTCTGTAACGCCTACCTTCCTGACCACCAGCTTCTGTCTTCAAACGCTCGGCAGCTTTGGTAGAAAGTCGTTCATCCCATAGCTGTACATCAAGCTGGTCAACATTGCTTTGCCTTGCCTGCGCTGATAATTTGTCGGCGAAAGCTGTCACCTTATTAGCTTGTTCCCCCAAGTCGCCGCTTAGCCGGCGAGGCAAACCAACCACAACACGCTCCACTTTATGCTGCCCCACAAGCGTGAGAATTTCTTCTATGAGCGCATTTTTGTCTCTACTAGCAAGGATAGTTAGTGGACTAGCTAGAATCGCCTGCGGATCGCTTATGGCCACCCCCGTTCTCACATCCCCAACATCCAGCCCTAAGATACGCATTTCAGGCTCACCGTTAATGAAATCAGAAATTTAACATCAAAAATCAAAATTACACCTCAAAAAGTCAGACGTCGATTTCCAACTTTTCCATTTGTCATTCTGACTCCCGCTTCTTGATTTTCTTTTTTCCTTCAGTGAGAAGAGACTCGGCTGGCAACGATACTTTTGGCTAGTTTCAAAGCCTCGTCAACCTTACTAGCATCCTTACCGCCGGCTTGAGCCATGGCGGCCTTGCCTCCACCACCTCCACCCGCAACCTTGGCCACCTGGTTGATGATGTCACCGGCATGAACTCCCCTAGCCACCAGGTCAGGAGTCACCATGGCCAAGAAGCCGGGCTTACCGTTGTAGACCGTAGCTAAGACAATTACAGCGCTCCTGAGCCTGTCTCGCAATATATCGCCCATTTCCCTGAGAATAGGCATGGTCAATGCTGGCACCCTGGCAGCTAGAACCGTCACGCCGCTCACTTGCTCCGCTTGGGCGGGCAGGTCCTCCGCTATTCTGCGCGATAGCTCCCTTTCCAGTGAAAGCGCTCTTTTACGCTCTGCTTCCAACTCGCCAATCAATACTTTCACCTTGTCAGGGACTTCTTCGAGCGAGCCTTCCACTTCTTTGGCTATGTGCTGCATGGCAGCTGACCGAGACTCGATTAGAGATTCAGCTTTCCTTCCTGTCACCGCTTCAATACGATGCAGTCCTGTGCCGATGCTGCTTTCACCGGTTATCAGAAATATGCCAAGCTCCCCGGTTGACTTTACGTGAGTGCCGCCACACAGCTCCTTGCTTGTCGCTGGCTCCCCGATTGTCAACATCCGAACTTCTTCTCCGTACTTCTCTTCGAATAGAGCAATAGCACCTTCAGCGACAGCCTCAGCATAAGGAAGTGTCTTTGCCTTCACCTGCAAGTTCTGGCGTATCCATTCGTTAACCTGTCTCTGAATTTTCTCGAGCTCTTCCTCCGTTATGGGAGCCAAGTGGGAGAAGTCAAATCTAAACCTCTCAGGCTCCACTAATGAGCCCCTTTGCTCAATATCCTTGCTCACTATCTGTCTTAAAGCAGCCTGGAGGAGGTGGGTGGCAGTGTGATTGCGAGCGATATCCAGGCGGCGGGGAACATCAACCTTGGCTTCGACCTCGTCGCCCTTGGATATGCTGCCTTCGACCACTTTTCCCCTATGTATTATCATGTCAGGACTACCTCTAAAGGTATTGGCCACCACTACCTTTCCTTTCTGGTTGTTGATCTCACCGGCATCGCCTACTTGCCCACCCATCTCACCATAAAAAGGAGTCTTGTCCAGCACTATATCGACTTCATCACCCTGGGAAGCTGTACTCGCAGGCTGCCCTTCCACCCTTAATTCAACAATCTTACAGTGACCGGCAGCTGTACGATAGCCGACAAAATTTGTTGGCTTATGGACAACCTCAATCCTGGCAACATCTCTCAACGTTATTCCATCACTAACTCTGCGCTCCACTACTCTCGCCCTAGCTCTCTCCCGCTGCTTCTCCATCTCAGCCTTGAAACTCTCCCAGTCTATATACAAGCCTCTTTCTCGGACAATCTCGGCGGTCAGCTCTGGGGGAAAACCATACGTATCGTAAAGCCTGAATACTTCCTCGCTTGTTAGCCCTGCTCTTCCCCGAGCCGAAGCTTCGCCAATGAACCTTTCCACCAAGCTAAGGCCAGTATCCAGAGTAGCAATGAATTTCTCTTCCTCGGCTCTGACTAATCTGGTAATCCGGCTGTGCTTAACAACAAGCTCAGGATATATGTGCCTCATCGTACTAACGGCTACGTCAGCCATTGCATTGAGGAACACGTCATTCAGTCCTAGTTTCCTGCCGAAGAGCGAAGCCCGCCTGAGTATTCGTCGCAGGACATAGCCTCTGCCTTCATTGGAAGGCATTACCCCATCGGCGATAAGAAAGGCAATGCCACGCGAGTGTTCAGCCACAATTCTAACGGCCCGGTCGATATTCTCATCCCGACCATACTCTTTCCCCGATAGGCGGCAAATCCGGTCTATCAAAGGGAAAAACAAATCTGTCTCATAAGGAGAGGGCTTGTTCTGGATAGCAGCCAGAGTCCTCTCCAGTCCCATGCCCGTATCAATGTTTGGTTTCGGCAAGGGGGTGCGTCGTCCATCTGGCTCTTGATTGTATTGGGTGAATACCAAGTTCCATATCTCGGAGAAGCGACCGCAGTCGCAATTGGGCTTGCATTCAGGCTTACCGCATCCAAACTCTTCACCAAGGTCGTAATGAATCTCGCTGCACGGTCCACACGGACCAGAATCACCAACGGGACCCCAGAAGTTATCTTCATCACCGAATCGCAATATCTTGCCGGCGGGCACGCCAAGTCCCCGCCAATAGGCAAATGCCTCTTCATCGTCAAGGTAAATGGTTATCCAGAGCCGCTCCCCGGGCAGTTTCAAATATCTGGTAACAAATTCCCAGGCCCAGGAAATAGTCTCTCTCTTAAAATAATCACCCACACTGAAATTCCCAAGCATTTCGAAGAATGTGAGGTGCTTGCTATCGCCCACCGAATCTATGTCAGTGGTCCGAAAGCATTTCTGGCACGAAGCCAATCGCTGGTTAGGTGGGGTCTCCAGTCCCAGAAAATATGGCTTCATTTGCACCATGCCAGCGCTGGTCAGTAGCAAAGTCCGATCTTTATGAGGCACCAGAGAGGAACTGGGGATAACCCTGTGTCCCCTGTCCTCAAAGAAATTCAGAAACGCTTGCCTGAGTTCGTCACCAGTCACTTGCTAAGTTAACTCCAATGAGTCCTACGACTTCTTGAAGGCTCCCAACAAATCCAATTCAAACAAAGCTTGCAGAACCCTCGTGGTATCGTTTACTTACCTTCTTGATTTTAGAAGGTGTCAGCTTCAATGTCAATCAGGTGTAAGAGAGCTTTCAGTAATATGGTTCTGACGAGTCGAAATGAATTCGGTCGCCGACAAGGCTGACAGCTTCCTCAATTTGCTCCGAATGACCATCCCCGGCCTCGAACGCGATGCTAGGGCTGCTCCCTGGTCTCAAATCTTTGTTACGCGGTTATTACGAACATAGACCTCTGGAAATCTTTTCTCATACCAATTATAATACGGCGTCCGCGGAAATCATTGAGCAAGTACTGTGCCGATGCTGGAACACAAAGGTTCAAAACACGGCTGTGTTATAGGCAACGCATGGCTATTGAAAGGAGCGTAACATGATTTCGTTCAGCCCAACAGAAGAACAGCAAATGATTGTGACCATGGCAAAGCAATTTGCCAACGATGAGATGCGCCAAATCTATCGGGAATGTGATGAAAACGGGACGATTCCTGAGGGTGTCATAGACACTGCCTGGAAGATGGGGCTCACCTCTAGCAGCATACCCGAGGCCTACGGCGGACCTGGCGGGGAGCGCTCTGCTATCACAGGTTCGTTGATAGCAGAGGAACTGGCCTGGGGTGACCTTTCAATAACAATGCACGTTCTCTGTCCAGCCCTGTTTGCCTATCCGATCCTCGAAATGGGTACGGAGACACAGAGAAAGAAATACTTGCCCCTCTTTTGTGGCGAGAAGTATAAGGCAGCGACCGCCGCACTCATCGAGCCACGATTCGATTTTGACCCTTGCTCTCTATCAGTTGCTGCCCAGCTTGACGGCAATGAGTATGTTCTCAATGGCGAGAAATGTTATGTGCCTCTCGCTGCTGAAGCTGACTCATTGCTTGTCTATGCAGCAGAGAATGGCACCAGTCAGGCCTTTGTTGTTGAGAAAGGGACAAAGGGGCTTGAGGTTGGTGAGCGAGAGAAGAATATGGGCATAAAAGCTCTGGCCACATACGAGATTACCCTGAAAAACTGCCGCATTCCTAAGGAAAATCGGTTGGAGGGTGAGAAAGGATACGATTTTAACCGTATCATGAATTGTTCACGGGTGGCACTGTCGGCAATGGCTGTAGGGGTAGCTAAAGCTGCCATAGAATACTCGAGGGATTATGCCAAGGAGCGTGTTGCTTTCGGAGAGCACATTGCCTCCCGCCAAGCGGTCGCCTTCATGCTGGCGGAGATGGCAATTGAAATCGATGCTACCAGGCTAATGACATGGGAAGCTGCGTGGAGGTTAGACCGAAGGGAAGAGGCGACTAAAGAAGCAGCACTGGCAAAAACATATGCTGACGATATGGTTCTAATGGTAACTGACCGTGCTGTACAGATCCTGGGCGGGCATGGTTACGTTCGCGAGCACCCGGTGGAGCTTTGGTTGAGGAATGCCCGCGGATTTGTCACCTTTGACGGCATGGCTATAGTATGAAAGGAGGTATTGCGTAATGATAGATTTTGAACCGACCCAAGAACAAAAAGAGGCAATAGATATCGCCCGCGAGTTTGCAGAAGAGCTATTTCGGCCTGTAAGCCGTTACTATGACGAGCATGAACACGAAAGCCCGCGCGAACTCATTGATAAGACGTGGGGGGAAAGAAACAAGGGCACACTAGCTCTGGGCTTGGATGTCACCGCGTGTCTCAGAATCGAAGAGCTCTGCTGGGGAGACGCGGGCCTTTTCTTGTGTGTTCCGGGCCCGGGACTTGGGGGTGCTGCCATCTTTGCCTCGGGCACGAAGGAGCAGTTGTCCCGTTTCCTGGGTCACTTCAATGAAGGAGACCCAAAATGGGGTGCCATGGCGATGACAGAGCCCGGCTGCGGCTCGGATACGTCGGCCATCACTGCTACTGCTACACGTGACGGTGCCGAGTGGGTATTGAACGGTGAGAAGATTTTCGTTACCTGGGGGAAACGTGCCGCTGAAAATCCCGGAGGCCTAGTAGTAGTCTGGGCGACGGTGGATAAATCGGCGGGACGAGCCGGCATGAAATCCTTTGTGGTGCCGGCTGGAACTCCGGGAATGAGGGTGGAAAAACTAGAAAAGAAGCTGGGGATTAGAGCCAGTGACACGGCTACCATTATTCTCGACAACTGCCGTATTCCCTTCGAGAATATACTTGGCAGCCCGGAAGTCAAGAAGGTAGCCAAGGGCGAAACCAAAGGTTTCAAAGGCGCAATGGCCACATTTGACGCCACACGACCTGTTGTGGCGGCCATGGCCATCGGTGTCGGACGGGCCGCCTTAGATTTCGTCAAACAAACACTCGAAAAAGAGGGCATAAAGATACGCTACGGCATACCCAGGCATAAGCTCACTGCGCTGGAACGAGACATCATGGAAATGGAAGCGAACTATAAGGCAGCCAAGCTCCTTACTTTGCGAGCTCTTTGGATGATGAGCCAGTTTCAACCCAATAACCTGGAGGCATCAATGGCCAAGGCCAAAGCCGGCCTCGCTGTTACCAAAATCACCCAGAAAGCAGTTGAGATCATGGGTCCACTTGGCTATTCCCGAAAGTACTTGCTGGAGAAGTGGATGCGCGACGCGAAGATAAATGATATCTTTGAAGGAACAGGGCAGATCAATATGCTTATCGTGGCCAGAAGGATTCTCGACTATTCAAGGGATCAGCTCAGGTAACAGCATTTCCAAACAGCCAGTGTCTTGCTGCTTCCCAGGCTTTGCCGGTTTGGTTGACCCTGCATCAACCAGGAATTCAGTCATTTCCCCTTTTTCACATAATCAGGGCACCATGTAGCGTTAGGACGCTCACGGCGATGACAAGCGCTCCTCCAGTTCCACTTACAATTGCCACAGAGGAAAATATTCATGCCCAGCTTTTTTTTGACTCCTAGTTTGAAGTTGTCCAGCCAGTTGGGATCGCTTCGTATTTTCACTTCATTCAGTGTGACAGGTTAGGCGCTAGTCCTGACTTACATGTCCTTAGATAGAGTGGCCAAGAATTCAGCGTTGTTTTTTGTCTTAGCCAGTCGTTCCAGGATTCTTTGTGTGGCCTCACCATGATTAGGTGAGTCGCTATCTATCATATTGATCACCCGCCTGAGCAACCACACTTGTTTCAAGGTGTTCTCATCTAACAAAAGCTCTTCCCTCCTCGTGCCGCTGGGCATAATATTTATAGCCGGGAAGATCCTGCGCTCAGACAATTTCCTATCCAGGTGAAGTTCCATGTTTCCTGTTCCCTTAAATTCCTCATATATTAGGTCGTCCATGCGGCTGCCGGTATCCACGAGGCAAGTGGCAATAATGGTTAGACTTCCCCCTTCCTCGATGTTACGAGCAGTACCGAAGAATCGCTTGGGGGGATGTAACGCTGTTGAGTCGATACCACCAGACAAAGTACGCCCACTAGGAGGCAAGGCCAAGTTGTAAGCTCTTGTAAGTCTGGTAATGCCATCAAGGAGTATAACCACATCTGTGCCCATTTCTACCAGCCTTTTCGCTCTCTCCAATGCCAATTCCGCCACTCGAGTCTGGGCTTCCACAGGTTCATCGAAGGTAGCGGCAATAACCTCGGCCTTGACTGACCTCTTCATATCGGTCACCTCTTCGGGCCTTTCTCCAATAAGGCAGACCATAAGGTGAATATCATCGTAATTAGTGCTTGCGGCGTTGGCAATTTTTTGAAGAAGCACAGTCTTGCCTGCCTTGGGTGGTGATACAATAAGACCTCTTTGCCCTCTACCTATAGGTGCCACCAGATTGATTAGACGGGTGGATATCTCGTCCGAAGTCGTTTCCAGATTAATGAGCTTATCTGCAAAAGTCGGGGTTAATGAACCGAAATTGCGGCGCGTCCTCCCTAACTCAGGGTCGAGTCCGTTCATGTTGTCTACTCTAAGCAAGCTATAGTATTTTTCGCCTTCCTTAGGAGGTCTAGCTTGACCACAAACAGCATCACCATCTCTTAAGTTGAACCGGCGTATCTGAGAATTTGCTACGTAGACATCATTAGCACCACGCCTGAACGTGTCTTGTCGCAAGAAGCCATAGCCCTCGCTGATGGTTTCTAAGACGCCTGTTATGAATATATTTCCTTGTTGCTCCGCTTCTGCTTGTAAGATGCGATAGACAAGGTCGGGCTTCTTCAAAGTAGTGTATCCCGCAATGCCATACTCCTTGGCTATCGCCTCCAGTTCATCCCGATTTTTGCTTTCTAGTTCTACCATAGTTGACATACTGACCTCTTTCCAAATACCGTTTCTTTTTATCCCGACTTAGTCGACACAATCTTACGGGGTTTTCACAATAATTCCTCTCTGCCCATTACCCTGTTCCAGTCATCCCTGAAACGCTGAATGCCTATATCCGTTAGAGGGTGTCGCATCATTTGTAGTAACACCTCATAGGGCACTGTGGCGATATGAGCACCAACCTTAGCTGCCGTCAGACAATGCTGAGGATGTCTGATGCTGGCGGCGATAACTTGAGCGGGTAGTTGATAGTGACTCAGATATTCCACAATGTCAGCCACTACCCTCATGCCATCCTCACCAATATCATCCAATCTGCCTACAAAGGGGCTTATGAACTTAGCTCCCGCTTCCGCCGCCAGTAAAGCTTGGTTCAATGTGAAGCACAAAGTGAAGTTCACCTTTATGTTTTCCCTGGCTAGCACCGATGTAGCCTCCACTCCTTCAAGGCTAGCCGGTATCTTGACCACTACGTTATCTGCCCATTTCGCTACTTCTCTGGCCTCAGTCACCATTGTTTTAACGTCTTGGCCTAGCACCTCAGTAGATACTGGGCCAGGAACAACGGCACAGATTTCCTCGACCAACTTTCGGTAATCAACTTTGCCTTCCCTCGATACAAGGCTGGGGTTGGTAGTCACCCCTGCGACCACTCCCAATCTGACTCCGTGGCGAATATGCTCTATGTTGGCAGTATCTAAGAATATCCTCATCTTCTCAATTCAACGGAAGACTTGTCTGAGCACCCTCAACAAGTGTTTCCTTGGCCGCCCCGACGAACCCCACGAATAGCGGATGAGGAGAATCGGGACGAGATTTGAACTCGGGGTGAAATTGGCACGCAAGCATCCAAGGATGGTCCCGCAATTCAGTAATTTCCACTAACCTCCCGTCGGGGGATAAACCGGACGTTATGATGCCGGCTTCTTCCAATGCCTGCCGGAAATCATTGTTGAACTCATAACGGTGGCGATGTCTTTCGTAGACTACTTCGACCCGATAAGCGCGAGCTGCTATTGTTCCTGTTACCAGATGACAAGGATAAGTCCCAAGCCTCATAGTCCCTCCCTTTTCCTCCACGCTACGCTGTTCAGGCAGGAGATCAATAACAGGATAAGCACTAACAGCATCGAACTCGGTGGAATTCACTTTGTCGGTATGAAAAACATGACGCCCAAGTTCAATGACCATAACATGCATGCCCAGGCATAAACCCAAGTACGGGATTTTTCTTTCTCGGGCAAACCTAGCAGCTTTTACCATGCCCTCAATCCCACGATGACCAAAGCCACCAGGAACAATGATACCCTGAACTTGCCTCAGCTTATCATCGGCCACTCCATCCAGTTGCTCTGAATCCAACCACTCTATTTTCACTGTGCGATTATGAGCCAATGCTGCATGGCATAATGCCTCCCGCACAGAGTAGTAGGCATCCCGGAGTCCCACATACTTACCAACTAACCCAATGGTTACAGGTTCTTTTGGAGCTTTCAACTTGGCTACCATGGCCCGCCATTCTTCTAAATCGCTCTTCTCAGCTCTTAATCCCAATCGGTCAACTATGAATTCTCCTAGCCCGGCATCCTCAAGCAGTAAAGGCACTTCGTAAATCGTGTCACTGGTAACTAGAGAGATAACCGCCTCTCTATCTACGTCACAGAACAGCGATATTTTATCCTTTGTCCCTCCGGATATTTCCTTGTCGCTGCGACACAGTATAGCATCGGGTTGAATACCAATTCTCCTGAGCTCATTTACGCTATGTTGAGTGGGCTTGGTCTTCAGTTCATCAGTGGCAGCAATATGCGGTAGAAAGGTGACATGAATATATAACACATTGTCTCTGCCTTCGTCCTTTCTCATTTGCCTTATGGCTTCAAGGAAAGGTTGCCCTTCAATATCTCCCACGGTGCCGCCAACTTCAACGATGACTATCTCAGCCCTAGATACTTCGGCCACTTTCCTTATCCGTCGTTTTATTTCGTTGGTTACGTGGGGAACCACCTGAATTGTGCCTCCCAGAAAATCTCCTCGCCTCTCATGAGCAATGACCGAAGAATAAACCTGACCCGAAGTCACGTTGCAGGCTTGGGTCAACTCCACTCCAATGAATCTTTCATAATGCCCTAGATCCAAATCAGTCTCAGCACCATCTTGAGTAACAAACACTTCACCGTGCTGGAAAGGGGACATCGTCCCGGGGTCAACATTCAGGTAAGGGTCAAGCTTCTGCACCGAGACAGATATACCGCGGCTTTTCAATATTCTGCCGATAGAGGCTACTGAAATTCCCTTGCCTACAGAACTAACTACGCCGCCAGTAATGAAAATATACTTACTCACTGCTTACTACAAGAGTATAGAGAAAGCCAAATCCTGTAACTTGATCCGAAAAGGCGGAGCAAACCCGAGTTTCTTTTCATTATAGAAAGTGGCATTTCGAATTGTCAAGTCCGCTGTGTTCAAATGATTTGACATCCCATGTCTTGAATTCGGGCACGGATCTCTATTAAGGAAGTTGGCAATGCTATAATAAGCCAACAAAAAATGTCTAGAAAGCACATTGTGGCTGTCGTAATGGTGGCAACATTGACGTTGACTGTCGGTGGCTGGGCCCTATCGACTCTATTTGTTACCCCACCATCTAGCCCGCCACAGTCTAATAGCACAGCCCAGCACACTGATCCCAACTGGACCTTCCCACCGGAGAACGAGTCAGCTACTCCTTTGCCCGATTTCCGTCCGGTAGTTACCGAGGTAATGCCCTCGGTAGTCTCTGTAACGTCAGAGATGGTCGCGTCCGGTTTCTTCGGTCAGTACACGGAATACGTTGCTGGCTCTGGGATACTTATCGACAACAAAGGATATATTGCCACCAACAACCACGTAGTTGAAGACGCCCGAAGCGTATACGTCGAGTTGATTGATGGCAGGACTCTCCCCGCAGATATAGTGGGCACTGACACTTTAACTGACCTTGCTGTGATAACGATAGATACCACAGATTTGCCCTATGCCTATTGGGGCAACTCAAGTTCACTATCACTTGGCGAGTGGGTACTAGCTATCGGCAATGCCCTGGGAGAAGGAATAACAGCAACTGAGGGAATAGTCAGCCGCTTGAATGTGTCCGTCAGCGTTGATGGGAATATCCTTTACGGTCTAATTCAAACCACGGCGGCTATCAACCCCGGCAACAGCGGTGGCCCACTGGTGAACTTGTCTGGTGAGGTCATAGGCATCACCAGCGTTAAGATAGTCGCGTCCGAGGTAGAAGGTATAGGTTACGCTATAAGTAGCAATGAGGCTAGGCCCATCATCGAGGATCTAATTCGCAATGGTCGCGTGACTTATCCCTGGCTCGGAGTAAGCGTATCTACGGTAACCCCTTTGCTAGCTGCATCAGAGGATCTCGCTGTGGACAGGGGAGCCCTTATTGCAGAAGTGGTGGCTCAGAGCCCGGCGGAGGCTGCCGGACTGCAGTCTGGTGATGTTATCATCCGCTTCGCGGACAAGGAAATAACCAATCTTGCCAACCTTATCCAAGCCATCCGAAGCAGCCAAATTGGACAGGATGTAGAAATAGTCTTTGTCAGAGGCGAGGACACGAAAACAACTTCAGCTCAACTCATTGAACGCCCGACTTCCTAAGAAGCACAAATCCTAGATAAACTCAGATTTCAAATGCTCTGAATCTGAACCCGTAGTGGCCATTTCGGCTTTGAATTTTGGCGCTGTTTAGTGTTTCGTATTTAGCGCTTAGGATTTGTTTTTCTGATCGCCAAGGAGACCTCGCTACTCGCGATGCGGTGTTTCTCAGCGTAAGTCTCATCAGGGGATAGACTATCGATAAGCTCTTCAGATAAGGTCTCTTGCTTAATGTAACTGGCAAATGTTCTTATTACTTGGCTGATGAGTGGTTCTTCCGTCTGATAGTACGTAATGATGCGGTCTGTCATGTCAAACTTGGCATTGCGACGCATATTTTGAAGGTGACGCACAAGCTCTCTACTTACTCCTTCGGCGACTAGCTCAGGGCGCAATTCAGTACCTATGGCCACCCAATATCTAGCGTCGTTGGTTACACTGTAATCTGGCATCTTCGAAGGAAATTTCTCTCGTTCACCTGCTTCGCTCAATACGACGAGTTGCTTGACATTTATCTCCTCCATGACCTCGGTAGCCAGTTTCTCCAAAGCCTTCTTCTCTTCATCGGTCTCCACCCTGATTACAGCCTTAGCCAACGGCTGACGCACTTTGATCCCCGCCTTTGCCCGTGCCGCCCGACCCAGGCTGGATATTTTCATAGCTAGCTCGACATCATTATTCAGTCTGTCATTGATTTCGGCCTCGTCCGCTACCGGAAAATCACTCAAATGGACACTTTCTCTGGCCTGAGGATTAACAGAGCGATATAAATTTTGATAGAGTTCCTCAGCAACAAATGGCACGAAGGGAGCCAGCAATTGAGACAAAGTCATGAGACATTGATATAGCGTAGTATAGGCAGCCAGTTTGTCAGCATCACTCTCGCTTTTCCAGAATCGCCGGCGGTTTCTTCTCACATACCAATTAGATAGATTGTCCACAAATTCCTCAATCCGGCGCGTTGCAGAAGTGAGATTATAGCTATCCATCGACTTGGTGACTTCCCCCACCAGTCGATTAAGTTCAGAAATGATCCAATGATCCATGTCCCTGAAAGCTTTTTGTTGCATGGGTTGACCCATCACAAGCTGAGGAACAAAGCGATCAACCTTGGCATAAAGGGTGAAGAAGGAATATGTGTTCCACAAAGTAGAAAGAAACTTGCGCATCGTGTCTTCAAGCATCTTAGTGGAGAAACGATGGTTATCTTCTCCTGGCGTAGAAACCAGCATATACCACCTTAAGGCATCTGCACCATAGTTGTTGATAACAGTCCATGGATCTATTACGTTGCCCTTGGACTTACTCATTTTCTCGCCATCAGCATCAACGACATGGCCTAAGCAGATGACATTTCTGAAGCAGGGACGTTTGAAAAGCAGGGTAGATATGGCATGTAAGCTATAAAACCAGCCCCTGGTCTGGTCCACACCCTCGCAAATAAAATCCGCAGGAAGATTCTGTTTAAATTCAGCCTCACCCTCGAAGGGATAATGCCACTGAGCTATGAACATAGCTCCTGAGTCAAACCAACTGTCAATTACCTCGGGAACACGCTGCATGCTGCCACCACATTTAGGACAAGCAAATGTTATTTCATCTACATGAGGACGATGCAAATCCAAAGGCTTGGTTAAGCCACTGACACTTGACTGTGCCCTTAATTCGCCCACACTGCCAACACACTCATAATTATCACAGGAAGAACATCGCCAAATGTTGAGCGGTGTCCCCCAATATCTTTCTCTGGAAAAAGCCCAATCAACATTGTTCTCCAGCCAATCGCCAAAACGGCCATGCTTAATATAATCAGGGTACCAGTTTATAACAGTATTACCCGAGATAAGTTCTTCTTTCACCGCTGTTGTCCTAACATACCATGCTGGTTTAGCATAATAGAGTAGCGGTGTTTCACACCTCCAACAGAAAGGGTAGGTATGCCTAATTCTATGACTGCGAAAGAGCAGTCCACGAGAATTCAAGTCATCAAGAATGTCTTTGTCAGCATCTTTGACAAACTTGCCTGCACCCGGTAAATCTACCTTCTGCCGTACCCCTCCCGGGATTACAGGGGCAGTACTTTTCCGAATATAGTCTCTCATCCTAGGCGTAAGGCCCGTTACTAAATCAGTCGTTACTATCCCGTTCAGCCCCACCGTATGGACTAGAGGCAGACCCTCCCTCTCGCCTATTTCAAAGTCTATCTCACCATAAGCCGGGGCTATATGCACAATTCCTGTACCCTCCTCCATAGACACGAAATGGCCTCCTATGACTCGATAGGGTGGCTTTTCTTCTGTACTGCGGAAGATGTCCACCTTATATAAAGATTCATAATGTATTCCAATCAAATCTTCCCCGACTAACTTCTCCACTAGCTTATAGTCATCTAGCCCCAGCACACTAAGCAAAGCCGAGGCTAAAATAAGATACTCTTTCTCTGACTCCACTACTACATATTCAGCCTCAGGAGCCACCGCTAAAGCTGTATTGCCTGGCAGTGTCCATGGTGTAGTCGTCCACGCAAGCAGAAATGCTGGTTTGCTTGGGATACAGGAACTCCAAAGAAAAGAATGAAACGGTGTTCCTTCCTTAATTGAATCAGCTACAAGTTGGAACTTTATGTAAACTGATGGATCTTCAGCATCATCTCGGTAACCCAAAGCTACCTCGTGAGAGCTGAGCGATGTGCCACATCTAGGGCAATGCGGTGTTACTTTATAACCCTGATAAATCAAGCCCTTGTCCCATAGCTGTTTAATCACCCACCAGCAGGACTCAATATAGCTATTGTCCAATGTTATGTAAGGGTGTTCCATGTCTAGCCAGTAGCCAATGCGCTCAGTCATAGTTTCCCACTGATTAATATATTTGAAAGCGCTTTGGCGACAACGCTCATTGAAGCGAGCGACTCCATATCCCTCAATTTGAGCCTTACTGGTGAGGGCAAGAGAGCTCTCCACCTCTAACTCAACGGGTAAGCCATGGGTATCCCACCCTGCCTTTCGGGGCACATGATAACCCTTCATTGTCTTGTACCGACAAACAGCGTCTTTATATAGGCGAGATAACACATGATGAACTCCCGGGCTGCCATTGGCCGTGGGTGGACCTTCGTAAAAAACATAATGCGGTCCCTTTTCTCTTATCACAATACTCTTGTCAAAAATACCCTGTTCTCTCCAGAAACGAAGGATGTCCTCTTCCAGTTGAACAAAGTTGACCTTGCTGCTGACCTCTCGAAACATGGCTAACTTTCTCTTGGTAAGATAACTACCTTCCTATTCTCACCCTCACCTATGCTCTCAGTCGTTACATCCGGATGATCAGCCAACGCCAAGTGAATAATACGACGTTCGTTCGCAGGCATCGGTTCCATAGGCACGGCATGGCGCCTTGATTTGACTTGTTCAGCTAAATACAAGGCCAATTTCTGTAATGAATCACGACGGTGTTTCCTGTATTCCCCAACGTCGATTGCCAACGGCACCCAAGCCTTCAGCCGCTGGACCACTATTAGCTTGGTAACGTACTCCAGGGCAACCAGAGTCTGACCTCGCCGCCCAATCAAAATGCCCAGATCCTCACCCTTGATATTCAACGCTAAAGGCAACTCATCTGACAGCACCTCAATTTTGCCCTGTACACCCATTAATCCAAGCAACGTATCTAAGATCTCTGTCACCCGGCTGACCACATCCTCTTCAGGTAAATTTGTTGAGCTCACTCTAATCACAGCTTCTCTGCCCCCCACTCCCAGGATCCCCGACCTTCCCTCCCTGATAACCTCCACTTTGAATTGGTCACGACTTAGCCCCAGCTGTACCTCTGCTTTCTCTATGGCCTGTTCTACTGTTCCAGCTGTTATCTCAATCATTTCCATAGTTCGATTCCTCTTTGACAATTGGCTTTGTTACTAACAGAATCTGCGGTCGCCTCTATAATGGCAGTTCATTTTCCCTTGACCGGTGCCGGTTGGGATGGAGAACCCAATCTAAGGTAACCCCAGCCCCCAGTGACGAAATATTGCGCTACGATACCAATTACACTGGAAACAGCCCAGTAGAGACCTAAACCGGCGGGGAAGCTCAAACTCAGCAACCCAAACATAACGGGCATCATCAGCAACATTATCCTGCTTGTAGACTGCTGCCTAGGGTCAACAGATGGTGCTTGGGTCATCTTCTGTTGTACCCACATTGTGCCGCCAACTATGATAGCCAGAACAATATTACCCCCGCTTCCTAGGTCAAGCCCCAAGAAGTAGCTATTCAGAGGAATCGCCTGATTCACTATGTCCCAGGAATATAGACGCCCGGCCAGATTAAGCAAGTTCTCCGGCGTGGTAGCTAGAGCCCTCATAATGGCTTGATAGAGGGCAATCCAGATAGGGAACTGAACCAACATGGGCCATAAGCAGCCTAGAGGGTTTACTCCGGCTTCCTTATAAAGCTTCATCATTTCTTGCTGAAGCTTTTGCTGATTCTTACCATATTTCTTCTGCAATTCTTGAATCTTCGGCTGCATCTCCTGCAAAGCCTTAGTAGAATTGAGCTGGCGCTTGGTAAGAGGCCAGGAGACTAAACGAACGATAATGGTAAGAGCAATGATTGCTAAGCCAAAACTATCACCTAAAACATGGCTCAAGGCAACTAGCACATTAAGTACCGGGTTGCCTATAATTAAATTCCATACTTCTACAAAACCCATTAGGCACGACCCTCATTCTTCAGTGGTCAAGGAAAGAGGCCAACCTTCCACTATCTGCCCCCTCTCAATATCCACAACATATATCGAGTTATCTTCGCCCCTAATATAGATTAGACCATTCTGGGCACAGAAAGAACTCCTAACAGAAGCGCCAATTGAGATAGCTCTCAACGGCACTGCCTCATCTCCGAATTCGGCGCTGACGTCAAAGACATATACAGTGCCTGATTCATCAGCTATAGTCAGTAGATTATCCATCAAAACAGGGGAGGTGACTATGGGGCTTGCAGCGTCAAACTCCCACAATTCTTCCCCTGTCTCTGCTTCAATAGCATAGAGTTTGCCATCGAGGCAGCTGGCATAAACGACCCCTTCGTTGACTATAGGAGATGCCCAAAACCAATTACCCGCTGGCTTCTCCTGAGGAAATTTCCACATCGATACATTGCTACCTATTTCTATGGCATAGAGATAAAGGTCAAACGAACCCAAAAATATAGTATCTTCGTAAATCACTGGTGCAGAAGCAAACCCTGCCTCTGATTGGAAAGACCAGTCCAATAGCTCGCCTGTTTCGACCGACAAAGCGTGAATATGACCATCGAAAGTGCTGATATAGAGAGTATCCCCCACAACAGCGGGGCTCGTCCACAGCTTGTCAGCTAAGGCATGGTCTGTTGCCCACTTGCGCTTGCCACTAGTTGTATTCAAAGCATAAACCCTACCATCCGAGCTACTAGTATAGATAATTCCATCAGCTATAACTGGGCTACCCACAACAGCTCCTATATAACCTTCACCTTTCGGGGGGTAAACCCATATGTCCTCACCATCGGCCGCGCTCAAAGCATATACTTCGCCGCTGTATGTACCAAAGTAAACTAAATCGCCATCCACTATCGGCGTCGCGTATATAGCCATCGGGGCGGACGTTGGGCCACAAGCCAGGCCGCCGCCGGACGTAGTAATCATCTCATAGAACCATAGCACATCTCGGTTCGACGAATTCACCGCCACCACTCCACCATCCCTGGAGGCAACATAAATGATGCCGTCCTGAACTGTGGGCCCCGACCATCCACTTGCCGCCTGCCCCACGCCAATGCAAGAGACCAACACTAAGGGCAAGAAAGCGGTTACTATGAGTAACAAGACCTTTGGTCGTTTCATTATATAGCTAAGGTACGGGATCATATCCACCCTCGGAGAAGGGATTACAGCGAACAATCCTCTTGGCCGCCAGCCAGCTACCTCGAGTGAGACCATATTTCTTAATCGCTTCAAGTGCATAATGTGAGCACGTAGGCTGGAAACGACAAACATGAGGCAGAACCCTCGACGATGTATTTTGGTACAACTTAATTAACCCTAAAGCTATCCGACTCACTCGCTGCTCTCCAATAACTGTGCCCCAGCCAGAAGCCTGGTTATTGCGCTTTCCAGCTGATGATACTCAGCATCAACTGCTACAGACCGAGCCATGAACACGATGTCCCATCCCGGCTTTAGCGACTGCAGTCTCATTATTTCCCTCAACAATCTCTTCAGGCGGTTACGCTGCACCGCTTTACCTACTTTTTTGGTCACGGAAAAACCATATCGGCTTAGATTTGAGCCATTGGGCATCGCCTTCATTACTAGCAAGCTACCTGCCCAGACCTTACCTTGTCGATAAACCAAAGTATATTGTGCTCTATTAGTTAGAAAATGAGGCCCCTTCACAGGACAGAGCTAAACCGGAGTCAGCCTGTACCTCCCCTTAAGACGCCTTGCCCTAAGCACCCGTCTTCCACCTCGAGTCGCCATCCTGGCACGAAAACCTAAGCTGCGCCTTCGGGGAATCTTCTTTGGTTGATAAGTCCGTTTTGGCATTCTTCAAACTGTCGAACGAGATAGGCCGACGCCTCCTGTTTTCCATATATGGCTTGGTGCGTAAGGTAACATAGCAAGATAACGAGCTCTTTTTATGGCATGTGCCAAGCTTCTTTGATGCTTGGCACATGTTCTACTCCTTCGCCGTGAAACAATCTTGCCCTGACCGGAAATATAGCGAGACAACATAGAAACATCTTTATAATCAATTGTCATGCTCCCCTTACAAAATGGACAGACTGCCGGTCTGGTGACGAAGTTCCTTGTACTTCTTACTCTTCCAGTATAAGCCAAATTTCCTCTCCTTTATCGTTACTCAAAGGGCAAATCTTCAGGCTCAATCTCCTCTCCCTCAGGAAGCGACACCGAACCTCGCCTGCCAAGGAAAAGTACACGTTCCGCAGTCACCTCAAGGCTAGTACGCATCTGTCCATCTTGTCCTTCCCAACTGCGAGCGTGCAATCTTCCCTCAACGTAAACTTGCTTCCCCTTGCTTAGGAATTGATTGCACTGTTCAGCTTGCTTGCCCCAAACGCTGACTCTAAACCAGTCTGTCTCTTCCTTGTTCTCCCCGGCAGAAGTAGTGTAACGACGATTGGTAGCCATAGTAAAAGATGTGACTGCCTTTCCGTTAGGTGTGTACCTCATCTCCGGATCAGAGCCCAGATTGCCAACCAATATTGCTTTGCTTAAGCTTGCTATATCAATCACCTACCTTTACCACAAGATATCGTAGAATGTCGGCAAAAGTGCCAATTTCGCTTTCGAGTTCTCTGATTGATTTTGGCATTAACTTAAAGCGCGCTAGAACATAATCAGCTTCCATGAATTTCTTTACAGGGTAAGCTAGCTTTCTTTTTCCCCAATTCTTTATCTCTCCCATCGCCCCACCACGGCTACTGATCGACTCAGTCACCCTGTCCACAATTTTGGACACTTCGTCTTGATCAATCTCGGGACTAATTATAGCTACTAGTTCGTAGTCATGCATGCCTAGATTTTATACCACAGGCAATAAAATAGCAACAAGGCTTGTGGTCTAACCACATACCATGTCTGAGTGCTAGAATGTCAAATCAGGCCAGTGTTATAATTCCAGCGATGAGACTGTCTGAGTTAGGAGAGTTTGGTCTAATTAACCTCATACGCACTGCCAGTGCCAGATGCGAAAATCCTGAGCGTACTCCGTGGCGAGAAATGTTGCTGGGCATTGGTGATGACGCCACTGCCTGGCAAAGTGGCAATCGCATCCAGTTAGCCACTACAGATACTCTCGTTCAGAATGTTCACTTCGACCTGAGCGCTATTACCTGGGAGGAATTGGGCTGGAAAGCACTGGCTGTAAATCTAAGCGACATAGCTGCCATGGGCGGTATTCCCAACTACGCCTTGCTTTCTCTGGCATTACCCACTCAACTGAAGGTGAAAGACATCTCCGAGTTGATCAGCAGCTTCACGCATATCGCCACGGAATTTGGAGTAGCGATAGTTGGGGGTAATGTCGTTGCCGCTCCCAACATAGTCATCACGGTAACAATTATAGGCTGTTCAAAAGGCAAAACCATGCTTCAGCGATCGACAGCTAGCCGTGGCGACCAAATAGCCGTCACAGGATACGTCGGATTATCAGCGGCTGGCCTCGAAATGCTCAAGGGAAAAACCATCTCAGACCCAGAGGCAAGAAATATCCTGAGACAAGCTCACTTCAAGCCCATACCCAGAGTAAGAGAAGGACAAATCCTAATCGAACAAGGAGTCAGGACTGCTATAGATATAAGCGATGGACTCGTTGCTGATCTCGACCATATATGCGAGTCTAGCAAAGTCAACGCTAAGATAAATATAGAACAAGTCCCGGTACACCCCGTAGTCACGGAACATTTCCCAAACAGTCAAGAGCTGGCCTTATCTGGTGGAGAGGATTATGAACTTCTCTTTACCGCCGATAAGGCTACCGTCGCCCGAACTAAGCGAGCCCTTAGCTGTCCGGTGACCGTAATAGGCGATATAATAAAAGAAGAGTTGCCAACACGAGTACTTGTGGTGGATAGCAGGGGAACTATCATCCCTTACAAAAAAAGGGGGTGGAATCACTTCAAGAATGCAGTCTCTTACGTTGAATTCACATAGCCCTGAACAGACTCAGCTTCTGGGAAGCTACTTGGGGAAACTAGCTCGAAAGGCTGACGTTTTTCTCCTCACAGGCGAGTTGGGGACAGGCAAGACTTGTCTAGTCCAGGGCATCGCTCGCGGCCTGAATGTCAAAGAATATGCCTTCAGTCCCTCTTTCGTCATACTTAGACAATATCATGGCCGGCTTCCCCTATACCACATTGATTTTTATCGTCTCAATTGCATTGAGGAAATTGGTGACCTCGGGCTGGAGGATTACTTTTATGGCGATGGAGTCTGTGTGGTTGAATGGGCGGAAAAGGGGCTGCAGATAGTGCCACAGGATAATCTCCTCATCTCCATACACTATGTGCCTGTCTCCCAGACAGGAAGGTCCATCCACTTGAAAGCTCAAGGCGAGCGCTACAATGAATTGATAAGACGACTCAAGAAAGAAACCGAATTTTGGCCCAAAATGGGAAGTGCTAAACAGGGCAGAATTTGAAAACCAAAGGTCAAAATGACAACTAAAAATGCAAGGCGTCTTCACTTTTGCTCTCTCATTTCGCACTCTTGTTTCTGCTTCTCACATTTAGATTTCTGATATGGAACTAGCTATAGATACTTCATCCAATATCGTCAGCATCGCCTTATCTCACAAAGGTGAGATACTGGCTCTGCTAACCTGGCAAACAAGACAGAACCATACAATAGAACTGTTGCCGAATTTGGTTTGCCTGTTACAACAAGCCAAGGTGGAGCTAGACTCCATAGAAGCAATCGTTGTAGCTAAAGGCCCAGGGAGTTTCAATGGACTTCGAGTCGGCATAAGCACTGCTAAAGGACTGGCTTTCACTCTACATATTCCTTTGCTTGGTGTGAACACATTGGAAGCTGAAGCCTATCCCTTCGCTTTTACTGGACTGCCCCTACGCGCCATTCAGAAGGCTGGTCGCCAGGAAATAGCCACTGCCGTTTATCGGCAAAAAGATGATGAATGGCAATGTCTAGAGGTAGAAAATCTGGCCTCAGTTGAAACTCTGTGGCATCGCACCAAGCAGAAAACGCTTTTTTGCGGTGAAATTTCTGCCGATATGACAAGGCAAATACGACAAAACCTAGGCACGCGAGCTATAATCTGCCAAAATAATAGTCTATCCCGAGCTAGTTCTTTGGCTAGGTTAGGTTGGCGAAAATTGAGTAAGGGACAGCACGACGACCTGCTCACTCTGCAGCCAATATACCTTCGCCCTCCTCATATAACCAAGCCTAAAGAGAGAACGCCTTTTTTGTCACCACGAATGGAGCAACGGAAACAAGGAAATGGAAATTCCCAAATTAGATGTTGAATATACGGCACAATTTTGTTTTGCCTGTAGCCAGGAGAACCCAATAGGGTTAAAGCTGAAACCCATTCAGGATGGAGAAAAAGTCACTGCGGAGTTCACGGCCGGGAAGTTTCATCAAGGCTGGGACAACATCATTCACGGCGGCATCCTCTATACTCTCCTCGATGAAGTCACCGCTTACGCCATGCTTTGCCATGGAATTGAGCTTGGCGTTACTGCCAAGAGCGAGATAAGATTCAAACAGTTAGCACCCATCAACCAGCCCATCCAAGCATCTGCCTGGGTCACCAAATTGACAAAACGGCTCGTAGAAGCTAAAGGAGTGCTCAGTCTTAAGGACAATACAGTCATAGTCGATGGTAATTTCCTATTCTACGTGTTGCGGCAATCAAAGAAGACAATCCTCTGGGATATGGACGGAGTGATTTCCGATTCCTATTCCTTCCACTTTGCTGCCTGGCAGGAAACCTTCGCCATAAGGGGTATAGAATTCACCAAAGAAGATTTCACCCATCTCTTCGGCACCAGAAATGACTTCATAATCGGCAGCATTATGGGCAAGGAGCTGTCTGAAAGAGATGTCAAGATCATGGTACAGGAAAAGGAAGAAGCTTTTCGACGAAAGGCAACAGGACGCATCCAGCCGTTTCCCGGCGTACTAAGGCTGCTCAATGCCCTCAAGAAGGGAAATTTTAGACTAGGCTTGGTCTCTTCAGCGCCCAGGGAAAATATCGATTTGGCCCTCGGTGAGCTTAATTTGGCAGGAATTTTCAATTGTATTGTCTCCGGTCAGGAAGTATCCGAAGGCAAACCCAGCCCCCAAATATATCTTTTGGCCGCCGAGAAACTGCAAGCAACACCTAACGATTGTGTTGTAATTGAAGATTCTCCCTTAGGAGTGAAAGCTGCCAAAACTGCCGGGATGAAGTGCCTGGCTGTAACCAACACACATCACCGAGAAAATCTCCGGGAGGCTGATACGGTAGTTGATTCCCTACAAAACGTGGATTTGATTACGCTGCTCATGAGAGTCTAAAAAGAAGCCAGGATAACAAAGAAGGAGATTAAGATCATGGAGAGAAGTCTAGTGCTTATCAAACCTGATGCCATACAACGGGCATTGGCCGGCCAAATCATCTCTCGCTTGGAAAGGAAGGGGCTTAAAATCGTGGCTATGAAGATGTTGCATATGGACAAAAATTTGGCTCGACGCCACTATGCCATCCATAAAGGGAAGGCTTTCTTTGACGATTTGGTAAGTTTCATTACCTCTAGCCCGCTCATCGCCATCGTCTTCCAAGGCGAAAACGTCGTACAAATAATACGACAAATGATGGGCGAGACTGACCCTGCCAAAGCGCCCTGTGGCACTATTAGGGGTGATTTTGGTATTGATGTTGGACATAACTTAGTGCATGGCTCCGATTCACCGGAAAATGCCTGCAAGGAAATAGACGTATTCTTCTCGGCAGAGGAAATCTTCGACTACGACAGAGAGCTGGATACGTGGATCTATTGAATTCTAATCACGGGGATCGCCTTATCCCATAATTTGTCCAGTTGATAGTAATCCCGCTCTACAGGGCCGAAAATATGAACGATAACCGACCCAAAGTCAGCAAGCAACCAACCTGAGTCAGGCGTCCCTTCATTATGATGAGGCACAACGTCTCTAGCTGTCAATACCTCGTCAATACCCTGCCAGATAGCCTCGATATGGCGCTTGGTATCTCCTGTACAAATCACGAAATAATCTGCGAAAGAGCACAAGGCTCTAACGTCCAACATGGCAATGTCCTTCGCTTGCTTCTCAGAAGCAAGTTCGGTGGCTAACCGTGCTATTTTCTCAGCTTCCAGTAAGGCGCTAACCTCCCCACATGATTATACCATTTATCACAATATTTGACTAAGGTCGTCTTTCCGTGTATATTTGGAAATTTGGAATCCTGTTGCAAGGCTGCCTTCCCTGTTATTTTGGGAATGAGGTTTTTCGGTCTGCAATATATTTGATATAATTTGAACGAAGGTAAAGGCATGCAAACGAAATGGTGGCGTAGCGGTTTCTTCTACATGCTGCTTTTGATAGTAGTGGGCGCCTTGATACTTGCCACTGTTATGTCCGGAGGGGGGCCTGAACCCATAGATAAAATTGGGCTCTTCGTCGAGAAGGTTAAGGAAGAGCAAATTGATACTATCCAGCAAGACGGTGATACTCTGATTGCCTTGAAAGACGGTGAGGCTAAGTATGAAACTGGCTTCATTGGCAGCACTGAGGAGTTGCGGCAATTGCTCGAAAGCGAAGGGGTAGACCCTGGTATCGTTGCTCCCATGGTCGGTGGTATTGATTGGGGAGCAATAGGATTAACGGTCATTCTACCCATTGTGCTGCTGGGAGCGCTATTTTACTTCTTGTTCTTTCGGGCTGCCCGTGGCGCTGGCACACAAGCTTTTAGCTTTGGCAAAAGCCGCGCTCGATTAACTCTTGACAAAAGGCCTGATGTGACCTTCGCCGATGTCGCGGGAGCAGAAGAGGCTAAGGAAGAGGTCCAAGAGATAGTGGAATTCCTCAAGTCACCCCAAAAATTTCAGGCACTGGGGGGACGCATACCTCGGGGAGTCCTCCTGGTAGGGCCACCAGGAACAGGCAAGACCTTACTGGCCAAAGCCATAGCTGGAGAGGCGAGAGTACCCTTTTACTCCATTAGTGGCAGCGAATTTGTGGAGATGTTTGTCGGTGTGGGTGCTTCCAGGGTCAGAGACCTCTTTGAGCAGGCAAAGCGCAACTCACCATGCCTTATATTTATTGATGAAATTGATGCTGTAGGTCGACACCGTGGTGCTGGCCTAGGTGGCGGGCATGATGAAAGAGAACAGACCCTCAACCAAATTCTGGCGGAGATGGACGGCTTCGATACCAATGCCAACGTTATCGTCGTGGCTGCCACCAATCGCCCCGATATTCTTGACCCAGCCCTCCTCCGCCCTGGTCGCTTTGACCGACATATCGTCATTGACTTACCCGACATAAAGGGTCGCAAGGCTATCCTCGAGGTACACGCCAAAGGAAAGCCGCTAGCTAAAGAAGTCGACTTTGAGACTATAGCTAAGGGAACCCCGGGTTTCAGCGGCGCCGATCTTGCTAACGTAATTAATGAAGCAGCCCTTCTGGCTGCCCGACGCGATCGCAAAGATATCACGTTAAAGGAACTTGAAGAGGCGGCTGACCGTGTTCTAGCTGGACCGGAAAAGAAGAGCCGCATAATAAGCCCTAAGGAGAAAGAAATAATCGCCTACCACGAAAGTGGTCATGCCTTGACCGCCAAGCTGTTGCCCAATGCTGACCCTGTGCATAAGGTTTCTATTATCGCTCGAGGGATACTGGGGGGCTGGACACGCTTCCTGCCATCGGAAGACCGTCATTTATGGACTAAGTCTCAGTTTGATGATAGATTGGCAGTGAGCTTGGGCGGACGTGTTGCCGAGGAGATCACCTTCGGGGAAATGACTACCGGTGCTCAAAACGACTTAGAGCAAGCAACTAAGCTAGCTAGGCAGATGGTTACCGAGTATGGCATGAGCGAAAAATTAGGCCCGCGGACTTTTGGTCAAAGACAAGAACTCGTCTTTCTCGGTCGTGAGATCAGCGAACAGCGGGATTACAGCGATAAGATAGCCCAAGAAATCGATGAAGAAGTACATAATATTATCCAGCGCGCCTACAATACCGCTACGAAACTTCTGACGACAAACAAAGAAAAACTGAACCAACTGGCGCGAGAACTCAGAACTCATGAAACTCTGGATGAACCTGAGCTTGATAAAATATTTGAGGGGTTAGCACCACAGCCAACCCCCGGCTAGATCAAACGGCAAAGGTCAAGTCAAGATTCAACTTTTTTGATCTTCATTCAGGGAGTTAAGCCGGCTACTTTCCTTGGAGACAATATCTTCATCTAACTTGATGAATAGCGGTTTTGGTTGGCGAAGTTTTTGCCCCGGAGGCAAAATCTGAATATTCCAACCTCCTTCCTTCACGCTACCATCAAATCCCAGGAAAGAATGAAGTCTTTCGGAGCTGAAGGGGAGGAACGGATAGAAAATTGTTTTCAAGGCCGCCAATACAGAGAGGGCCGTATAAACGGATTTCGCCGCAGTCTTTCGCTCTGTCTTGATTGTTTTCCACGGAGCCTGCTCATCAATATAGCGGTTAGCTTCTTGGGCAAGAGACATAGCCTGCTTAATCGCCTCTTTGAACTCACATCGATAAAGCGACTTATCCACACCGCCCAACGTAATTTCAGCTTCACGAAGCAAGCCCTGGCTGCGCTCATCTAATTCGCCTGGTGCCGGCACAGCTCCATCAAAATTGCGGTAGGCAAAGGCGAGAGCACGATGGACTAAGTTGCCATAGGTAGCTACCAATTCGTTGTTATTACGACGGAGGAACTCATGCCAGGAGAAATTGCTGTCTCCGGTCTCAGGCATATTCGCAGCCAGAGTATATCTCAAAGGGTCCGGCTCGTATCGTTCCAGGTAATCGGGGAGCCAGATTGCCCGACCACGGCTAGTGGAAAGTTTCTTGCCTTCGATGGTCAAGAATTCATTAGCGGGGACGTCATAAGGAAGATTCAGACCACCGTAACCCATCAACATCGCCGGCCAAATCAGGGTATGAAAAAAGATGTTATCCTTGCCAATGAAATAGAAGCTCTTGGCATCGTCTTGCCAGAAAGCTTTCCAGACATCATCATCGCCCTGCATTTTTGCCCATTCCTTGCTTGCCGATAAATAACCAATCACTGCTTCAAACCACACATAAATGCGTTTACGCTCAAAGCTTGGCTGCGGCACACTCACTCCCCAATTCAAATCGCGAGTAATGGCTCTGTCCTTTAGTCCTTCACTTAGAAATCTCCACGTGGTGCCAAGCACATTATGTCGCCAATGAGTCTGGTCTTTTATCCAGGCAGTCAGCTTATCCTGAAAAGAGGAAAGGCATAAGAAGAAATGCTCCGAAGACTCAAACCGAGGCGGCGTAGAACAAAGTTGACAGCGCAGGTCCTTAAGCTCCCAAGGATTCAAAGGCTTACCACACTCATCACATTCATCACCTCTCGCTTTGGTGAAGCCGCAGTAAGGACAGGTGCCTTCCAGATAGCGGTCAGGAAGGAACCTCTGGCACTTAGGACAATAAGCCTGGAGCATCTTGTCTTTGTAGATGTAACCCTTGCTGAGCAAAGCAAGGAATATATCATGCGTGACTTGAGTGTGCTTTGGTGTGCCGGTAGTAGTGAATAAATCGAAGGAGACGCCCAGTTTCGTCCAGCAGTCCATGAATTGTTGATGGTATTTAGCTGCCACTTCTTGTGGGGTGGTTCCTTCCTGTTCAGCACGAATTGTAATCGGTGCTCCGTGCTGGTCGCTACCGGAAACCATCAGCACGTTATTGCCCTTAAGACGATGATACCGCGCAAAAATATCGGCTGGCAGATAAGCACCGGCAATATGTCCCAGATGTAGAGGACCATTGGCATAAGGCCAGGCAACACCAATGAAAATGTGCTCGCTCAAATTATCTCCGACAGGTTACTCTATTGTGAATTATTGGTTCACCTATGTCGTCGCCCCGAACTGGAGCTCTCGGATGAGTATTCCCAAACTTATTCCTTGGGGAGAAATGTGATTATTTCCTTTCCCTTCTCTGTTCCATATGAGACATAACCATGGCTCTGACAACAATCAGTACAAAGACGCTGCCGTTCGTCTCCCTCTCCGTCGATCAAAAGATAGCGTTCCCCATATTTAATAGGGCGATGACAAACATCACATTCCACCTTTCCTATAGCGATACAACCACGGCGCATTTTAGCTCCTTTCCTGAAACTTCAACCAGGCTCGAGTCTTACCTTCAATAACGAGACTAAACTCCCCTCTCGGTTCGGCGAAATGCTCCCTAGCCTGGCTCACTCTGCCTCGGAAAACCTCTTCGTGAATTTTAGTAAGCTCACGGCATACGGATACTCTTCTATCTCCTAGAGTCTCCTCAATATCAGTCAACGCCTCTCTGAGGCGATGGGGTGCCTCGAAAGCCACTATGGTTCCGGGCTCATCAGATATTGAGCTGAGAAGACGTTGCCTTTGTCCCTTGCGGCGGGGCAAAAATCCAACGTAAACAAATTGGTCAGTCGGCAACCCGGAAACCGCTAGGGCAGTGATCACCGCTGAAGGACCAGGAATCGGTACCACAGAAACCCCTCGCTCAATAGCAGCGACGATAAGGTCGTAACCAGGATCGCTTAGACCGGGCATGCCAGCTTCCGAAACTAGAGCCAAGTCTTCCTTCTCCAGATAACCCAATAGATAATCAAATTTAGCTCTTTTGCTATGCTCATGATAACTAGTCAATGGGGTTTCTATATTATACGCATTAAGCAAGCGGCGCGTTTTACGTGTATCCTCAGCAGCAACAAGCCTTACCTCCCTCAAAATGCGTAACGCACGCATGGAAATATCCTCCAAATTGCCAATAGGAGTAGCGACGACGTAAAGAATAGGCATGACCCAAAATTATACTCAATAGCTATGATTCTATCTACAAGCTTGCTTGACTTTCGCCCGCTATGCTTGTATAGTTTGTCCCAATTTCCATCAAGGCGAAGGAAAATGCCTCACCCCAAATTCAAAGAAATTGAGCGCGCTTACGGATTTGATGAAGTCGCGCTTGTCCCTGGAGACGTGACTATTAATCCTGACCAAACCAATATACACTTTACCGTAAGAGACTCCATCTTGTCCATCCCCATCTTGGCCTCAGCCATGGATGCTATCGTTGACACTGCCTTTGCCATTAAATTTGGCAAGCTTGGCGGGCTAGCTGTCCTTAATCTAGAAGGTGTACAAACAAGGTACGAAAACCCCGAGGAGGTCCTGAACCGAACCGCGCGGAGCCCTGAAAAGGATGTTACCTCCCTTCTTCAAAGAATTTACTCGAAGCCTATCAAGGAAAAGCTCATCAGTCAACGGATTGGAACAATAAAACAGGCTGGTGCTATCTGTGCCGTATCTGTAACTCCCGCCAACACCAAACGTCTGGCTCCCATAGCCAAGGATGCCGGAATGGACATACTAGTCGTGCAATCCACCGTCACCACAGCCCGGCACATCTCCAAAAGCTATCGGGGACTTATCTTGCCTGAGCTATACCAACAGGTGGGCTTGCCTATCATAGTGGGTAATTGTTGTACCTACAGTGCAGCATTAGAGTTGATGAGAACAGGAATTGATGGCGTACTGGTTGGAGTGGGACCCGGCGCCGCTTGTACCACCCGTGAGGTTATTGGCGTCGGAGTACCCCAGATAACTGCTACTCTGCATTGCGCCGCTGCTAGAGATGCCTATCTCAAAGAGAGTGGCAAATATGTAGCAGTGATAACAGATGGCGGTATTCGCACAGGTGGTGATTTATGTAAAGCGTTCGCCGCCGGTGCCGACGCGGTAATGATTGGCTCGCCTTTGGCTCAAGCGGCAGAAGCACCAGGCAAAGGGTATCACTGGGGCATGTCTCATTCACATCCAGCTTTGCCTAGAGGTACACGAATTAGAGTCGGCACTACCGCTTCATTAGAGCAAATTCTCTTTGGTCCCACTTCCGTCACCAATGGCACTCAAAACCTGGTCGGCGCTCTGCGCACCGGAATGGGAGTATGCAGCGCCCGAACCATCAAAGAAATGCACAAAGTCAAGATGATTATCGCCCCATCCATAAAGACTGAAGGGAAATATTTCCAGGCAACCCAGAATGTCCCTTGAGCTCATAGAAACGCAGAAAAACAGAACCAGACACCAAAGCCAGCTAGAATCAAAGCACAAACGCTAAACACAATCCTTTGCACCTTCTGTGTCCACCACCGCCTTGACTCGAATGTGCCTACGGAGAGGAATTCACTCCACGCGAAATCACTAGGCAAATGCACTACAGCAAGCAAAATAACACCGACAAGCCCGAACTTAGCAGCACCGGCTATCAAAACTGCACCCGCAGTCGCCCACCATATGTAAAAAGACGGGTTAGTCCCCGTAATCACAATGCCTGTCACAAAAGAGCTGGCTGGCAGACCACCCACTGCACCAGGTGTCTCACGAGTGCCTCGAAACATTCGGAAACCCAAATAAAGCAGCATCAAACCACCCACGAGATATACGACTCTTTCCACCTGTGGAGAGCTCACCAAACGCCCCGACCCAAAATAAATTGCAGCCATTACAGCTATGAGAGGAATCTCGATAACAGCGTGTCCAGCTGCAATCCAGGCACCAGCATGTCTATCACTATAGCCCTTAGCTATGGTAGCCGCAGTCATCGGGCCGGGTAACATAACGCCAGTAAGAGAAATCCCCGCTGCCATTAGCAGGAATTGGCCCAGGCTGAGACTTGTCTCCATAATTAGCTCGGGGCAAACCAAGGTTAAGGCTGGATTCTTTCTTCCTGCTCATCCTCCTCCCCAACCACATCTCCACCATAACGGGGAAGCACCACACCTGCTCTAGCCCGCCTACCCCTGGCTCCTCTGGGCAAATCGCCAATCATCTTCTTCAACTCCATCAACGCCTCAGCCGACTGTGTTGACGGGGCAACTACGCCATCCACCCCAGCTTGCCACAAAGTTGTCAGCTCCTCCCTTGTGGCCAAAGAAGGCAAAACTGTCATGACCGGCTTCTCTAGGAGTTCGACGCATCTTCGACACACAAGCAGGTGCTCCACAGCCATCACAGAATCCCCAGCATTACTAATGAACACACCATCTACTTCAAAGCTATTAATGGCTCTCACGAGACCCTGGTCTAATGAAGGCTCTATCATCAAGAATTTGCCCACTTCTTTTTTGCGCAGGATTGCCACCGCTCCCCTAGTATCAAAGACCACAAAGTCGCACCCGAAGCTCGCAAGCTCATCTATTTCTTTTTGGCTCATACCCCTTACAAACACTCCGAGAGGGACATTGCCCGCAGCTTCGACCATCTGCCCAATAGTCTTGACACTCGTGCCTTCACTCACTATCAGCCCAGCATCAGCATTGACGTCAGCCACCATTTTTGCTTCCTTGACCTGTGCCCCGTATAGTCCCACAATAAGCAACATTGTGGGACTTCTTACCTCAGAAACAGCGGGATGAAAACCCATGGGCGCGGCTGACGACTTAGAAAGACTCCGCAACTTGTCTGCAAATTTGCTCATATTATCCCCTAGCCAGCGGTCGGATTCGAACCGACGACCGACGGTTTACGAAACCGCTGCTCTACCCCTGAGCTACGCTGGCGTAGAAACAGATTGTAGCTTTTAGACTTATGAGCGTCAACATCGCGCTTAACCTTAGGCAGATGTCCTACGTTTGCGCTGCTTAACAGTTCTTGACTTGGTCGTCTTCTCCCGTTCTCAACCTGTGATAGATACGACGCGCTAACACCTAGTTGCCTAGCTAGTTGTCTTAATGATGTCTTGTTCTTCACTCTACTCTATCTCCTTTTGTCTAAAGGAATGGCTGAAAGATTCTGGTAGATAATCCTCTATCTCCAAAATCCAAATAGGTCACGGACAGGTACCTGAATATCAAGAAGGGGGTACGCCCTTTGGATTGGGTGATGGTTGCTCGCTCTTGCATTATCCTGGGGACACAATACCTAGTTCGTAGTAAGCCGGTTGATTTGGCGTCCCCAAAATCCGAGGTATTGACTGCTTTTTGAGAAAAGTGGTATTCTATGAGAGCTAGTCGTGAGCCGAGATGCTCGGCGGAGTGCCGTGTAGTAGTTCCAAATCGAGTAAGAGTTCGGAAGACCAGGCTTTTACTCTGTGGATGAACATGGCGAAGTTGTTGGGTTGGGAGTTGGTATCGGAAATCGCCGTTATCGAGGCCCCTTCCACCGAAGGCGGAGGAAATGCTACTAAGGAGGGAAAATGACAAGGAAACTGATGCTAGTCGCTTTAATCGCACTCGTAGTATGTACAGGTTTCGGTTTCAGGGCTTCTTGCACCGCTCCTGCAACGCAGTGGCGCCTGACTATCAGCAGCACAGAGGGTGGTTGCGTACCCATCCCTGGGGAAGGCATGTTTTGGTATGATGATGGGCAGGCCGTCATCCTGAGTGCACGTCCAGATCCCGGCTACCGGTTTGTCAACTGGACCGGTAAGGTGCAAGCCATCAACGATGTCTATCAGGCCACGACCCTGATCAATATGACGCTCGATTACACTATTACCGCTAATTTCGCCCCTGTGTCATAAGGCGAGCCTGTGGGGTGGCAATAGAAACTCCTAATTAGGGCGAGTTTCTAGGCACGCCGTCTGTCGGACTTCTCCCTAGCCCAAGGCAAGGCCACATTGAAGGCGACATTTCCGTTACGGTCAGAATTGGGCTAGCAAGCCTAATACTCAACACTCTCAGAACAACATTTTGCCATTCACGATTTCAGAGTGCTCTCATCACAGCCCACTTGAATGGCCACTTGTTCTTCGCTCATAAATGGGACTGACCAATTGCGGATAGTCTTTGTCATAGGTGGGCATACATCCCGGTGTTCGTGCAGTGCCTGCAGTGGTAGACAAAGCTAGCTCTGGCACAATACAGCGTTTTATTGTACTACTGACGAAGACCAAATTCGTTCTCAGAAACTGCCCAGTCCTCCGATAAGACGTCACCCTATCCCCAAAATCGAAATAGGTCACAGAGAGATATCTGAATGTCAAGAAGGGGCATGCCCTTTGGATTAGGCGATGGACGACCTGTAACCGCGACTTTACCAGAACAAGCAAATTTCCATATCCCGTCTTATTGGATATTCCTGTTGTTATCTCCATCGTCATTTCTATTGCTATGGTATTATCGTTAGTTCCTTGTTTCCATTGTCCCGCGCATGAACCGAAGCTAGAATTTTGGAGTTATTTTGGCGTCAAACTGTTTAGCACTGGTTTTCAGTTGTTGCCATTTTACGAACAAAACAGGATTTTTTGGCCGACCTGTTTTCAGCGGTTCAAAGCTAAGATCAGTTGCTAGAAAATCAACTTAGAATTACGAAACCGCTGCTCTGTCCCTGAGCTACGCTGGCATAGAAGTTAGATTTTAGCCCTTACTCAGACTTATGTCTACTTTTGGGCTTCTCAGAGACGACCTTTGGCCCAGCACCGCATAGTAATCAAGCGTAGCCAAAGTATTACTCGAGTCTAAACAGGGTTGAGGATAACTCCTCAACCATATCTTTTACTTCTGAAGCAATAATCCAGATTCCTGTCGCCGAATAGCAGAACCTAGTACTGATCTTCAATCCAACGTCTCATCGACTGTCAGATAGTTGTTCCGTAAGATTGAAAATCGAACCCCTTTAGCAGTATCTTACTGATATATGTGCCAGGTCGCCGGTGAAGCAGCCATTGAGGTAAATCACCCATATCATATAAAATACAGGGACAGCCATATCTTCAGAAATCCGGTAAACCAGCCGGATTTCTTAAAGACTGACAGATGATATAGCAGCGAGGTGATTTCAATGATAATAAGATTCCTGGGGACACATAATGCGGAGTCCAAAAACACTAGGCTCGTGTCTTTCCTCATTGATGATGTCCTCGCTGTAGATGCCGGGAGCCTGGTTTCAGAACTAACCTTCGCCGAGCAGAAGAAGATAAAGGCGATATTGCTTTCTCATGGTCATTACGACCATATCAAGGCTGTGCCTGCTTTTGCCTTCAACAATTCTGACCGCACTACCAAAGTCATCGCCACTCCGAAGACCCTTGAAATTCTCTCCTCACACCTGATTGATGGCGTGGTCTACCCCGAATTCACCAGCGAGGCTTCATTTTTGCGAAAGGCGACACTTCGATTAGTCCCGGTTGACCTCTTCGAGAGGCAAAGAATAGAAGGCTATGAAGTCATGGCAGTGCCTGTGAGGCATAATCTTGATGGCGTGGGCTTTCAAATAACTTCTGGAGACGGAAAGACCTTATTCTATACCGGCGATACCGGTCCCGGCCTTTCCTCTATGTGGGGCAAAATATCCCCCCAATTGATAATTGCCGATCTTACCTGGCCTAATAGTCTCGCCGATGCAGCTAAGGATGCAGGCCATCTTTGTCCGGAGATGCTCAAGGAGCAGTTGATTGAGTTCCGTCGAGTGAATGGTTATCTGCCAAAGGTGGCTGTAATCCACATGAGCCCCCAACACGAGTCCGAGATAGAGAGAGAAGTCAGAGAAGTAGCCAAGTCACTGGGGATATCGATTGATATTGCCCACGAAGGTGAAGAGCTTATTCTATAGTAGAAACATGCAGCTATCCAGAGTCCACAGGTTGTTTGAGAATAAAAAGGCGGCTTCTAGTTAAGGGGTTATTTCTCTTGATCCTGGGCCTCTGTCCAGTAACCAAAAGCCGATCCAAGCTTATCCTGCGGTTTTCTAGTCTTTATGAAAGCTTCAAAAAAGGTCTTGCAGTCATCAAGCATTGTCTGGGCATACACTATGGCTTTGGGCAAATCTTCGTCAGGTGTACTGGATACTCTGCCGTGACCGGGGTAAAGCTGCTTAATCTTCAGATTACTCAAACGCCGGACTGAATTCACATAATCGCTGACGTTACCACCCACAGCTATCTCGGACAGAGTGCCTCCAGCAAACACTGTATCGCCAGTGAAGAGCAATCCCGCTCCTGGCTCATATAGACAGATGCAACCCGAGGTGTGTCCTGGTGTATGTACTACCTGAAGTTCGTAATTTCCAAGGTCAATCATAGAACCATCCTCCAGCCAGATATCTACCCAGAAGGGTTTACTAGGTTGGTCCTTGTACTTTCTGAAGGTGACAAATTCATCCTGTAACTCCAATTTGTTGGCCGCCAAACGGTGGGCTGCTACTACAGCAGTCCGGTGGAAGAAGGCGGTAGCACCAATATGGTCGTAATGTTCATGTGTTAATATGATCAGATTTACGTCCTTCACACGCAGGCCTAATTCAGTAAGCCGACGCTTTAAGACGGGGAATTTGCCGCCAACCCCGGTATCGATAAGAGCATTCTTGGTATCGCCCTTGATAAGATAGACATGACTTCCGGGCTTTTCGCCACGAAATTGGTAGATTCCCGCCGCCAGCTCAATTACTTTGGATGGCTCCGGTTGCACTCCAGCCTTGGTTTGCGCCCGGGGGTTAAGTGGCTTCTCTTTCACGGTGACGTTCCTTCAGGAGGTAATCGTTTGTCCATGTCTCTTAGTCTCCGACACAAAGTGTGCATGAGACTAAGGGCGAATTCTGGCTGTTGTCGCACCATAAACAGGAATCTGGCCCTATCCATGACAATTAACTCCGTGTCATCCTCGACAGCCGAGGCAGTAGCTGACCGTGGGGAGTCATCCACCAGAGCCATCTCACCGAAAAAATCACCGGGATTCAGAACAACCAGCGGGACCTCTCGAATTTCGTTCTGTCGGACCGAGAGCAGTACCCTCCCGCTATGAATGAGATACATCTCACTACCGGTGCTTCTCTCTTCAAAGATGACCTCGGATTTCCGGTACCTTTGCCGGAATTTGTGTAATGCTGCAGTCTCGTCTGCTCTATCCTCCGTCATAGTCATATATCCCGTTTAACACTACGAGGAAAGCTACTTCTGCCGTGCAAATTCCTTTCGCTCCCAGGATGAAGCCCTGTTGACATGCCGATTGCCCGTGAGTATTATAGTATATACGATGGTACTTCGGTCCACCGATACTGACATACCATCCAATGCCAGTAGGATTATCCCATCAGCAGCCAAAGAAGTCAAAATCATCCGGGAGAAACCAGAGGTTGTCTATCAGAACAGGCAAAGCATTGCAGATAAACGATAGATACCCTCAAAAGCCTATGTTGCTGGTAAAACACTCTCAGCAGGTACGGGAGACCTGTGATCTGTAGAAAACTGCTGTCGACGCTTGCTCTGTTTATTCTAGTGGCCTCAACTTTGGTTGGATGTGGCCAGAATTCATCAAATCCTTCTACGCTCACTATACTTTCAATAACCGAGGGCGACGTATTCGTAATGAAGGCAGGTATAGACGACTGGACAGAAGCGGAGGTCGGGATGTCTTTGGAAGTTGGAGATAGTATAAAGACGGGCGACGATTCTAGCGCCGAAATCACCTTCTTTGATGGCAGTACTGTCGAATTACAGCCTGGCACCGAGGTCGAAATTGCTTCACTCGATATTTCCGCGGATACCGGTTCCACAACCATTACTCTTGAACAGACAATAGGCGCCACCATAAGTCGCGTGATGAATATTATTGACCCAGCATCCAGGTACGAGGTTGAAACATCCACTGGTGTGGCGGCGGTCAGGGGTAGTGTCCTGGTAGTTTGCGTCACCGGAAACGGCACAAGTTGGATAGCGAATCAGAAAGGGAATATTTGGACCAGGGCACAAGGTGTGGAACTGCAGGTCCCTGAGAAGCGAAAATGCCTTCTTAAGCCGCTTATGCCGCCTGAACTAATGCCACCGAACCGTCCGCCATTGGCACAAGACGATGCCGCCATTACGGATGAGGATGACCCAGTAACTGTCGTTTCTCCAGGAGTATTGAGTAACGATTTGGACCCCGATCCTTATGATCTCCTACTCGTAACCGCAGTGGATACGAGCGGTACTGTAGGTGCAGTCACCGGTTGGGGTCCGCGTGGCACCTTCACCTATGACCCTGATGGACAATTCGAGTACTTGCAGGCTGGCGAGTCAGCCACCGATAGTTTCGCCTACACGGTATCCGATGCCTGTGGTGACAACGCCACTGCCACCGTAACCATTACCATCAATGGTGTTGGCTGATGGTGTCGGCGCCGATTGTACGGACGTGGTGTGTGATAGCGTTCTATTTCAATTGGTAACCAGAGGTCAGTCTATTTTCTTCCCTGGCTGAATTCTTCGTACCCACCGGTGGATGGAAGACAATGATGGCGAATAACCGTAATGTTCTTCAAGATATTGAGCGATTTCCCTATACAGTAGGTTGTCCGCCCATAGGCTCTGAGCGATTTCGACAAATAGGCGTGGCACCTTCATATGAAATAGACTATCTTTGGAAGTGAACTTCCGTCTACAGTCACAGCAGAAATAGCGCCTCACTCCCTTAACCGTCCCGTATCGAGAGACATGACTACCCCCACAATACTTGCAGCATGGAGGCTTCAGCTCTGCTTTGTCCGCAGCGAGAGTTCCTCGTTCACGCAATATAGGAGAGAAGCCCCCTGATGTTTCATCTTCATCCGCAATACAGTCTGGCTCGGGGCAACTGAAGCAATCGGCATGATTCTCACAGCCATTTCCATACGGCAAGCTGCTGTCCACCATAGCACCTCCACGTTTAGCCTTTTCCCTAGCCATTATAGATACCAACCAAAACAGAACGGTACCTATTGTATACTACAGGATAGTACTTTAGTACAATGTACTAAAGTACTATGCAATGTCATTAGAATTATCGCATTAGTAGCTAAAAAAGTCAAAATTAGCTGGGAGAAACTGGAATTGTTTGTCAAAACAAGTAAGCCATCGCAGATAAACGATAGATACACTCAGAAGTCTATGTTGCTGGGGAAACACTCTTGGCACTTGCAGGAGGCCTACCATGCGTAAGAAATTGCTGTCAATACTTGCCCTGGCTATTCTAGTAACCTCGACTTTGGTTGGCTGTAGTGAGGCGCCGTCAAATTCTTCGACGCTCACTATACTCTCAATAACCGAGGGAGAGGTATTCGTAATGAAGGCAGGGACGGACGACTGGACGGAAGCGACGGTCGAAATGACTTTGGCAGTTGGAGATACCGTAAAGACCGGGGATGATTCCGGCGCCGAAATCACTTTCTTTGATGGCAGCACCATCGAGTTAGAAGCCGGCACCCAGATAGAAATTACATCACTCTCTAGTTCCGCAGATACTGGCGCTAAGACCATCACTCTTATGCAGACAATCGGAACTACCATAAGCCGCGTGACCAAGCTTCTTGACCCGGCATCTTCCTACGCAGTTGAGACACCGAGCGGTGTGGCGGCGGTGAGGGGTACTATCATGATAGTTCGGATTGTTTTCGATGACCCGGACTATGAAGACGGCACAGTCTTGATAACTAGTGTGGAAGGGCACATATACTTCATTGGGCACGGAGAAGAACTGCAACTCCCTGAGGGAGCGCAAGTCATTGCTGATAGTGAGACAGCTCAGCTTGTCCAATTGTCGCTGGCAGTAGACGATGGAGTCACTACCCATGAGGATACTCCGGTAGCCATCGCTGCGCCGGGAGTCTTGGGCAACGATTCAGGCCTGACTGTTGGTGACACGTTGACCGTGACCGCGGTGGACACGATCGGGACTGTAGGTAATGTTACCGCCTGGGCTGCGGAGGGTTCCTTCGCCTATGACCCTAGTGGACAGTTCGAATATCTGGAGGCTGGCAACTCAACCACGGACAGCTTCACCTACACGGTAACTGATGACTATGGCATCACTGATACTGCCACTGTGACGATCACCATTAATGGTGTCTACGATGCACCGCCATACACTCCACCACCGTACACTCCACCAGCATACTACCCACCAGCAAACCATGCGCCTACAGCTATTAGCTTGGACACCAACAGCGTAGCCGAGAATCAGCCTGTTAATACCATAGTCGACGCCTTCAGCACCACTGACCCCGATACCGGTAATACCTTTACCTATACTCTGGTGTCCGGCACAGGCGATACGGACAACGGCTCTTTCAATATTAACGACGGCAACTTGAGGACTTCGGCGACCTTCGATTATGAAACCAAGAACTCCTACACCATCAGGGTGAGGTCCACCGATCAAGGCACACTTTGGTTTGAAAAGCAATTCACCATCAGCGTCACCGACGTCAACGAGCCACCCACAAATATCAGCCTTTCGTCGATCACGGTAGCCCAGAATAAGCCTGTTAATACTATAGTCGGCGCCTTCAGCACCACTGACCCCGATTCCGGTAATACCTTCACCTATACTCTGGTGTCCGGCACAGGCGATACGGATAACGGCTCCTTCAATATCAACGGCAGCAACTTGAGGACTTCGGCAGTCTTCGATTATGAAACCAAGAACTCCTACACCATCAGGGTGAGGTCCACCGATCAAGGCGCACTTTGGTTTGAAAAGGAATTCACCATCAGCGTCAGCGACGTCAACGAGCCACCCACAAATATCAGCCTGTCGTCAAGCGCGGTAGCCGAGGATCAGCCCGCTAATACTACAGTCGGCGCCTTCAGCACCACTGACCCCGATATCGGCAGTACCTTCACCTATACTCTGGTGTCCGGCGCAGGCGACACGGATAACGGCTCCTTCGATATTGACGGCAACAATCTGAGGACTTCGGCACCGTTCGATTATGAAACCAAGAACTCCTACACCATCAGGGTGAGGTCCACCGATCAAGGCGCACTTTGGTTTGAAAAGGAATTCACCATCAGCGTCACCAACGTCAACGAGCCACCCACAAATATCGGCTTGTCGTCGAGCACGGTACCCGAGAACCAGCTTGCTGGCTCCATAGTCGGCGCCTTCAGCACCACTGATCCCGATTCCGGTAATACCTTCACCTATGCTCTGGTGTCCGGCACAGGCGATACGGATAACGGCTCCTTCGATATTAATAACAGCAACTTGAGGACTTCGGCAATGTTCGATTATGAAACCAAGAACTCCTACAGCATCAGGGTGAGGTCCACCGATCAAGGCGGACTTTCGCTCGAAGAGGAATTCACCATCAGCGTCACCGACCTCAACGAGCCACCCACAGATATCAGCCTGTCGTCCAGCGCGGTAGCCGAGAATCAGCCCGCTAATACTGCAGTCGGCGCCTTCAGCACCACTGATCCCGATTCCGGTAATACCTTCACCTATACTCTGGTGTCCGGCCTAGGCGATACGGATAACGGCTCCTTCAATATTGACGGCAACAGTCTGAGGACTTCGGCAATGTTCGACTATGAAACCCAGAACTCCTACAGCATCAGGGTGAGGTCCACCGATCAAGGCACGCTTTCGGTCGAAGAGCAATTTACCATCACTGTCACCGACGTCGTTGAAACGACTGCCACTATTGGAGTTACAGTAGATCAGGGGCCGACAGCTCCAATATATATTAGTACCGACGGTGGATGGGCTATAGACGAGGATACCGGCTTGCCAGTAAATGGTCAAAATCACGTAGCATCTGCTCAGATTACTGTTGCCGGAGGACACTCTTATTGCGTCTGGGTGGGAGGGGACGTCACACGCTATGTGAAGAACCCTCCCGCCAGTTGGAGCGGCGACGGTACCGAGACTGCCTGTGGGTATGCAGCCGCAGATTCTAACACTCCCCTTCATTTCAAGCAAACTGGGGATTAGGAGGGAGCAGCTGGGTTGCTCGATTACCAACCAACAGCTTTCCCGGGTTGGTTCTGATAAGATAGTAGCCTCGCATTATGATCGAGGGGCCGTCCCGTAAGCCAGCGACGAGAAACAGATACCTAGAGGCGAATCAAGATTACATCTAATCCACTATCCAGGCCTAGAATAACCAGACGCCGACGCAAGCGCCTTTATCATGCTTTGGTACTCATAGGGGTGGGCTGTCTCTTTACGCTTGTGGCTTTGCTGGTCCAGCCATTCTATAGCATCAATCTGTGGTTTTCAGACCAGCTTTTCACCCCTGAACCCCCTTCACCTAATATCGTTATCGCTGGTATCGACGACAATACCTTTGAAGCTTATGGTCGGTGGGCAGACTGGCCACGGAGTCTCCATACCCAGGCTATTGATAACTTAAGCCAGGCTGAAGCTAAGGTAATCGGCTTTGACGTCATCTTCACCGATAGTTCCCCCGATGATGAAATGCTGGCGGCAGCAATGGCCGAAGCGGACAATGTTGTCCTGGCCACGGTTGGCACTCAACTTGTTTCCCAGGCCAGCGCTGGGATCATCTATGATAATTTCCTGTTGCCCGTAGCTCCTCTGGAACAGGCCGCCAGTAATACTGGACATGCCAATGTGATTCCCGATGGCGATGGCACAGTAAGGCGACTACCGCTTGTTGTTGGCTCAAGCTCAGGACAAGTCTATCCTTCATTGACACTGGCTGTACTTTACAGGCATTTCTCCATGTCTCTACCACAAGAATATGTGCTTCAAAATGGAGCTGTTAACCTGTTGGCCCGTGATATTCCGGTTGATACCTCATACGGTCTGCGCATCAACTTTGCCGCCGATAATGAAAGACGACCGTATGTCTCCTACGGTGATATTATCAGTGGCGACTTCGATCCGTCGCTGGTCAAGAACAAGATAGTATTGATCGGGATGACCGCTACCGGCGAGCCCGACACCTGGGCAATCCCCACCTCAGCCAGCAAGGTTCCCGGGGTTTTTATACACGCTGCTGCCATGGATACCATTCTCACAGAGCGTTTCTTAACAGGGCCCAGCACCATCATCACGCTGATGATTATGCTGCTGCTAGTCGGCATCATCGGCTTTGCCTTACCCCGGTGTGGGACACGGTACCGGACGGATATAGCTAAGGGGGCGGGAATAATTGTGGGCCTATTGGCTGCCTACTTGGTAGCGAGCTTCTCTGTTTTCGACAGAGGATATATTCTGGACCTATTTTATCCCCTGTTGCTACTACCAGTGGTCTTTGTCAGTAACGCTCTTTACATGGTCGTTGCTGAGCAGTCGGACAAACGGTTTGTCAAGGGGCTTTTTGGTAGGTATATTTCGCCCCAAATAGCCAAGGAGATAGTTAGCCGAGCGGATGCCGGCGACCTTCGCCTCGGAGGCGAGCAAAGGGAAGTAAGTGTGCTCTTTGCTGATATCCGTGGCTTCACAACGATAAGTGAACAGTTGTCCCCTGAAGCTATAGTGAAAATGCTCAATACATACTTATCGGTTGTGATGGATGCAGTAGTACAGCATGATGGTATAGTCAACAAGTTTGCCGGCGATAATATCATGGCAGTGTGGAACGCGCCGCAATCCCAGCCGGACCACGCATTGCTGGCAGTAAAGGCAGCCTGGGAAGCACAGCAGAAACTTGCTGAACTACGGCAGGGAGATACCCGGTCGCTCCCGGTACAATTCGGGATTGGCATCAACACCGGCGTAGCTCTGGCCGGCAATATAGGATCGGTTGGACGTACCGAATATACTGTCATCGGAGACTCCATTAACACTGCTTCGCGCATCTGCAGCAGCGCCCCCGGCGGTGAAGTCTGGATTGGCGCTGAGACGTACAACCAGACAAAAGATTATCTAGAAACCGAGGAACTCGAGGCACAAAGACTTAAGGGAAAATCAGCACCCATAAAAGTATATCGAGTAACTGCGTGCGGCCTATAACCCCCCGGAATCAAATTGGACCTTCGCGCGTCTAATGTCCACGTCTGCCTTCTCTAAGGAAAGGCTACCGGACAAGTATCTCCACGCTATCGGGCGCAACAGGCCTGGCTAGATAGTCAATAGCACCCAGCTTCATCGCCCCAACACCAGCTTTGCCGCAAACTGTCTAATAGCTGTTGTCCCCACCCTGCTCACCATCCTATGAACATAGCATTCCAGCACATGTCCCGCAAACCTGTTATTGTCCACTAACTCAAACTCATAACTCTTCCACTCATTTCAGAGGCTAGTTGCCATCATATAGCAGCCATATGTTGCGCGGCGGTTTCTCTTTTCGCCCAGTTGTGAGCTTAACTTCCTTCGGACTCATATGCGGGCAACTTCCTTACGGATAGTTGGTTGACGACCTCTCGTCACCCTTTTGATTGCTTGTCAGAAGTGAAGATGATCTCCCTAAAACACCTGCCGTCTGTGTGCATCATGCAACCTTCCACCTGAGGAGAAACGCTGTACTTCATTCCTATGCCGTCAAACCAGCCATAGATTCTTTCAAAAATGCCGTCCTGGTATCGCTCGATAGCACCGATTCGTCTTATGCCCTCATACGGGAAGCACCTCTCGAAATCACCGCGGAGAATGTTTCTTGACGGCAGACTGAAGCTTGACTTCATAAAATCTCCTTTCACTATGTCCCAGGCGGCTTCCAGTGATGACTTCCCGTCTTCGGATGTTGCCACCTTCTGTATGCCCACTGCTTTCTGAGTCCTTCCGACCTCTATGATCAACCATCGAACCTGATACCGCTGGTGGTACTCTACAGAACACAGCTATTGCTTGCCACCTCCAATTCAGTGCGCCTAGTGCTTGTCTGAGATGTTGCCAAGAAAGCCTACCAAAGACCGTCAGTCATCTTCCCTAAGTAGACACAGGCTCGAAAGACTTAAACCGTATGTCTCGGACCTCGAGTTGTTTCTAGTTCGGTTGAATTCTAGCTTATAGTCCCAATTCCTGAGCTAGCACCTCTCGATGGAAATCAGCATCCCCCAATGTGAGTTCGGCTGCTTTAGCCCTTTTCGAATATAAAGGCATATCGTGATCCTCCATCAGGCTGACCCCACCCATACTTTGATGCCCCAATTTAGTGACTCGTTTGTAGGCGTCGCTTACCCAGGCTTTTGCCATGGATGCCTCCATAGCATAAGGGAGATTCTCACTGATTTTCCAGGCTGCTTTATAGCTGATGAACCTCGATGTATCGATATCGGTGAGCATGTTAGCACAGTGATGCTGAACTGCCTGAAATGCTCCTACTGGTAGTCCGAACTGTTTGCGGTCCTTAACGTAATCCACAGTCATTTCAAGGACCTGCTGAGAACCACCGATCATCTCAATACACTTGGCCACTGCTGCCTTTTTCAGTACCTCTCGCAGATGAATATCTCCCTCCCCTTCCTTTCCAAGAATGTCTTTCTTCGGTACTTTGACTTCATCAAATATAACCTCAAATTGCTTGTCACCATCGATTGTCTTGAGCAAGGTATAGCTTATACCTAGGCTCCTGCTATCTACCAAGAACAAGGTGACTCCGCTCGCAGTTTTGGCAACACAGATGATGTGGTCAGCAATATGGGCATAGGGAACAAAAAGCTTGGTGCCGCTGATAACACGGTTATTACCATCGACGACTGCCCTTACAGTTGCCTTATCAGGACAGTAGCCTCCGCCGGGTTCAGACTTTGCCAAAGTAACAATTAGATTTCCCTCAGCGATTTTGGGCAAGAGTTCCTGTTTCTGAGCCTCACTGCCTGCTTCGCGGATTATCATGCCTGCCAAAACCACGGTGGCGAAGAAAGGACCAGGCAAGCAGGCACGCCCCATTTCCTCCAGGAGAACAGCCAAATCAAGGAAGCTGCCCCCAGTGCCGCCATACTCCTCGGGGAATGCCAATCCCACCCAGCCCAGCTCTGCTATCTTACGCCACAGCTCCGGCGGATAACCTCTATCATCATTCACCATTCTCTTCACCAGACTTTTGGGGCACTCAGTGGTAAGGAAATCACGAGCCGTCTTCTTAAGCATCTCTTGTTGTTCATTGAGTCCATAGTCCATAATGATTGCTCCTTCCCGAATTGCAGCTTCTCCAAAATTTTGAAGTCTAAATCAACCCAAAGGTAATTCTAATCCTCTGAGGGCAATAATATTCCTCATAATTTCTGAAGTGCCGGCATAAACGGTTTCGATAAATCCCCAACGGTAGTGGAGCTCTGCTTCGCCATTAAGAGGCACCCATTTAGAGCCCCTCTGCAATTGTCCAAATGGTCCCATTATCTGGGTGGCAACATCAGCCAGGCGATGGGCTGTTTCAGTGGCGAACATCTTCTGCATAGATGATTGATAATTGGGCACTTCACCCTTGTCTAACATATAGGCTAACTGGTAGTAGAGCAGGCGTGCGGCCTCTAGCTCGATGGCAATCTCCGCTAGCTTCTGTCGTATAACCTGGTCATTTCTTAAGGGCTTTCCATCGCGTTTCGTCTTTTTAACATACTCCACAAGTTCATCAAGTATGCGCTGAAAACCACCAACCGGGAACATCCTTTCGAAGTCCAGCGCGGTCATTATGTAATAGAAGCCGCGGTTTTTCTCTCCCACCAGGTTCCTTCTGGGAACTTTCACATTGTCATAGAAAACCTCGTTTGTTTTCCATCCGGCTATCGTTGTCATATTGCGGATAGTAATACCTGGGCTCTGCAAATCTACAACCATCAACGAAATCCCACGATGGCGTTTGGGATTGTCAGGGTCAGTGCGAGCTCCCAGCCAGTGGTATTCGACAAAATGAGCATGGGTGTTGAACATCTTCTGCCCATTCAGCAGAAAGTAATCTCCCTTTTCCTCGGCATTCACCTCGCCTCGTTCCATCATTGTTGCCTCTGATTTATCGTCGGCACGTAACTCAAGCGCCGCCAAATCTGAACCAGCCTGAGGCTCGGTATAGCCCAAAGCCATGTCTATCTCTCCCCTGGCAAGACGAGGCAAATATTCTCTCTTCAGTTCATCGCTACCAAATCTTAGAATGGTAGGACCTGCCATAGTGGCACCAACCAGCGATACAGGCGCACCTGCATATGTCATTTCATCACGAATGATAAACCCTATCATCTCTGAGCTGTTTATGCCGCCGTATTCTTTTGGCCATGTAGGACAAAGCCACCCTCTTTCACCCATTTTCCTGATAAGCTTGCGGCCGAATACCGGACCAGCTCCACCACTGTACTCAGCTACTTCGGCGATGAGTTCCGGTGTAACTTCCTTTTTGAGTAAATCGCGAACCTCCTGTCTTAGTTTTTCTTCTTCCGGTGTGAATCCAAAATCCATATCATTCCTCCCGTGTTATGCCCGTATGCCATCAACGCGGAGCACTTCAGCCCGCATCCGAACACTCTTAAGCCTCTAATCTTCCATCACCACTTCACCTTAGAAACAAAGAGCATCATACAAAACGTCAATATTAGGTCTATTAATCACGACTTAGCTCCGGAAGGTAGGCTTACGCCTGTCTACGAAAGCCTGTATCCCTTCTTTACCGTCTGGGTGTTCCGCACAACTGCAAAGTCCCAATCGCTCTCGCTCAATTTGTGCTTCGAAGGCGGTATTGAATGAATCCGTAAGTAGTTGCTTCGACCACCCGAAGGAATTGAGCGAACCTTTGCTCAATTCGTGAGCCATATTCACTGCTTCCTCCACAGCATGCCCATCATCTACAACTCTGGTCACCAGTCCCCAGGTCAACGCCTGCTCACAGGAAATGGGAGCGTCAAATCCAGCTATCTCCAAAGCGCGTGCCAAGCCCACAATCCTCGGAAGCGTGAAGGTGCCTCCACCATCGATGCAAAGCCCATTTGATGTATAAGCTTGCCTCAGAGTAGCAGACCGCGCCATGATGCGAAAATCACAAGCCAGCGCCAACGAAAATCCACCGCCGGCTGCAATCCCGTTAATGGCTGCTATAACCGGTTTAGGCATCCGGCGAATCTCTAGTATTGCCTGATGAAAACTCGCCGCCAACTTGTGAAAGGCAATAGAAGGACCAAGTGGGAACTCGGATATCCATTTAATGTCACCGCCGGCACAAAATCCTTTGCCCTCACCTGAGATCACCACTCCTCGTACATTGTCATCGACGGCAAGCATAACAACGTGGCGTGCAAGATGCTCGACCATATCATGATCAAAGGCATTGAACCCTGCCGGACGGTTTAGAATTAGCTTGGCTATTCCATCATCCTGTGTCATTGTTATCGGCTCTGACATACTCTTAACCTCCTTTTTCACGTCTCTACTTTGCTGTCACCACTTGATTTTGAAAATAATTTCACAGGTCCCGTTGCAGTTACTGGTGTCTTTTTCGTTTATCACCTCTCCATCAAGTCCCATAGCCTGGCACCAGGAATCGAATCTCAGCTTCGCCGCACACTGGTGAATGGCTGTAGTTCCCGCCTTACTCACCATCTTATGCACATAACATTTCAGTACATGACCCACGAACGTGTTATTGTCCAATACCTTAAATTCATACTTGTGTTCTTCGGGGAAATAGAGAAGAGAGGCAATCTCCATCAATGCTTTCAAATCCTCAATACTCCTGACCTCCCCGAAACCGGTCTCGGCTAGCAGTTGCTTTATTTCCGTCCTGGCTATGGACTTGACTACGGCGAGATTCAGTTTGGTGGCAGTATCGAAGCCAAATTGCTCCACTGATTTTAGAAACCACCTGCCATCATGCAGCAGCCATATATTGCGCAGTAGTTTCTCTTTTTGCTCAGGTGTAAGCTTAACTTTCTTTGAACTCATCTTCCAGCCACCTTCCCAAATAGTTGACCCTAGGTCACTATTTACCAAAATTAAACGTGAAGTTTCTGAAGCATTTCCCATCGGTGTGCATCATGCAGCCTGCCATGGGAGGAGAAACGCTGTATTCTATTCCGAGTCCATCGAACCACCCACAAACTCGCTCCATGATGCCGCATTGGTATCTGTCAAGGACACCAAGCTGCTTCACACCGTCGTAGGCAAAGCAATTCTTCCACTCGCCATATAGAGCATTTTCTGAAGGAAAACTGTAGTTGAAATCCATAAAATCGCCTGTAAGTACGTTAAACGCTGTGTTTACAATTACCTTAAGGTCTTCAAATGTTTTCACCTTATCTACGCCCACGGCTTTCTGAATCCGCTTTATTTCTATCGCTGCCATAGACCTGATGGCAGCTTTATTGATTTTGTTCGTCCTCTCAATGCCACATTCCTGCAAGCAGTGATAAAACCACATGGCGTCATGACTCATCCAGTTCTTAATTAGGATTTCCTTCAATTCATCTTTCTTAAGTGACTTCATGTTTGGCGTTCTCCCTTTCTGTACTAACAGACAATCCCCAACTCACTCTTTCCTGCGTTCCTCTACCCGCAGTTCCATGACGATATGCCCCCAGCCGCCGCAGTTGACGCCGACATCAACACAGCCTATCCGTTTAAACCGCATCTCATTAGGGTCCACACCGGCATAGAATAGCTCCTGTGCCGCATAGATTAATGTAGGCATGGAATGCAGGGCACCAAAACAGATTCTTTTGGGACAGAGCTTGGTCAGTAGATTACCCGCACCGTCAAAGTAGAACTTATCACCAACCTTATGCTGACTATTACATCCCTGTGAGTCCACAACTTCTACAACAATCGTCTTGTTCAGCAATGCCGGCGCTTTGGAAATGACGTCCTCGTTTCTGGGATCTTCTCTGAATTTCTTCATTTCCTTATCACTGTAGCCCAGGTGTTGCCGATAGAATTTCCAGACATCTTCGCTGGCTTTCATTTGCTTCCTCCTTTAATAACAATTTGTTATTATGAGCATAACAAGGCATGCTAGGCTTGTCAATAGGATTTATAACAATCTGTCATACACTGCCAGATTTTCTTCTCTCCATACCACAAAACGTGATAGAATATAGCTATGGTCTCTTCCAGCATCGGCACAAGAATTCAGCAGACCAGAGAGGAACTTGGCATCACCCAGCAGGAATTGGCAGCCACATTAGGGTGCTCGCAAGCAGCCCTATCTAACTACGAGCTGGGCAAGAGACGACTCTATCTAGCCAATCTGGAACGAATCGCCAACGCCCTCGGGAAACCCTTGAGCTATTTTACAGAACCAGCTGCTGATGAAGACGATACTCGAGACTGGGCCCGGTATCCTCATCGCTAAGATGTAGTCAGTCAAACAGTCTGAGCGACTCTGCAACCCGCCGCGCTTCTGAAGCTCTTTGTATTTTACCCCGGGGGCACAGCAACTCCTTGCTTATTGGGCAGCCCTCCTCTTGCGCAAAATCACCCTGGCTACTACAAGAGTTAATAAACCCGAAATTAGAAGAGCCTTCCTGCCGTCGGGCATGGGACCCCAAAAGGCTTGCCAGAAGGAATCCATTACCTCGCTCAGACCAATGTCAGGAATCTGGAACTGCCTTTCACCTGTTTCAGGGTCTCGTTGGTAAAACTTTACCTGATCATTCTCAATTGAGGTCTCTTGTTTACCCTCATACTTTACCCATACATGTATGGGTGATTGATTAACCTCATAGGGGATATTTTTCGCTTTCAAAACAGAAGCCAAGACCAGAGCCCGGGCTTTGCAATCCCCTTCTCCTCGCTCCAGCACTTTCTCAATGGTAGGAAAATACCAGGGCATGCCATGAAGCTCCCAATCGTGGCGATAGGGTATTCTAACCAGGACTGCTTTCTCTATAGATGCAGGGTCAGAAGGAAGGTCATTCAGCATAAATTCAACAGCGCCAGGGGCAGCATTGAAGTTAAAAACCCTTTGGATACTAATGACTAAGTTCAGAGGATTGGGATACAACACAAGAAGAATCCACAGTATAAACATAAGGGGAAAATACTTCCGAAAAATTTTCCTTGAAGCTTTCTCAGACTTTTCAAGACTGTCTGTCATAGTTGTAGTCTCAGTCGAGGTGCTGGCAATATCTTTTCCCTATGGGCATAGCATAGAAAACTCTTATTCGGATCCGGGAGAATCAAGGCAAACATGATATTGAGCCACTACAATACCTGTCCCTTACTTCCTCTTGCGTCTCTCTCCTTCTATTTTCCGCAAAGTCTCTTCGTCGATGCCGAAGTGATGGGCTATTTCGTGGCGCACCACCTCCCCTATTTTTGCCTCAATTTCGTACTCAGAACGACATTGTGCCTCTATGGGCCTTTGAAAGATGCTTATCTTGTCGGGCAGGACTAACCCGTACCCTCGACCTCGCCTGGTTCGAGGCACACCCTGGTAAAGCCCAAGCAATTGCCCGGGACTCCTCATCTTAGTCTGTCTCAGTTGCACTGCTGTGGGCCACTCTTGCACCACGATGTCAACATTTTCCAGCCTGCGCTGAAATTCGAGCGGCAAACTCTCGATTGCTCTCCCCACGAGACCTTCAAATCTCTGTCTCTCCATATCAACAGAATACAGACATTACCAACAAGAGTGAAGAATATCTACTTCTATGTTAGCACCGGAGCATGCTACTAGACAAACAAGTGACGGTCAATGGTATCATTATAGCCAAGCCTTCATGTTGGTTGAGCCGGCTGCAGTACAAGGGCGATTCTTTGCTCACGAAAGGTAATTACCGCAATTCATCATGCAGTCAAAATGACCTTTCTTGACGAAGCACGAGAATTAGGATAGGCTATTGGCTTAAATCTGAAAAGAGAGGTGTTAAATTGCAGTGCCGTGGCATTAGAGGGGCTATCACGGTTTCAGCAAACAATAGGAAAGGCATCGTAGCGGCCACTAAGAAGCTGCTTACGAAGATGGCGAAGGCTAACAAAACTGAAACTAAGGATATCGCTGCTATTCTTTTCAGTACTACAGCAGACCTAGATGCCGAGTTTCCTGCTGCGGCGACAAGAGAGCTGGGATGGCCATCTAACCTCGCTTTGCTCTGTGGACACGAAATGAATGTCCCGGGTGCGTTACCCCGCTGCCTGAGAGTCCTCATGCTTGTAAACACCGAGAGGGCATCGGATGAAATTACACATGTTTACTTAGGAGAGGCGAAGAAGTTAAAGGACCAACCATCACCCACAATTGGAGGCAAGACATGATTATAGTGATGAAAACTAGCTCCAGGCCTGACGAAATCAGCAGAGTCACAAAGCGAATCGAAGACTTCGGTCTAAAGACACACATTTCAGAAGGTGTCGACCATACCGTTATCGGCGTGTTGGGCAAAGTCTTCACGGAGCTTCGTGATGCCTTGGAATTGCTCCCCGGTGTAGAACAAGTTCTGCTTGTGAGTAAGCCCTACAAACTTGCCAGTCGGGAGTTTCACCCCCGAGATACGGTAGTGAAGGTAAAAGGCGTAGCCATTGGTGGCAGCGAAATAATCGTCATGGCTGGTCCCTGCGCCATAGAAAGCGAGGAGCAACTCCTAGCCACAGCTCAGGCAGTCAAGGCCGCTGGTGCCACTGTGCTCCGCGGGGGTGCCTTCAAACCGCGTACTTCGCCTTACGACTTTCGAGGGTTAGGGGAAACAGGGCTAAAAATACTGGCCGCAGTAGGAAAGGAAAACAAGATGCCCGTGATTACCGAGGTTATGTCGCCGGACCAGGTGGATTTAGTAGCCAAACACGCTGATATACTTCAGATCGGCGCCAGAAACATGCAAAACTTTACCCTGCTCGATGAGGTGGGCAAAACAAGGAAGCCAGTGTTGCTCAAACGCGGTTTGTCTTCTACTATTCAAGAGTGGCTGCTAGCCGCAGAATATATTCTGGCTCAAGACAACGAGCAGGTTATTCTTTGCGAACGAGGTATCAGAACCTTTGAGACCCATACCCGGAATACTATGGATGTCAGCTCAATACCAATTATTGAAAAGGTCAGCCATTTGCCAATTATCGCCGACCCCAGCCACGCTACAGGCAAATGGTACCTAGTGCCTCCCCTAGCATTAGCAGCAGTAGCTGCCGGAGCAGATGGACTTCTCATAGAAGTACATCCCAATCCTGATATGGCGCTTGCCGACGGTCCTCAATCACTCAACTTTGATAGCTTTCGACTCCTCATGTCTCAATTATTGCCCATAGCCCAAGCTAGAAACAGACAGTTAGCTACTCAGAGCACAAAGAGCGAACCCTAGGACCAGAGACCGTGGAAATCGAGCAAGAGCTAGCCAATATAACTAATCAGGGGCAAACACTCCTTACCATAGGTGTGTTTGACGGTGTCCATGCCGGGCATCGCTACCTGTTAAAAGGACTGCAGCAACAAGCAGCAGAGAGAAATTTGCTTAGCGGAGTAGTCACCTTCAATCCCCATCCCCAATCGGTATTGCATCCTCATGATCAATTGCCTTGGCTCAGCAACCTCGAGGATAGGGTAACGACTCTTCAGCAGCTGGGCCTAGACATAGTTGCAGTGCTGAGGTTTACTCTCAAGGTAGCCCAGCTAGGTGCACGGGATTTCATGTCCTTGCTTAAGAAATACCTCAAGATGCAGGGCATTATGGTGGGGCCCGACTTCGCTTTAGGGCGGGGCGGGGAAGGCAATATCAGTCTGCTTCGTACTCTGGGAGATGAAATGAAGTTCACTGTGGAAGTCATCCCTCCCTATACAATCAACGGCCAAGTAGTGAGCAGCACTCTCATCCGCCAAGCACTAATCCAAGGAGATATGAAAAGAGTGAAAAAGCTAATGGGGCGCCATTTCTACCTGAGAGGCAAGGTCATCACATCCGACAAACGCGGAAGACTTCTGGGATTTCCCACCGCTAACCTGGATATACAGCCACAACAAGCATTACCAGACAATGGCATCTACGCCACTATCACTCAGGTAGATGGTAAGCAGTTCCCTTCAGCAACCAATATCGGCAGCCGCCCCACCTTTGGAGAGGGGAAAAGAATGGTGGAAACTCACCTACTGAACTATGAAGGTAATTTATATGGCAAAGAGATACGGCTAGAATTTGCACAAAAATTAAGGGATGAACAACGGTTTCCATCTTCTGAAGAGCTAAAGACACAAATTGAAAAGGACGTTCGAAAGGTAGAAGCACTGCTAGCTAAAGACTTAAAATGACTGATACAAGGTTTGCCACCCTACTGAAACGAGGAGTCGCTGAGATCATAACGGAGGCCGAGCTACTAGGGCTGCTCAACTCGGGGAGAACTCTGAACCTGAAACAAGGCTTCGATCCCAGTGCTCCCGATATCCACCTCGGACATGTAGTAGGCCTGAGAAAGCTGCGTCAATTCCAGGAGCTAGGACACAAAGTCACTCTCATAGTCGGGGACTGGACAGCCAGGATTGGCGACCCCAGTGGTCAATCAGCTACGCGCCCTATGCTTTCCCCCGATGAAATACAGACAAATGCTCGAACCTATATGGAACAGTTCTTCAACGTGGTAGATAAGGATAGAACAGAGCTAAGATGGCAAAGCGAATGGTTTTCCCGGTTTACTTTGGATGAAGTAATCAAGCTTACCAGCAAATTTACCGTTGCCCAACTTCTAGCTAGAGAGGACTTCAATAAGCGGTATTGTTCTGGCAACCCCATATCCCTAACTGAAATGCTCTATCCTTTGCTTCAGGGCTATGATTCAGTGGCCATCAAAGCCGATGTTGAATTCGGCGGCATTGACCAGAAATTCAATTGCCTTGTGGGCAGAGAGCTTCAGCAGACCACGGGGCAATGTCCCCAGCAACTTTTCCTTGTTCCTCTACTGATTGGTACTGATGGTAAACAAAAGATGAGCAAAAGCTTGCATAACCACATAGGCATTGCTGAGCCGCCCCGGGAGATATACGGCAAGGTGATGTCCATCCCCGACTCCCTTATCCTGGATTATTTTGAGCTGGTTACTGATGTTCCTGAACAAGAAATTGATAATTTCAGGGAGCAATTGAAAACTCCCTCGGCGAATGCTATGAATATCAAGAAACGATTGGCTTATGAAATTGTCAGGCAATTTCATGACAGAAAGGCAGCCGAAAAGGAACAGGAATACTTCGAAAAGAAGTATCAGAAGCGAGAACTTCACAAAGTAGAAACGAGAGTTAGTATTGGAATCAAAGCTAGTGTCAGGGTGATCTGGCGTAGGGACATACCGAAGTGGCTTGTGAACAACAAATTCGCGAATAGCATGGGCGAAGCTAGAAGGTTACTGGCTCAGGGCGCTGTTCAGATAATCAAACCAGATGGAACCAGGCAGGTAATCAAAGACGAGAATATTGAAATTGAACCTGGCGATAGAATTAAGGTCGGTAAGCTTCACCTGGCTGAAATCATTGATGCCGACAAAGAGAAAGCCTGATTAGGAGGTAGTAATGCAGTTACGTGTTCCAGGACCGACACCTTGTCCGCCACAAGCTCTTGAGGCGATGGGGCGACAGATGATAAACCATCGGGGAGGCGAATTCGGCAAGATTCTCAATTCAATAACGGGGAAATTAAAACAAGCGTTTCAGACCAAGGGAGATGTTTTTGTACTTACCGCTTCGGGCACCGGCGGCCTGGAGGCAGCCATTGTTAATACTCTATCGCCGGGTGATAAGGTCTTATCCCTCGCCAACGGGGCTTTTGGTGAGCGCTTTGCCGATATTGCCGCGGAATATGGCGCTGAAGTAACCCACTTGGACTTTGAATGGGGGAAGCCAGTTAGCCTTGATGCCATAGAAGAAGCATTGAAGGCAGACGGCAATATTAAGGCAGTACTGGCAACTCATAATGAAACATCCACAGGGATGACTAACGATCTTAAGAAGATAAGCACCGTGGTCAAGAAATTCGATAAACTGCTTTTGGTTGATGCTATCTCAAGCCTGGGTTGCATCAACTTGCCCACTGACGAGTGGAATTGCGACATAGTGGTCACTGCTTCCCAGAAAGGGTGGATGGTACCTCCCGGACTAGCCATGATTAGTGTAAGTGAAAAAGCCTGGCAGGCTCATGCCAAAGCGAAAATGCCACGCTATTATTGGGATTTTTCCAAAGCCAAAGATTTTCTCCAGAAAGGGCAGACTCCCTGGACACCAGCTATCTCCGTCTTCTTTGCCCTAGATGTCACTCTAGATTTAATGTTAAGCGAGGGCTTGGACAATATATTCAACAGGCACGCTCGAGTAGCCCAGACGGCGAGAAACGGAGTAAAATCATTAGGTCTATCTCTGTTCCCTGACGAGAAATATGCTTCCAACACAGTGACAGCAGTGAATGCCGTTGACAAAATTGATGTCCCTCAATTGATTCAAATGCTCCGGGAGGAGTATGAGGTAATCATTGCCGGCGGTCAGCAAAAATTATCAGGCAAGATCTTCCGCATTGGCCATCTCGGCTTGGTATATGAAGATGATATCAGACTGGTGCTGGAGGCGATAAGAAAGGCCCTACCCAAAGCAAAGAAAGGCTAACCAGATGATGAAAATTCTAGTCGCCGACCCAATTGCCGAAGAAGGCATACAATTCCTGCGTAGCTACGCTCAAGTCGATATTAAGACGAAGTTAGAGCTTGAGCAGCTTAAGGCGATAATCGGTGATTATGATGCTTTGATTGTCCGCAGCCAGACTAAGGTAGGGGCAGAGGTTATTGAGTCAGGGAAGAAGCTCAAGGTGATTGGTCGAGCCGGAGTGGGCTTAGATAACATTGACGTCGATGCCGCTACCAGGAACGGCGTTGTGGTGGTTAACGCTCCCACGGCCAATATCATAGCTGCCGCAGAACATACCATCGCCCTCATGCTTGCCCTGGCACGTAACGTTCCTCAAGCGAACAGCCACCTTAAATCAGGCAAATGGCGAAGGGAGCAATTTGTCGGCACAGAAATCAGAAATAAGACGTTGGGCATCATCGGCCTGGGTAATGTTGGCTCCGAAGTAGCCAAACGCGTCCAGGCTTTTGAAATTCGCGTTATTGCCCACGACCCATTTGTCTCTCAAGACTATGCCCGCAATCTCGAAGTAGAGCTAGTGCCTCTGGACCAGCTTCTTAGAGAAGCTGATTTCATCACACTCCACGTGCCGTTGACCGCAACCACTAACAAGCTAATTGGAAGTGGAGAGTTGGCAAGACTAAAGCCCACAGCCCGCATTATCAACTGCGCCCGGGGCGGAGTGATTGACGAGGAAGCGTTACTCGAAGCAATCAAAGCTGGTAAGATAGCTGGCGCCGCTTTCGACGTCTTTGACCACGAGCCAGTAACAGATAGTCCCCTCTTCCAAGAGGACAAGATAATCGTTACCCCTCATCTCGGGGCTTCCACAATTGAGGCTCAGACCGGCGTAGCCAGAGACGTTGCGGCCGAGGTTTTGGCCGTGCTCAACGGACAATTCAGCAAGTACGCCGTTAATGCGCCGCATATAGCTGCTGAGTTGCTCCCATTCATGAGAGTAGCTACAACTATCGGCAACCTTGCCAGTCAATTGATGGAAGGACAAATTAATTCAACACACATCAAGTATGGCGGAGGAGTGACTAATTACGACTGCAATCCCATCAAGACCGCACTTATCAGCGGGTTACTGCAGCAAGCGAGCGAGGAGAGAATCAACTTGGTCAACGTGGGCCTTGTCGCCGCTCAGCATGGCCTGAAGATCAGCGAAGAAAAAGAGGCAATAGCTCAGAATTACGCCAACTTACTCACACTGCAGGTCAATACCAATGTAGGAACCACTACGATATCGGGCACAGTTAGAGACGGCGAGACTCACATCGTCCAGGTCAATGATTTTTGGATGGATATCGTGCCCTCTGGCGGATATTTCCTCTTCTGCGACCATCTCGATCGGCCCCGACTTGTTGGTACCATCGGCAACATAACGGGCAAAGCCGACATTAACATCAGCTCCATGCACCTATCTCGACTCCAGCCCCGAGGAAAAGCTCTCATGATCCTAGCCTTGGATCAGCCACTACGTGAAGAGGACCTACAAGAGATACGTGCCCTTCCTGGTATCTACACTGCTAAAGCAGTAAAGCTATAGGCAGTCTTTCCCGCGACTTCGCTCAGTCCAAAGGATTAATGATTAGACCAGCGGGGAGCTTGGGGTAAAAATAAGTTGATTTGCTGGGCATTCTGTCTTGAGCATCGGCAACAGACTTGACCATCTCCGGCTGCGGAGGATTCAACAGGAAAGCTAATTGGTATTTCCCCTCCTTTGTCTGCTGGTAGGCTTCTTTCAAATCTACGGTATAAGCGACGTCTAGATCCTTCGCTCCGCTCAGAACGGAGTCCAAAATAATATGATTAAGAATGCTAACATCAAACTGCCGATAAGCTTGGGACCTGTTACGCGGCATCATGGTCTCAAGGGAAACATCTTGACGTCGCCTTAGAAGCACTAATGCTCCAGCGTGCAGACCTAAGATTCCTAAGACTATGCCTTGAAGTCCATGAGATTGCTTCGCTTCGCTCGCAATGACAGAAAGAGCGAAAGGCTCGCAATGACAGGGGGCAAGGGAGTCCCCGCTTAGCGAAACAGACTGCAGAGTGAAGAAACGCCCAAGCCGTTCTTCCAGTTCAGCCAGAGCTGAAGACGCTATACCACGCACCAGCCTGTGCAGAGGTAGAACAACAAGTCCAGGATCAGAAAAGTCAACTAACTCCATCATCACATAGTCGAAGGGCCTTCTGCCGCTTAGAGATTGCTTCGCTTTGCTCGCAATGACAGAGGAGTCGGATTGCTCCTGTGTTCTTTCTTGTTGGTAAGTCAACGCCGTTTCGTAGCGGTGATGACCATCAGCAATGTAAATCGGCTCAGACGATAGAAACTGACTTAGCTCCCGTTTGATTTCCGAGTCGGTCACTGCCCATAGACTATGAGCTTCGTCAGAGTCAGGGAAATTGCTTTGCCCCCCCCGCAATGACACCAGCGGCTTTTCTTGTGCCACGCGGTATAGTATCGGAGCAATTTTCTGCTCAGAATCCTGGTAGAGAGAAAACAATGGGCTGAAGTTAGCTCGGCAAGCCTGCATTAACTGCAAACGGTCACTTTTAGCCTTAGAAGATGTCTCTTCGTGAGGAAATATACCACTGCCCCAAGGTTCGAGCTTAACGCGAGCTATTACCCCACGCCTTACCAATTTCCTGTGTGAATACTTGAATTCATGCTCATGTAAATAAAAGGTGGATACGCTGTCATACTGAAGAACACCCTGCTTCAGCCATTGCTGAAATGTCATAGCTGCTCCTTGATATCTATCGGTTATCGGCCCGGGGAATTCCAAGCGAATAGCGCTGTAATCGCTCATCTTGTAGTAAAGTCCTTGCTGTTCAGGACTGATAACATCGTAGGGAGGACAGATAACCCGAGCTAGATCACCAACTGTACTCTGGTTGTAGCGTATACCTCGAAATGGGGAAACTTCCATACTTTTCAGAAAATTAAAAGTCAAAGGTAAAAAATCAAAATGACAACTCAAAAACAAAACTTTTGCTTTTTGCTCTGTATTTTTGCATTTCTATTTTTGGTTTTTGCATTTCACCTCTAAAGCCAATATCGCCACAAAAAGAAGAATGGCGGGCCTTCTTTACCGCCATCACGCCATAATTTAAAAACCTCGCTCACCTTCTGAGCTTAGCACGCAGCGAGCAACTCTGAAACTATCTCGCTGACTTCCTTCCCATCAGCCTTGCCTTTGAGTTCAGGCATAAGCTGACCCATGACTTTGCCTTTGTCACTCGGTCCGCTAGCTCCAACTACATCCATCGCTTGCCGTGCCGCAACGATAACTTCTTCACGGCTCATCTGTTTGGGAAGGTAGCTCATAAGGATAGCCAGTTCCGCTTCTTCCTGCGCCACCAAATCGCCACGATTCCCCTTCTTAAAGGCTTCGATGCTCTCCCGACGACGTTTTACTTCCTTAGCAATGACATCAAGCACTCTGCTATCGTCAGCGGGCCTTTGCTGCGCAATCTCAGCATACTTTATCTCAGATAACAGCAACCTTAATGTAGAGACTTCCACTCCTTGTTGCCGCTTAAGTGCCCCCTTGAGGGCTTCCTGAATCTTATCCTTAAGCGTTACTTCTTGGCTACCACGACTCATGGAAGTTCCATCCTACTTTTCACGGTGACCCCCGGGATACCAATGAACAAATAGCGGATCCTACGAAAACTGAACTGTTTCAGGGATAATTATCTAAAGCTCTTCCGCCTTTTCGCTGCCGCTTTCTTTCTCTTCTCTTCACTAGGTTTTTCAAAGTGCTTGCGGCGGCGAACTTCGGCCAAAATGCGGTCTTGCTGCACCTGCCTATTAAATCTACGCAGCAGCGCCTCGAAACTCTCGCCTGAACCAAGCTTTACATCAGCCATCTCAAAACAATGCATTTTACCCCAGTCACTCCGGCATGTCAATCAGAGGAAACAAGACATTATCTGATCTAGTTCAGATAGATTCGTGACACGTATGTTTGACAAATAGTACTAAGACATGATAAGAATATGACATCTGGGAGAGAGGATATGGCAGACGACATGGCAGCACAGCAACACAAGCGCAGGTTTAAGTCTCTAGTTAGATCCCTGGCAAAGAAGGGATTCTCTCTTTTTGTGAAAGCAGTAGATAAATGCGCTCCTGACAGGCTGCTGCTCTTTGGCCTCAACTTCCTGGATAAACATGTTCCAAGTAGACTGATTTCCTTCGCAATCAAGGTGGTCAAGAAATTGGCTTCCGCTAGACTGCGCGCTACCGCTATTGCTGCCGCTGACGAGTACGTGCCCGACGAGGTAGCAAACTCGAGAAAGGTCTGCGCGGTCATTGCTGCAGTAGGGAAGTACATTCCCGATGAGATAATTCCGCCAGAGTCTGCGGGAAGGTGGGATAATCTCAGAACGAAGTTTCATATTCCGAAATTGATATCAAGCAGGCAAAAATGAGCCTACAAAGCTGATATATCTATTCTCGTCGCAGCTCATTACGATGTTGCTCAGGGAAAAGTAGGGTTATTGAATGCAGTACAAAAAGGTCTGTGTTGAATCTTTTGGTTATGATCTCCCCGACAATATCATCACATCAGTGAGCCTGGAAGAGAGACTGGCTCCAATATACAGCAAACTAAATCTTTCCTACGGGCGACTGGAAATGATGACGGGAATTCGCGAACGGCGATTCTGGGACAATGGAGTAACGCCAAGCCAAGCGAGCATAAAAGCAGCAGAGAAAGCCGTCAGCAAGTCGGGAGTTAAGAAAGAAGATATCGGCTGCTTGCTTCACACCTCCGTGTCCCGCGATTTCCTGGAGCCAGCGACAGCTACTGTGGTCCACGATTCTCTGGGTCTTTCTCCCAAAGCTACCATTTTCGACATCTCCAATGCCTGCCTCGGTTTCATCAACGGCATGGTAACTCTGGCGAATATGATTGAGCTGGGTCAGGTAAGAGCAGGAATTGTAGTTGGCTGCGAGAGCAGCAAACCACTTATTGATGCAACAATCGATAGACTATTAAAAAACCCAGACATCAGCAAAGATAAGCTCAAACTCGCCTTTGCCACTTTGACTTTGGGGTCGGGAGCAGTGGCAGCAGTGTTGACTCACTCTTCACTATCGCGAGACGGCCATAAACTTCTTGGCGGGGTAACACGCGCTGCCTCACAACACAATGATCTTTGTCGCATAGAAACCGATACCTGCCTCTCCGACCCGAGCATTTCGCTTGATATGCACACAGACTCGGCAGAGCTCCTTAAAAATGGAGCAGCATTGGTGCCCGAAACGTGGGAGGGCACAAAACAAGAGCTTGGATGGAAGGACTCCGACGTGGATAGGTTTTTTACTCACCAGGTGAGCGCCCTGCATAGCAGACGATTGTTCAGGACCCTGGGACTAGATAAGGCAAGAGACTTTGCTACTCTTGAATATCTAGGAAACATTGGGTCGGTTTCCCTACCCATTACCATGGCTATCGGAATTGACCAGGGGCGTGTTAAACCTGGTGATAAGGTTGCCATGATGGGGATTGGCAGCGGGATAGTCTGCCTTATGCTGGGTCTGGAATGGTAGAGAGAATAGCCCTGGCAAAATGAAGTCAGGGAAATACTCCCTCTGACAACAATGCAGCTAGATAAATTTCTTCAGGCCGCCATAACATCTACGTTTTCAATGGAAGTGCTATCCCATGTTGGCAAATAAGCCTAATGAAGCGCGAATTGTGATTACTGGTGTTGGCCTGACCGCGCCAAACGCGAACAATTTGAGTGAAATCGTGGGCTATGCTATCAACTCCGATGTCAGTAGTTCTATTCTCTCCGATAAAGAAGGACAAATTCAGCGCATGAAACTTGCCCTTGACAAAGCTGGTAAATCTCCAGAAGACATCGGTATCATCAATAGCCACGGGACAGGCACTGTTGAAGGAGACGCCGCGGAGTGTGAGCAATTAGAGAATTCTTCGGTGAGCATCCCCACGCCTATATGAACACTACCAAGAGTTTCACCGGTCATGCTATGGGGACAGCCGGCCCCCTAGAAGTAGCCGGCAACTTGCCCTCTTCTGAAGACCGCCTCTCCACCATACGATCAATCTGAACTACTTAGACCTTAAGTGCCATCTTGGCAATCTGGTTACCAACCAGCCAAAAAGTATTGACAAGATTGACTGTATATTGAATAATTCCTTCAGAATGCTCGCCATCAACTCAGTCGTCGTTGTAGGAAGATTTGAGAAATAAAGCTGAAGGTATTCGTAAATTTTAAACGGGGTGTACGTGACCAAGGAACAGATTATAGCCACCATTGTGGAAATCATAGCACAAATCATCCCAGATGAAGACCTGAGTAATTCTAAGGTCGATATCCCGATACGAGAACAAGTGGAATCGGACTCCATGGACTTCCTGGACGTTATCGTGGAGCTGCGAAAACGCTATGGGGTCGGAGTGCCCGAGGATCACTATGTGCAATTAGCGACCTCGGATACCCCTATAGCTTATCTGGAGCCACGGACGAAAGAGCTCTAGACTAAAATGGTGTTAACTCTGTTCTTCTCTGCGCCGGATCACTGCCAGATTAAGGAAAGTCAGCCCCAGCAATCCTGGCCAATACAGCACAATAAGTGCAATACGAACATAACATTTGGTTCCAGGAGACAGCGTGACGTCGCAATAGCCGGCATCTTTTTGATCATGGTAGCCTTGATTGCAGGTATAGTAGGTTGCACTCTTCCTCCTGTTCAGATACAGGATTGGCATGACTTGAATGCCATCAGAGACAACCCGGCCGGTCGCTACCGTCTGATGAACGACCTCGATTCCGCTTCTGCCGGTTATTGGACGCTAGCGAGCAGCATAGCCAACTATCGAAAGGGTTGGCAGCCGATCGGAACTTCGGATAACCCCTTTGCCGGGACCTTCGACGGGCAGGGATACGAGATAAGGGACCTGTTTGTCGACCGCCCTGACGAGGATGAGATCGGCCTTTTCGGTCTTGTTGACGAGGCAGGGATCATTCAGGATGTTGGGGTGGTGAGCGGCACTGTGACTGGCAAGCAATATGTTGGGGGTCTGGTGGGAAACAATTCGGGCACTCTGAGCAACTCCTTTTTCAGCGGCGGTGTGACTGGTGACCAATACATTGGCGGTCTGGTGGGAGGAAATGTGGGCACTGTAAGCAACTCCCACTATGATTACGGCGAGGTTCTGATTAACGGGGAGAACATGATAACCATTGGAGCTTTGCTCGGTGAAGACTTCCAGCAGTGGCTTGCTAACGATAAGGTTCTAGACGTCAATCAAAGGCTTTCTCAAGAAAATGGTTGTTATCTGGTGAATGATGTCAGTGATCTCAAAGAGCTGCTCACCTTTGGTCAGAATAGTTCCCTCAGATTTAGATTGACAAAAGATCTGGACTTAGGCAGTGAAGCCAACTTTTGCATCCCCTATCTGGCTGGAGAGTTTGATGGCAATGGTCACAAGATGCTGAACTTGACCCTCAACTCTGGTTCTGCTTCGCAAGTCGGATTGTTTGGATATCTTGCTTCCGGTGGAAAAGTCACTCAACTGGGTGTCGAGAATGTAAACGTAACCGGTACCTATCTGGTTGGTGGTCTAGTAGGAGGAAACGATGGTACAGTGACCAACTCCTATGCCAGCGGCAACGTAACTGGCGATGATTACGTTGGTGGTTTGATCGGATATAACTGGAAGGGCACTGTGAGCAACTCCTATTCCGCCGGCAGTGTGGCCGGCAAGTGGGATGTCGGTGGCCTGGTCGGGATTAATGGGGGCACCTTGACCAACTGCTACTCGAGCAGCAGCGTCACCGGCTGGTATTCTGTTGGCGGTCTGGCCGGAATTAATGAAGGCACCATGACCAACTCCTATTCGAGCGGCAGTGTCACTGCCTGGTATTCTGTTGGCAGTCTTGTCGGAATTAATGAGGGCAGCTTGAGCAACTCCTATTCCAGTGGCAAGGTCACCGGCTGGTATTCTGTTGGCGGTCTAGTTGGAATTAATTCGGAAACTGTGAGCAACTCCCATTCCATCGCCGGTGTGAGTGGCAGGTCGGGTGTTGGTGGTCTGGTGGGAAGCAATCACGGCCCCGTGAGCGACTCCTATGTTGCAGGCAACGTGGCTGGCGAGGAGGATGTCGGTGGTCTGGTGGGAAGTAATAGCGATACCGTAAGGAACTCATACGCAACAAGTACCGTGACCGGCGAATGGAATGTCGGCGGTCTAATTGGAGACAATCAGGGCGCTGTGAGGGACTCCTATTCCACAGGCACCATGACTGGCAACTACTATGTTGGCGGCCTGGTGGGAGGCAATGATGGCACTGTGACCGCCTCCTTTTCCACGGGCAGCGTGGCCGGTAGCTATTATGTGGGCGGTCTGACCGGATCCAATTTGGGCACTGTCACCGGCTCCTATTCCACGGGCAGCGTGACCGGCTCTTCGGTTGTTAGCAGTCTGGTGGGTATCAATGGTCAGGATGGCACTGTGAGCAACTCCTATTCCGCAGGCAGCGTGGCTGGCAACTATTATGTTGGCGGTCTAGTAGGAGTGAACTTCGGCACAGTCAGCAAGTCGTATTCCAGTAGTAACGTGACTGGCCACGAATATGTTGGTGGTCTGCTGGCCGTGAATTGGGGAGGCGATGCTAGCAATTCCTTCTGGGATACCGACACCAGTGGACAAGCTACTTCGGCTGGCGGGACAGGCAAGTCCACTGCGGAAATGCAGAACATCATCACATTCCGAGGGGCGGCATGGGACATATCCGCGGTTGCTCCTGGCGCGATCAACCCCGCCTACACTTGGAATATCGTTAATGAGCAAACCTATCCCTTCCTGACCTGGCAGTCCGCTACTTAATACGACCAAAGGTCGGAATGTCTCTGCGTCCCGTCACTGCGGTTAAACCTTGCCCGCCATGACAAGGTGAACTGTGTACAAATTCGTAATGTCAGCTTCCATAAAGTGTTAGTTTGCTAAACCATGCTGTATCTTTCGTGGTATAACTTCGCTTGATGAATAAAAGCCTCTATCCTTGTCTTTGCGTTGGTTTGCTGTAGCCCATCGTATATCATGTTGAGCACAGGAATGCGGTTGTGCTCCCTTTGTATCCCTCTATAAATAGCAGTGGATAGAGTCCCATAAAGGCAATTTAAAATGACGAGATTAGCTATACCACTGCAGCCTTCCATAGCATAATTTTTCGCCTTAGCCACATTCACAGTTATTACTGGGTCTATATCATCACTTACATAAGGAGCGGCAAGCGTAACCATATCCTCAACCCTGGGGATCCTGCAATCTGGAAGTCCGTCCTTCATCATTCCCTCAATCTTTCTCTTCCAGTACATAAACGGAAACCTTCTGAGATAATAATAAAAAGCAGCGAGATATTTTCTCCTAGAAAAGTGGGTCTCCGGATATACCTCATTAAAATATACTAAATAATCTGTAGTAGTCGGCCCAAGCCTCGCTTCAGCGCCCAGTGACTCAAACTCTTTGATTATGTAGTTGTTAGACCAGGAGTTCATACAGGTATAGAACTCTCCCACGATACCTATAATTGGTCTATCTTCGTTCTTAGTTAGAATCTCGTCCATAGCTGCTATTGAGCGGTTTAAAGCCTGCCAAAAATCCCCCTTGATAGTTCCAGAGGCTATCTCTTCTATGACTTGTGCATAAACCCTGTCACTTTCACCTTTGTTTACTTCATAAGGGCGAATATGAAGCAACTTCTTTGATAAGACATCCGCAGCTAGCCAACCCTTCCAGATAGCTTCCGCCCACTTTAATCCAAATAATTCGGTGCATTCATCATGGCGGATAGACGTAACCGGAGCAACTATAGCCATATGCCCTAAACCTAATCTTTTGAGAACCAATTTGTGAGACAAGGCATATTGACTCAATCTGCATGAACCGTCGAAGTTAAGCATCATAAATGCTGCCCTATCGGGGTCAAAATCTTCAAGTTGGGTCATCTTGACCAAATCCCCTGTGGTGAGCAAATAGGGATGACACTCCTTGCCAGAGACGTATCTTCTTCCTATCTCTTCCGATAATTCATCAGGCTCGGGCAAAACTCGGCCATCTAGACCCACTGAGTTGAGAGCAGCAGCCCAAATAACGGAGTGCCCAGAAACATAGGGGATATAGAAGGTCTTATCCAGTTCCCTGATCCTCTTTGTTGGTTTGAAGATACTTATGCCACCAGAGGGTCTAATCACACTGAGGTCTTCTTGCCTTTCCTCCTTTACCCGTGTTTTCGGTCTACCAAGGGTGTCAAGAAAGGCTTCAACCCTGGTGGTCATTCCAGCATCACCGCTGTGCTCATCCACCTCCAGAAGTAGATAAGGATCCTCTTCCATGGTCTCCTCAAGATACTTCCAGAAAAAAGCATCAGGACCGCAGCCATAATTGGTGATCATGATAGGATTCAAGCTGTGGTTATTCTTAGCCATAATCGCTGCCCTCAGAAGATTTTGTTCATTCTTCCAAACCAAGTTGGAGTAATGAGGCGGCAGTTCAACCCTATCCAGCGGCAGTAGGTCAAATGGGATAGCCAGCATTCCTAGATGTCGCAACTTCTTGGCAATATTTAGATTCAACGCCAAATCGTGAACATTGTAAGGCTTTCCTATTACCACCACGGCTTCATTATCCTTCTTAAGGGTTTTAAGTATCTCTTGACCTCTTTCTCGACGCATCCTTTCGAATTCTTCTTGAGCCTGAAGTGCAGCGGTTATGGCTGAGGCGATTTCCTTCTTTTCCTTTCCAAATTCCCTGCCTATCTTCCCCATCTGCCCCTTGAGGTTCTCTTTTTCCTTTGCCATAAATATGCTAGGACTCATGATTTTTGCTTTATCTTTGAAAGCAGGTCTAAGCATGAATGGGATACCCTGAATCAGGGGGCAGTTGTAACTCCTGGCTACATCATCACTCTCCTTCTCCAGGTCAATAATGCTGGGCAGGAATATACGGTCAACACCTTTTTCAATGAGATTTGCTACATGCCCATAGGCAATCTTCACCGGATAGCAGGTTTCAGCTAAAACCTCTTCAAGTCCCTTATGAATGAGCCTCTTATTAGTTTTATCGGAGAGCACCACTTTAACTCCCAGTTCCCCAAAAAACACAGCCCACAGTGGAAACTGCTCAAAGAACATGAGCACTCGTGGAATGCCTATTACCGGAGAATTCGGGGCAAATTCATCCCCCTTATAATAGCTCATAAGCATTTCCTCTCGCTCTTTAAAGAGATCAGGAAGAACCTGGTCAACGGCTTTTTCGCCTTTCAGCTCATATCTGTCACAAATACCACCGTAGAAGGATTTGAATTCGCCTCCGATGGATATCCTCTTTATATCGCAGTGGTTGGGGCAATGCTGGCATTCAAAGGATTTGACCTCATATTCCCGGTCTATGAGATCAAATCCGACAAAATTGCTTTTCCCATCCCCATGTCTCCTCTCCATGCCGATCAATGCAGCACCTATGGCACCGGTTACATTGTAGTTCTGCGGAACCGTAATCTTCTTCCCTAAAATATTTTCGAAGGCAGCCACTACACTCTTATTTCCAGCAACGCCTCCCTGAAAATATATCCTCTCGCCAATTTTTTTATTCCCTACCACCTTTTCAATGTAATTATTGGCAATAGAGTAGGAAAGCCCCGCTAAGAGATCGACTTTCGGTGAACCCACCTGCTGGTGGTGTACTAAATCGGATTCCATAAAAACAGTGCACCGGGTCCCCAAATCAACAGGAGATTTCGAGCTAAAAGCAAGCTTGCTAAACTCTCCCACAACATTTACATCCAATCTATCAGCCTGTTCCTGGAGAAAGGAGCCGGTTCCTGCAGCACAAACCTTGTTCATCTCAAAATCTACCACTGCACCATTCTTCAGGCGGATATATTTTGAATCCTGTCCCCCTATTTCAAATATGGTGTCTACGGTCTTATCTATATCTAGTGTAGCCTTAGCTTGAGCGGTAATCTCATTAATTACTAAATCAGCGCCGACGAAATCCCCTGTAAAATAACGCGCACTGCCAGTAGTCGCCACAGCTTGGACTTCAATAAGGTCCTCTATTTCATGACCTATGTCTTTTAATCCTTTCTTAACTGACTCAATGGGATTGCCCTCGGTTATAAGATACTTCATCGCTAGCAGCTTCTTGTTTTCATCCAGAACAACGATGTTTGTACTCACAGCGCCAACATCAATCCCCATATACACCTTGTTCTTTTGCTGCTTTCCAGAAATAGGGCATTCATCCAAGGGAGTAGAACCATCCCCGCTATGAATCAATCTCCTCAAATGCCCTACTTCAGCTTCATTGGCCTTCTTAGCCAAATAGCGCCTCAAGACCTCCATTGCTGCTTGAAGTTTGATGGGTGCGTCACTCTGTCTCTCCGAGGCCGTGATTGCCGCTCCGACGGCTCCCATGACCTTAAAATGCTCGGGAATAATCAATTCCCCAGGCTTGAGTTCTAGCAGTTCTTCAAAAGCCTTAGCCACACCTTTATTGGCAGCAACGCCACCTTGAAAGGCTACTGGCTTCACGAATCTCCTCCCTTTACCTAAATTGCTTATATAATTTCTAGCCAAGGCATAACAAAGCCCAGCTATCAGTTCCTCCTGTGATGTCCCCTCTTGCTGCAAATGAACCATGTCAGATTTGGCAAAGACACTGCACCTGCCCGCAATGGTAGCCGGCTTTTCAGCTCTCGTGGCTAAACTGCTGAACTCATCTATGGAAATCCCCAGGCGATATGCTTGTTGATCAAGGAAAGAGCCAGTTCCCGCAGCACATATCTCATTAAGGGCATGGTCAACGATGACTGTCCTTCCACTTTTTTCATCCCACTCCAGGAAGATCAGCTTGGAGTCCTGCCCTCCGATCTCAATAACTGTCCTAACCTCAGGGTGAAAGTATGCAACAGCCTTCGCCTGAGTAATAATTTCGTTTTCTTTGTCTACACCAATGACATCAGCTATAAGGTCACGTCCGCTGCCCGTGCATACAGCCCCACATAGTTCAGGAAAATCTTTTTCGAGACCCTCAAAAACATCAATTAACACTGGAATAGGCTGCCCCCTTGTCCTCTCATAGACGCTTTCGAGGAGTCGGAGTCTCTCATCAACTACAGCTATGTTCAGGCTGACCGAGCCTATATCTATCCCCATAAAGGCTTTGCTTTGGCTTGTCATTCCTGTTCCTCGATCTTCTTCTTCACTGCTTGGGCGATCTCAGCTGAGACCACCTGACCACCCCGGCGCGCCAGCCAGGCTAGAGCCCCCAAAACGTCGCCACCAATGGTCACCTTTGTCTTGCCATTCACGGGTTCTAGAGTGTAAAAGCGTGTCAACTTAGTCCCTAGCGCTCTCCCTTCTAGAACCACGTTCCGCTCAGGAACAAAGTCTGTAATCGTCATCAATAACCTAACCGTAAGCCCGTTTACTTTGACCGTGACAGAAAGCTGCGAGCCTACCGTCAAGGGCCCTTCAGAAATCTTGTCAATCCTCTTAATGGATGGCATCCATTGGGGCCACTCTTCAAGTTTGTCTACCAGCGCCCAGACTTTCGGGACTGGAGCATTAATGTCGATGCTGCTCTCAAACCTCATGCCTGTCGAACCCCTCCTCTGTGTAGTACCATCTATGTAATATCGTGCTATATATTATACATCATTGTACAATCTAACGGGCTAGCCCAGTAAGTATGTCTTTTGTGCCTCTTTGACCCTTTACAGAACTGAAGATGTGCCGGGATGAGATCCGGCACGTCGTACTTCTATTATTGAGCCCAGACCACCGTCAGTGCTAAAATGACTCTCAAAGGGTACCCCAGAATCGGTCTGGTACCCAATGAGACTCAATCGACGCATGAGCTTCAGTAGACCTGATATCATCCGACCCCCAAGTGAATGGAGAAGCTATTTTCTCCCTTTAACCAGCGGCTGCTCCAACAACACCTGCACTTTCTGCGGATACTATGGCTCGAAGCTTCAAATACGAGATGTTGCTGAGGTCAAGAGCGAAATAGATGCCCTGGCTCTCTTCACCCGAAGTGGCGTTCGCCTTCCTAATATCCCCAAGGTGGTGTATGCCGTGGCTCAAGATTGGGATGGCAAGAGGATGTTTCTCCAGGATGGCGATGCTCTTGTTTACCCCTTTCTCAAGCTGAGGGAAGTCCTCCAGTACCTGAATGAAAAACTGCCCGGTGCGGAAAGGATCGGCACATACGCTACGCCACAGGATATCCTGCGCAGGAGTGTGAATGAACTAAAGGAATTGAGACGGCTCAAGTTAGGTATCTTTTACACCGGCCTTGAGACCGGTGATGATGAACTGCTCGAGAAGATAGGTAAAGGGGTAAGTTCACAGCAGACAGTCGAGGCGGGAAAGAAAGTGAAAGAAGCCGGGATAAGCTTTTCTGTGACGATAATCTTGGGACTCGGCGGTATTGAGGGGAGCAAGAAACACATGCTTGAGACAGCCAGAGTGCTCACCGAGATTGACCCGGATTATGTCGGAGCCTTGACCTTGACCCTCGTCGCCGGTACCCCACTCTATGAGCAGTGGGAGCGGAATGAATTCCATTCTCTTTCCCCCTTCCAGTCCCTGGAGGAACTGAAATCAATCGTAGAGAACTCAAAATTTGGCAATTGCCTCTTTAGCTCAATGCATGCCTCAAACTATCTCTCCGTCCGGGGCAAGTTGCCGCAGGACAGAGAGAGAATGCTCAGGCAACTGGAAAACGTTCTGGCAGCCAGAGACCCCTCCCTACTCAGACCTGAGTTTCTCAGAGGTTTATGACTGCGACTGCACCGATAAATTCAGTCAACTACTATGTATTCGCCTTCCTTTGCCCCTAGCCCATGCTTCAATGCCGTAGCAACTTGCGGTAGTTCCCAGGGATTGGCAGGGATCTTATTAGGGGCCCGGTACTCTAAGAGCACCTTCATTGCCTCGACATCAATGGCAATCAGGTCACCGGAGGCAAGCACCAAGCCTGGCTCGACCAATTCACCCTTAGCCGGCCCACCAGATACGAAGGCTTTTCTGCCATCCATCACGATGAGATCGGGTTGCCAACAAAGACTTACCTCCGTCAACTTCTCCTGCAAATGACCAAGGTGAAAACCACGCCGTTGCCCGGGAGCAACAAACCCGAAGGCAAGTTTAATCGCACCGGAAAATGCAGCCACGTTGTGAGTCTTCATACAGGGCAGGTAGACTATCTTATCAGCTTCATAAGCAGCGCGAGGCATGATAACTTTGCTTAGATAGTCTCCGTTGATCCTGACCTCTAGCCAATCATTAGCTTTATCCTCAAAAGCAATAAGTTCCGCACCCAGTCTTCGAGCTAACTCTGGAAGACCAAGTTGACTGAAGACTTTTCTAGTTGGCCGCCAAACACCGCCAGAGCTTTCGCCAATAGTGACTTTAGCTCCAGCCTCCAGCATAAGTTCAATCACGCCTTGAAGGAAAGCCAGGTCAGTAGAGGCTGGAAACGGGTCTGGACTGTTGAAATTTGGCTTCACCAGAACTCGGTCACCCCTGCTAATGGTCAGCTGTAAATTGCCCATTAATGCCATGGCTTGGTTAATAGCTAGGCGAATATCCCCTTGGGCTTTTACTTTGGCTACGACTGGCTGGTTATTCCTAAGCCACGGATTATTCCTTCGTGGCCTTGGTTCTACACATGGAATACCCCGTGGCATCCTGTCGCCTAGAAAGTGATAGACTCCAACAACTCTGTCAAAGAGAACAGTCATATGACATCCAAAGCAAAGTCAGATATTCCATAATCTTCGGACCCTCTGCCGAATTCATGATGCAGCACTTGCTAACCTTCCGTGCAGCCTTCTATAGATCCAGTTTTGTTATTCCTATTTCCCCTCTGTGGCTTTACCTCTTCCATAAACTGCCGCAAATTTCATACGATGATATGGAGATAGAAGTACAGCGCCTGGATTATTGCCTGTAACCATGTCTTTAGCTACAACATAGGTGACAGGAGCTTTTGAACGCTTGATGAAAATAGTATCGTGTCCGACACACAGACCATATATGAAGTTGAGTTCCGTGCCTTCTCGGTTCAGAATCTCTGCCTGCGCTATGGGATTGCAGCTTATGCCTAGCTGGTTCACCCATTCATCGGGTATCCCTGTCTCTTGAGGTTTCAGACCGCCTACCATACAGGCTATCGACACAACCTGGAACCCAGCTCTATCCAGAAAGCGGGCAAATTCTCGGCCCTCCCGGACTAGGCCGACACACACAGCCAATCCGACCTTTTTGACGCCCAGTTCCCTGGCAAACTCGATGCATTGCTGCACTCTAGACCAGTCATATCCCCCCCTTTTCAGCACTTTAGCTGCCGCTAAATGTAACCTTTCAGTATCAGGCTCAAGATATTGCTCTTTGCTTTCTTCGATTATTTCAGGGAATCTTCGCGCCTGGCAATATTCGGGTATTCCCTGAGGATACCGCTGCAAACACTCGTTGTTTTTGCACTGGTGACACTGGATTGTCTTAGCTTCTTCAGCCATTTTCCCTCCTTGCCAGATAAATACATATAATCCGTTGATCAAAGTGTATTAACAGGCCGTCTAGAAACCTCAACCACTCCACTCACCGCCAAGGCTGATTCTATACTTCAGTCCTGATCAATGTCAATTTAGCGCGATGAGGGGGTTCAATAATCGCTTTAGAAGTTGAGGCATCTGTTCTTCTTGAACATCCTTCGAACGCACAGAATGTAGTATAATACGTAAAACATACTATGCCAAAAACAAAAGCAGGCATAATAAATGTCACCGGCTACATTGGTGTTGAACTGGCTCGCTTACTTCGCCAACACCCTCAAGTAAAGCTTGTTACTGTCACAGGAAGAAGCGCAGCCGGGCAAAAACTAGGCGATGTTTTCCCCAGCTTCGCAGGAACAGACTATATAATAGAGGCCGAGCTTGACAGCGAAATCGACGTTGCCTTCTCAGCAATGCCCCATAAAGACAGTGCAGACATAGTACCATCTTTGCTGAAACGGGGCATCCGACTTATCGATGCCAGTGCCGATTTCAGGCTAAAGAACGCGGGCGAATATCCCAAATGGTATGGATTTGCTCATCCATCGCCCAAGTTGCTGAAAGAGGCGGTTTTTGGCTTACCCGAGCTGCATAGGGAGAACATTGCAAAGGCTTCACTGGTGGCAAACCCGGGTTGCTACAGCACCGGTGCTATCTTAGCTCTGGCGCCCATAGTCAAGAAAGGACTCATTCGCCCTGACATAGTAGTGGACAGCAAATCAGGCATCTCGGGCGCCGGCAGAACCTTGAGCTTGACCACCCATTACTCAGAAGTCAACGAGGACGTCTGTGCCTACTCTCTTGATGGACATCGCCATTTGCCCGAGATAGAACAGGAATTGAAAGCGCTTGATCCGTCCACGTCTCTGTCAATAACATTTGTGCCTCACATGGTACCGATGACCAGAGGCATACTGAGCACCTGCTATGTGGAACTAGTTGATAGCCGTCGGCTGACCGTGAGTAACCTCAAACAGATATACCGGGAATTCTACAAGCACGCGCCCTTCGTCCAGATAGCAACCCAGCCTCCCCACACGAAGCATGTCTGGGGAACTAACTTCTGCCTCATCTATCCCACTATTGATTCAAAGACAGGCAGGCTCATAGTCATCAGTTGTCTGGACAACCTCATCAAGGGAGGGGCCGGGCAAGCAGTGCAGAATATGAATCTGATGTTCGACCTGCCCGAGACCACAGGGCTGGAAGCGTTAGCCATTTACCCTTGAAATGCGCAGGATTATCCCTTTGTCGGAACCAATTCGGTTATGAACCCTGTTTCAGCTGCTTCGGTTCCGCTGATTCTTTGCCCTTAAGCAGGATATCCATTGCCCTCTTTTTGAGCCCACTATTATGAACGTGGTAAACATCATGCCCCTTTGAAACACCCTTTGGGCCGTCATTTCACTACGTCACGAGAATACTCTGCTATATGACAGAGCCGCCATCCACAACCAGAATATGCCCGGTCACGTAGCTGGAGGCATCAGAAGCCAGAAAGATCACAGCCCCCACCATCTCATCAGGTTCGGCCACGCGCCGCAAAGGAGTCCTATCCATGACAGCCTGTTCAATAGCCGGGTTGCTCCAGAGCGCTTCGCTGAACCGGGTTTTGACCAGTCCCGGCGCTATCGCATTCACCCTGATGTTGTATTGAGCCCACTGCTGTGCCATCACTTTCGTAGCCATAATCACCCCGGCCTTACTTATAGAGTAAACCGGCAGAATGTCGGGGGTAATCCCGGCTACCGAAGCAACATTGATGATTTTACCTCCACCCTGCTCCTTCATAGTCCTGGCTACCGCCTGGCTGAGAAAGAATAGCCCCTTCAAGTTGAGATTCATAATGGAGTCCCATGCACGCTCTTCTATATCTATAGCAGCATCCATGGTCGGGTTGGTACCAGCGTTATTCACCAGAATATCAATTCTGCCAAGTTCCTCCTTTACTTTCGGGACCAGATTATTTATCTCCTCTGTCCTGCCCACATGTGTCGCCACAGCCATTGACCTGCGCCCCAACCCCTTTATCTCTTTGGCCACCTCTTCAAGGTCCGGCAGTTTGCGGCTGGTCACAGCTACATCGGCACCGAATTTAGCAAGCCCCACAGCAATAGCCTTTCCAATGCCTCGACTGCCGCCTGTCACCAATGCCACCTTGCCTGATAGAGAAAAAACATCTGGGGAAATACTCATTGCACACCTCCTGAATGAGATTTGCCAGCTTTGATAAGAGTCGACACCAAAGTATATATTACAGATGGGGCGATACGCAACTCGAACAGTAGGTACTTATCCGTCGTAGCGGGCATCTCGCTTTACCCATACCTGCCCCATTGTAGGTGATTTGGCGGTTATGTTGTAATTGCGAGCCACCTTCCTTTTGGTGTCATTGCGAGCGAAGCGTGGCAATCTCCACCCTCAACCTTTACCTCGATGGGAGAGGGATTCTGTTGGAGGCCGCACAAGAAACTATTGACAAGTTCCTAAATGGGAGTATAATAGTATTTAAACGAATAGTCTATGTTAGTAACACCATGTTTGGAGTAGCCTCTGTAAGTGATACTACTTTCCGAATCGTGTATCTCAGCAATACTATTCTAAGAGCAACAGACCATTGGTGGTGAAGTGTGTGCGTCAGAGGGTTGCGGTAGTTCCCACGATGCTCAGCCGAGCATATGTAGACATGTGAACTGGGCTCTTTTTCTCTGCCACAGTGAAATCAACCCTCCCTTCCGAAACCCAGGGCTGTTTAAAAATGTCAAATCAAGCTCAAAGCCCAAATGACAAAAATTGGATTTCAATGACAAAGGAGTAGTTTTGGCATTTAAGCATTTGGATTTTATTTGTTATTTGGACTTTGGCATTTGGATTTTTGTAAACGGGTTTTGACATTCGGAATTTGTTCAGGGCGACTACAAAAATTAGGACGTGAAGTATGAAGACAATACTTAGTTCGAGGAGACACCGTTACGTGACAAGAGTTAGCATCTTTTTGATTGCGGTAGCCTTAATTGCCGGGATGGTAGGCTGTGGTGGTGGCGTTATTGGGTACAACCTCACCATGGCGGCAAACCCTGTGGGAGGAGGAACGGCAACTGATTTGACTAATGCCTCACCTTACACAGCCGGCACTGCAGTCAGCATAAAAGCAGTAGCCGCCGCAGGCTACCGGTTTGTCAACTGGACAGCGCCAGCGGGCACATTCGCCAATTCGAATGCGGCAGAGACTACCTTCACCATCCCAGCTCAACATGTAACCGTCACCGCTAACTTCGTGAGGGTCTATAACCTCACCATGGCAGTAGCTCCTCCAGGTAGCGGAACAGCAACCGATTTGACTAATGCTTCACCTTACACAGCAGGCACTGGAGTCAGCATAAAAGCAGTAGCCGCTGCAGGTTACCAGTTTGTCAACTGGACGGCACCAGCGGGCACATTCGCTAATTCGAATGCGGCAGAGACTACCTTCACCATGCCAGCTCAAAACGTGGCGGTCACCGCAAACTTCACACTGGTTATTCCTCCATTTTCAATTTCAAACATTGTTGCGACTCCAACAAAAATAGGTAATGCTGTTGTAATCACATGGGATACTGATGTCCCAACTACGAATAATATTGTCGTATACGACCAATCGTCACCCCCGAGGAGCACATCATCCCCTGGATTGGACAACGTGTATCAGCACGCGGTAGTAATAACAGGTATTACCCCAAACAGCACATACTATTATCGGGTTGGAGTTACGTATCTCGGATTAAAGTATGTGAGCAGCGTGAATACATTTGTTGCGAAGAATGCCAAGAATGCGTGGGATGGGTCCAAGTACACGATAAATATGATGATAACTCTTGATTGGGATGTGCCCTCCACCTCCGATACTTTCCTTACCACATGGTTCACGTCTACTAATAGCTACATGGCGCAAGCGGCGCAGTATATATACGATGCGACTGATGGGTACATTCGATTAGGGACAGTACTCGTGGCAGATAACCAGACAGAGGGTAACATGCTATGGAATAGTTCAGACATGACCTTCAAGCAGAATACATATGATTCGACGGGTGGAATCACACCCTATACATACTACAACGGTAAGTGGAATCACACTGCTGGCATCGAAAATCCAAATGGTGGTGTAGGCATGGGGTTCGGCGAAATCGGCTCCTTCTATAATGAGGATTGGTCATGGGATAGCGCTGGAAAGGGTTCTGCGTATTGGTCCGGCTGGCAAGCCCGAATTATCACCCATGAATTCGGTCACTATGCATTGTACCTACCAGATAGGTATGATCGCGATGACCAGACGGCTAATTATTCATTCTGGGATACAAACAACACATACGATTCCGACCTGATGTCAGACCGTGGATATTGGGCGGGGTCAACCTTTAAATACTATACTGAGTTCGGTGCTAAGAACTGTTATAAAACAGGTTACTCAGATCCTTTTGGGGAAGGTAATGCTTTTGATCAACCTCCTCTTTGGGTAGACTATTCGTCATGGTACATAATAATCAATTCGGATCCTTTCGCTGGTAGTGGAATTCCACATTATACTAATGCACATTATGTGCCAGCTCAGGGAAAAGGTGTAGAGCCAGCTTATCCAGATGTAGGGCCGACGAATGAAAATGGTGGTGTATTCAATCTCATCTTTATTAACAATTAACAACACAGCCACTAACTTTGGGCCCGAATACACCCCCAGGGTCGCCGCAGGCGCGGGGCATACGGTGGGACTTAAGTCCGACGGCACCGTGGTCGCTGTGGGATGGAACGAGTACGGGCAGTGTAATGTCGGCGGCTGGACGGACATCACCCAGGTCGCTGCAGGCGGTCACACGGTGGGGCTTAAGTCCGACGGCACCGTGGTCGCCGCGGCCGCGGAGGCTGACCTTGCCAAATGGGATCTGATCTAGGCAGCGCCGTAGTATAAACTCACCATCTCCAGCACCGCCGAGGGTTGTAACCCGACTGGGGGGTGTCATTCTGGGCCCCGACTTTTCGGGGCGTGGCAATCTCATCGCCCTCTGCCGAGATTGCTTCGTCGCTACGCTCCTCGCAACGACAGAGGGAAAGGGATCGCGGAGCCTGTTCCGAAGCGTAAGCAAGGAATCTCGTGCCTCGCTCTGCACATATCATACGTACGATTCGGCAAGCTGGAAATAGCTCCGGGCGGCAGTTAACACCTTTGCCTTTTCCTCTTCGGGAATATAGGGGTCATCAAGCTTAAAGCTTTCCACCTTGCCCCGGACGTAGGCCCGGTAGCATTTGTAGAAATCAAGCAATTTCAGGAGCTCTTCATCATGGCTCAGCCCCATATAGGTATTTACCAGATATCGGGAAAGACCAGCCCGCTGATAGCGGTCTAAGTCCATAGCCAGAAAGGCAATCTCCGAGGCCACGTCGGAATATCGGAACCTTTCGTTAAATTCAATGCAGTCGTAAATGCAGATACCGTCAGTGAAGCAAACATGAGCGGCATGAAGGTCGCCATGGCAATCCCTTATTCTGCCTTCCCTTACTCGTTTATCGAACAGGCTAGCGTTACTGTCAACGAAGTTATCAGTGTAATTCTTAATGTGCTGATATTCCTCGGCGGTGATGGAAGTTCCAATATATTTCTCAGTTTGAGCGAAGTTCTCATCGGTATTCTGGCGTATAACATCTAATCTGCCGAAGGCGGCAATCTTTTGATTTGTTTCAGCTTTCTGGTGAAAGCTCACTAGCTTTTCAGCCACCCCTGCCACCATTTCCAGAGTTACCCGACCCCGGGGCAAAAGCACATCCATCATGCGGTCTTGAGGCAACTGCTTCATTTTGACAGCATATTCTACCGCCTGGCCTTGTCCTTCGATGCGAAGCTCACCTTTCTTTTCGACAATCGGTACTACGGCTAAATAAGCATCGGGACAAAGTCGCCTGTTTAACTCCACCTCTTGACGGCAGAAAAAATGGCGCTTTTCCAGGGTAGTGTAATCCAGATAACCCAAGTTGACCGGCTTCTTAATCTTGTACACATATTCGCCGGCAAGGAAAATAAAGGACATCTGAGTCTGCACCAGCTCTATCCTTTGTGGCCTGTGGGGATAGGCCTGGGACTTAAGAAGGGCTTCAACTGTAGACGGTAATGTTGACACCGGACTTCTCACGCAATTTCAGGGTCTCTCCCATACGGCTGCCATCCCCTGCCCACCACCAATACACATGGTTTCCAGGCCACGATGCAGATTTCTATGCATCATATCGTAGATGATGGTAACTGCTATTCTCGCTCCGGTGCAGCCAATAGGATGACCCATAGATATGCCGCTCCCATGAAGGTTAACGTGGTCAAAATCCCAACCAAGCTCTTTCAGGCAACCCAGTGTCTGAGCAGCAAAGGCCTCATTAAGCTCAATAACATCGAAATCCTTATTGCTCAGCCCCGTCTTTTTGAGCATCTTTCTCACTGCCGGCACAGGCCCTAATCCCATATACTTGGGGTCTGTCCCGCCCGAAGCCCAGGTTCTCAGAGTTGCCATCGCTTCGACACCCAATTCTCTAGCCTTGTCTCGCGACATAAGCACTACGGCAGCCGCAGCATCATTGATCCCCGAAGAGTTGCCAGCAGTGACCGTTCCATCTTTTCGAAATGCCGGGGGGAGCTTAGCCATTTTCTCCATCGAAGTGTCCATAGGACGTTCATCAGTATCGAAAACAACGGGCTCTCCTTTTTTCTGCGGGATAGGAAAGGGGACTATCTCATCCTTGAACAAGCCCTCCGCAATGGCTTTGCGCGCCCGCGAATGGCTAAGATAACCTATCTCATCCTGCTGCTGGCGAGTGAAGCCATATCTCCCGGCGATCTCCTCTGCGGTATTTCCCATATGATAGCCGTAGAATATTTCCCACAATCCATCATAGACCATGAGGTCTATAATCTCTCCCCTGGCTCCGACATCCATGCGATAGCCCCAACGGGCTTTAGGAAGAAGGTATGGAGTGTTGCTCATACATTCCATACCGCCCGCTACCACAACATCGGCTTCGCCAAGCACTATGGCTTCTGCTCCCAGAGTGATAGCCTTTAAACCCGAGGCACAGACCTTATTCACCGTAAAGGCGGGAGTCTCTTCAGGAATGCCGGCGTAGATACAGGCCTGGCGAGCGGTGTTCTGCCCCTGCCCTCCTTGAAGGACATTCCCCATAATTACTTCGTCAACCTGAACAGGACGCAGAGAAGAATCGTAGTCATGATGCTTCTTCTCCAACTCTATTATGCCATCAGATTTGAGTGCATCAGGACCATAACTGAGCAATTCTTCACCCGATTTCGGCCTTAGTCCCGCTCGCTTGAGCGCCTCTTTAATTACGGCGGCACCCAGCTCAACAACAGGCATATCTTTTAAAGGCCCACCAAAGGCGCCAATTGCTGTCCGGGCACCACTAACGGCAACTACTTCTCTTTGCATGGTCTAATCTCCTTTTACCAGAATTTCCTCTCAATTAGTGCAGTCCGGATATCTGAGCGAAGCCACACCGCAGTCTAGCATCCTAAGAAGGCCTGAATGCCAAAAAGGTTGTCGAGTTTTCTCCTTCGCCTCTATGTAAGAACTCTACCTGAAGAGGAGTGCCAATTTTTATGGTTTCAGGCTTGCTCCCATCCACTCCCTCAATGCGAGCAACAACCCTCACACCCTCCTCCAACTCTACAACTCCAGAAACATAAGGGTGTTTCCTATCATAACCTTCTTTTATCATGAGTGGAGGGCCTATTGCTATGGAGGTGAAGGCAGCAAGCTTACCCTTTCCCTTCATTTCAACCCATTCCATTTCAGAGTCATAACACTTGATGCAAATAGAGCGCGGAGGTACGTAAAGGGCACCGCACTTCTGACACTTCGACCCCATCAGCTTCTCTTCGCTGAGAAATCGCTCATAAGAGATATCGTTGAAGGGCCTTATTTCCATTTGCGGCGTCTCCTTATCATCTTCTTTCCAAAATAGTAAGCGTACAGGTACCTCCTGTCCCTCCCAGGCTCTGGGCTGCCCCCACTCGCAAGTCCTTAATGGGGACCTGTCTTTCTCCAGCTTCACCTCTCAACTGTTTCCAGATTTCCACAAGCTGCCCTGTGCCCGTGGCACCCACAGGATGCCCTTTGCATTTAAGTCCCCCCGACGTATTGATAGGCTTTGAGCCATCCAATTTTGTCAAGCCTTCCTCTACCGCCTTGTATCCCTCTCCGGGGTTGAAAAAACCCAGGTCCTCGATGTGCAGGATTTCAGCTATGGAGAAACAATCATGAACCTCGGCAATCTGAATGTTTTCGGGCCTAAGTCCCGATAGCTCATAGGCTTCCTTCGCTGCATATCTCGTAGCTTCAAAATAGGTAAGATCTTCTTTGGCATGTAAGCCTTTGCCACTCCCCTGCCCTATACCGGCAACATATAGTGGATTATCAGTGAAGTCTCGGGCTATTTCCTCAGCTACTAACAAAACACAGCTTGCTCCGTCGCTTATAGGACAGCAATCATAGAGGTGCATGGGCCAGGCAACCACAGGATTAGCTCCGGGATCACGGAGGAATTCCTTTTCATCTCTCCAGGCAGGTATAGGCCCCCCTTTATTCTTAGCCTTTTCAATTCTCTGATTCATAATATCGCGGATGGACACATTAAACTGTGCCTTAGGATTGAGGCGAGCATTATTGTGGCTTTTTATGGTGACATTCATGAGATGCTCTCGGCTGGCACCATATCTGGCAAAATAGGCAGTGGCCATGGCCCCAAAAACACCGGGAAAGGTAAATCCGGCTTTCACCTCGTAAGGACTGGCGGCCATTGCCAGGCCTTGTGTAACCTCCTCTGTGCTGCGTTTCGACATGTCCTCGACGCCACCAACGAGCACCACATCATAGAATCCTGAGGCTATAACAAAGACTCCTTCTCTAAAAGCCAGCGCGCTGGAAGCACAGGCGCCCTCCGTCCGCGTTGCCGGCTTCGGCGTAAGCCCGACCAAATCCGAGATTATGGGACCCCAGTGTCCTTGCTGTACAAAAAAATCGTTCGTGAAATTCCCCAAATAAAGGGCGTCAATATCTTCAGGGTCTATCCCTTTATCCACTGTGGAAAGCATTTCATGGAAAGCTTCGGCAAACAAGGACTTAGAATCTTTTTCACAAAACATGCCGAATTTCGACATCCCTGCACCCACCACAGCCACTCCCCTTCCCAATTTTCTTGGCCCTCGCATTTCACCTCTTAAATAGGAAGTTATTTACAGTCTCCCTACTATATCAAATTCTTGGGCGACATTAAAGAATTATCTTGGGGCGGCACATATTACAAAAATGCGCCTCCTTCAAGTCAGTGTCGGCCAAGCTGTTGGAAAAGTGCATGACACATTCGTTATTGGGGCAATGTCCCAGGCCGAAGGTATGCCCCAGTTCATGAACTATCTCCTTGGTGGCTCTTTCCAGAAATAAAGTCTCGTCTGGAGCCAAGCCATAATATTCCTGCCTTAACCGGCACAGCGATACGATGGCTGTCCTGGAAATGACATCGGCTTCACCAAATACGAAGTTAAGCCTGGGAACATAAAGGTCAACATCAGCTATACCGACAACCCGTTCCTCCCTTTCTGCCTTTTTGAGAGAGGCCAATAATTCTGAGGACAGGTATTGCTTTCTCTCCGGATCATAAGCCTGAGCTAAGTCCCTGAAACCTGCTTCTATTTCTATCGGACAATGGAAAATGCTCCCGACTCTATCCTTAAGCTTCTCCATTGTCCCGTCGGCTACATCGCCTAACGGTTTAAGCATGATCTTCACTTAATTTTTTGCTTGCGCTCTTCTCTCAAATAATATCCTAAGATTTTATCACAGACTGAGCAGGGCATGATGCGTAAGTATAGTCAATTGCAAAACTCCTTATAATTCTCCCTCCCTGGCGGGAGGGAGCTAGAGGGAGGGGGATTGTACAATCCCGACATAGGTAACACTTTTATCCGGACACATAGGTTACACTTTTAGCATGAGGCAATCCTGAATGTTCTTTCATCCAGAATGCCCACCGGATAGAAGCGAAAGTAAATTTTCCATAT
>JBATUN010000023.1:0-81029 GCA_049671165.1 Dehalococcoidia bacterium | reverse complement strand
ATTTGTAAGATGAGCAAGAGAAGGATTGATATGGCAGCTTGGCATTCGATGGAGGCAGCACAGGTTCTAAGAGAACTGAATACTGACCTGGAACGTGGTTTAACGAAGGATGAAGTTACAGGACGACTTGAAAAATATGGCTATAATGAACTTGGGAAAAAAGAAAAGCGGATTTCACGCTTCACCATCTTCATAAACCAGTTCAAAAACATTCTCATCGCGATTCTTCTTATCGCCGCTGTGCTTTCAGCAGTTGTCGGTGAGTGGACGGGTGCTGTACTCATTTTAGTAATAGTTATTTTTTGTGCAGTCTTAGGATTTACTCAGGAATATCGAGCTGAGCGAGCCCTTGAGGCATTAAAGAAGATGCTCTCTCCCACCATAACCGTGTTAAGGGAAGGTAGGGAACAAGAAATCCCCTCAAAGGAGCTTGTCCCTGGGGATATGTTGCTCCTTGAAGCAGGGGATAGAATCCCGGCAGATGCCCGATTAGTTGAGTCTCACTCCTTAATGTGTGATGAGGCATCTCTTACCGGAGAGTCAGTTCCGGCAAGTAAAGAGATAAAGCCACTACCTGAGGATGTGCGTGTCAGCGATAGAAAAAACATAGTCTTCACCGGCACTACAGTTACCTACGGCAGGTGTAAGGCGGTGGTGACGTCAACAGGGATAAATACAGAGTTTGGCAAAATTGCCAAAGAGGTGACGGCAATAGAGGCTGAGACGACTCCTCTTGCGAAAAGGATGGCAGAGATAGGTAAATGGCTCGGTATTATATGCCTATCTGTCTGTTTCCTTATCGTGGTAATCAGCATAGTAAGGCAGGCTTTTGGGGGCGGCACGATAGACCTACCATTCATAGTAGCAATGGTGATGTTTGCCGTAGCCCTCGCCGTGGCAGCAGTCCCTGAGGCGTTGCCAGCCATTGTCACCGGTGCCCTGGCCATTGGTATGCATCAGATGGCTAAGAGAAATGCCCTGATAAGGAAGATGCCAGCAGTTGAGACCCTCGGCTGCGTCACAGTGATATGCTCAGATAAGACAGGTACCCTGACCAAAGGAGAGATGACGGTAAGGAAGATATTTAACGGGGGCCGCCTGAGAGAGGTCACCGGAGTCGGCTACGCCCCGGTAGGAGACTTTAAGGGCTCTGAGATAATCAATGTCACTAATGATTCATCCTTGCGATTGTTCCTTCTTGGGGGACTCTTATGCAGTGATGCCATTCTACAAGAAAAAGAGGGCCACTGGTCTATTCAAGGTGACCCTACTGAAGGTGCTCTGGTTGTGGCGGCAGAAAAAGCAGGCTTACATCAGCCTGAGGTAAGGCGGGAAAACCCGAGGGTAGAGGAGATACCTTTCAGTTCTGAAAGAAAGAGAATGACCACCATTCATCAAATGGACAATGGCAAGAGGGTAGCCTTTATTAAGGGGGCTCCAGAGGTAGTCTTAGAGAGATGCTCTCGTATTTCGGAAGACAGTAGGATGAGGGAGCTAGGGGAGATAGAAAAAGCTCAGATTCTAAAGGTAAGTGAGGAAATGGCTCAGGAGGCATTGAGAGTTCTCGGAGTCGCCTATAGAGAACTTCGAGATGGGATTGCTTATACAGAAGAGGCTGTTGAGAAGGATATGACCTTCCTCGGTCTTGCCGGTATGATAGACCCACCGAGGGAGGAAGCCATCGAAGCCATAAAGGTATGTAAACAGATACTTATCAGACCAACCATGGTTACGGGAGACCATAAACTCACCGCCGTTGCCATAGCCAAGGAGATTGGTATCTATAAACAAGGTGATGTGGTCCTGACCGGTGAAGAGCTGGAAAAGATGAGTGATGAGGAATATGAGAATGTCGTGGATAAAGTGACTGTCTATGCCAGGGTATCACCCATGGATAAACTAAAGATAGTTAGGGCATGGAAAAAAAAGGGTGAGGTGGTAGCAATGACTGGCGATGGGGTGAATGATGCTCCCGCCTTAAAGCAAGCTGATATTGGAGTAGCTATGGGTATAACCGGCACCGATGTTAGCAAAGAAGCGGCTGATATGGTTCTAGGTGATGACAACTTTGCCACCATTGTGAAAGCTATTGAGAGTGGCAGATGGATATATGACAACATAAAGAAATATCTCATCTATCTCTTGGAGAGCAACGTGGTGGAGGTCGTTTTTATTGGAGGAGTAGTTCTAATTATGGGCCCTAAATTTTTGCCCGTTCTGGCGGCAGCCATATTATATATAAATCTAGCGACTGATGGGCTCCCTGCCATTGCCCTGGCAGTCGCGCCACCTGACCCCGACATCATGCAAAGACCACCGCGAGATCCCAAAGAAAGAGTCTTCGCTTGGGATGTGAGAGCATTCATCCTGATGATATTGATTATTGAAATCCCTATCCTCTCCTACCTTTTTTTCAGCGGACTCAGTGATATAACTATAACCCATAACAGGACACTGATATTCTTCTTCTTTGTAATTACAGAACTCGTCCTCGCCCTCAATCTCCGTTCAGTGAAGTACAGCATCTTCAAGGTGCCTCCGCATAAATGGCTGCTTTTATCCGTTGTCTTTAATGTTATCGCTCTTATTGTATTGACCCAGATTCCGGCAGTGCGTGATGCCTTTGGAATACACAAACCGTTACCCTTAGACCTGTTGATAATCTTAGGTGCTTGCGTTGTCTTAACTATAGGGTCGGAGGTTCTAAAGGTGATTCTGAGGAGAAAGGTGCCACTAGGAAGAAGGATAACACCGTAGACTAATAGCAGTAACATGAGTGGCGTCTTAATGTGGCCCGGAAGGACCAGCACATGCAACAACTTCTCATTCTGCGTCTCAATGTATGTGCTCTATTACTTTTTGCCCGCATCTTCCTCAGTGAGAACACGGTTCAGCCGGTCCCGAGCTGCTATTCCGTAGTTTTGCATCCAGGCAGCCACTATCTCCTCTACAGGGACATCATCACGGTGTCCATGGTCCTTGACGTACTCAATGTGTAGCTTTTCATCGCAGTTGTGGGAGTGAAATAGGGCGTGATGCTGGCCGTCGAACTCAACAGGAATAATCCGGTGTTCCTGGCACATTTTGAGGTCAAAAGCCGGTGTGGCTTTTACCCACTTTCGACGTATGTATAATTCGGTATAGCCGTGGTAACTGAACAGGTTAGTCCCCATAACCTTAAGTAGTCTAGACGAAACGAGGTGGTTTCGAATGTCGGCGAAGTGCAAGCGTGCTGGGATGCCTACAGCTCGGGCAAAGGCAGCCAATACGGCTGCTTTCTCGACACAGAATCCCTCTCCCTTCTTCAGTGTCTCACTTGCCCGATAGCCTTCAAAAATCTCAAGTGATACAAGAGGATTATATTTAATCTCGTCCCTTACCCAGTAGAAGAGGTTTTTTGCTTTGGCTGCAATATCATTGGTGCCTTCAGTTAGATTCCGTGCTTTTTCTCTTATCAACTGGTTGTCACAGTCAATTGTTGCAGTGGGCTTGAGATAATCTTCAATGCTAATCGCTACCTTCTTCATTTCACCTCCACCTTTAGATTTTACCACCATAAACACCTGGGCAGCAGGTCAAAGCTTGTCTCCATTTATCTTTCCCTGTCTGCACTTCGTCACAAAAACTCTCAGCCATCTTTGTCTTCATTTCTGTGACTCGTTCGAGTCCCGGAGACACTAGACCAATTAAGCCTACGGCAAATTAGATGTCATGCCCCTAGAACACCACGGTTACATAGCTGTTTCGAACGTAGGCTTACAATATCATCTGAGTTCGCGTCTGCCATGTCTAGCAACCAAAGTCCCCTCCCCTGGCAGCAAGAGAACAACAACGCAAGCTATTTTCACTGCAGATGGTATAATAACTCACTAGGAGAGGTGACCGATGGATTATGGTGCCGCTCTCGAGATTTGCCACTAGGTGTCTCAAACAGGCATTTTGCGTTCGAATTAGAACCTTTGTGTCAGTTGGGGAAATTCCGTTTTGTTCGCAAAATGCTAACTGGTAGCAACATGTTTCATTTGGTTCATTAGCAAATTACTAGCAGAATTCTAGCTATGATTTCAATGAGGCCGCTCAACAAAAAGGAATTCATGATCCCAGAATGTGCGGCTACGCCATTGCTCAGTCCAGAGGCACTACCCTCTCTTAGTATTCGGACGCCTGCCTCTGACCTGTTGAGATTCCGGTGATAGGTTGAGCCTATATCGGAGGACTGGGCAATTTCTCAGAAGGGATTTGGCTGTGGTCACAAGCACAATAGGACGTCAATTTCAGTAATCAGGTACAAAACAAGTCTTTGTGCAGCAACGCAGGCTTTTGCGCAATACAGGCGGCATTCACCTATCCAGCGGGATTCAGAACACGCCCGACAAAGAGAATGGCACCCGTCCCAATGTCGCGAATGAGGAAGATGAAGGGGTGGTCTATGGTGACTTCTACGGGCTCACCCGGCATTTCAGATTCATCCATGACCACTGCCGTGGCGGCTGCAGCTTCTGTCCCTGCTTCATCTAGTGAGACGAAAGCCTTGTGTATGACTTCACTTATGCATAGATCCAAAGTACCCGTCATCCCGGAGAAATCCGCGTCACCAGAAAAAGCGACCGGCATGCCCATCCCGGCAAGGGTATCCTTCAGGCTGAATTCCGAGTCGAATTCAAACTTGGGCATCATTAGGGTGACCTGGGCGTTTTGCATATCACTTATGATGTCACGGACCCTCTGAGCCTCAAGGTCTTCCTCAAAAGCCGGGAAGTGACCTGATTCAGGTATCAAGATAACCACGGAGAGCTCTCTCCCATCGTAGGGTAGCTCAACCGCCTGATACCCTTCCCCATCGGCGTAGCCAAATAACTCTGTCTGCTTCATCATCGGCACTATTACCTGCCCGCCGTCAAGCAGGTAGAACGGGCCGTCTGTTGTCATGTTTTCATTGAAAGGATACTCCCAGGCAGCATTGAAGTAGATAGCATTCGTGAGCACAAGGCGCGTCAGCGAAGTAATGACACCCGGCGGGATAAGATCCTTAATGCGATCTTCAGTCTGGTCACTGACCCAATCATTGATGGTGATGCGGGACTTCTCTGTTTCGTTTACGAAGTCCAGTATTCTCAGCCCGGCACCGTAGTTCTCTGCCAGAACATCGAGGAAGGCGGGAAGGAAGCCATAGTACTTTTGCCCCCAGATGGCGTTAACTATGTTCAGCCTGAACCCTTCACCGTCCTTGCCTTGAGCACCTTCACCCCTGCTGGCAAGTTCTGCATCGAGCCAGTTGAATGCCGGGTGCAGCCTCTCCTGTTCAAGAAGGAATTGAAGGGTAGCGGCCATCTGCTCTGCGGTCTCGCTGCGGGCTCCGGCATAAGTCATGGCTAGGGCTACCGAGATGCTGTGAGGAGAGTAGAAGAGATTACCTTCTTGCGCTCTGAGCGCCTGATAAAGCGCGAAGGCGAAGGCACTGTTTCCTTCAACCAGTAATGCTTGCTCACTCGGATTGACATCTGGTGAAGCTATCCGCTCCTTATCTGATTTGAGCACCTCGGCCGCTGCCGGTTGAATACAGGCTATCAGTGGCAGCAGCAACACCACAACTAATACGGCTGTCAATTTCTTGTTCACCTCATTCACCTCCGACGCTCTTACTACGCTGGATTTTCAATCCACCACGTCGCAATACGATCATCTAATATCATCTCCACGCTAGCCGCCGTCTTAATACCTCCTTTTGCCTATACTTCGGGCCCCCGAACTGCAATTCATCGACGATCACAGTTCAACCAATCCACTTTGATTGCTAACTGCAGTGTAGACCCAAATTGAAAACACTGTCAATTGCCTGTAAACAGATAACATCAGTTGCAGAGAAAACCCGTTGCCTCCGACCTGGCCATTGAACAATCCGATGGATTGTTCAACTAACCTCTGGGTAGACTGGGCGGAGTTGAACTCGAATTCGAAATCTGGCCGAATCATAGTCTGATCTAAGGTTAAATCTGAGAGATTCTGCCATCTAATCCTAGCAGAGGATTACTATTGATACCTTGTAGTTTTAGACGTCATAATGCGCCACGTGGTGAGTTAAGTGATTCTCGCTTGGTAAATTCAAGCGATAGTCGTGATCCGAAGCTCTTTCAGTTTCATACCAGGAATCGGTGATAAGACAGAAAAAATGCTCTGGGCTGCCGCTGTTTTTACTTGGGATGACCTTAGCGAAACGAAAACCAGATTTCCAAATGACCTCAAGACGAGTGTTTCAATAGAACCATTTCTTGATTGTGATCCCTCAAAGGTAGTTCACGTCGTGTCGCCTTATGTCACAGAGTCGACATGGCTAGGGCCAATAAACTATACTCCAAAAAATGGCGTCTCGAATGAAGACCGACAGCGATATGCTGAGATAAGGAAGAGATACAAAATCACTCATCTCCAAGAGATCTTTGAAGGTCTCAAAGAATTCCCTAAGGTTCGGTTTAAAGACAGTATGCTTATCAGATTTGGAGGAATCTAGACGGAAGTTTCTCTTTTCATCAGCCTAGAGTAGAGTGGCACCAACTGGCGTAGTGCTTCCGAAATATCGTTATTTGGTCGATTATACCGACTACAGACTATTTAACAAAATGGCTGCGGCGCAAGTTTTCTTTAGTGGTCCCCGGCTCTGACATAGGCCAATCCCTCACCTAACTCATACATAATACCTATGGTAGACTGATGGCTTGGCATCACACATAATACAGAGAGGAATATGTCAGCGAATTGGAAATCATCACCAATGATTGCCTCGGTTGCCCTTGTTGGGGTAACGGCAGTCTGGGGCTATACTTTTCTTGTTGTACAAGATGCCGTAGCACGCATGCCAGTCATGGACTTTCTAGCGTGGCGCTTTGTAGTGGCCAGTGTTGTGATGATTGCCTTGCGTCCGACCTGTCTGCGTAACGTGACGCGTCTCGAACTACTGCGCGGCGTTGGACTAGGCACAATACTTGGCCTGGGTTATATTGCTCAGACATACGGCTTGCGCTATACATCCGCAGCTAGTTCGGGGTTTATTACCGGCATGTTTGTCGTTCTTACCCCAGTTATGTCATGGATATTACTTCGCCGTAAAACCAATCGTAATACCTGGATGGTAGTAGCACTGGCTACTGTGGGCTTGGCATTACTCAGTCTCAACGGTTGGTCAGTTGGAATCGGTGAGTTGCTCACACTAGGATGCGCCATATTCTTCGCCATTCATATAGTTGGTTTAGGTGAATGGTCATCACAATATCAGCCGTACGCCTTCTCCCTGCTCCAAATTGGGGCTGTCGCCGTAATATCGCTCATAGCTGCTACACCTGGAGGAATTGCCGTGCCGCCCGATCCTGGAGTGTGGGGAGTTGTAGGGATTACAGGGGTACTAGCAACCGCTGTGGCTTTTTTTGTACAGACGTGGGCTCAATCACTTGTATCAGCAACGCGTGCAGCGGTGGTAATGACAATGGAGCCGGTCTTTGCCGGATTATTCGCTGTCGTCATTGGCGGAAACCGGCTGACACCGCGAACTCTCGGTGGTGCAGCGTGCATACTGGCAGCAATGTTTATTATCAACCTAAGATCAGATCGGAGCGTTACGCGACTGAAAACATGACAGCCTCCGAGAGTGCTTGGTTATAGTCACAGCGCTGAGTAGAGCATTAATAGAAATCAAAAGTATGTTTATGGGTGTAAATATTTACATTGTCTTGACTCTTCAGGCATTTCTGCAAGTAGATATCTCACAGGTTCACAAGTTTGAGGTTTCTTCCCGAATAAATCACCTGATTCATCCATTACGTCACCCAGACAATAACCTGCACAATGTTTTAATGCAGAGAAATTACTACAGTCGGGCATATTAACTCCTTTGCTTTTTCTAAGAAATTCAATCTTATCCTTAAAATGTATAATTCCATTACTATTCTTATTTCATTTGCCATAAATGTGAGAGCCTTGCCGACGGCCAAAGACTTGGCCAACCGGTTTGTGACACTGGAAGACTGAAACAATTTGGCGCGACACTGGCTGTTGACGCTTACTGCACAATGTGGCTTATCGTGCAGTTGAGATCACGAGACTGCAACGCTTCGACATAGACCTTTCACAGGGCCGCAGGCCACATCTTCAATAGCCCCTTATACCTAAATGTACTCTGCAGCGAAGGGGTAAACCTCTCTCTCCTTAAGGCGGGCAAAGCCGATATTCAAGTAGATTCTGGCTTCAGGCCTTTCTTGTGCCGTCTCAAGAAATCAAGACCTAGCTTATTTACCTTCTCTGCATCTTCTATGAAAAACTCATGTCCCACACCCGCGATTATTGCGAGTTCCGCCTCTGGTATCCTAGAGGCTAGTATTCGTGAGTTCTCTACGGGAATCAGTCTGTCATTGTCTCCAGCAATCACGAGAGTAGGCAATCTTATATTCGGCAACAGCTCATATGTGTCGTGCCCCATGATAGCCTCTGCTTGCCTCGTGAATCCATGAGCCGGCGTCGGATACTCAAGCTGTTTAGCTACTCTTTTGTCAATAATGTCGGGATTCTTGCTGATGAACTCCTGGCTGAAACAGAAGGGCATTGCCTGCCTTACAGCTTCTTCAGGGGTCATCTTGCCCAAGCGCCCGAAGTCAAAGAGAGCTGCCAATGATTCAGGTTCGGGCTGGATACTTTGAGCTCCACCGCAGTAAGTACAGCCCAGTATGAGACTGATCACTCTTTGTGGGTAATCAAGGGCAAAATGCTGCGCAATCATTCCACCCATGGAAATCCCGCAGATGTGGGCAGCATCGACACCTATGATATCAAGCAATCCTGCGACATCTCCCGCCATCATCGCCATAGTATAAGGCATATCTGGCTTATCACTCCGCCCCACCCCCCTGTTATCAAAGGCAATAATCCGGTACTTCTTTGAAAGAATTGGAATCTGCCGGAACCACAGCTTTGAGTGACCGCCATAGCCGTAAATCAGAACCAATGGTTCTCCTTTACCATGAATCTCATAATAGATGTTGATATCGCCAACCTTTGCTGTAGACATCTGTACCCCCTTCAACGATCCCTTTTTTGGCTTCACTTACGCCTTCGGTATTCGGTATCTGTTTGCACCTGAACGCCCCTTCCAGAAGGTTCTATCCTCACATCCTGGAATTCGGCCATGGCGAAGTCTATGATCCTCCGGTAGAGATGTCAGGCTCTAGTGGATTGCACTTTGTGACGGATTGTGAAGTTTTCCAGCTGTCTTTAAGCGCCAACGGATAGATTCAACCCGCAATTCCACGGACACCATATCAATTAGAGGCACCAGCCCCCAAACAACAGCCTCAGGAGTAATAAATATATGCTGTTTGTCTCAGGCAGAAATGAACGAGAAGGAGTTTAATACTTCCTCTGTCTTCCCCTGCCAGACCAGCCGCCTCTCCTGCTGCCGTAAGACCCACTCCCTCGGCTCTCAGAAGGTGGGCGAGCCGCACTAACGTTAAGCCTCTGATCCTTCAGCGTTTTTCCGTTGAGGCCAGTAATTGCAGCTTGGCCTTGAGACACTACTCCCATTTCCACAAACGCGAATCCCTTGGACCGTCCGCTGTACCTATCTGTTAGGATGTTTACAGACTTCACTTCTCCAAAAGTCTCAAATTCCTGACGTAACTCTTGTTCAGTCATCTCATAAGGCAAGTTACCGACGTAAATCTTCATGCCAATGCTCCTCCTTTTGCTTAATTTCGTAATCCTTGGCCGGCAAATGGCGGTGGGACTTTGCCTCGCGCGGAATTCCACCCATAAACATACACGGGCCGGGTATCCCCGGCCCGTGTATGTTTATGGTCAAATCGGTATTATCTACTCAGTCTGACTTTTTTGTAGCAATCGCTACAATAGACCGGCCTGCCGTTGGTAGGCTCAAAAGGCACTTCGGTGTCTTTGCCGCACTCGGCGCATACGGCAGGGAACATTTGCCGTGGGAGTCCGTAGCTGTTACCACGACTGCCATTCCGTTCCGTCTTCCTTGCCTGTCGGCATGACGGACAGCGCTTGGGCTCATTAGTATAGCCCTTGGATTGAAAGAATTCTTGTTCCTCAGCGGTGAAGCTGAAGTCAGCCCCACAATCGGCACACTGGAGCGTTTTCTCTTGAAAACTCATTGGATGATCTCCTTTCTCAAAATTTTTAGCTGGGGTTTGGGTCATCCAATACTTGATATGAGTCTGGCAGAATCCTAAGAAGCTTGTAATAACCTAAACTTACACTATTAAGTACATCATACACCGATTATTAAGATTGTCAAGTCCCGCCGTGGCTGTATTTGTGCTTCAACTCTGCCTCAAGCGCCAAGTGAAAAATTCAGTTCCGCCTTTGGTAATCTGGCTCAGAATACGCCGAAGGGCAAACAGCTAATATTGCCAGGTCGCTTATTAGGGTTGCTAAATCCCGCCGTGGTGCTATTCCAGGTCTACGTCTGACTCAGATGCTATGGACGGCGAAATGAACAATCCGATGGCTTGTGTAGTTAGGTAACAACATACTATATTCCCTAAGGTCAATAGCTCCAGCCAAATCTCATTGTGTTTTATCCTCACACCGGTGGGCAGACCCCAGCCTCTCTTTTCCTGGCTCCCAACTTAGCGGTTAGATACGGGTTCATCCGCTTGACAGAGTCCCATCATACCTCATACGGGTTTGGCCAGGAAGGCAGGGGCACCATGTTGTGTACACGGGTTGGCTCAAATGAGCTCCCAAAACGCTAAGCGGCGTCTCCCTGCCCACCTGATGTAATGAAAATACCTCCAATATCTAGACTGCAACCGGTATCAGAGCCGGTCTTGTATCCTGGTAATAGGTCTGATTTTTAACCAGGGCAAAGGCCAAACGCAGCAGCCTGTTAAGTGCTGCCCCCACAATCTCTCTTCCATTGAGAGGGTTGGCATGGGTGGGTCGTTCTCGCCTTTGCCTGGCCCAGGCACGAAAATCAGCATTGAATCGCAGCATGGGGATGACCGCCGTCCAGGCGCAGTGCCTCAATAATGGACGTCCTTGCTTACTCATTGGTGTTTTTGATCTCTTCTTGCCAGCTGATTCCGATTCAGTGGGATTACTACCTGCCATCTTTATCATCTGCTTGGCGCTCCGGTATAACTTGAAGCAGCCGAGTTCGGCCAGTAACCCGGCCACAGCAATGTAGTGGAGTCCCCTTATCGAGAGGAGGTATTTCCCTTCTTCTGTTTCATCTACCAGCTTTACCAGTATCCCCTCCATGATGCGAATCTGCTGTCTGATCAACTCAAGTTTATCGACCAGGAACGCGATTTCAGAAGACACCGAGCGGGCGCCGGCATGAATCCCGATTGATGGGCTCGCCGAGTAGTGTAGTGCCCTCAGTTTCTTCCGCATCAGGCGTCGCCCTTTGTGGCGAGCCTCGATGGTGGCTACGAATTCATCCTCTGTCATCCCCGCTATTACTCCGGGGATGAGACATGTGGAAAGTACGCTCAGCGCCGTCAACCCACCGGGGTCTTTGAAGACATGGGTGAACTCTGGGAAAAGCGCATCCAGCAGCCCTTTTACCAGGTTGGTTATCCTGGTCCTTTCCTTGACCAGTCGTGCATAGGCATTGTGTGAGCTCCGAAGCTCTGCATAAACACCTTGCGGTATGACACTCTCAACAAACTCCCCGGTACACAGGAGTTGCGCTGCTACTTCACTGTCTCGATAGTCATTCTTCCTGCGATTGAGATCTTTGCCCTCACGCCTCCGCTTCAAGGTATACTGGTTAATGAAACGGAAGGGAATACCTCTCTCATCAAGGTAGTAAGCTATATTTCGCCAGTAGTGCCCCCCTGTCTCTATGGCGAATATGACACCCCGGCAACAGGATTTCACCATCTCTGCTCTGGCTCGATCCAACATCGTCTCCAATCCTTCCCTGGTGTTGTCGACCTTGAATTTGGCCTGGGTGGTGAAATCTTGAGTGATAGCGACCGCGGCATGCCTCTTCTTATGTGGATCGACTCCTATGACCAAGTACCCCTCCGGCACTTGCTTTCGTTTCCTGGCTGCAGTATTCTTCATGTGAGATAGCTCCTCCTACTTTAGATTTGGTGCTAAGCCACACCATTCACTCCATTGTAGCCGAAGCTGTCTCCCTTAGTTATTCCATATACTAATTCGTCATATTGTTGAGCGGGGTATCTGCTATAATCGATAGCAGAGACAAGGATTCACAGTGATGGTATGAAGAGCGGGTCCAAGTCATGATAGACGATGATTTGATTTCTAGGGTTCAGCGTCTGTATAGAGCAATCAAGGAAACTGAGGAGACTGACATCAGTAGATGTAAGCCTACCGTGACTTCTGATGGTAAGCGTGTGTGTTTCTACCAAGACTGGAGGGGTGGACGCAGCGATGCAGAGCTAGCTAATACTATTTACATATTAATCTACAACATAGCAAATCTAAGAGACTTGCTCAAAAAGTGGGCTATTCAGAATGGCAAAGCTACGGCTAAAGTGGATGATGCCTTCAAGAACTCACTGGCACTAAGAATCATGAAAGACCTATCCAATAATGACAGGCATGGGTACGATCCTAAGAAGCCAGGGCATTCTGGTAGGGCACCTAGAGTCGATAACATTACTACTGTCATGCGAATGACCACAAAACCAGAAAAAGGCGCCCTTATGAGCCTGACGTTTGATCCTCAGGGTGTTCCACTAGTAACGGGATCAGGTACAGCTACAGTCATAATTACTGGTGATATCCTGGATAGAGATGGCAATAAGATCAGCGACCTCCACAAGACTATGTTAGAAGCTGTTGAAGTCTGGGAGAGTATCCTGGATGATCTAGATGTGAATCTTTGACCTACCTTTAACAAATGATCCTCAACAAGACACCTTATTGTGAAATAACAAAAAGCCAAGATGTTTGTTGTTCGGAGAAGGCTCAACACAATCATCCTCTTTTGCTCAGTTTGGTTAGTCTGAGTGTGACAGATTGTGCAGTGAATCCATCACATCAATTACGTTACTAATTCGTCCCCAATCCTTAACCTCATATGCTTTCCTCAGTTCACTGATTACCCATGCATCGGTATCGCTTAAGAAGCTGATCAGGTCTTCCTTCAGCATAGGCCACGATTCAAGGATGGTATACCCAATATTTGACGTTTTTCATTGCCTCCAGGACTATCAGTTTCTTAGTATTCTAAATTATCCGCCACTAATGCACAATTCATCGTGTTGTGTGATGCACCGAATCGCTGTTGCACATTTGTGGCTTTTGTGCAATTGACCCGGAATCACACTAAGGGGAAGAGCCGATATTGACAACTGAAGCATCAAGCGTATAATCATCCTTCGAAAGGAGGTGGGCACGATGTTTAAGGCAGCGAATGTCATCATGGCACCGAATGCTGACCCTGTGAAGCACCGAGCCTCCGTCAAGGGTGACCAATTTGAATACACCATGGTGGTCATTCCGTTATTCAACTTCGACCGGGCTGCTCAGGTGTGCAAAGACTTGGTTGAAAAGGAAGGGATACAGTCGATAAGCCTCTGCCCCGGTTTCTCACACGAAGGAATAGCTAAGGTTCGCAGCGCAGTTGGTGAAAGAGTCCCCATAACCGTCTCACGGGGTGACGTGCCCAGCACCATGATGACGGCACAAATCCTGAGCAAAGAAGGGTGGCTTCCCGCCGGGCACTGAAGTTGCCAGAGTGCCTAGCACTGAGTCACAAGTACCTCGAAGAAAGAGAAGAGCAGACTAAAGCGATCCCGCTTGAGCCCGATGTCTCGTTTCAGCGAGACTCATTAGCCTGGGCTTAGAAAGGGCACATTCACACCTAACAATCTGACGTAATGTGTAGCGGGGGCTGGGGAATGAAATAAAAAAACGAACGGCTCTCCTTTAGGACGGCATTTGTCAGCTCGTAAGGATTTATCTTTGACATCTAGTAATTCTGGATTGAAAAACTGAATCCGAATAATAATTAGGTTAGAGTTACTTATATGAATAATTCCAGAATTCCCCGGTCCAGAATGGTGAGAGCGAGCTTATCGGCAAGAAGAAAAACCCTCCGATTATGGTTTCCCTGCAGCAGTTCCTCAGTCCTCTAATATACGTCTTACTGGCTGCCGGAGAGATATTTGCCCTTGAAGAAATCCATAAAGCCCTCTTTCTGAAACTCTATAGCTTTGGCAAGTACAAACCGAAGTTAAAAGGTAAAACCATGTCAGGATAAGACTAAGAGCCGAAATTTCTAGTAAACGGTGACTTGAGGTCCACAAGAAAGCTCTCGCGGTGTCACGATTACTCGAAAAAGTTACTACGGTGGGCGGTATTATACGGTAGGCAGAAATAAAGACTTTGAACTGGTTCTAAGCTTATGAAATACAGCTGTTTGGACCCCAGACTGGGGTCTTACCCCCCGGAGCGAAAGGATACAGTCGGAAAACTACTAGGTTTTGCGCGACAGCTTAGTAGCGTGTTAGTATCTAAAAGAATAATTTAGGTAGTGTACGGCATGGTTTGGATACAATTCGCTGTCTGCCTTGCAATTATTGTCTTAGCTGGAACTAAACTTGCCAAATATGGTGATTTGATTGCAGAGAAGACAGGTCTGGGGCGCGTTTGGATTGGTGTAGTTCTTCTCGCCACTATAACATCTCTCCCGGAACTAGCTACCGGCATCAGTTCGGTGACCTTGGTAGGTGAGCCCGACTTAACGATCGGAGACCTCTTTGGCTCCAACTTGATAAACCTGGTGATTATTGCCATTATCGATTTGGTCCACAGGAGCGGCCCAGCGTTGCATTATATGAGCACAGGCATTACCTTGGGCGCAGCGTTGAGTCTCTTTCTAATAGCGGCAGCAGCCACATTCCTTTATCTGGCTCAGAATCTGCTAACATTGACCATTTTCGGTCGGATTGGGATCCTTTCTCTAATACTATTCCTCCTGTACCTTCTTGCACAATACATGATATTTCGCTTCCAGTCGGCTAAAAGTGCAGACGCTCAGGGAAACGAGATAGTCCCTGCCAACGATCATCACATGTCTCTGAAAAGGGCGGTCACCTTATTTGTTGTGGCAGCAATAGCAACTGCTGGAGCCGGAATATGGCTGGCACCTGTTGGCGACCAGATTTCTCAAGTCACCGGTCTCAGCGCCAGCTTTGTGGGTACCTTGTTTCTTGCCATCTGTACATCCGCACCCGAAATTGTGGTCTCAATTTCTGCAGCACGATTGGGTGCCTTGGAAATGGCTGTTGGTAATATGGTGGGAAGTAACTTGTTCAATATGGGTGTTGTTATCTTTATAAGTGACCTTTTCTATGCTGCCGGGCCAATTCTGCAGGGAGCGGAGGTATACCATGTCATAACGGCTCTTTTTGCGGTACTGATGAGTAGCATTGTGATTATCGGTATCGTTTTCCGGCCTCGATTCTGGCTGCGCATCTGGGTTGGTGTAGATACGGTGGCTCTAGCGCTCTTATACTTCGCGGCTATGACAACCCTGTACTTTCTTAGTAAGCCAGCTTAGTGCCAGAGGAATATCTTTTATTAAGATGGAAGGTACAATTCAACCCGGGCTTGCGTCATAGACTCTTCCTCACTTCGATTGGCCATGGGAATTGTCTGGCTCTAGAATAGAAGAACAGTAGGACGATCCGGAACAGACCTTGCATGACATATTAAAGGATGCGAAGCATGGTGAGCATATCTTTGGGCCGCCGATTCATGGCGTCGGCATTGAGTTCGAAGAATCGCCTCTGCCACCGGGCTATGCCTTTTTCCATGAGGAAAACGAACCACCTCCGCTTGAGGCTAGAGTGGTTACCGCCGTAGGTAACTGCGGTCTTTATACCGATCCGTGGGGTGTGAGAGTAGAGGACACTGTCGTAGCAAGTGATCAAGAACCGCTAGTATTGACTGACTACCCACGATAACTTAAGAAATAGCAATCTTTTTGGAGGGTCACTTTAACTCAGGAAATTATCCAACAATCCATCGGATTGTTCTGGAACCATGTATTGGAATATAGAACTGGAAGTGTGAAGTTACAGGTTACGACTTATGAGCTACGAATTCCAACTTCCAAGTTCCAACTGCAAGTTAGAAGCTACAACGAAGCTACAACTCTGAAGTTAGCAGTTCCAACCTGGAACTGGAACCATAGGACTAGCGCGAAGCCAATCCAGAACCAGCTCGTCTAGTCCACCGTGTGGGGAACAAAGTGGAGATTGAAACGGACAAAAGTGGAAACAAGCGGCAACAAATCGGAAACCGAAACGCAAAGTGAAACTAGGCTGAAATAAGTTGAAACAAGGTTGGAACTAGGTCGAAAATTGTAGCTGAACAGGGCTGAACCAACCCTGAAATTAACCCTGAAACAACCCCGGAACAACTCGAAACGTCCCAGGGACGTTCCTTGAAAAATACGAATAAATATCAATAATGCAGGGAAAAGGCGGAACTATGAAGTAAATCTTGAAGGCACAAAATGGCTTTTTGTGTAATTAAGTAACACTTCAGGCGATTGTTCAGTCCTTTACAAAGAATAGCCTAAGGCCAAGCTTGAGGTCCCGCCAACCAAGCCAGCGAAGGATTAGTAATAGCAAATGGACTTTTGGGCTATTTAGGATTATCATATAATAGATGAAATGAGGAAAAAGATATTCCTCATCAGCCTGATTGTCGGCTTTCTCTTCCTTGGTCTACTCTGCTACAAGAGCTGGATTATCGCTTTCGTCATCACCAAGTACCTCAGCGGCCGGACAGACGGTAAAGAAGGAATTGTCAGGTCAATAATCATCCCCTGGCGGAACTATCAGCTCCACTTGCACCACTGGTTTCTTGCCCTAGTTATTGGCGGAGTATTCGTGGTAAGAGGCTTTTACATCTTGGCACCGGAGGTCTCTTACGGCTTCCTCTCCGCCGTTATCTTCCAGGGAATCTACTGCTACAAAGACTGGTACCGAATTATAAAAAGAGAAAACATTCGGCCAACTTTGGCGCAGCAGATGTCATTAATTGCTGGGAATGACCCAGAACTTCGAACTATCAAGATAGAAAAGATTCGTGACAATAGTGTGCAATTATATAAAGAACCTCAAATAAGATTCTGCGGACATTAGACGTGGAGTCTTCACGAAAATCGGCTTTTCCACCGACACATTCCTTCCCGCCACAAATAGTATTGTTACCGTCATCCAGATGATGGAACGGGAACCTACTAAGGAAGGGCATGAGGTGCATATCTTTGCTCTAGCCTACCTCTGAAAACCGGCCCAGTACTCGGGACATCAAACAATCTGGACTAAAGTGCAGACTCGTAAGGCCTTTAATCAAAGATACTACGCTTGTGGAATGGCGAAGTTAGGAAACGCATAAATATCTTCGATTTTGTAAGCCACTCAATCCTCACACCGTTCTTCTTATTGGAGAGGATCTTGTTTACCAACCACGGGGTAACGGTTTCGACTCGGTCAGACAAAATGTTGAAAATCCGTTCCGCGCGTTTCCATTCTTCCGGGTGACCCTCATACTGCTCCGTTATCAATTTCGTGGTAACCATGCCTGGTCGAAGGCCGCCAATCATTATTGGTGTGCCCTGAACTTCTTTCGCAGCAGCTGTTGTAAGGTGTGCTAGTGCTGATTTCGTGGCGGAGTATAATGCCAGTCCCCTAATCACAGGGCCGCTACTGCCTAATCCCTCCATGTTGTAGATGCTGCCGAATCCTTGTTGCATCATTCCCTTTGAAGCCACCGTCAAGCCGTACATAGCGCCGGTAACGTTCGCCGCAATAACCCTATCAATCGTCTCGTGAGAATAGTCCCAAATCAGAGTTTCAGGATGGCCCGCGCCGGCATTGTTTATCCATATGTCGACGCGGCCGAACCTCGCTCTTGCCGCACTCCACAAGCCTTCGACTTGATCATAATGGCTTACGTCACACATGTACGCCAGAATCCCGTTCCGGTCGTATTTGCCAGTCAATATCTGATAAGCTTTGTCTAAATTTGTCTGAGAACGTCCACTAATGGTAATAGCACAACCATGTGAGAGGAACACATCGGCAAGTCCGAATCCTATCCCACTGGTGCTCCCAGTAATGACAATAGTTTTCATCTTTTGCCCTAATCCTCCGGTTGGCATTCTTGTCCCTGCTTATGCACGGCTTTTCACGTTTTTGTACAGACCTTCTTGGGGTAAATTGTACTGCCTCGGTATTAGCATAGCAAATGAATTTACAGGAAGTAAGAGAACAAAATCTGGGACGGTCACATTACGCTTGTATATTACTTCCGAAGCTAGCAGATGCTTTTCAGTCCAGAGGGGGGTTAATATTTAGACTAACGGGTTCCGGTGAGGTGCACAATTCGCTGGGGAGCCGAAAGCTGCCCCGTCGTTTAGATTGCCTGCCGGTCCTTATAACGAGACCCGCTTTAGGAAATTGGAGTGTCGCTAGTAGATAGCTCCGTATTATGTTACAAGCATGGGAAAGGGGACCGGCTCGTTACTGCGGAGCCCGAATATTTGGAAAAGGAGAAGATACAATGATCAAAAGTGTCGGTATTGACCTGGCTGGAATCGGAGAGCACAAGGTACGTTGTCTGGATGAGCGAGCACAAATGTGTGATGGCCTTAGCTAATTTGCTCAGTGGCTACTCAACAATGCACTTTTTCGTGACCTTTATTTTCAATAGCTATGTACTGCAACTACAAAATCCAAACCGCACTGCTTAGCATATTCCTGGATTGCATCTGCAATCTCCTCAGGTGGTAACTGTAAGTCCGTCTCTGTTGATTGCCCTATATGCAACTCATCACACCAGAAGACTGATTCACCCTCAGGCAAGCGGCTGAGAACATCTTTAATCGCATCTGCACCCACCACTCGGATTTTCACCCACCCGGTTTCAGAGAGAAAATCCTCTTTAGAAGTTATTTCTTCTATCGTCTTAATACGATTGGTACCTGTAATCAAAGTGAAGTGCCATTGGCCTTCTTCTTCCCATGAGTACAGCTCATATCCTTTGAATGCGCTGGGTAGCTTTTCTATAGATGTAATTGATGGCTTGTTGATTAGCTTGCCAGCCTGTTCAAGCGAATGCAATACTGCTGGATTATTCCTGGGATCTTCACCTTCAAAAGAAGATGAGGTAGGGTAACCAAGCCCGATTGTTATTACTTTTGGTTTCTGGGAGCCCAGTGGCTTCCAGATGATAACCCCATCAAATGAAATAGAAGAAATCGGTGTCCAGAAAGCGCCCCAATAAATGGGTGTCCCGTCAACACAAACCAGAAGTGCCTTTCCCCTGACGGGCACTTCCAGACTAGCGATACGTTCAAAGGCTTCGTCAGTAAGTTTTATCTCGTGAGTTCGGGCATTATAGGTGATGATATCTTGAATTGATACGATAGGTTGGTCGGCGATGTCGACGTGGCTGAGCATCTCCATCTTCTCGGGAGGAATATCTTCTCTGGTCAAGTAAATGGCAAAACCTTGCCCTTTTGGGGTGGCACAAATGCTTGACACAAGAATGCTTAACATAAGCATGACGCCAATTACAATAGGCGTAATCGGTTTCATAGGAATTTGGCAGGTTAACTTACTCATCTGCTCCTTCCTTAATCGACTAGACGAGCAAAGAGGTGTTGAGGTTATTATCCCACATTATGCAAGAAGCAACCATAGTCAAACCTGTAGGTTGAATCTCGCGCAAGCTGTACCTAGTGGAAACCTATATGCGAAGGTTTCTAGACACCGCGAACCATTGCACAAATGCCAGAATTGTTGGGCCACTTTTCGTCAGGTTGTTGCATCACCGTCCGTCTATGGCTCTAGGAGTGACACTCAGGGAAGTATTGAGGCCTACCGTAGCCAAACACTTCGCCAGGCCCTTCATTCTTCTCGTCTCCTGCGGTAGTCCAGGCCTATCCGCTCAGCCTCGCCCATCAGGCCCTCCCATTCGGCCGTCAACCTCGCCACCTTTTCTCTTAACGTCATATATTCACGATTCACAGCAACTACGTTACGGGAATCCTTGTAATGGGAGGGGTCAGCCATTATAGCTTCGATCTCTTCAATTCGCCCCGTGTTCCCTGCCATCTCCTGCTCTATTTCTGTGATGCGTTCCCTTACCGGCGATATGGCCCGGTAGTACTCGTTCCGCAGTCGGCCCTCGAGTGCCTTGCGTTGGCGCTTCCTCACGGTCGTTGGTGGCTGACGTAACTGCCCTATACGGGGCTGTGTTTCCATAGTCTCCGCTTGACCGCCCGGTGATCTGTTCCGCCATAGATAATCATCGTAACTACCTGGGAAAACCGTTACTTGGCCATCCCGCACCTGAATTATTTTGTTGGCGATCTCCCGGATAAGAGTACGGTCATGAGTGATAAAACATAAGGTCCCTTTGTAAGAATCCAGGGCATCGGTCAAAATCTCGCGGGACGCAATGTCCAGGTGATTGGTTGGTTCATCCATAAGAAGGAGATTGGCCGGCCTTACGAGCATCCTGGCAATAGCAATGCGCGTCTTTTCCCCACCCGAGAGCACCGATATCCTCTTCGTTACATCGTCACCACTGAAGAGGAATGCCCCGGCCAGACCGCGCAACCGCTGTTCCGGCTCTTCCGGTGCTACGCTCCGCAACTCCTCAATGATGCTGTTGTAGGGGTTGAGAGATTCTATATAGTACTGGGCGAAGTATGCCGTAGTTACATTGTGCCCGAGTACGCGCTGCCCTCTTTCAAAGGGCAAAACACCCGCTAGTATGCGCAGAAGGGTTGTCTTCCCGGCCCCATTCACACCTACTATGGCGGCCCGATCTCCCCGCTCCAGCACCATGTTAAGATCCTGGTATACGACATGCTGGCCGTAAGACTTCGCAAGGTGCTTGAGTTCGATTACGACACGACCGCTCCGCGGAGGCTCTCTGAAATTGAAGTGTATTCTCTTCATTACCCGAGGAACTGTAATCCGCTCAATCTTGCCCAGTTGCTTGATGCGGCTCTGCACCTGAGAAGCCTTGGTATTCTTGGCCCGGAAGCGCTCAATGAAACGCATTTGCCGTCTGATTTCTACCTCCTGTCGCCGGGCAGCTGCCTTGCGACTCTCGATATCCCTCTCGCGGGCGCGAACGTAGCTATCATAATCTCCATGGTGGAAGATAACGCCCTCATCCTCAATAGCTATGATCTTGCTCACAACATTGTTGAGAAAGGCTCGGTCATGTGACGTCACCAGAACAGCACCGCGATAGCGCTTCAGGTAGGTCTCAAACCAGCGCTGCGTCTCCAGATCGAGATAGTTTGTAGGTTCGTCCAGCAGCAAGATATCGGGATTAAGGAAAAGGAGCCTGGCCAGTTCAATACGCGTCCGCCAGCCGCCGCTGAATTCAGATAGCGGATGCTCGAAATCTGACCGGGCAAAACCCATTCCAGCGAGGATGATCTTCGCCTCGTGTTCGGAGCTATAGCCACCCTTCGCCTCATAGAGTGACTGCAGCTCGCCCAGCTTTCTCAACAGGCCATTCACGGTTTCTTCGTCCTGTTCCTCTGCCAGGTCTTCTTGCACCAGCGCGATCTTATGCGCAAGGTCCCTGACCAGATCGGACGAACCGGACACGTATTCCAGCAGACTACGCTCCGATGATGGTTGGACATCCTGACGAAGATAACCGATAGCAGTGTCACGTCGCACAGACACGCTTCCGGAATCTGGGATGATGTTGCCGGTTATGATTTCGAAAAGGGTGGTCTTCCCCGTGCCATTCCGCCCGATGACCGCAATGCGATCGCTCATGCCAACGGTGAAGCTAATCCCGCTGAAGAGCTCATGGTCGTTGTATGACTTGGAGACGCCGGTGACAGTCAGCATATTATCCTCTTACGGTGACATTAAATTGTACCAAGGCTTGTCAAATTATATGAAAGACCATTTGGCTGAAATAGTAGGATCAACACTAGGAGAAGCCAATACAAAAAAGCCTGATCAATCGCCGTTTGTATGTATCCATCTCGTCCAACACCAAGTGATTCAGAGGACAGGATCAGGGGTAACAATCAGCCAAAACGTTTAGCCGACTGGCAGCCAGTTTTGTTACTAATAGGATGAGGGCTACTGGGTAAGGCCGTTATTCCAAGATTGCCAGCGCTACTGTCCTATGCGAAATACCTTAGTCCCGCACCTCGGGCACACACCTTGAGTCGCAGGACGTTTGTTCTTCATTCTGATAGCCTTTGGATTCTTGATCTCAACCTTTCTTCTGCATTTCATGCAATATGCCTGCATTTGAACCTCCTTGCGCTTAAGATTTGTTTGTGAGAATAACATCAAGATAATGACTAGTCAACAGCTTATCTAAGCAAAACATTGTTTTGTGACCTAGTAGTCAGTCAGGTTGTAGCTTGTGACTTACACTTGAGACTTGGAACCTGGAACTTAAAACTCGTAGCTCACAAGCTGTAATCTGTGACTTTGCACCTCCAGTTCCGTGTTCCAATGCATGGTTCGAGAAGCTGAGTAAGCTGGTATCCAGCTTCAGTGTTCACAGTTAGCATTACCAGAGGACTAAGAGACGAGCGACAAGCAATAAGGGCTCCGGTTGCCACTCAGGAACAGCATCCAGTTGAACAATCCTCGGTTTTGTTCAATGGTGTGTCCTTTATCGTCACCTAGGTTACAGTAGGATTAGTATAGCTGCTAGCAAAAGTAGCGGCATTAGGCAAGAGATTTGCCTTTCTAAGGAATTGATTATCCTTTTTACTCACGATACCAATAGTGTTATTATGGGGAACATTGCGGGTGTAAGCAGCGAGTTCGCATACGGACACAGATTTTTAGCCGTGCGGATGTCTTTCGGACTCATTGAATTGCAGTGAATTGGAGAAGATTTGAATTCGAATAGAAAAATGGGAGTGTGATTATGACTAGACAAACAGAGCAAAGAGCAGAGCTATTGGTGAATTGTGCCAAATGTGCACGGCGTGCATGCAGTACTGCGGAATGGGACAAGGGACCAGACAACTGTCCGTCTAAGATAAGGACAGAGGTTATAAAGAAAGCCACCCAGAAATGCATTGACCCTGAAAATCTCATGCTTGCCTACAACGCCTCTAAGCAAGAGGCATCTTGCTATATCAAGCTTCCCCATGCTCCCGAAGTTATTTCACCTTCAAAGAGCAGAGTCGAGGAGATCATGGAGTTTGCCGAAAGGATGCGTTATAAGAGGCTGGGGGTTGCTTATTGTGTAGGTGTTCAGTATGAGGTCAGTCTACTTGTACCTATCTTGGAGAACAGAGGATTTGAAGTTGTCTCGGTTTGCTGCAAATGTGGCTCCGTGCCCAAAGAGGAATTGGGCTTTGAGGAGTGGGAAAAGATTAGTCCTGGAACGTTTGAGCCGATGTGCCATCCCATAGCTCAGGCAGCAATCCTTAACAGCTACAACACAGAGCTCAATATTATGGTGTGCCTCTGCGTAGGGCATGATTCGTTATTCCTTAAGAACAGTAGGGCGCCCTGCACCGTGCTTGCTGCCAAAGATAGGGTATTCGGACACGCTCCGTTACTAGCTCTCTACCTCTCTAGGTCATATCACCGCCGGGTAATGACCAAACATACAGAACCAGATGCCTATAAGCAAGCTGAACGTGCGAAAATAGGAGGGAAGCCAGATACAATAACTATGCGAAGACCGGGGCAAGGTGGTGGGTGATAATGCTATATCCCTTCTCAAGGCGTATGAGGCTTCTTTAAGAAATAGATTCTGGACCTAGCTACGGCGTGACTTCTGCTTGTCTAATTCTACATTAACTCATCCTGTGACATATATTGCAGATGAGAGAATAACCCTCTCACATTTAAGTGCATGTCGACATCCCCATGTCACTCCATGCTTCAATAAGCCTATTGTAGAGTATGCGAGCCTTCTCCGAGCTTCTAGAAACAACTTCAACACACGCCAGTGCATAAGCCAAAGGCAACGATGCTTCTGCCCAGTAGTGAGCAGTCTCTCCAAACCATGATGTATTATTCGCTACATCCTTGACACCTTTTACAGCTTCTCTTGAATCGCCGTTTTTCTCCATACGTCGAGCCATTCTACCATCTATCGCAATCTATTGTTCTCAAGTTATGTTATAATTAATTATGTGAAGTTCCTCACCTGAAAAGCCCAACGTTGGCAGAATCACTTAACATGACTGCAAAACCATCACCTAGCGACCAACTTCAACAAATATTGGGTAGTTACGCAAACCTTAGGAAAAACTATGGTGACGATTTGGGTGATGGCACGAAAGCTATACAAGTCCAGGTGCGTACATCTTTGGTCGCAGCTATACAACGTCTCGCACCCACCGGAACATACTACTATACAAGCTTGGAGCTCGCCCTAGATCACTATGGTCATCTTAACCGTGCTATCATTCCAGTTTTGGTCGGTATCGTCCAAGCCTTAAAAACTGCATATGAATCTGGATACCTATATGAAGTTGAGGAACTGATACACGCCGAACTCTTCAGCGATTTTCTTGACATGGGGCAGTATCTATTGAAAGAAGGCTATAAAGACCCCGCTGCTGTTATTATCGGCGGTGTTTTAGAAGAACATCTCAGGAAACTTTGCCTGAAAAACTCAATCAATATCAAAACAAAGGACCGTCTCAAAAAAGCAGATGCGATGAATGCAGACCTCGCCAATTCCAACGTGTACAATCGTCTAGACCAGAAGAATATTACTGCTTGGCTTGACCTTCGTAACAAGGCAGCTCATGGTAAATATACTGAATACACTGAAGACCAAGTTGAATTAACACTGCAAGGAATACGAGACTTCATCGCCAGATTCCCCGCTTGATTTTCAAACAACACATATGAAGACACTGCGGTAGCGTACGCATGGAATGGCAAACATCCCTATGTTCCTGCACTGGTAATAAATCTTAATTAACCTCATAACCGTGAAAGGGCAGACTATTACTCCCTTTTTAGGAACAGCAGTTAGGGAACATCGACAGATTATCTTAAGATGAAGTCTATCCCCAAATCGCTTCGATAACGTCCTCGCCAAGAAATTCCGCCAATTGAGCTTTAGGCTTACGCTCACCAAGTAACTTCCCTAAGCGCATGGTCCACGGCAAGCCTTTCTGATCTAAAATTTGAGCAATAGGCATAATGACGTTTTTCACATCTTCCTTTTTTCGGTCCCAGTTTTCACACTGATTTAATGCTTCGGCCTTGCCGCCATATTCATTTGCCTTTCCAATGATCTGCTTGCTGGCTTCCCGCCAAGTATAGCCCAGTTTATTGAGCACCTGATCGGTCAGATACAAGTTTTCTGCTTCATGACATTTAAGCTTCAAAAACTTGATGTGCTCCTGGCTGACATTACCCGGTACTGATTTGTCCCCATCAACGAGTGCATACCCAAGAGGACCGCTTTTTGTTCCTCGGAGACTCCCAAACAAAGCTTCGAGAGTCGATTGGTACTGCATTATCTTCTCACCTCCGCAAGGAATTACTGCCAAGGAACGTCCATAATTAGGATTACGTGGTAGGTGACTCCAAATCTGATAATCATCGTCTCCTTCAACAAGAAGGAGTGGCGCATTAAATAGGGGACCCATTAAAGCATGTCCACCTAAACACACACTAAGCTTTTGGTAATATTCGTTGAATTTAATCAATTCTTGTTGGTTCTGTGCATTATTGAGATATATAACTCCAACTTCGCTCCCTCGTTGTTGTCCCAAGCTTGCTAGGAGTGTAGTGCTATGAGTTGCAACAAAGATTTGGGTATTGTACTCACGCCCAAGTCGAACAAGAAACTCCGCCAACGATAGCTGAAGGTCCGGATGTAAGTGAGGATCGGGTTCGTCGATCAGAAGAACTCGTTTAGGCCTTTCCTCAAGTTCCCATAGACTGCATATTGTCAGCAAGTCAAGAGCCAGTGTAAGCATCTCAGTTTCACCACTGCTTAACTGCTGAGGGTTTACAGAAGTCATTTGGTCCTTTTCGTAGTCATACCTTTCAAGTTTAAAGAGAGGTGGTTCATTAATTATTGAGAACTTAAAGTCAGGCAATAGAGCCGCAAGGTCTCTCTCGATTTTGAGCAACATTGTAGGTACTGGTCTCCCTTTTCCTGCTAATTCACCGATTCTCATCTCTAATGAGCCTAGCCGGGAAACACTTTCTTGGCGAAAGCGCGCAGCTTGATTCTTTCCTTTCCGTTGACTGCCACGTCTTTCTTCTTGGAGTTCTTCCTCTACAATCGCTTGCTGGTAGCTGACCTCACCAGCACGCTCAGGAGACACATACTGAGATTGTCCTTTCAATTCATCAAACAGAGCCCTAAGCAAAAGGCTTTTTCCAGAACTGTTCCTTCCAAAAATAACATTTACATCAGTCAAGTCTGACAAAATCCACTGACCGCCTCCAAGCCATTGTGGGCGTTTAGGGCTCAGCTTTAAATAGTGAATAGCCACATTAGGACCTTTCTACAAATGGTGCATTTAGATTACAATCAATATATTAACATAAAAAACAGTTACGCCGGAAGAAAAATTTCCGGTCACAGTATACAATGTCTCTTTTCCTGTGGTATGACTGAAAGTTCAGAGTTAGACATCCCCATGTTCGTGCCGTGGTCATGTTCGCCTAATAGAAAATGCAAACATCCCGGTATCCGCCTGGAGGTAGCAAAGCAGTGTTCCGTTAACTCATCAGGAAAAAATGGTGTTTTGTTCCCCTTGGCGCAACAAAATAACGTTAACTCACGTCTCTACGCAACACCTGCGGACAACCTCAAGCTAGAAGGTATAGGTGTTACGTTGCTCATGTTATTCTGGTCGTCGTGCCCCTCAGATTGTTCTGCGAGCAAATGAACAACCTATTGACACTTCTGGTCGCATGCTTTATGGTATGAATATCACACATGTCTACAAAAGGAGGATAGGATGAGCAGGAACAAGCTGATAGGAATCGCTGTAGCATGCATTGCAGTCGCCATCGTACTCGTGGTGGCGCTGCGTCCGCACATAATTACCTTCGCCGATTCTAACATTGAGACAGCAGTAAGAGAAGCCATCGGCAAACCGGAGGGGCCCATCTATTCTGAGGACCTGGAGGGACTAAGCTCTCTTGGCGCTTCTGGTAGGAATATCACCGATGTCACCGGGCTCGATCACTGCACCAACCTGGCGAACCTCAATCTCAATGGTAACCAAATAAGCGATGCCTCGCCTCTGGCCAGCCTCACCAATCTTAGTACCCTGTGGCTCACGGCGAACCAAATAAGCGACGTCTTGCCCTTGGCCAACCTAACCAACCTGACAGACCTCTACCTCTATGATAACGAGATAAGCGATATCTCGTCCCTGGCTACCCTAACCAACCTGACAGACCTCTACCTCGGCTCTAACCAGATAAGCGATATCTCCCCTTTGGCCAGCCTCACCAACCTGACATATCTCGGCCTGAACTCTAACCAGATAAGCGATATCTTGCCCCTGGCTGACCTCACCAGCCTGACCTCACTCGACCTTGAGAGTAACCAGATAGGCGATGTGTCGGCTCTGGCGGGCCTCACCGGCCTGACGTGGCTCGACCTTCGGGACAACCAGACAAGCAACATCTCGCCCCTGGCCGACCTCACTAACCTAACAGACCTCTGGCTTGACTATAACGAGATAAGCGATATCTCGCCCCTGGCTACCCTCACCAACCTGACACTCCTCCACCTCTACGGTAATCAGATAAGCGATGTCTCGCCTCTGGCCAACCTCACCAACCTGACACTCCTCCAACTTGCGTCTAACCAGATAAGCGATATCTCCACTCTGGCCAAGCTCACAGACCTGACAGAGGTCTACCTCGGCTCTAACCAGATAAAGAATGTCTCGCCCCTGGCCAACCTAACCAACCTGACACTCCTCGACCTTGCGTCTACCCCGATAAGCGATATCTCCACTCTGGCCAACCTCACGGACCTGACAGAGGTCTACCTCGGGTCTAACCAGATAAAGAATGTCTCGCCCCTGGCCAACCTAACCAACCTGACAGACCTCTCCCTCTATGATAACCAGATAACCGATATCTCGCCTCTGGCCAACCTAACCAACCTGACAGACCTAATCCTCTGGGAAAATCAGATAACCGATATCTCCGCTCTGGCCAACCTAACCAACCTGACAGACCTCCACCTCGGCTCTAACCAGATAAGTGATATCTCGCCTCTGGCCAACCTCACCAGCCTCGGACGGCTCATGCTGTACAGTAACTCGGTGAGTGATATCTCGCCCCTGGCCCACCTCACTAACCTAACAGACCTCTGGCTTGCGTCTAACCAGGTAAGCGATATCTTGCCTCTGGCCAACCTCACCAACTTAAAAGACCTCCACCTCGGCCATAACCAGATAAGCGATATCTCACCTCTGGTGGATAATGAAGGGCTTTCAGAAGGGGATGAAGTTTACCTCCGGGAGAATCCGCTGAGCTCTGATTCCATCAGCATATACATACCACAACTTGAGGCGAGGGGAGTGATTGTTGACTATTAGAACTCAGGCAGTTGGGCTAAGGCTACAGAGTGCCTGATGGTGAGATTGCACACCAGCCTGAAATGTTACAAAAAAGTCAACCATACTTCACGGAGAGTTCGATTCAGGTCAATGTACCCGCCTAAAGTCATGGCTATGCCCTTGACAAAGCATAGCCTTTGCCCTTAATATAGCTATATCTACAACGGAACAGTGATGCCGATGTCTGTGCAGTGGTGAGTGAAGCTAATTCCAGCGGAATGACACCCTGAATCTCTACACCGTCAGTGCCTCTGGCATAAACATTCATGTCCAGAGTATCCAGGGCTAGTGCCTTTGTTTCCGGTGTGGCGCATTGAAGATTCTCTAACACTCGATCATACAAATCACCCAACTTGACTTTGGTATTGGCGAAATCTGTTAGATTCTCTCTGGTTTTCATCAAATCATTGAGCTGAGTTTCATTTTCACGGCGAAGGCACTTTATGTTATTCAAGCGGTCTAGAATTTGCTAACAGCAGCTTCTCAAATTTCAGCATGCCGACCGGCGTCCAATAACTGATCAAATTTCTGTGCCATGGTTTCCTGATGACCTGACAAAAAGTGACTGCATAAATCAGGCTTCGTAGGGCGGGGATTTGTTTCCCGCCAAAAGGAGGCAGCATGTAAAATGCCGAAATTTGAACGAAAAATCAAAATTAAACAGCCTGAAAACTCATCATCCGAGATATCCTATCAACTCGCGACTGCGACTCGGATGGCGCAGCTTAGCGAGTGCTTCTTTTTCAATCTGCCGTATTCGCTCCTTGCTGAGACCTAACTCTATGCCAACCTCTGCTAGGGTCCGACTGTACTCATTGCCCAGCCCAAACCTCAATTCGATTATGCGTCGTTCTCGTGGTGTCAGCGACTCCAATGTTTTGGCCAACTCTTCCCTGAGCAGACTTGCAGTAGACTGCTCCTCAGGCTGCATAATCGTCTGATCTGCGATTAAATCACCGAGTTGGCCTCCCTCTTCTCCTACAGGTGTCTCAAAAGAAATAGGCACACCAGAACTCAGCTTAAGCAGCGATTCTATCTTTTTGAACGGCAGTCCCGTCTCAGAAGCTAACTCCTTCTCAATCGGCTGGCGGCCAAGCTTCTGAGCTAAGTTCCTTCTTACCCGTGACAGCCTGGTCAGCTCCTCAACCACATGTCCCGGTAGGCGTACAATGCGTGACTGGTCATCAACTGCCCTGTTTATTGCCTGCCAGATCCAGGGAATAGCGTATGTACTGAACTTGTAGCCTCTGCGATGGTCGAATTTCCGCACCGCTTGCATTAACCCGATACTACCTTCCTGAATGAGATCAGATAGAGGCACGCCCCAACCAATACGTCCCTTGGCCACGCTTATCACCAGGCGCAAATTGGCTTGAATCATGTAGTTGGTTGCCCGTCGTGCCCTTTCTCTTATTTGCTCAAAGTGCTTGACAGTTTCTGAGCGATGCGCTTTTAGTTTGTCCTGGAATTCCGGCGAATGCAGCACCTTCCCAAATTCGGCCAAGGAACTTCTCCGGCCTGCATCTTCCATGATATGCCAAGGTATTAGCCGGCTGTCCAGCGATAATTCAATCACAGTTTTCTCGATTTTGGTTTGGCTTGCCCCGGTAATTTCTGCTATAGCACTGGACAGATGCTGATCGATATTGCCGTCAATTGCGCGACGTAGATCTGGGTGTGATACTTTCTCTGCTATACTCCCATGAGAAGGAAGTTCCAGATACTGATAAAGGGTTTCAAAGAGCAAACGCGCCCGGCTGAAGCGCTCCACCAATACCAACAATAGGTCGATTGCCGATGGCTGACCGTCATGTCCGGCGAGCCAGTCTTGCTCAAGCCGGGAAAGATGCTTCCCTTCCTCTATCTGGCTGCCCAGCACTCTTTCCTCCTCGGCATTGAGAAGGGGAGTTTGCCCCACCTCATCCAAATATAAATTCAACAGGTCCTCACCAAGTTCGAGATCCCGCTTTTGAGGAGTAATCTCAAGCTCAGAGAATTCCTCTCCCTGGTCATTTTCCTCGCCAGTCAAATGCAATTCCTCATCCTCGGAAGAGACTCGTTTTCTATCTTTAACGTTTTCTAAAACCGTTATCATCTTCAGCCTCCTTTACACTTTTCGTTCGGACAGATGCGTCTTTCATGCAAAATCATTATAGGTAGGGAGGCAATTCCTGTATGCGACTTTTGTCTCATACAGACATGACGACGGGACAAGTAAACACGGGATACTAGAAGATTAACCGGGAAAGCGGGTGAAAATATTGTACAGAAGGTGTTAGTTGGTCTCTAGCGCTCTTGGACAATTATCTCAAAGGGGCAACTTATGGCCCCAGTGAGACAAACGGCTTCGCAGTCTGTGCACCAGTCGCACTCCACTGTTTCAATAATGGTAATAATATTGTTAACTATCGCCAGAGCATTGAAGTGGCACACGCCAACACATAACCCACAGCCATCACACTTTTGGGGGTCTATAACAGGCATTTCAGCCACGGCTTCCAGTCTCCATTTTAGTTATTTTAAAATCAAAGCTTGCCATCTGTCTGTGACCTTTGTCTCAAGAAGGCACCTCCATTACCTTCTGGAGAGCTTTTTTATCCGTAATTATTATGCGATGCCGATCCAACTTGATGGCCCCTTCCTCTTCTAATGTCTTTAGCGACCTACCCACTACCTCCCGAGCAGTACCTGCCATAGCTGCCATTTCTTGCTGTGTAAGCCGCGGCCCACTACCTATTTCACCTCCGATGTGCTCAAAGAGTATCTTGGCTACTCTGCTGATGACATGCTTGAAAGACAGATCCTCAACCAGCGATACGAGGTGACGCACTCGCCTTGCCAGTACCTTAATAACGTTCAATGCCACCTGTGGATGGTCCTGGAGGACAGCTTGCACGTCATTCTTCTTTATCCCGTAAAGAAGAACAGGCCCCATAGCCCGAGCGCTGGCGGGATTTGGACCGCCATCAAAGATAGGGACATCATTGAAGGACTCCCCAGGGCGCACAATGCTCAAGATCTGCTCCTTTCCTCCGGCCGAGGTCTTGAACGCTTTTACCGCCCCTGAAGCGACAAAATACAGATTATCAGGCGATTCGCCCTCCAGCAAGACCATTTCCGCTCTGTCAGCAGTTTTCTCGAAGACGAGCTTTCTGATTGACTCAAGCTCAGCTATGCCAAGATCGGAAAAGTATACAATACTCTTCAAGAATTCCAACTGAACAGCCATAACTCATATCCCCGCGAGGTAGCAAGATTTGCTTCATTATAACGCCTATTTCTCTCCTCTACAAAGCTTTCAGGAAAGTCTATCTTAATGCCCCCGATAGAAACTGGCACTGCCCGTCGGTAGTTGCTCTGAGTGGGTCTCTAAAACAAGTAGAATCTCTCTCTAGGCTACAAGATACTACTTTGCGGCCTCTTGCAGCCTGGTCAGTATCCGAACTTATATTACAATCGAAACCTGAGGTATTACGCCTGCTTGATTATCGCCTTCAACTGTTCTGTCATGGTTTCTTGATCTCGTACCTGTCCACTTCATCGTCCGGGACCCGTAAATCATACCCCTGGATTAACCCCAGCTTCAGGAGCCGATATGTAGCCTCGACGAGAGAAAGTTGCCGCTGGCTGGCATACATGCTTACCGCCTGGTGGACGGCGTCTGACACCACCAGGTGCCGCCGTTTGTTTCTGGGGATTATGTACTTCTCCATTGCTTAAGGCTCCTTTCCTTTCGACAAAGCGATTCCATGTGGACGTGTCGCTCATGTATTTCCTCATTCCCAGAGCTTCTGATACCACTCCCGATGTTCTTCCCCGGCCACCTTTCGATACTTCGCGGTGGCGTTGAAGCTCTGGTGGCCCAGGTGCTCATGGAGCAATCTTGGTCCATCACCAGAATCATCCAATTTGATGGCGTGCACGGCAAAGGCATGCCGCAGCCGATGAGGACTGACGTTATGGACTCTACCGGTTTCAGGATTGTTCAATTTTGGCAAGCCAGCTCTTTCAGGGCATTGGGTCACGATCTGCCAGGCCCTGTGACGATTTATGCCAGAAATCAGCTCCCTCCCATTCCTAATCACCGGGCTACGGTGTTGCACATACTCGTTGAGCAGCTTCAAGGTATCGTTGTCAACGGGAAGTACCCTCTGCCTTCGACGTTCTTGCTGCTCAACTTGAACCTTGTCGGTCCTGCTGCCACAGTTTGGACAGAATGTACGGGTTATGCCCAGCTTCTGTCCGCACACGGTGCAGGACAGCTTTGGGCGGGCTTTGAGATGTTTAATTGTTACTGTACCACGGGTGAAGTCAACATCCTGTAAAGTGAGACCAAGAACCTCCGATATGCGGCAGCCAAGACGTGATAGCATCCTGATTAACAGGCGATCCCGGAGGTTTGTAGCAACTCTCTCCATCACAACCATGTCATCCAGTTCCAGGTAGGCTTTCACCATGCCTCGATTTCTCCGCGTCACTCTGGAAGTGCTCGCGTTATGACTGCTTACCCGGTTCTCTGATATCGGAGGAAATCGGTGCTTCGAGGAGCTTCTCGAGAGCCCTGCGGGGGACAAACAGACGTCTACCGATCCGAATCGTGGGGATGCTGCCGTCTCGAGCAGCCTGATAAGCCAGGCCCCTACTGCTATTAAAGACAGCCGCGGCTTCCTTAACCGTCATTATTAGATTCTCCTCTTTCATAATGCAGCTCCATCACGTGATGATCCCTAGCGTATTGACAAATCTTAACCACTGAAGGAGGCATAAAATGAGAGAATATATAACCAGAAGGAGTAGAAACAGCTATTCTATCGCCACCAGCTTGGGGAAGGACCCTACTACCGGCAAATATAGATACCAGTGGGTAAGCGTCAAGGGAACCAAAAAGGATGCCGAAAAACGCCTTTCAGAACTGCTACACCAGCTTGATACAGGTACTTTTGTGAAGCCCAATAAAACGACACTGGGGGAACACCTTGAAAGGTGGTTAAAAGACTATGCTAGGCCTAACCTATCACCGAGAGGCTTTGAACGGTATGAAAGCATAGTCCGGGTACATCTTATACCCAGTCTTGGCAAAATCCCGCTAACTCAGGTTAAGCGTGAGCATATTCAGAGGCATTACAGCGCTATGCAGAGTAAGGGACTAAGTGCCCTCACTATAAGATATCACCAACCCTGATTCACAAGGCATTACAGACTGCTATTAAGTGGGGATTGTTAAACCGTAATGCGGCTGACGGTGTAGATGTGCCCCGTACTCGCCGTAATTGATGCAGACTTGGGACGACCTTGAGGTTCGCCATTTCCTGGATGCCGCGAAGGATAGTTATTATTATGCTCTGTTCCGCACGGCACTATTTACCGGGATGTGTCGCTCTGAACTATTGGCCCTGCAATGGCGAGACATGGACCTCCACCAGATTTACGTTAACCGCTCACTTCATCAATTGAAGGATGGTAGCTACGTTTTTCACACAACCGAAGTCAGCTCAGAGCAGACGTACGATAGCCCTGTCACCTTCATTCATTCTTACTCTGGCAGAACATAAGGAAAAGCAGAAGCGAATACGAGCTATGTTGAGAATAACGCTAAAGGAGGAAGACTTAGTATTCAGCGCACCAGACGGCAAGCCATTACGTCCTAATACGGTTACCAGAGCGTGGACTATGCTAGCTGCCCGTGCTGGTCTAAACGTTATCAGGCTTCACGATGCAAGGCATACCCACACTAGCTTAATGCTCAAGCAAGGAGTACACCCCAAAATAGTCCAGGAGCGGCTAGGTCATGCTTCAATGCAGATACTTCTTGATACATATTCTCACGTAGCCCCCGGTCTCCAAGAGGCTGCCGCGGAAAGCTTTGATAATCTCGTGTCGCCAAAGTATAATGGCGTTTGCGAAAAATAGGCTGTTGAAAAGCATTATTGGCAAAATTGGTTTATGTAAAGTTACGACCCTCATAATTAGCTTCAGGAGAGGTGACCGAGTGGTTTATGGTGCCGCTCTCGAAAAGCGGTCTCCGATTATATCGGAGCGTGGGTTCGAATCCCACCCTCTCCGCGGAGAGGTGCTGGAGTGGCCTAACAGGCACGCCTGGAGAGCGTGTGTCGGGGTTTCCTCGACCGTGGGTTCGAATCCCACCCTCTCCGCCAATAAGCAATAGGCAACACTCCAAAAGGACAAAACGATACCCTACCCCACTCATTTACCTCCATAAAGTCCGCTGGTTTTGCCGAGGACAAGTTCGCAACCAAATCTTCACTTTCATCAAGTAATAGCCCATTTCCTATTGTGGCTCGCCACCCTGTATGTCATTAATGAATCACTCTGCCACCAGTGGCATTGCAGCAAACACAAGAGGTTGCAAAAGGTCACGATTTTGTATAGGCTTAAATGTAACGCTGCTTTGGCGAAGTAAGGACAATGAACAACGGTGATGGAGTTGAGAAAGCTGCCGGTCCAGCTAGTGCTGATTTGATTCTATCTGATCAGGGCGGCACGGCTGAGAAACATTATCATGACCTTGTGGCTTTGAGTCGAGTCTCTGCGGCAATAAGCGGGCTGCATGAGTTGGATGCTATTCTCGGGATTGGCCTCGATAATGTGCTTAGCATCATGAACGGAACCGTGGGAGGAATAATGCTCCTGGATGAAACAAATCAGACGCTGTCCTACCGTGTTTATCACGGTCTGTCTGATAAGTATACTGAAGAGATGCGTCTTAAACTTGGTGAAGGAATCGCAGGAAAGGTAGCTCAAAGCGGCAGGGCAGTGCTGCTGGAGGACATTTCCTCAGAACCAGATGCCGCTCGCGTTGACCTGATAAGTTCAGAGGGTTTGAGAGCATTCATCAGCGTCCCCCTCCGAGCCAAAGATAATGTTCTGGGAGTAATGAATGTTGCTAGCTATGTGCCACATCGCTTCACCAAAGAAGACGTGCATCTTTTGCACTCGATTGGGGACCAACTTGGCACAGCCATCGAGCAGGCAATACTGAACGAGCGGCTGAGAAAAGCACGGGAAAGATTACGCAAACTTGCACGACAGAATCTTGTCGCAGAGGAAGAAGAACGAAGGAGGATTGCCCGTGAACTACACGATGAGACTAGTCAATCGCTCTCTGGGATAGCACTTCAACTAGAAGCGCTGATCGAAATATCCGCGCAATCCGGTAACCAAGATCCTCAATTCATTGCTGGTCTGAAGAAAGTTCAATCTCTGACGGTGCATGTACATAAGGAGGTAAGCAGGGTGATTTCCAATCTCCACCCTACCGTATTGGATACGCTGGGGTTAGTCGCTGCTGTTCGCCAGCATGTCAAGAATAGCCTTCAGCCCTTAAATATTAACGTAACAGTGGAGGTCAATGGGACTGAGATGCGATTTCCTCCGGACGTAGAGGCTGCTCTTTTTCGCGTTATTCAGGGAGCCATCGGCAATATTGTCAAGCATTCCAAAGCAAAGAATGCTTCCATAGTGCTGGGGTATCAACCACATGAGTTTTCACTAATTGTTAGAGATGACGGGCAGGGATTTGATGTCTCCAAACTCACCGATGTAGAGGAGAGTGGGCGAGGCCGTGGATTATTCAGTATGAGAGAAAGGATTGGCTTCCTCGGCGGGACCAGCGGCGTCGAGTCCAGGATTGCAGCAGGAACTACAGTTTGGGCCAAGATTCCAATGAGTCAAGACATTAGATATGGCGAAGATAAGAGTACTGGTAACTGACGACCATGCCATCGTGCGTGATGGTATCTGTGCTTTACTTGCTCTTACCGGGGACATAGAAGCAATAGGCGTGGCCACCAATGGCAGAGAAGCGCTGGAAATGGTTACCAAGCTCTCGCCTGACATAGTGCTTATGGACATAATCATGCCTCTTATGGATGGACTGGAAGCGACTCGCCGAATACGTAAGAAGTTCCCGGGGACAAAAGTGATAGTATTGACCCAGTACGAAGATAGGGAATATGTATTACCCGTTATTGAAGCTGGGGCCAATGGTTTCATCAGTAAAGCATCCGCATCCTCAGAGCTCACCTCAGCTATTCGGTCTGTGTACCGCGGGGATTCTTTCCTATCTCCATCCATAGCCAGACTCTTAGTCGATGACTATCGACAGCTAGCCAGAGTAGGAAAGAACAGGGATACCTTCGAACATCTGACCGCCCGAGAGAGAGAAATACTAAAACTGCTAGTAGAAGGGCACTCTACTCTTGAGATAGCCCGAATGCTGGTCCTTAGTCCCAAAACTGTAGAAAGACACAAGACCAACCTGATGGCAAAGTTGGATATTCACAACCGCCTTGACCTGTTCAAATATGCCCTGCGCAAGGGCATTATCACCGTCTGAGATTATTGCCCTGAAGTCTTCACGACACCCCCTTGTTTCCTATACCCCACTAATGGGGAGCATTGTCCATATAAATGAGCGATCAAACGTAGAAAATTGCGGTGGTATTTCCTTATCTTCTGGGGTGAACACCTCTATTCCTTCGGCACGCCACTCATTACACTTTATAGGAGGAGACTGAAATAACTCTAAAGAATGTGTATTTGTTAAGGGGGTGAATGATGGAAACGAAGGCTAAAATTCTGCTGGTGGATGACGAGTCGGAATTCATTGCGGACACGCAAACCAAATTACTGGCAAAAGGTTGGCAGGTGCTCACTGCCGGCAACAGATCAGAGGCAGAGAAGGTAGCGATTCACGAAAAACCCGACCTGATCATATTGGGCACAATAATGCCACGTGGAGATGCCTTCTTGCTGCATCAGTGGTTGAAACAGAGCCCCAATTTCAGAGAAGTGCCCCTCATTGTGGTTGATGCCTCATCAGAGAAGCGTCTGATTAAGGGGTGGCGTATGGATGAAGGCCTGAAGCTTGAAGCCGAACAATATTTGATCAAGCCAGTCGAGTCAGCTTCACTGGTGGCCTGGGCTGAGAAATTCCTGGATAAGACGCTGAGAAGAATCAAGGTGCTGGTGGTAGATGACCATTCTGTAGTCAGGGAAGGAATTTGTGCCCTGTTGAGTCTCCAAAAAGACATGGAAGTAATAGGTGAAGCCGTTGACGGGCAAGATGCCATTGACAAAGTGCAGCGTCTCACACCGGATGTAGCGGTGATGGATATAGTTATGCCGGTGATGAGCGGACTTGAAGCAACGAAACGAATAACTGAGGAATATCCACAGACAAAGGTTCTGATTCTAACCCAATATGACGAAGAGGAGAACATGTTTGTTGCTAAGCAGGTAGGAGCTTGCGGCTTCATTGCCAAAAGCGCTGCCAGTTCTGACCTTTTGACTGGTATAAGGACAGTAGGTGAAGGAAGGTATTTCCCTCGGTCTTTTGCCTACGTGTCTGCCAACTGGCCAGAGGGCCAAGAGAAGAATAAGTAACCCTGCGGGATGCCTTACGCCCACCTGCGGGGTTATGAAGGAGGACATTGGTTTGCAGGCGATAACCATTACTCTTGACGGTCGTGAGGTAAGTGGCTACCCAGGGATGACCATCCTGGAACTGGCGAAAGAATCAGGCGTAGAAATTCCTACACTCTGTCACGATAACCACTTGTCTCCGACCGGTGCTTGCCGCGTCTGTCTGGTAGAGAACGAACAAAACGGAGCCTTGCTCGCGTCTTGCGTTACACCGATAGCATTGGGAATGGTGATCAACACGCATTCCCCGCGAGTAATAGAGCGCCGTAAGACCGTAGTTGAGCTGATGCTTACCAGCCATCCCGATTCCTGCCTGGTATGCGATAAAGGCAATCGCTGCCAGCTACGCCAAATTGCCTCAGGCCTGGGCATCGGATTGGTGGAGTTGCAGCGGATTCCCCAGATAGCCAGCATTGAGGAGGTCAATCCCTTCCTTGAACGGGATTTGAGCAAGTGCATACTGTGCGCCAAATGCATTCGAGCCTGCCAGGAACTAGTCGTTGAAGGTGCCATCGACTACTTTCGACGGGGATTTACGACCATACCGGCGACACTGGACAATTTGCCCCTGGAAGACTCTGAGTGTACTTTTTGCGGAACCTGCGTGGCGCTGTGCCCTACAGGCGCATTAATGGAAAAGGATAGGATGTATGGCGGCACGACTAAGGCTACGACGGAAACGACTTGTCCTTTTTGTGGCTGCGGGTGCAGCATCTGCTTGGAAGTTAAGGATAATCAAGTCGTGCGAGTCGTACCCGGTAAGGAGGACTCAGTAAATCACGGCGCGCTTTGTGTAAGGGGAAGCTACGGCTGTGATTTCGTTCACAGCCCGGACAGGCTAACCAAGCCATTGGTCAAGAGGGACAACGCTTTTGAGGAGGTGTCATGGGAAGAAGCCCTGGAGCAAGTAGCTACTGGACTCAAGCGAGTAAAGGACGAGCGAGGTTCCGGCAGCCTAGCCGTTCTAGGGTCATCCAAGTGCACCAACGAAGATAACTATGTCCTGCAGAGATTCGCCAGGACCGTGCTCGGCACCAACAATATTGATAATGGCAGTCGCTTGTACAACTCTGCCAGTCGTGTCGCCCTGGGATCTTCCCTTGGCTTCTCCGGCACTACAAGTTATCTTAGTGACTTGGAGCAGACCGATCTTATACTGGTCATCGGGGCTGATCCCGATTCCTCAGCCCCTGTCGTCGGTTATGCCATCAAGCGCGCTGTTAAACAGCGCGGTGTCAAATTATTGTTGATAGACCCTCGGCAGACAAGGCTCTCTTTGTTTGCCCAACTTTGGTTACGACCTGAAGTCGGCACTGACGTGGCTCTCATAAATGGCCTGGCCAAGGTGATTATTGATGAAGGTTTGCTGGACGAGGAGTTTGTCACCAGAAGAACAGACAACTTTGAAGCCTTCAACGAAAGCTTGAAAAAGTATACCCCAGAGTACGTTGAGAAGATCACTGGCGTTACAGATCAAGAAATTCGTGCCGCCGCTCGACTTTATGCTCGGGCAAGCCGGGCAGCAATTGTCTATGGCACAGGAATTACACAGCATACCACAGGAACAAATGGTGTGGGGGCCCTGGCAAATTTGGCACTACTGACGGGAAACATTGGGCGCAAGGGAGGTGGCATCTATGCCCTACAAAGAGAGAACAACGGACAAGGCGCCTGTGACATGGGAACATTGCCCAAATTCCTCCCGGGATATCAGAGTGTTGCCGATGCTGAGGCCAGGGGGAAGTTCGAAAAATGTTGGGGAGTAAGCCTGCCGGCCGAGACTGGATTAACAGCCCTGGAGATTATGCAACAGACAAAAAGAGAGAAAATTAAAGGCATGTATATTGTAGGAGAAAATCCTGTCTTGAGCTTTCCAAATCCGAGACTCATTTCAGAGATCGTGACTTCTCTCGATTTCCTGGTAGTCCAAGATATGTTCCTTACGGAAACGGCCAAACTGGCCAATGCAGTTCTGCCAGCGGCAAGCTTTGCCGAAAAGGAGGGGACTTTCACTAATTTTGAGGGCAAGGTAAATAGGGTACGCAAAGCCATCGAGCCTATTGGTGAAAGCCTGCCAGACTGGGAAATAGTCATGCGCCTAGCTCATAAGATGGGTTATCCATTCCCATTCTCCTCCTTGCAGGATGTTACGAGTGAGATTGAGGAATTAGTTCCTTCATACGAAGCCTATCCTGATTCCGAAAGACAGGATGAGTTAGCATACGGGGAAACAGGACACACCTATGGTAGGCAACTCCTAAAGGGATTCGCCCGTTTTTCCTCCATCGAATATATTCCACAAGCAGGGAAGAGAAAACCAGATTATCCCTTTACCTTGCTCACCGGGACTACCCTTTATCACTTTGGCACTGGTAACAGGAGTTCAAGGGCTTGGCGCCTGAGGAGGTTTTCCGCCCGGTCTTTTGTGGAGATTTGTGAATCTGACGCCAGAAACCTTGTCATCAATGATGGTGAAGATGTGAAGGTAATCTCAGCTGTGGGCGAGGTGATTACAATGGTGAAGATTAGGGATACATTGCGTAAGGGGATGCTGTTTATGCCATTTTCGTTCCCGGAGACTCCGGTTAGCGAGCTATTCGACATTGTTTTAGACCCGGAAACAAAAGCGCCTTCATTGAAATCATGCAGAGTGAAAATAGAGAGGTTGTAATACCAAGGCTTGTCGTCGGCAAAAGGATGGAGGACAAGCTCCCAGGCTACTTAATATGAGAATAGAAAGGGTGGAGCTTCATGAATAAAGCGAAGACAATCACGAAGGCTGACCTGGCACGGATGAACTCAATTGTTTCCGAATACAGTCAGCAGAGGTGGGCACTAATACCGCTACTGCAGAAAATCCAGAGTGAGCTCGGGTATATTCCTCCTCAGTCTATGCCACTCATAGCTAGAGGCCTGGGGCTTTTCCCCAGTCAGGTGCAAGGGGTGATAAGTTTTTATACTCAGCTCTACACTCAGCCACGGGGCAGAAAAGTTGTTAGGGTTTGCCGGGGGACAGCCTGCCATGTGCGGGGAGGGAAGACGATCCTGAAATTGGTTAAACAGCAGCTGGATATAGAAGAGGGAGAAACCAGCCCCGATTTGGAATACACCCTGGAGACTGTAGCTTGCATCGGCGTTTGTGCCCTGGCCCCTAATATGGTCGTTGGTGACCACGTCCATGGTCATATGAACCCGAAGAAAGTAGAGCAGCTGTTCAGAAATCGGGAGGGTAGAGAGTAGTATGCAAAACCATCATACTGTTTTTGTTTGCCAGGGAACAGGATGCCTTTCCAGCGGCTCCGATGCTGTCTACGAGGCGCTCAAGGAAGAAATAAGCCAGCAAGGGATAAGCGATGCCGAGGTGGATTTCACTGGTTGTCACGGATTCTGCGAGCAGGGCCCTAATGTAGTTATTGAACCCGAGGGTATTCTCTATACCCACGTCCAGGCCGAGGATGCCCTGGAAATTGTCACCTCTCATCTTCGAGACGGCAAGCCTGTGCAACGCCTTTTCTACCACGACCCGGTAACAGGCAAAGCAATACCGCACTATTCAGAAATAAACTTCTACAAAAAACAGCAGCGTCTCATTCTGCGCAACTGCGGGCAAATCAACCCGGAAAAAATCGAGCATTATATCGCTCGTGGAGGTTACCAGGCGCTGAAAAAGGCTTTCCTTGAGATGACACCAGAGCAAGTCATTACTGAGGTCAAGAACTCTGGGCTTAGAGGGCGGGGTGGCGCTGGTTTTCCCACCGGTCGCAAGTGGGAATTTTGCCGCAGCGCTCACGGAGCAAAGAAATACGTAATCTGCAATGCCGATGAAGGCGATCCCGGTGCTTTTATGGACCGCTCCATACTGGAAGCAGATCCCCACGCTGTTATTGAAGGGCTGACCATTGCCGGATATGCTATCGGTGCCAACGAGGGTTATATCTATGTCCGTGCTGAGTATCCGTTGGCAGTAAAGCGAGTTCACACTGCCTTAGAGCAAGCCCAGGCAAGGGGTTTTTTGGGCAAAGATATTCTCGGCTCTGGCTTCGGTTTTACGGTGCATGTCAAAGAGGGCGCCGGGGCCTTTGTCTGTGGTGAGGAAACAGCTCTAATGGCTTCCATCGAGAGCCGACGGGGCATGCCTCGTCCCCGCCCCCCATTTCCCGCCCAATCAGGCCTGGAAGGAATGCCAACTACTATTAACAATGTAAAAAGTCTGGCTTCCATTCCCATTATCATTGACCGAGGTGCTGATTGGTTTGCCAATATAGGTACGGAGAAGAGCAAAGGAACGGCTGTCTTTGCCCTCACAGGGAAAATTGCCAACAGTGGATTGGTGGAGGTGCCTATGGGCACTCCCTTATCCACCATCATCTTTGATATCGGGGGTGGTATTCCGCGGGGCAAGCAATTTAAAGCGGTGCAAACGGGTGGCCCTTCAGGTGGCTGCATCCCTGCTCGATTCCTCGACTCCCCCGTGGAATATGAAACATTGGCTAAATTAGGCTCAATTATGGGCTCCGGCGGCATGGTGGTACTGGACGAGACCACCTGTATGGTGGATGTGGCCAGGTATTTTTTAAGTTTTACTCAGGCTGAGTCCTGCGGGAAATGCGTACCTTGCCGCTTGGGAACCAAACAACTACTGGAAATACTGACCGGAATCACTCAGGGCAAAGGGCATGAACAGGATATGGATACTCTGCTTACCATAGCCAAAACGGTCAAGGAATGTTCGCTCTGCGGTCTGGGACAGACTTGTCCCAACCCTGTGCTTACCACCCTCGAGTACTTCAGAGATGAATATGAAACGCACATAAGGGAAAAGAAATGCGCTGCCGCCGTGTGCGATGCCCTCATGATATCACCATGTCAGCATACCTGCCCGGTGGGAATTAATATTCCCAAATATGTAGCTCAAATTGCCGATGGTGAGTACCTGGAGGCTGTCAACACCATCAGGGAGCGCAATCCCTTCCCTGCTATTTGCGGCCGCATCTGTCACCACCCTTGCGAGGGAAGATGTCGCCGCGGGGAACTCGACGACCCTGTAGCTATCAGGGCGCTCAAACGCTTTGCTGCCGACTGGTATTTTGACCACGTCGCGGAGTTACCTCCACCAGAACCCTTCCCCCAGACTCACAGCCAAAAAGTAGCAGTAGTAGGAGCAGGCCCTACAGGATTGTCCTGCGCCTACTTCCTGGCTCAAATGGGCTATCCTGTCACCCTCTTTGAAGCCCTCCCACTAGGCGGCGGCATGCTCTCGGTAGCTATACCCGACTTTCGCTTGCCGCGGGACGTTATCGAAAAGGAAATCGATTATATCGCGAAGCGCGGAGTGGAAATAAAATACAACACACCAATCAACGTAAATTTCACCATAGAAGATATCAGAAACAGTGGCTTTGAAGCCATCTTCATCGCTGCGGGAGCACAAAGGAGCCAGAACATTGGCATACCCGGAGAATTGGAGGACATCGAAGGTTTCTACTATGGTCTGAGATTTCTCAGGGATGCAAAGATTGGCAAGCCTGTCAAGATTGGAGGCAGAGTGGCTGTCATTGGAGGTGGTAATGTAGCCTTGGACTCCTCTCGAACAGCTCTTCGCCTCGGTGCCGATGAGGTGAATATCTTTTACCGTCGGTCACGAGAGGAGATGCCAGTAACCGAAGTCGAGTACGACGAGGCTGTGGCCGAGGGCATCCAGGTTAATTTCCTCGTCAGTCCCACCCGCATAGTAAGCAACAACTGGAAAGTGACCGGTTTACAGTGCGTCCAAATGAAGCTGGGCGAGCCCGACTCCAGCGGGCGTCGTCGCCCAATTCCTGTTTCCGGCTCAGAGTTTTTTGCTCCAGCAGATAGCGTCATTGCCGCTGTGGGGCAAGCTCCAGACCTGTCGTTTTTACCTCCGGATAGTGCTCTTGAGCGTACTCGATGGGAAAGGCTGGCTGTGAATGAAAACAAATTAGCTACTAATGTTCCCGGGGTCTTTGCCGGTGGGGATTTTGTCTCCGGGCCAGGCATGGTCATAGAGGCTATTGCGGCTGGCCGGAGAGGGGCCATCTCTATAGACAAGTATCTCCGGGGCGACACCTCACGGGTCGAGATATACGACCTTAAGCCCAGCGTTATTGAGGAAGAAATAAGCAGAGAGGAAGAGGAAAGCTGGGAACCACAATTCAGACCAGAAATACCTCATCTTCCTCTCCAGGAGAGGAAAGGTAGCTTTAAAGAGATAGAATTGAGCTTCTCTGAGGAAAAAGCGAGACAAGAGGCTAAGCGTTGCTTAAGATGCGACCTGGAAAAGTAATGTAAGAAGCAAAAATAAAAATGCAAAATGACAGAGCAACAGTAAATAAAAAAGTAAGAACGCAAAGAAAGGTATTTAGAGGTTCTATTTTTGATTTGTCATTTTGATTCTTAACCTTTGACTTTTTTGTTTATGGAGGTTAGGCATGAAATCTATTACTAAACAGAAGTCTTCTGAGGAAATTGAGCAGCAGTTAGATGGATTTGACCGGGTATATATTGCCGGTTGTGGCACGTGCGCCACAATGACTAAAACCGGTGGCAGGGACGAGGTCCTGGCGATGAAGGAGCGTCTACAGGAACTGGGCAAGCTAGTCACCGGCTGGATAGTTATACCTACTGCCTGTGATGAGATGACGGAGGTAGCTATCAAAGAAAATAATGGACCCATTCAGAATGCCAGCTGCATTCTGGTCATGGCCTGTGCTTTGGGAGTGCATAAGCTGAGTACCTATATTGACAAGCCAGCCATACCAGCTCTGGATACACTTTTCATAGGCGTCGAGGATAATCCAGGGTGTTTTCAGGAGGTATGTGCCCAGTGTGGTCAATGCGTCCTGGGAGAGACTGCGGGCATCTGTCCACTCACGGCTTGTCACAAAGGTTTGTTGAATGGCCCTTGTGGCGGCACCAATAATGGCAAATGCGAGGTGGATAAGGAAAAGGATTGTGCCTGGACTCTTATATACCAGCGCCTAGAGCAACAGGGCCGGCTTGATTTGATGCGTAGATTTCACTCTCCCAGAGATTACAACGTAGCACCCAGGCCGCGAACGGCTAAGATCACATGAAGGAGGAGCTATGGCACCAAGCTTTAGAGAAGTTCTTAAATCTGATAAATTTGTGATAACCAGCGAAATCGGTCCACCAAAGGGGACAAATATTGAGAAGATGCTGCACCATATCGACCTTATCAAAGATAAAGTAGACGCGCTGAATGTCACTGACCACCAGAGTTCCGTAATGCGATTTCCCTCCATTGGTGGTTGTCTGGCCATCAAGGAGCAAGGCGGCGAGCCTATATTACAGGTGACCTGCCGCGACCGTAATCGCCTTGCCCTTCAAGCCGAGCTCCTTTTCGCATACACCAGAGGCATAAGAAATGTCCTCTGTCTAACTGGAGATGCTGTGGTAGTCGGTGACCACAAGGCAGCCAAGGGTGTTTTCGACCTGGACTCAGCACAGTTGCTTAAGACAATCCGGCAGATGGAAGCGGGCAAAGACCTGGGAGGAAATGATCTCGATGGGACTGTAGAGTTCTGTGCCGGGGCCATCGTCACACCTGAAGCAAATCCGCTCGAGCCCCAGCTAATCAAGTTCGAAAAGAAGATTGAAGCCGGTGCCGAATTCTTTCAGACTCAGGCCATCTATGACCTGGATAAATTTGCCAAGTTTATGGAGTATGCCCGCCAGTTTCCGGTCAAGATACTGGCCGGCATCATTCTGCTTGTGTCAGCCAAGATGGCGAAGTACATGACTGAAAATGTCCCGGGCGTCTTTGTGCCTCAGAATTTGATTGATGAATTAGCCAGCGCCCCCAAAGGTGAGGCAATCAATAAAGGTATTGAAATCGCGGGTCGGATGATTGCCACTATAAAGAGGGAATCCATGTGCGACGGAGTCCATGTCATGGCCATAGGCCGGGAAGAGGTGGTTCCCAGTATCCTGAAAGCGGCGGGACTTGCCAGCTAATACATTAGGAAACTATGTCATGTTTGGAGCAATAGTCTCTCCAAAAACTGGCACCCATATTAGGCCTCTGCACCAAACGGTTCACTCGCAAGATTGCCGCCACGCCGAGTAAGCTTCGTATCCAGCCTCACTCTTATTTGATATTTTGCCACTACCGTTATCAGATTGTCATTGTTGCTACAAGGACCCGTAAGTAAGCCTTCATTTCCCGTTACTGCCTCTTCCTAGTAGTAACCCTCAAACATCTGGGTTATATACAGGTATTCTCCCCCCTCTGAGAATGCAACTCCCACACCCGTCCTGGTGTAGCGGGATTCTAGTATGTTTGCTCTGTGTCCAGAACTACCCATCCAGAGCGAGACTGCCCACGCACATACTTCTTGCAGAGAAAGATAGGGACCCGGAATATACTGCCTGGTAGGTATCATGGCTATATTCTCTCCGCGTATAGTTCCGGGGAGCTGGCCATAGCTGAAAGGCCTTTCCCCTGGATATCTGTCATGGCTGAAGAAGTTGTTCACAACCATGCTGATACTGTGCTCCCTGGCCAGACTGGTCAAAAGAGGGTCCTCGCTAAGAGCAGGTAGGCCGACCTGCTGTCTTTCGGCATTAACCAGTACAATTATGAGTCCCTCGGCTTGGGCCTCGGTATAGTCTATTCCAGGAGGGCTTGGTGAGTCCTCCAAAAAGTCAGCACGTATCGAGTAGCTGCCGCTCATGGTGATGGTGGTTGAGGCAGCGTTCACATTGGCAATGGTGCCCACATCCCCAGTCCACCCGACAAACTCATAACCGGTAGCCGGGGTCGCCACCAGGCTGACTACCGTGCCAGCGTCGTGCGTAAACGTACTTTCACCCGGCGTAGTGACCGAGCCTCCGGCGGTACTGGACGTGGTGAGGCTGTATCGACCGGCCGGAATCGCCTCGAAGTTAGCCGCTATGGAGTAGTCTCCACCCATGGTGATGGTGGTTGAGGCAGCATCAGTATTTGCAATGGTGCCCACATCCCCAGTCCAGTTGACAAACTCGTAGCCAGTAGCCGGGGTAGCCACCAGGCTGACTACCATGCCAGCGTCGTGCGTAAACGTACCTTCACCCGGCGTAGTGACCGAACCTCCGGGGGTGCTGGACGTGGTCAGGCTGTACTGACCGGCCGGAATCGCCTCGAAGTTAGCCGTTATGGAGTAGTCTCCGTTCATGGTGATAGTGGTTGAGGCAGCATTGACATCGGCAATGGTGGTCACATCGCCAGTCCACCCGACAAACTCGTAGCCGGTACCCGGCGTCGCCAGTAGGCTGACTACGGTGCCAGCATCGTAGGGGAAAGTCCCCTTGCCAGGGCTAATTACCCACCCTCCGCCCGTAACGGTGATAGTCAGGTTGTACCGGACCATCGCAATCGGCTCGAAATTGGCCGTTATGGAGCAGTTCCCGCTCATGGTGATGGTGGGCGAGGCAGCCTCGACATTGTCCATTGTGTCCACATCGCCAGTCCAGTTGACAAATTGGTAGCCGGTAGCTGGGGTGGCCACCAGGCTAACCACAGTGCCAGGGTCATATGCGAAAGTCCCCTCGCCAGGTAGTGTGACCAAGCCACCGGTGGTGCTGGAGGTGGTGAGGTCGAATTGCCCCGGAGGCATCTGCTCAAAGTTGGCAGTGATTGAACGGTCTTCGTTCATCGTGATGGTGGTCGAAGCCGCCTCGACATTGTCAATGGTGTCCACGTCACCAGTCCAGTTGACAAACCGGTGGCCAGCGTCTGGGGTCGCAACGAGGTTAGCCATCGTGCCGGTGTTGCAGGCGAATGTTCCTTCGCCCGGTAGGGTTACCGAACCTCCAGCAGTACTGGAGACGATCAGACTGTACTGGTCTGCCAGAATCGCCTCGAAGTTGGCAGCGATTGAATAGTCTCCGTTCATGGTGATGGTGGTCGAGGCAGCCTCGATATTCTCAATGGTGTTCACATCGCCAGTCCAGTTGACAAATTGATAGCCAAGAGCTGGGGTCGCCACCAGACTGACCACCTCACCTTCGTCACAAGTAAAAGTACCCTCTCCAAGGTTTGTTATTTCTCCACCTTCGGTGCCGGATATGGTGAGGTTGTACTGAGTAAGAATGGTGAGGTCATACTGAGTAGGAGAGGAAACACAGCCTACCATCCCTGCAACTAGCGCTGCCACAATCAAGAAACTGCTGATTCTCTTCACGTGTATCCCCTTTGAAGTGTCATTGTAGCAGCGCCGAAGGAAGTGTCAATGACCATTTTGGGCTAGTTCAGATACACTAGTGACGCTGGGTTCTGAAAGAACGGTATAGTGGCCACACTACGAATGTCTATAGCAAGATTCCGGGATATTTGTTTGCGGGCAATCGACAGCGTTTTTGTTTCGGGGCTACACTCAGGTTGGCAACTGCAGCGGATTGGGCGGACTGTGATCCTCGATGTATTGCCGTTCGGGGTTCGCAGCGCAGGCGAAAGGAGGTGCTGAGACGGCGACTACTGTAGAGCGCAAGTCCCCGTGGACCACCCCTTCATTTTCCTGGTTCGCGACACTGAGACTGGTACCATTCTGTTTGCCGGGCGTGTTCTGAATCCCACTGCGTAGGTACATGTTGTCTGTAATTGACAGAAGCCCATCTTGTGGCACATTAACTTGGATCGTCACTTAGCCACACAGGGGACTATTGAGACTTTGTTCGGGAGTGATACAATAAGACTACGAAGGGCATATACGTGAAAACAATTGGCGTCTTCTTGATTGTGGTAGCCTTAATCGGCGGGATGATAGGCTGTGCTCCTGGTCCTATTGAAATACGGGATTGGTATGATTTGCATGCCATCAGAAATGACTTACGTGGCAGTTACATTCTGATGAACGACCTCGATTCTGCTAGTGCCGGCTATACGGAGTTGGCGAGCTTGACAGCCAATGGGGGAAGGGGCTGGGAGCCAATCGGGACACCTGATGACGGGTTTACCGGGAGGTTCAACGGTCAGGGATATGAGATAAGAGACTTATTCATGAACCGCCCTGACGAAGATTATGTGGGGCTTTTTGCTCATATTTCTTGGATACGTTACATCGACAATGTCGGGGTCGTCGAGAATGTCGGGTTGGTCAACGCCGAGGTGAGTGCCTCCGCGGAGGTTGGTACTCTCGTGGGACATAATGCAGGCATTGTGAACAACTCGTATTCCAGCGGCAGCGTGACTGGCGATTCGCGCGTCGGCGGTCTGGTGGGATGGAATCAGGCTACTCTGAGCAACTCCTATTCCAACTGCAGCGTGACGGGCTCGACGCGTGTCGGCGGTCTCACGGGGGACAACTGGTATTACAGGGGCACTGTGAGCAACTCTTATTCCACCGGCGGCGTGACTGGCTCTACACGTGTCGGCGGTCTGGTGGGAATCAATTATTATGGCAGCGTAACGAACTCCTACTCCGTTGGTAGGGTGACTGGGTCCTCGCAGGTTGGCGGTCTGGTGGGTTACAACAAGGGCACTGTGAGCAACTCCTTCTGGGATATTCAAACCAGCGGACAAGCTACTTCAGATGGCGGGACAGTCAAGACCACCATCGAAATGAAGAGCATCGCCACCTTCTCAGCTGCAGGCTGGGACATAATCGCAGTTGCCGGCCCTGGCACACGCAACACTGCCTACACCTGGAACATCGTTGACGGGCAGACCCATCCCTTGCTGAGCTGGGAGCTATGAAAGTGGCAAGAATTAGCACCTTTTTTGTTATTGTAGCCTTAATTATAGGGATGATAGGCTGTGTTCAGCCTGCTCCTTCTATAACGTCAGCATCTCCGGTACCGCTGGCGGTTCAGTAACCACCCCTAAAGAGGGGTCTTTTGCCTATGACGAGGGAATAGTGGTCGACCCACTGGCGATCCCAGATGGTAGCTATCACTTTGTCGAACGGACAGGCGATGTCAACAGAATGGACCGAGGAGACCGGCGATGCCCAAAAAATAGAGTCGGGGTGAGAGGATTTGAACCTCCGACCACCTGAACCCCATGTAGCTAGTAGAAAAGGCAAGGACCGCTTGCCTCCTTTCTGGTAGAGATCCTACTAGAAACAGACTGGAAAAGTCAAGTACGCTGATAGCTATGTGTCGGGCACAACAATCCAGGGGCAACGAATCGACGGCTTATGTAGTCAGGTAACATTCTACGCTATTGTGCAGTTAGTGTAACAAGTGTGCCCTTAGCCTCTATGACATATACAAGTGGAGCCCTAGTTCGTTCCTCGGCGATCTTGTTGTCAATAGGTACTCGGTTGCCAGTCATAGGTTAAACTTCTGCCCCGGTCTGCGGTTGCGTGGACTCAGAAGTGTTCACACTTCTGCTAAGCGGTGAGATGTATCACTGGTAAGGAGCGTCACTAATCTTCCCGAACATCCTCAAGGAGCACTCCTCAGCTGCATGGCTCATGAGCCATGACCATCCGACGAGTTGTCAGCCAGCGGCATTGACGACTCCAGGGAGGATTGAAATCAATCTCGCATCATCGGTGCTACGATCAAAACGAACGAGCCGATTACTACGACTGATGTGACTTGTGAAGCTCCTACTTGAACCTGCTTTTTCCCAGAATGGTGAATGTTACCGCTAGGATACCCAGAAGCAAACCTAGGCTAGCCCCGGCACTGAGCAATCCGCCAGCCAGCACACAGATAGCACCAGTCAGAGAGAGACGCCAGGTTTTGCTCCTCACAGCGCAAATCCCACCTGCTATCGCTATTGTGCTGAGCACGATTACCGGGCCGCTCGTCATTCTATACCAGCTACCAACGAAAATCCCGCTCCCAATAAGCACCAATATGGACCAAATCAGGCCGTAAACCCCACCCACCAAATCCAGAATCCCTGCAGCCCTTGGCATCCAGGCGCGGCCTTTGCCTGTTCCTTCTCCTTCAGGAAACCACTTCTGCTTGAATTCTGAGACATCATAGCCTTCTGCTTCCCACTGCTCTAGCTTCTCGTGATACTCTCCCCGCTTCGTCATTTCACCTCTGGCCTACTTGAACCTGTCTCTTCCCCGAACTGTGACCGTTGCTGCCGCGACACCCAAAATCCAAAGTATTAATACATATTGCATGTCCACATTCATGAATCCGGCGGCCAAAACACAGATTGCGGCAGTCAAAGAAAGACGCCAGTTTCTTCTCTTAATGGCGAAAATCCCACCTACTATCGGTACAGCCCCGAGCATGATGAACACGCTCCACCCCAAAATGCCGACCAAAACGCCGAAAAACGGCGTCCGCCAAATCCCGCCAAAACGTATCGTCAACTCATACAGAACGACTACGCCGCCAACCAAGTCCAGAATCCCTGCAACCCTCGGCATCCAGGCGCGGCTTCTGCCTCTTCCATTTCCTTCGGGAAACCACTTCTGCTTGAATTCTGAGACATCATAGCCTTCTGCTTCCCACTGCTTCAGTTTCTCGTGATACTCTCCCCGCTTCATCACTCTAGCCTTGGTCCATGAGTGCACTATCACGCTCCGCTGGCGAAGGCGAGTTTCTCAAATTTCGCTATGGCCTGGCCCGACACCGATGGCTTCACTGAATGAACAGCACAGAGCACATCACGTTTCTCCACGTTCCTCTCCTCACCTGTCCTCACGGACTCGACAAAAGGGATGTCACAGGCTTTTTCACAGATACGGCGTATGTCTGCCCCGCTGTAGCCTTCCAGCATCTTAGCTATCTCATCCAGACATACGTCAGGAGAGAGAGGTTTGTCCTTCAGATGATGGTTCAGAATGGCGAGCCGAGCAGCGAAGTCGGGAAGAGGAACATACACTTTCTCGTCGAAACGCCCCGGGCGGAGAACCGCTTCATCAAGCGCCCAGGGTTCGTTGGTCGCTCCCATGAAAAGCAGTGCATTCCCGCTATCTTTGCCGCTGCTAAAACCCTCCATCTCAGAGAGGATCTGCGGGACCACTCGTTGCATTACGGTGGAATAACTACCACTGCGCTTTGGTATGAGCGATTCAACTTCGTCGATGAAGATGATAGCGCGTTCATGCCTTCTTGCCTCAGAAAAGAGACGAGCTACATTCTGCTCCGCCTCACCAACCCATTTGCTCATTATCTCTGACGGCTTAACTGCGAAGAATGCAGCGTCAATTTCACCGGCTACCGCCCTGGCCAGCATCGTCTTGCCCGTACCGGGTGGGCCGTAAAGCAATATGCCTCCTCCTTTCTTTATCCCGAAGCGACTGGCTAGGTCGGGATGCGTAAAAGGATATATCATGCGGATCCTGATTTGTTCCTTAACCTCCTGTAGTCCGGCCACATCGTCAAGCCTCAGGTTCGGCCTTTCAAATACCATCCATTGCGATGCTCCGCCAACGCTTTCAGCCTGAGTCGCTGCCCCTGGTGCATTCTTTCCGGCCAGCATCTTAGTCAAGGCTTCCGCACGTCGCACTATGCTATCCGCGCGCTCAATTCGCTTCGCCTTCAGGGCAGGCTCCGATTCCTGTGCGGCTTTATACAAGAACTCGGCAGCTTTCAAGAGACTATATCTGGCTCCCTTCAGGTCACCATCACGCTCCAATCTGAGCCCCTTTTCAAGATGCTCGGCACTCTTCTCCAGCGCAAACCTCATTTTGATTCCTTTCTCATTTCTTCTTCGATACGGCGCAGTCCGGCAGAAATCCGATCATCGAGAGTCTCTCCCTCTTCGTGCACCGCCTCACCCTTCATGGCGCCTTCTACCTGTTGCAGCGACTCTTCGGAGACCCCTTCCGACGTGAAAATGGTATCGCTGGTAGCGTCCATTACAGCGGCCAGGGTCTCGTCGAGGGTATGTGCTTTGGCGAGGGCACGTTCCAGATCCATCTGCATCTTGGTAATATCCTGAGGACTAGCCCCGGCCATCATGGACTTGCTCAACGCGCCCATAGACTTGGCGAACTCGCCAGTTACTCTTACCTGGTCACGCTGTAGCGAGACTGTTTCCATGGCTACCAGGAATCTTTCCCAGCGGTTAATCATCTCCGCCGTGCGAAGATAAGCTTTGGCCCCGTTCTCAAACTGCTGCCTATCACCCAGTTTCAGAGCTCGTTTGCCCAGTTGCCAGTACTTCTTCTGTGCATCGTTGGACTTATGAACATAGTTCCGCACCCGGGAGAGCCCCTGCTTGAACTTCACATCGCGCTCGATTTCCTTCGCCTGACGCCTTCTTTCAATGAACCCTGCCATCTCTTTTGCCTCCTTTGTTATATTGTGGTTCTATACACTATAACGCTCCTCTGAATATGCAATCAACACAACGGGTCGATGTCCGTGTTCGGGCTTCCATAAGAAATCCCCAAGATCCAGTCTTTACTTTGTGCGGCCCTTACCACCCCATCTTCACCTGGTGCAAGACCACACCTGCCCGCTCTATCAAGTCTTCAGGAACTGCTTGTTCTTCTTTCCGGCGGAACTCCAGTTCTCCAATTAGCGGCGTCAAGAGAACCTTAGCTTGCCCACTAGCATAGTTGGTTAAGTCCAGCGCGTATTTCAACGCTTCAGAGGTATTACCGACCTGAAGGTGAACCAGGCAGAGTTCCGCGCAATAATGTCCGGAACGCCTCATATCTCCGTGGCTCCTGCCGAGCGATTCTTCATACTCTACTTTGAGATACTCAGCCAGCTCTCTTTGTAGCTGGTCAACACTCTGGTAGCGCTGACTCATCTTCTTCTCCAGACAGCGTATGATGATGTGTTTTATGCCCTTTTTTTCTAAGTCCAGCTGTGACGGAAATTCCGGTTGCCCCATGAGAATCTGCGCCATAATCTCGGTGATGCTGTCTCCTTTGTGTGGCAGTTCACCCGTAACAAGCTCGTAGAAGATAGCGCCCAGTTGGTAGATGTCCGTTCTGTAGTCAGGTTTGCCAAATCTATCCGGCGATAACTGTTCAGGTGCGGCATACATCGGTGAGAAACTAGGAGTTCCTGAGCTCCTACCCATAGCAATTGTCTTGCTTAGTCCCCAGTCGGAAATCTTGGGAATACCAGTACGCGTCAGAATATTACCGGGCTTGAGGTCCCGGTGGATTATGTGTTTAGCATGCGCATGACTTAGACCATTGGCGATATCAAATACGAGGCGAGTGGCTTCCTCAACGCCGACAGGTTTCGGCAGGTCTTCTAAGCTGCCATCACATAGCTCCATCTCCAGGTACGGAAGAGGCAGGACATTGAAGTCGTAGAGCTTGACAATGTTTCTGTGCTCCAGAACCTGCCAGGAAGTTATCTCTCTGATGAAACTTTTACCCGTTTTGGGATCTCCAAACAGGGGGATTTTGACGGCCACTTCCGTGCCATCAGTTCTTCTCTTAGCACGGAATACACGGGCGAAACCACCGCTGCCAATGAATGAGACGTCAGAATAATATTGATTCAGCTCTCCCGGAAAGGAAGAACTGAAAACACTTGGACGTACTCGATGGGGAGCAATCTCAGCCTGCTCCTTCCCTCGTTGAGTGTGTTCCAGGGAGATCAAAGCCCCTTCCGACTCTTCATCAGCTTCGTGGGCCCCAGCGGCTTCGAAGACCTTCGCCTGCCCCTTCTTCTGCCGACCCTGCTCAAGTGACGCCAAAGCCGCCTTCGCATTTTCATTATGCGGGTCGAGCTCAATGGTCTTTCGATAGCACCTTATTGCGTCCTCATACCTATCCAGATGTTCCAGAGCACACCCCTTGCGATACCATGCAAGAACATCTTTTGGATTTACCTTTATCGCGGTATTGTAGTCATCCACAGCCTCTTCATATCTCTCAAGATGACCAAGGGCAAGTCCCCTACCATGCCAAGTATCGGCATCCCCTGGGTCTATCTCTATCGCTCTACTGTAGGCATCTACCGCCTCTTCATATCTCTCAAGCTTGCGAAGAGAGAATCCCTTGTTATGCCAAGCAAGGGCATCTTCTGGATCTATCTCTATCACCCTGTTGTAGGCATCCAGGGCCTCTTCATACCTCTTTAGCCTCTCAAAGGCAAGGCCCTTGGCATTCCAGGCACCAGCAGTTTCTGGGTCTATCTCTATCATCCGGTTGTAGGCGTCTAGGGCCTCCTCATATCTATCGAGTCTATAAAGGGCAAGGCCCTTGTTATACCAAGCAGTAGGATGTTCTGGGTTCACCTTTAGCGCTCTGTTGAAGGCATCCAGGGCTTCTTCGTATCTTTCAAGTCTGCCAAGCCCAATTCCCCTGTCGTGCCACGCATCAGCGTGTTTCGGGTTCATCTCTATCCCCTTATCGTATGCAGCCACACCCTCTTGATATCTCTCAAGCTTACAAAGGGCAAGCCCCTTGCTATGCCAAGCATCAGCATTTTTCGGGTCTATCTCTATCGCTCTATTATAGACATCTAGTGCCTCCTCATATCTCTCAAGTCTGAGAAGGGCAAGGCCTTTGTTACGCCAGAGGACGGCATCTTTTGGGTCTATCTCCATCGCTCTATTATAGACATCTAGTGCCTCCTCATATCTCTCAAGTCTGAAAAGGGCAAGGCCTTTGTAATGCCAGAGGTTGGCATCTTCTGGGTTTATTTCTATCGCTCCATTCCAGGCATCTACGGATTCTTCGTATCTTGCGAGTTCAAAAAGGGCAAAGGCCTTGAGTAGCCAGGAGATAGCATCGTTTGGGTCTCTGTTTGTCGCCTTGGTGCAGGCGCTCACGGTTTCTTCGTAAAGCCCCTTCTGATCATCATTCTTTCCCATAGCGAGTTCCCTCTTCGATCCTCTGCCCTACAGCGTCTTATGCTCGATTTCGTCAGTTATGGTTTTCTCCCTACGCGCAGGCTTAATTCTCATCGCTCTGAGTTCATCCAGTCACTCAGGTTCTAACTCTTCCAGGTAGTGACCGATGGTTTTACCGAGACTATTCATTCTTTCGTCATCAGCGGCCCCATGTACAGCTACCTTGTGTTACCTTACTCCCGTTTCCTCCTTGCCAGAACTACGCTGATATTGTCCGTGCCACCTTTTTCTCTGGCCAGGCTTATGAGCCTGGCGCAAGCCTCATCCAGGTTACCTGAAGAGACGATGATTCCCCGAATCTCTTCATCCCTTAGGGAGTCCGTCAACCCATCGGAACAGAGAAGCAAAAGATCGTCGGGCAAAAACTCAATATCATAGGTATCTGCTTCTACCTCTGGCTCCAAGCCCAGCACCCTTGTCAGGACACTCTTCTCAGGATGACATAAGGCGTCTTGCGCTGTAATCAATCCTTGCTCCACGAGTTCCTGGACTACGGAGTGATCTCTGGTTATCTGGTTCATCGCATTCTCCGAAATATGATATAGTCGGCTGTCCCCCACATTAGCTACCAGAACCTTGTCCGCCTGAACCAGCCCCATGACCAGAGTTGTGCCCATGCCAGCATAGCCAGGGTTCTCCTCAGATAGTAGGTGAATCTCTTTGTTTGCTTTTGACACGGCTTCTTTCACCGCGTGCAGAATATCTTCCCCGACTACGTTTGCCCTGAGATATCCTTCCAGCTCTGTCAAAGCTACACTACTGGCAACTTCACCGGCCGCATGCCCTCCCAAACCATCAGCAACTGCAAGCAAATGTACTGCCCCGAGGCTTTTGGCCACCAATCTATCTTCATTTCCACCCCTGCCCCCAGTATCAGTAACGCAGGCTATATCAAGATCAGCCATATTCTGCCCACCTCACCAAAGCATTGAGCTCGTCTATGGCTTCCTCCCCAATCTCCATCTCTTGCTTTTTCCGAATGGCCATAACGTCTATCAGGTTCTGCACGTTTCGCTTTCTTTGCTTATCGTGCACCAATGTTTTTAATTGCTCTAGACACGGCAGCAGCCCCGCATAGTTGCTCTCTTTGGCTTCAAGCAGGGCCATGCGACACAGGAGATTCGTCTGAGAACCGACTGCCTTAGTCAGATGGAGCGAGACACCATGGGCCTCCCTCATATATCTGTATATCACCTCCCTGAATTGCTTGATTGCCGGTCTATCTTGAGAGTCCTTTTGCAGGCAGCTTGTCACCATATCGTCCAGGGGCTCGATTGCAGGGTTTTTAGCGCACGTGCTGGGTTTCTCGGGGATGAAGTTCAATACCTTCTCCCGGACTTCATACACCGAACCACCAGCGAATGGATTACGACCCGCGATCATTTCATAGAACAACACCCCCAGCTGGTATGTGTCTGTTTTCTCTTCGGCTTTCCCCCTAGCAATCTGCTCCGGGGCGGCATAGGACTCGGTATAGCCCTTAACGCTGCTGGAGCTCGTGGCGACTTTCCCCAGGCCCCAGTCGCTTATCTTGGCCTCTTCCAAGCTTGTAAGCAGAATATTCCTTGGTTTCAGGTCAGTGTGAATGACATTATGCGAGGCATGGGCATATTGAAGCCCTCTGGCGATATCGAAGGCTATCCGACAGGCCCTCTCGGATGAAAGTGCTCTGGTGTCCCGCAATAACCTCCCCAGGTCTCCACCTTCAATATACTCCATCTCAAAAAGAGGTATGGGCGTTAACCTGGGCCGTAACAACTTGACTATATTCCTATGACTAAGTTTTCCCCATATCGCAAGTTCACGAAAGAACGTCTCCTCACCGTGCTTGTCAAGGTCTTTAGGAACTTTTATGGCCACAGTGACTCCTTCTCTGTTCTTCGCCAGATAGACATCACCGAAGCCTCCCCCTCCCAGGTATCTGACAAGCTCATACTCGGTCTTGATCTTCTCCATTCTCTCATCACTAAAAGCTTCGCGTCTCAAGCGCGGCCTCTTGCCTTTCCTCAAATCTCCCACTTTCCTGATTGCACCCTCTGCCACGCCTTCTCTCCCCCCCAGCATAGAATCGGTGCATGCCTTTACGTTCGCTGCGCAATCATCTATCAGGTTATCAACCTCCCCCTTTTCCCTTTCCAACTTATGCTCCACGGCAAAATCGCGCAGGCTTTCCAGGTGCTCCTGGGCTTTGCGATATGCCTCCTTCGCCTTGTAGTGTTCTCCCTGTCCTAGCAATCCTTCAGCCTGCTCCATAAGCGCCATTCCCTCTTCTATTCTTCCCAGCGCCATACCCTGGTAAGCCTTCGCCCTGAGTTCTTCACAACTTTGGCTGTCAGAGGAGAATGATTCAAGATACCCTATCACGTCTGAGAAGGCAGCCTCTTTCTTTTCGCCCTTTTCCTTAGAAGCTTGCTCGATAAGCACCTCCCCCTTGCCAAGAAAACAAGCTTCTACGCTTGTGGCCATATCCACGTCTATCTGTCTCAACCTGGCTTTATCTTCCGAGCCAAGTTGCTCGGCGACGGCAGCAGCTTTAGCATATAACTCACGGGCTGATTCAAAGCTTTCCTTGGCAGTATCGAATTCCTTGGCTTCAAACTTGTCATTCGCCTCGTCTACGGCTTTGTTTGCCTGTTCGACCAGTGCCAGCATGTCTCTATTGCCTTTCTCAGTCTCAGCACTCTTTATATCTGCCTTGATGCTGTCAACGGTTGACTTCACGGCTTCAACTATCTCCTTTTCGCCTCTGCTCTTAGCTTGCTTCTGTGCTTGACCATATTCTTTGAGAGACCTCTGCCACAACTCTATGGCATTTGCGAAGTTTCCTTTTTTGTATGCCTGACTTCCGGTATCCTCCAGGTTCTTGGCCCTGCCCAAAAGATACTCTGTCGTCGGTCGAGCAGCAAGCTGTGCCTTCCCGACTAGGGTCAATGCCTGAGTGAAGTCGTTCTTAACGATAGCCTCTTTTGCCTTGCGGAGGAACTCTGTCGCTTCATTTATGTCGGCACCATCATGCTTCTGCCGTAAGAGCGAGACAGCCTCCACAACCTCCTTTTTTAGGTTCTGGCCACTTTCCTTATCATCTGTCATTGTCTATCACCTCTTCTTTTGTTCAAGGTCTGATCTCTACGAGGGCTTCATCTGTTGTGACTATTATAGCAGTGATGTCTGCGGCATTGTCTATCGCCTCCGCTTCTCCTCCTCCAACGCCTCATCTATCATCTCTATTATCTCCTGTTTCTCCTTCTCAAGCTGCTCCATTGGACTAAGCGCCTTTTTCCGTACCTTTCTAATTGCCAGAATGAGTACCAGTACCCCAAAGGCTGCACCGATGATATATATAAGATATAGTGGGAAAGCTTGTCCCTCAGCAATGAAGGTGGCACTTACCTGTTTGTCCGAGTCCATGGTCATTGTAGTGGGGTTTTGAGAACCAGACAGTGCGCCACTCCAGTGGTCGAATTCCCACCCAGAAGCAGAATAGGCAGTCACAGTGACTTCTGTCCCTTCATCATAACCGTGACTCCCCACGCTGGGATTGGTTGTCCCTTGACCACTAACGCTCACGCTAAGGGTATGTTGGTCTGGTGGTATCTCTTCAAAGTAGGCCGTGACACTCTTGTCGGAATTCATGGTAACAGTCGTTGGGTTTATGTTGTTATTGCTGGTCCCGCTCCAGTGGTCAAACTCATAGCCTTCGTTAGCTTCTGCAGTCAGTGTTACCTCCGTAGCAGCCGTATATCCGCCTGAAGGTTGGGAGGGAGAGGGGGTCACAGTACCGCTTCCACTCGGGCTTTCGTACACCGAAAGAGCATAGGTTGGTGTTGACGTGAATTCCACTTTATCAAGCCAGGCGCGGTCCATGTCACTGTCTTGCGAGCCATCCTTAGTATATCTCCATTCCACAATATGAGTGCCTGAGGCGATAGAGTGCGTTTCTTGCTCCCACTGAGGAGAACCCGAGATGCTTACTTGTTCCAGTCCATCGATATGGAACTCTAGGCAGTCATACTCATCTTGAGAACGGACCATCCAGTAGAAGCTCAAAGTCCCCGGTCCGGTGACCGTGGTTCTTATCCAGGTGGCTTGGTTATGGGTGATGTAACCACTTTGAACAGCGTCACCGTCGTAATAACTGCGGCACGTTTGTGCGATCCATTTGGCACTGCCCCCGGTGCTCCACGTAAGTGCTACATTGTCCACTGCGTCGCCGAGCCACTCTGGCTCGGGGTAGTGTAGAATAGGGCTCCTCTCCGGATGACAGGGATAACCCACTGCATAGACGTCATTGGCGGAACTACCCCCTATACCCCAAAGATTCCATGTAAGAAGCCATCTATTCATTTCGGTCCATGCGCTGCCATCGTAGCGGTATATGGCATTAGTGTTGGAGACAGCGAATATATTAGAAGGAGAGCTTCCCCAAAAAGACACGATCTGATCATTGTGAGTGCTATGGGGAAGGCTCATCCTTCTCCATGTGCTACCGTCGTAGTGAAAGACTGCTCGCTTGTCACCACCTGCAAAGACATCAGATGATGAACTTCCCCATATAGTCAAAAGAAAAGCAGAATCGAGATTATCCATGAGGGTCCATGTGCTCCCATCATAATGTTCGACTCTACCTCCCGAACCTATAACAAATACGTCCGATGATGAACTTGCCCAAACACCGTACCGGGAGTGTGAAGAACCTGTGCCAACTATCTCTGTCCAACTGCCTCCGTCGTAGTGGAGGATACGCTTACCACCCACTGCATAGACGTCACTGGCTGAACTGCCCCATACATCTCCGGCGCCATACCCTCCAGTGGCCATTTCGCTCCACGTACTGCCATCATAATGCAGTATTGTGCCGCCGGTCGTCACGAAGACATCGGACGATGAACTACCCCATACAGAAGAGAGGCTTGATGTGACTCCGCTGTTCATCTTGTGCCAGCTACTACCATCGTAGTGCACGATTACACCATTGTCACCGACAGCGAAAATATCCGAAGCAGAATTGGCCCAGATGTCGTGAAGGCCATATGATTCAGGTGAGATTTCAAAGTCAATTCCAGTGTCAAGCTCACGCCAAACATTTTCACTAGCACGGGCAGGTATCGACAACAGAAGTGAAGCAAGGGGCAGGATAAACAAAACTAAGACCGCAACAGATATCCCTTTCCACGATTGGAAAGCAGTCTTCATTGCCACCTCACCTCTGACAGGGAGGAAATATGATTGAATGCAGATGTCTTATTTCTGCTCACCTGAACGTACCCCTGATCGCTCACCAATGTTGCCTCGGTTAGCTGCCGATAACTCTAGGGATAACACATATCTAGAACGCACATGTATCGCGCCGTCACTGCCTATCGCCGGAGAAGAATCTACATAGTGTCCCGTGGTGAAGGTCCACTTCTGGGTACCCGGATTGTCACCCGTATCATAAGGGCTCAGGCCGGTGTGCCGCGAGTTCTGGCGGAACATCGGCCACGAGGCTGATGTATCAAGCGATTGGGCCACTGCCGGCTGTGGTAGAGGAAGAACGAGCGCTGAAATAACCAGCATCAGAGCCAGGACGGCCTGTATTTCGTTCAGGTGGCGTGATACGATCCTTTCCAACCGTCGAACCCTTCCAACTAGCACAAAATCAGCCCCTGGATTTCCAGTCGATTCAGACCTGTTTGTAGTATTTCTCGCCATTCAATATCACCGCTTCTTCTCCTCTTCCAATGCCTCATCTATCATTTCTATTATCTCCTGTTTTTCTTTCTCAAGCTGCTCTCTTGTACTACGCGCCCTTCTCCGTACCTTTGACACTGCCAGAACGAGCACCACTACACCAAAGGCTGCCCCTATGATGTATATCACATTCAGAGGAAAAGCTTGTCCCTCGACTATGAAGCTGGCACTTACCTCCTTATCCGAGTCTATGGTTATTGTAGTGGGGCTTTGCGACCCTGAGGTGGCGCCACTCCAGTGGCTAAATTTATATCCCTCGCTAGCAACAGCGGTCAGTGTGACTTCTGTCCCGGCGACATATCCTTCGGCAGGCTGAGAGGGTGATAAGGTGACCATGCCACTATCACTCGGGGCAACATTGATTACTAAAGTCGCGGGGGTCACCTGCCCTTCATATAGAGGCACATCAGACTCAAACAACCTGGATTGGCCTTCCTCCACCCACCTACCTAATGGAACAGGAATCTTCCCGGCATTCAGCAAGTCTCGTAATTCAGTGGCATCGGCAAGGCTTAATCCTTCAATTTGTGCCCCATCTTCTATGACCGCCTGGACTACCGGGGCGATGACATGGCCATCTTCACCACGGAGCGGCTCATCGCCAAGGAAGATCGCCAATGGTTTGCCGAGAAGGCGGGTTGTTATTTGTTTCGAAAGCTCCCCTCCCATCTCATCCCACTCAAATACTAGTAGCGGTTTCCCATATTGGTCCACACTAATAGAGGTGTTTTCCTCAAAATACCTACTGCTAAGCACCAGTTGCTTGCCGCTCACTATACCTGTGGCAGGAATCCAATTTCCTTCTTCATCTTGCTCCTTGAACTCAAGCAAGGCGAAACACACCAGTAGCTCCTTGACCCTGTCAATCTCAACAATGCCCGGTAGCTGTATAGCAATGCTCCATTCTCCTAGCTGTTCCTGTACTGCAATAGTTGCATCTGTTATCCCGAAGGCATTAACGCGCCGTTCGATCACTTCTTTTGTCGTAAGCATCAGCTCGGTTTCGTTACTAGGCTCAACACCGCTAAGGTCAGCCTGGTAAACCAGGTAAAGGGACGTTGTAGGGCTCACTTCATTGACATCATCATTCCCAACAGGCTCTATTAGATCCCATTTGGCTAGCTCAATTTCTGGGCCTGCAGCAAAGACGGTGCCATCGGCCCTAAGCCCAACCGTGTGTAATTGACCCGCTGCGACTTGGACAATATTCGTCCAGTCGCCGATATTGCATTGCCCGCCGGCGTTGTCTCCCGCGGCGACCACAGTACCGTCAAATTCAACCCCCACCGTGTGATCGCGGCCCGCGGAGATCTGGATGATATCCGTCCAACTGGAAATATCACACTGCCCTTGGTCGTTGCATCCCACCGCGACTAGGGTACCATCTGTTTTCAGCCCTACTGTATGCCAGGCGCCTGCAGCGATCTGCATGATATTGGTCCAGCCGGTGACATCGCACTGTCCATGACTGTTTGTTCCCACAGCTACCACAGTACCGTTGGATTTAACGCCCACTGTATGACACCAGCCTGCCGCGACCTGAGTGATATCCGCCCAGTCGCTCACATCACACCGCCCATCACCACTGTATCCCACAGCGAGGACGGTGCCATCGGCCCTAAGCCCCACGGTGTGAGCCTCACCCGCACTGACTTGCACGATATCTGTCCAGTTTCCGACATCGCACCGCCCACTGGCGCCGTACCCCACGGCAACCACGGTGCCGTCGGACTTGGCCCCTACCGTGTGAAAATCGCCTGCGGCGATCTGGATGATGTTCGTCCAACCGCCGACATTGCACCGTCCTATGGCACTGTATCCTGCTGCGACTACAGTGCCGTCAGTCTTTATTCCCACGGTATGATAGTAACCTGCAGCGATCTGGGTCATGTCAGTCAAGCTGTTAACGTCGCACTGTCCACCGTACACCTGTCCTGCAGCAATCACAGTTCCGTTGGCCCGGAGTCCTACTGTGGTAGACGTGCCTGCCGTGACATGGATCATGTCCGTCCAGCCGTAGACATCGCATCGCCCGAGGGTATTGCATCCCACAGCGACGACGGTGCCATCGTCCCTAAGCCCCACTGTGTGACAGACGCCTGCGGCGACCTGAACCATGTTCGTCCAGCTGCCAACATCACACTGCCCGTATGAGTTATCTCCTACGGCGACCACCTTGCCATCATTCTTGAGCCCCACCGTATGATATGCACCTGCGGCGACTCTGGTGATGCCCTTCCAGCCGCCAACATCACACCGCCCGTATGAGTTATCTCCTACGGCGACCACCCTGCCATCATTCTTGAGCCCCACCGTATGATATGCACCTGCGGCGACTCTGGTGATGCCCTTCCAGCCGCCAACATCACACTCCCCATGGTCGTTCCATCCCACGGCAACCACGGTACCATCGGATTTAAGCCCGACTGTGTGCCAATACTGCCCCGCAGCGACCTGAATGATATCCGTCCAGCCATCCACGTTGCACTCTCCATCCGAGTTACCTCCCACGGCGACCGCGGTGCCATCAGACTTACACCCCACCGTGTGACTCTCACCTGCAGCAATCTGAGTGATATCCGTCCAGCCATCCACGTTGCACTGACCTTGGGCGTTCAATCCCACGGCGACGACCGTGCCTTTGTCGCTAAGTCCTACAATGTGCTGCTTACCTGCCGCAATCATGGAGGCGTGTTCTGCTTCCTCAATTGCATGACTACCAATACGGGCATCCGGCAGAGACATGACTGCTGAAGCTCCCGCTAACACAGCAGGAAGCATCAGCCTGCACGCGAGTGTGATACAGAGCAGAGATAGTAAGGGCACCTGTCTATTCTTCATGTCTAGATCCGATTATCCATGTGCGGTTGTCTGATCTTAGTTGACTATCCTCAGGAGTTGGGGAGGTCGGCATTGTTCATCGCGACCTCTTATCTTCCTCCAACGCCTCATCTATCATTTCTATTATCTCTTTTTTCTCCCTCTCTATCAGTCGTGTTGCTCTTGATCTCGCTCTCATTACTAGGGCACGAGTTAAGAGGATCAACAGCATCGCCAGGACTACGATAATGGCAACGAGTCCCCATAGGGGCAATAGCCCAACTTGGAACGAACTGGGCGCGGTCCAGTCACTTTCATTCTCTGCTTCGTCTACGGCCTGTACAATCCAGTAATAGGTACCATACGGCAGTGCTTCTGTCTCTTCCAGGGTATAGCTTGTTCCGACCAGACCCACAACCGAAAGCATGGGATCAACGAATTCTCCGGTGGAGGTAACATCCTTGTGGGTCGCTACCTGCAGGTTGTACCGAACTCCGCTATCGTCGGATACATCAGACCACTGAAATGTTGGCGTAATCCCGCCTATGAGTCCTATCCTGTCCTTGTCGGGCGGTGAAATGAGGGTCGGTATGTCGGGGGGAGGCGGAATCGCTATCTTTATGAGCCAGAAGTCACCATCGCCAGCACCATATGACGCAGTGTTACCAGCCATAATATAGCCGCCGTCAGTGGTTTGCTGCACAGAATGGGCACACTCAGTGTCCGCTCCACCAAAGGTCAGGGACCATTGTTCGTCTCCTCCCGCATCGGTCTTTATCAACCAGATATCCGTATCCTTCGTACTATATGAGTAAGTCTGACCAGCGATAATATAGCCGCCATCGCTGGTTTGCTGCACAGAGTAGGCCCACTCATTGTCTGTTACACCAAACGTCCGGGACCACTGTTCATTTCCTCCCGCATCCGTCTTTATCAGCCAAGCGTCAACACCGCCGGCACCATAGGAGGAAGTTTCACCAGCGATAACATAGCCGCCGTCACTGGTTTGCTGCACAGATCTTGCGCCGTCATCATCGCTTCCACCAAATGTCCGGGACCACTGTTCATTTCCTCCCGCATCCGTCTTTATCAGCCAGAAATCACCATCGCCGACACCGTAAGACATCGTCTCACCCGCGACAATATAACCGCCGTCACTGGTCTGCTGCACGCACCAGGCTACATCCGATTTGCTTCCAGCCCAGATCCGGGACCACTGTTCATGTCCGCCCGCATCGGTCTTTACCAGCAAGAGATTATTACTCTCGCCGGCACCATAGGAGTAAGTGTCACCAGCGATAATATAACCGCCATCGCTGGTTTGCTGTACAGAGTGGGCCCCCTCATCGTCTGTCCCACCAATGGTCTGGGACCATTGTTCATCTCCTTCCGCATTGGTCTTTATCAACCAGACGTCACTGCTATATGATCCCGATTCATATGATTCGATCTCACTGGCAATAATATAGCCACCATCGCTGGTTTGCTCCACAAATGTGGCTGCGACATAATAGCTTTCGCCAAATGTCCGGGACCACTGTTCATTCCCGCCCGCATCTGTCTTTATCAGCCAAGCGTCACCTTGGTTGGCGCCATATGATTCGATTGTACCAGCGACTATATAGCCACCGTCGTCGGTCTGCTGCACAGAGTCGGCATGCTCTGAATCTTCTCCACCAAATGTCTGAGACCATTCCATCTGTGCGGGTGATTCTGCCAAGACCTGGCTACGGGAGAGATAGTCACCACAAAAAAGGACTACTCCAATTATGGCAATCATGAGTGCTATTCTAAGGAGCCTGAGTGCCATTTCTGTCCACTTCATTCTTAAGACCCCCTCGAATGTTCTGTCTCCAACCTCAACACTTACAACTTCGACCCTTGAATCCCTCCAGCTAATATGGAATGATCTTCACGATTTCTAGCAAGCTCAAATCTGGTTTTAATATTACTGGGCATTGAATATCACCGCCTCTTTTCTTCCTCCAACACCTCGTCTATCATTTCTATTATCTCTGCCTTCTCTTTTTCGAGGCGGTTAATTTCCTGCTGCCTTATTGTGAGTCTCGCCTGACCCATAAAGTATCCATTAGTTGCTCCAAGCGTGGCAAAAGGTATTGCAAAGCATATCCAGATGTAAGTTCCCAAATCGTGTTCTCCTACCCCGGCTACCACTAAGCACAGCAGTGTGACACACGAGGAGATCACCACGGCGAGCCGGCTCCTTGTATTTCTGCCCGTCAGAACCGTGGCTACAATCACTATCGGAAGATATAGCCCCCAAAACCCCCAAGCCTTCGGCCCCCCCGCAAATATCAAGAAGCTAGCTGAATAGCCTATAGCAAAGCCTACAGCTATCCCCAATATCACCCCAATTCTGCGCATGTTCTTTCCTCGCTCATGGTACCCTAGCTAGACGTTTTCCCTTTATTGGTTATTCTAGCCCTTCCTTGACCATTGCCGCGATTGTACATGCAAAATTACCGCATCAAAGGCATCCCTTTCGATATAAGTCTCATAAGGAATGGTAGCAGGGGTCAGGGCATCAGGATACCTTATAGGGATGCAGTATATATCCAAAATCCTCCCATAGTCTATGACTCCTTCAAATCTGTCATCATATTCTAAGTATCTTTGGCGTTATTTATCGCGTCCTCTTCTCCTCCTCCAACGCCTCATCTATCATAGCAATTATCTCAGCTTTCTTTGCTTCGAATTGCTCTTTGGCAAGCTGCTTCTTCAAACTCCTCTTTAAACCTAGTGAAACAGCACCATTTCCCAGAGCAATGGAACCTATAGTGCCCAGTGCTATCCAAGCAAAGACGAGCCCAGAGCCAGCAGAACCTTCTTCAGCTATAAAGGCTAATACGCCGATAACCATACCAATGCCGAAATTGACTCCATAGAAAAGGGACAACTTACGACTCTGTCTGAGTGCGGAGAATAGACACACTGCTAGGAAACCAAGGATAAATGCGACCAATGATATCGTGTCGCCAAATATCCCGCTTCCCATCAAGAATCCAAGCCCAAGAACAAAAATACCGAGTGGCATAATTCCCCTCTAATTCGTTAGCTACAAGTAATCCATTGTAGAATTGTCACCAAATTTTACACTGCCCTATTTATTTCCTTGCCAAACGACGCTCAATGCCAGCACTGCCCACGAGGAATATCGTCAGCGTTACCCAAATCCATAATGGTGCCCCTGTAGTATCCTGAATGTCACCAGCGGTCCCTGGAGCTCTAGATACGCTAATATGGCAAACGGCATATGAGCCCTCATGAAAATCATCTCCCATTGCAATAAAATCAATGAAATCACCAAAGCTAGCTCGGATAGTTACTCCATATGGCTCACCTTGTATGGCAGGAGTATAAGTAGTGGTTGCTTGTCCATAAGAGTCCGTGACTCCTCGACTTGGCTCTAGGTTTCCGATATTAGTGCCAAAGGTATACTCCGTTGTGGTGAAAAGCCACACAATTGTTTTCCCAGACAGGGGATCGCCTTCAGAATTCCTTAGCGTGGCAGTCAAAGTGATACTGCTGCCGAACTCGACACTAGATGAGCTAGGTGTGATAGTTATGACAGTGGGTATTCGATCGCTTGCGTTTACAAAGCTTAAGATAACCCCGCTAAATAAAAAGGGGAGCGTAACTAGGGTCAACCAAAGCAGCCACTTGTCTTGCTTTTTCATTTTATTCCCTTAGCGCCTCATCTATCATTTCTATTATCTCCTGTTTGTCCACGTAATGGTGGGTACCTATTGATTGTGATACCCCTTCTGTCTCCCTGTTATGATTTTTTCTAATATGTTTCCTGAAATATTACCATCCCATCTTGACCTGGTGCAGTATTACATCAGCCCGTTCTATCAAGTCCTCCGTAACACCTATGCCCCCGTCGATGCGGAACTCAAGTTCTTCGATAAGCGGCTTCAGCACTGCTTTTACCTTCTCGTTGGCATACTTGCCTAAGTCCAACGCATATTTCAACGCCTGGGGCATTTCTTCTATCTGTAGATGCACCAGGCAGAGCTCGCAACAGTAATAGCTGGAACGCTTGACATCGCCCTTACTCCGGCTGAGCAAATCCTCATACCCAATCTTTGGCAGGTGTTCAGCAAGAAACCGGTTATTCAACCCTTTGGGGTCGAGTTGACGGGCTCTGCGGAAACACTTCTGAAAATCCTCGAAGTCCTCGAGATGAGCTGATATGACCGCCCTATTACACCAGGCAAACGGATAGGTATCATCTATCTTGATGGCTTCATTACAGGAAGTTATGGCATCTCCATAATTTCCCAACCTGCATAGAGAAAGCGCCCGATGGTTCCAGGCGAATTTATCTCTGGAATTAATCCTGATAGCCCTTTCAAAACACTCTATTGCCTCATTGTATTTTCCCAGGGCGTTTAGTTCTATTCCTTTACGGTGCCAGGCGACATTATCCTCGGGATCTAACTTGATAGCTTTCTTAAACTGGGCCAGAGCTTCTTCATGTTTACCCAATTTACTAAGAGCAATCCCATCATGGTGCAGTTGGGCGCTGGTTTCATTCTCTATTCCTGATCTACCGGCAATCTCGTTGATGCCGGCTAATCGCTTTCTATATGAGTCATTATCAGGGGCAAACCTAACAGCATTCTGGAAACAATCTTTGGCTCCCGCAAGGTCTCCCAGGTGTTGGAGGATAGAACCTTTGGTATACCAGGCAAAAGGGTACTTGTTATTGATTCTAATGGCTTTATTACAGCTACGGAGAGCCTCATCGTATCTTCCGAGCTCCCGCAGTGCCACGCCTCTGTGATTCCATCCGTATTCGTCATTGCGTTTGATTACTATAGCCCTATCAAAACAATCCAGGGCCTCTTTGTATTTCTTCAGAGAGTTAAGCTCAATTCCCTTTCTATGCCAGGCATAATTGTCTCTATCGTCCAACTTGACAATCTTCTCGAATTTGGCGAGCGCTTCTTTGTGCTTGCCCAAGTCACTAAGGGCAAGCCCCTCACTGTGTAGTCGTCTAATAGCTTGGGAAGTACCTTTTTTCACCCTGGTTTCTCCCTGGCCAGACTTTGCTCATAACCGCGCCTGTAATGTCTTGTGCTTGTCCGCTTCTCTCTATTCGCCCTTGGGCAGTGTCAGACCCATATTGCCACGGCAGTCTGATAACCCTGGCAGCCAAGCAAGCTTGGCACCGACCTCGTCAAGACGGTGAGCGTGTCTGAAGTTCGTGGTGTTCCTTTGCTGCTTCTATCAGCTCTCCAAATATATTAGTCTGATCGCTCCCTACCAACTCCTTTGCCGCCTTGGCATACCACGAGGAGAGCATTGTCTTCTGGCTTGTGAATACCTGCTCAAAGTCTGCCATAGTGAGCTGCCTGCGTGGCTTTCTTTCCTTGATTCTCTCTCTCAGTGGAATCTTGGCAGCCATCTGGCAAATAGCGACAATCTCAGCCGAGGCATAGCCTTCAGTCCTGCGCGCGAGGTCTTCCAGATTCACTGATACGGACAAAGGCTTGCCTTTCAAGTTCAACTCGAGTATTCTCTTGCGAGCTTCAGAGTCAGGATGGGGCACAAAAACCAGCATATCTACTCTGGGAGGCCTTCGGAAAGCAAGGTCTGTATCCCATGGGCGGTTTGTTGCTGCCAGGAACAGGTATCTTCTTACCGTATCTTGAGCTTCCAACCCGTTCATCTGCGCCAGAAGCTCGCTCACCAAGCTTCTTTCATGTCCCTCTCTGGTAGCTGAGCGCTCTCCAGCTAGAGAGTCTATTTCGTCAAAGAAGAGTATCGCCTTATCATAGCTCCGGGCAATATCAAAGACCTCCTTGATATTCTTCTCACTTTCACCAACGTACTTATCCTTGATGTCACTCACCTTGAGACTTATGAATACAGCATCACACTCGGCTGCTGCCGCTGCAGCGAGCATGGTCTTACCACAACCCGGAGGACCGTAGAGCAATATTCCGCCCCCAGGCTTAACCCCAAAGTACTTATACTCCTCAGGATACTTGAAAGGATAGACGATAGCCTCTTTGATATTCTCCTTGACTGTTTCCAGGCCAGCTATATCCACAAATCTAACGCGGGGCTTTTCAGCCAGTATTAGACTCTTAGTCTTCTCTTTCTTTCGTTTCTTCTCAGCTACTCCTGGGGCTTCTTGTTCAACTCGCACGATTCCATCCGTGTATACCTTGATGGTCCCCTGCTGCAATCCCTCGGCGATGTCACGAAACTTCTGAGACCGGTTCAGGATTTCGCCTCTCTTCTCTTGGGGCGAGAGCTTGGCAAGTTGCTCCAGCAGTTGACCGCATTTCAGATACTCCACGCGAGCCCTGGCAGCGTCGCCCTGGTCATAGTATTTCTTTGCCAGCCGATGACACTTCTGGAACTGGCTGTTTACTGCGTCTCTCAGTTCCATGCCCTTATTCCATAGCAAAGGCTCTGCCTACCCACTTACAGGTAAGATGCTTAGGCTACTGCCTGCTACCAAGGTTAGTCTAGTTCTACTTCTCTCTCCTTCGCAGCCTTCTCCTTATCCCACTTCTGATAGACTTCGTCTGCTTGGGCAACATCGCTCGTTGTCCAAATATCCATCAGTGCACTTGTTTCTTTATCGTCCTCAATGTCGGAGACCAGGCCATACTCAGCCTGCATAGTACTGAGTAATGCGTCCAGTTTACCGGCCGATATCTGATCTTTGACGTTTACCTTGGATAGAAACTCATCGAGCTTGCTCTTTGGCATCTTCAAGAGGTTGGTCATGAGTCCCTGTCTTTCAAGCATACGCTTGTTGTCATGGATGAATATTAGATTGTCTACGACGCGTATCTGGTCACTGGTCCGCTTGAGCTGGATACTGTCCAGCTTTATCTTCTGGTCCAGTTGCTGTATCTGGCGCGCGATAGTTCGCCTTTCTGCGTCGGTCACCTGAAAGCCCTTGTTGAACAGGTCCTTCTTCCGCTCTGAGAGCTTTGTGACCTCACCAGCCTTCAGTTTCTCATCTCGCTCAAGCCTGATCCTCTCCGCGGTGAGGTCATCCTTCTTGAGCTTCTCGAATGGATTCCCCTTGATCCTGTCAATGATTCCCATGATTGTCCTCCTTATAGAATTAATACTTCCGATATGCTACAACGCAGATCAATGCTCAGGTGCTACCTCCAGTACCACACCGACATCCCTGATGTGCCTCATCCGGTATCCTCCTTCATCGGTGAGGTCATAAAAGGCTTTAGTCACAATTTCTCTTCTTTCATTTGATACCTCCAATATGTCGCTGAAGACAACATAATCCTTGAGGGATAGTCCATCCATGATTAGCTTCTTCACCTTAGCCACCTTCTCTCTGTCAAATTGAGGCTGGAAGAACTCTACCAGCTCGCTTATCCGGTCATCGGTGGGATTATAGACTACCTCGCCGGTACCGGAGTCAACCAGGCAAACTGACACATACCGGCTGACATAGTTGTGGGCAAAATCGGCGGACTCAATCTCTTTTCTTACCCTGTCATCCCAGCCCGTAGGCGAGGCGATGCCAAGTACATGAAGGTATTTGCCGAGCTCAGCACTACTGATATGCCTGTTAACAATATCCAAAAAATCGGCAAGATTTGCCCGGCGTATATCAAAGCCGTATCGCTCGAACTCGTCCAAATGGTTTAGTGATACGGCCTCCATAACAACCTTCTCGACCCTGTCACCAAAGAATACATACTTTCTCTCAGAAATGGAATACCGCGATCTGACATTCGCGGGCATTTGCGGCGGCCCCCCCTGAGCGAACTTAAGATGGGCGCCTTGCTTCCACGATTTGATCTCGTAGCTGCGTCTATCTACAGGAGAGTATATCTTCAGGGGGAAGGTCTGCATCTTGGTATCAAACCTGGCGATGAAATTCAGCTCGCAGAGCCTAGCATCTTCCTTGGTAGTGAAGCGAATAGGTTTGCCCTCAATGGCGTCAGTGATTTCTTTGAGTCTGCTCTCCAGTTCCCTTCTCTTGATTTCCAGATCGGTCTTCTCAGCCCGGAGGGACCTGTCTTGTGAAGAGAGCTTATCCTGAAGTGTTTCGATCTCGTTGATCTCACTTTCTATTAGTCTTCGCTTTTCCTCTTGGCCTTGTTCCAAGCACTTGTTTCTTAATTGCTTCAGTTCATCCTGCCGATCTCCCAGCTCTTGGTGCCTCTGAGATACAGTCTCGATCTGACAAGAAAGCCCCCGCTCCACATCAAGGTACTGCTCGAGAATCTGGTCTATCTGCGGTTTCAAGACGCCCAAATCCTGCGGTTTGTTTCCCGCAGCCAATTCGGCTTCAATGTCAGATAAACGGCGTCTCAATCGCTCGTCTTGTTCATCGATGTCACCTAATGGCTTCAGGCTAGCAGTGATCTCGCTAAGCTGCTTCTCAAGTTCATCGCTGACATGTTTGCGATCTTCCTCAGACTCCTTTATTTTGTCCCATATTTTCTTCTCCACCTGTGTTACAACCAGTACCGGACCATATTGTCCGACATAGGACTTGACTCCCTCGACGACCTTGTTCAGTCTCTTCTTGTACCTGTTCTTAAAGGCTAGTTTCAGACCCTTCTGTATGTCAGCATCATCCAGCAGTTTGTCTAAATTGGAATACTCCATCTGATAGAAGTCTATCACCAGCTCATAGATGTCCTCTCTTCTGGCAATTCTCTGCACAATCTCTTCAATGGAGAGAACATCAAACAAGTTATAACGCTCGAAGTCCTGTACCAGATCAAGTTCTTTCCGGTTGAAATTGTCGATGACCGGGCTTTCTTCTCGGTTGACATAAGCCGCAGTCGCCAGCAAGAGCTTTCCCAGGGTGAACTTGCTGCCCAGTTCCATTCTCAGATCGGCGGGTAAACCGGATAATAGCTCATTTTCGAAGATATTCTGATTTGCCTCTATTTTGTTCCATTGTTCCGCCCGCTTTCTCTCATCTATCCTGCGTAGCTTCTCGATATCACTATCCAGAGTCAGTTCCACTGGACGCAAAATCTCTTCGAGCCTTTGCCAATTGACACTTGTGTTATAGCTCATTCTTGCTCCTCCATCAGCTTGAATTCGTCGTTAAGCTTCCGATATAAAAGGCCCACGGCTTCGCCGTACCCCGATATATTGATGGATAAATCGACACCCGTTTCGGTCTCGTGCAAACCTACTGTAATCTCCGCCTTGCCCTTCTTAGAATGCACTTCATATATCTTCTGGAATGGCTTAACCAGTTCCATCTTCAGGATTGCTCTCTGCCTAGCCATGATGAAGTCCAGAAGCCTCTCCACGATTTCCCTTTTCTCCTCTAGTCTGAGTCTGATCCTCTTCTCACTTCGCTCCACGTCCAACTGAACTTCGTCCATGCGATAGAAGGTGATATTGTCCTTCCTTTCAGCGCGAGTGAAAAGCTCCAGAATCATCTCCTCGACATCCTCGGTGTCAGCTATAACCGTGATGCCTTCCGGCTTAGTGATATTCATCTTGCTCCGCCACTTCTCGAAGATATACTCAATCCTTTTCCTCTCTGGGTCGCTCCCGTACTTCGCCCTAATCAAATACATCCGACTTCCCCTCTATCGTCAGACTACAGCTCACATATAGTAGTCACAAACACACACTAATTACCTATTCTGGCGCGGTGGATTATCTCATCGAGTCGAGGTATTCTGTCCGCCATACTCACTTCTTGACGGGCATGAAACTGCAGAGCTTGTATTTCCTCGTGGATGACGTCCTTGAGATCTGAACCGCGTACAATACCCTCCAGAGTCCTGAGGTACATGAGACACCTCTCACAGTTGCCTTGGTACGCATGAATCTCCACCAGATCTGTGCAGAGTTTTATCTTCTCCAGTGTATTTCGGCTCAGTGTTAAGGTCTTCTTGAGATCAATGCCGAGGAATCCGGCCATGTCAACCTGCAACTCATCGATACTCTGATAACGATTCTCTTTCTTCTTCTGAAGACATTTCATGATGATGCGCTCTACGCCGACCGACTCTGGATTCAGGGCAGAAGGTGGCTCCGGATTATTATTGGCAATGGCAAAAGAAATCTCCGCGAAGTCTTCCCCCGTAAAAGGGGTTGTCCCGCTGATAAGCTCGTAGAAGATGGTGCCAATTTGGTAGATATCGGTCCTCTCATCAGTCTTGCCAAAGGTCTTGGGAGAGTATTGCTCCGGAGCGGCATACAAAGGGGAAAATGACATGGATATGCTCCGTACGCTGGCACTCTTGACTCGACTAAGTCCCCAGTCAGATATCATGGGATTATTGTCTTTCATCAGTATATTGGACGGCTTCAAATCGCGATGGATTACTCCTTTTGCATGAGCGTGAGCCAGGCCGCGAGCAACTTCCAGAACCAGAAAGCAGGCATTCTCTGCCTGCACTGGCATGGTAAGATTTGCCATGCTGTGATGGCACAGTTCCAGCTCGAGATAAACCGCCGGTGATATATTGAAATCCAGTAGCCTAACGATGTTTTCGTGGCTAAGCTTTTTCCAGTTCTCAATTTCGGTGAGAAACGCCTTGCCCACCGCCGGGTCCACATCGATGGGAATCTTAACGGCGACGGGGCAATCGTCTTTCTTGCGTCGGGCCCGGTAAACGCGGGCGAAGCCTCCTTGTCCGATTAACTCTGCCGATGAATACAGGGCGTACAGGTCTTCCGGAAAGAATGGTGCCTTTGGCACGCTGCCCGGTGGTTGGGCCTTCGGTGATCCCGCAGCAACCTCGAGAATAAAGTCATGGTCGGATGAATGCATGTTCCCGTCTTTGTCACGAAAGGAAACCGATAGTCTCAGGGGGACTTCTCCTGGTTTAAGTGGCTTCAGGCGAATGGGCAATTCCTTCCTATCGCCACCTGCCAGTTCGGCTAGTCTGTCCAACCCGCCCAGTTCTATATCACCGGAAAGAGATATTGCAATATCCGTCAGACCGAAGGGACCGGGGTTTTCCAGGATTAGCTCGGTGGTCGACCAGCTTTCATGCTCAAAATGGGCATCGGACATTGAAACTGTGATTGATGGTGTCAGTCTAGCTTTCAAGGCAGCTAAGCCTTGTTCCACCTCATCCACCTTGTGGGTATCCTTGATACTTGTCATGATGGCACTAATCTCGGATTTGTGCTGCCCTCGCCAGTCACTAGTGCCCATAGACATGAGGTCCGCCTCAGCTTTCTTCAACCTCTCGATCCTCGTTTCCAGGTCACGGAAATGGCGCTCTATTTCACTTTTGGCGCTCATTCGTCAACGTCTCCTTAGAGATCTGGCAACAATCTCTTGCTGCACTTCCCTTCACCTCTTGATTATCGTCCTCAATATCCTTACGGCCTATCGCTTGAGTCTATTCAGAGGTTTAACATCAATAATCTGTTTCACACGCATAAGTACTTATGGATTATTTATACTCCATAATGGAGAATTTGTCAAGTGGGCAAAGGCCAGAACTTCTGAGTCCAAAAAAATTCAGCTAGCACCAGCTTATGTTGAAGGTAACCGTGGTATTAAAGACGCGAAATTGTGAAATCTGGGTTTTCACTTTCAGCTTTCCAGTTACCTCAAGCGCTAGGTGGCAAATTCGATTCCGCTCTGACCTAAGCTCTTCTCTCTTCTTTGAGGCTTAGGAAGCCTGACTTATATCCTTCATCAGCCCGGCATCGGCAAAGCTGATGTAGTGGTTTTCACCTGTGATGATATGACCTAGACCTTAATCCGCGTGATGGCTTGTGTATCACTTTGGTTTCAGGTCTGGAAGCGTATCACGGTTGGCCAGCGCTATCCCGTACATCACCATTGAGACAGGCGGCGCCTCAGCAATATAGATGCGACAAGCAGGATTGCTAGCCCAACACCGACCCATAGCCAAGGGATCTTCGCCAGCTCGGTTTCTGCAGCATCGGATTCGCCAGTATCTACAAATGGCTGCGAATTCAGCTGATGGAAGCGGAAATCCTGAACTATCACCTCGGCATTGGGCTCGCCCACACTGTTGAGTCCAACGAATAGCTCCACTTCCTGCCCTGCCCAATCAGAGACATCAAGGTAACCAGAGCCCACAAAATCTGAGCCTGAGAAAAGAGTCCCCTCGAAAGCGAAAACCTGTAGTTCATTGATCCCGGCAGTTAGGTAATCCCCGTCTCCATTATCAGAGAACACGAATTCAAATGACATATAAGAGGCATCTCCAGGTATTTCGATCGGTATCCACATGTAAGCAGATGACCCCTCCTTCAGGATTGCTCTAAAAACCTTCTTCACTACACCCTCGACAACGACCTCGACGGTATCGCCGACAACCTCCCCCACGAACTCAATCGGTTTTTGTATTGCGCCCAGAATTATGAGCCCAGACTGGCCTATCAATAGAGCAGTCCGTCCAGCCATGATAACCGAGGCTTCACCAGGTGTTATCCCTTCAACATTGAGAATGGAATCGGATGCACCAAGAGTCTGGACATAGAACGAACCAGGGCCGGGACTGCCGTTCAGTCCACGTGCTTCAAAAGACCATTGGTGGCCCATGAGATTCAATTCCGGATCCGGATCCGGCTTGCAGCCGTCCGTTGTGTCAAACGATGCGATTGAGCACGCATACCACTCATAGGAAAAGCTATGGGATGCCGCGAGTCCTTGTATTGTCCCCACGAGTTCAGGATCGATTGAGATTGGCATCTTCTGTCGAAGAATGACGTTTACTGCTTCATCATGTAGATCTCCGAAAGCAGTAACATAATTATCAATCCAAGCAGCACGGTTGGGAATGGGGTTAGCTTCCCGCGCTAGGTCACCAATCTCCGCTGCGTCAAGGATTGTCACATGGAAGTTCCGCCAATCATAGGCAGATTGGAGGTCGTCAATTGCCACCTTGTTGACTCTTGCACCAAGACTATGCCCGATGAAATGGATCTCATGATCGTAATTGGCTCCCAGTGCCATATAAAGAGCGTCAGCCAGTCGCGCACCTTGTCGATATGCCTCTTTGCTTGGTCCCACCGGGCTCTTCGACTTAGCCTCGTCAAGCCAGTTCCACCAGATGACGTTTGCCGTATCACCGTACCCATGTTCGAGGAGGTGTCCACCCACTTCACACACGGATGCTGGCACCTTCCCATTACTGGCCACCAACCCGACATAATCTGGGTTCCACCCGTGTGCAAGGACTATGGTCGGCTTGTTCGGATCGATACTCGAAAGGTTTGGATCTGGTTGCCCCGAGTCATAATCAGAACATGATGGGTCCAAAACTCGGAGCTGCAACTGATACGGTTTCAATACTGGTGGTTGAATGAGGTCCTCCTCAGGGTCCCTGTCCACCGGCGTCATTGGTGGTATCTCTTCGAAGTAGGCGGTGACACTCCTGTTAGAATTCATGGTAACAGTGGTTGGGTTTAGGTTGTCATTGTCGGCACCGCTCCAGTGGTCAAGGTCATAGCCCTCATTAGCATAAGCAGTCAATGTCACCTCCGTTCCGATGACGTATCTGCCTGAAGGTTGAGAAGGAGAGAGTGTGACAGTACCGCCATTAATTGGGTAGATGACAATAGCTAGGTCAACTAGTGATACCTCGCCAATCGTTGTTATCAAGATGTCATCGAAGTAGCTGTCGGTACCAGCCCCTCCACGACCACTATGAACAGAGACATACCGGATCCCAGAAGCTTCAATCCTGTCTGCATATTCGACTGTTCCCTGATAAACAAGCTCCTCATCTATATAGAGGTCGAATAAACCAGTACTAGTGTCGATAGTGATTACGATATGAGTATACTCACCAGAGTATGAGGCTACAGAAGGAGGATGACCCTCATCCGTTACCCACCATAGGTCTTCGTCATTTTTGTGTACTGACAAGTAACACCAGTAATCCACCCCCTCGTCGCCAGGGTGTTCACCACCATGCAATGAGAACTGCGAGTTGGTTGAACTTCCCGGCTTGGGGAAGTGCCAATAGTCTACCGTCACAACCCCTTTGGCAGCGATATCGAATTCTTTGCCGGCATGGTAGTCACCATTAACTTGCACACCACGATCACCCGAATGGACGCCTACAGAATGGGCAGTTGCAGTAACAGTAGCAATTGGTGGCGGGCCACCGAAGACAAGATCCCAACCCGGAATTGGAGCACCGTCTGGCAATCCCTCTCCATTAACCTGCAAACAGACTGTCTGTGCCAACGCTGGTTTCGCGGGCAATGCGGCAATAATCGTGATCTGGACAATGAACGATCCCGAATTATCTCCAACGCCGCCACTATCGAGACCAGTGCGGTCAGGTTTGACAAAACCGTCGTTGAAGCCCAGGAAAAGGCGTCCAGACTCAGAAGCTGTCTCTGAATAGTCGGAACCAACCAAGAATCCACTTAGGTCTGTCAGAGAGCCAGATGATCCTATTCTGCCGACTAAGGTGTGTTGTGGTGCACCAGGGACTAGACTTGACATCGAACCAGTACCTAGGTCTCCGTCTGGCTGCCCATCGGGATCCGCCATATGCCCAGCTGAGTCAAACTGAATGTATCCTGTGGCTGCAATCTGCACAGTATCACCAGCTTGCACATCTATACCAGTGTCTTGCCAAGCAGTCTTGCTGGAGACGGTGAGACCGGTCAATGTAGTATCCGCAAGTGATGCTAATGGGAATGAGAACCCACCCATGGGGATGAGAACTGCCAATATCAAGACCGTATACAACGTACATTTCAATAGTCTCTCGGATCTCATCCTGCGTTACCTCCTCAGAAGATAATCAAGATTTGATGATTAGTCTTCTCTGTTTTAATGCCAGATTCCCTCATTGCCAGCTTTCTATCGGTCTCCTCGCAGCAAATCTAACGGATACTGGTTGTATGTAACCTATTATATTACCGCTATTCAAGGAATTGTCAATGGTTCTTACGTAGTGCTCAAGACATACAATAGAGTCAAAGAGCAGCATTTCTCAGGGTGCAGAGCCTATTCATAGAAGTGGGGAGTCTATAAGAGAATGGGTATATAGAATCATTCAAGAGAAGGCTGGAGGATCAATTGCTCAACCGGGAAATACTCTCTGCCTTTGTACTACAGAATGTGCTGGGACCGCAGCCTATTGACGAGTCCTTCAGGAGTGATACAATAGAACTATCAGGGCCACCATGTGAAAAAAGTTGGCATCTTCTTGATTATTGTAGCGTCAGTTGCCGCGATGATGCGCTTTGTTGGCGGTGACGCCGGTGTTGGTGGTGACGCCGGTGTTGGTGGTGTATCTTATACCCTCATTATCGACTTCACTGCTGGAGGCACAGTCACGGTTGACGATGTACCCATCCCTGAGAAAGCGGTTTTCACCTATGATGCTGGCACAGTAGTTAGCTTGAATGCTACCCCAGACAGTGGCTGTCAGTTTGTAGGCTGGACCGGAGATCTGTATACCGTTGACGATGTCCATGCCTCCGAGACCACCATCAGCGTGAATGACAACTATTCCATAATGGCTAACTTTGAGGTACCTCCGCGTACCCAGTACAGCCTTAATATCATCGGACCAGCTCATGGTGCAGTAACCACCCCCGGGGAGGGGAGATTCATATATGAAGAGGGAACGGTGGTCAGTCTCGTGGCAGAGCCAACTGGTCGCTATGAGTTTGCGAAATGGACCGGGGACGTCGATACCGTTGCCGAGGTCAATGCCGCTTCAACCTACATTACTATGAACGGTGACTATTACATCTCCGCGCACTTTCGGGAGACTCCCGTGGACTGCCCCGCGTACTCGTAACCTTATATTCTGACCAAGCCCCACTTAATAAGCACACTGAGTGATAACGGTTCTGCGTTGTTGCAGCAGCGCAGTCCAAATTGTCGAGATAGTACATAGTGGATGATTGATCACGCAAACTAGCGTTTTGTTCAATCATCCGATGAAGCCTCAAGCTACCCCCAAAACACAAATGGCCAGAGACACATATCTGGATATCAAGAAGGGAGTGGTGTGTTTCGGTTAGGTGATGGACAGACTTCTAATATCAGACCCGCACAATCTTTCCCACTGTTTTAGCTTCAAGGAAGAGTCTCTGCAGCTTGGGAGAGACATTTTGAAAACAACTTCTGGCGCCTTAGAAGACGCTCTTGACGCCTATTTAGGACGAATAAGGGGATATGAAGGGGCTTGAAAAGAGAATACTAGCTGTAGTCAATCTTCTGTCTTTGCGGTAATAAATGGTAAGGGCACGGTGACATAGTCGCTATCCGAGTTTTGGACTTGACGTTGCGCGATCAACTTGTGCTCTCATCGGCCATTGCCGTTTTTGCCGCTATGGTCTTGCCGCCGGTCCTTCCTTGCTATTGTCTCGCGCACGAATCGAAGTCGAGTGTTACCTATGTGATCGGCCAGCACACGTTATTGACAAGCGCAAGCTCGCTAGAATAAGATTAATCAAAGTACGACAAAACCATCGAAGGGGATGGCCGTGAAGCTGGGTTACCGGCATAAGCTAGCGAGGATTGTCCTTTCAATCTCAGTCGTTATCTCGATACTTGCTGTTTTGCCGAGTAGCATCAATGCGATTTCCCTTCCTTCCAGCTTCACGGTGACATCGCCGGGCACAAGCTCCCAGCCGGGACAAAAGATCACCGACCTCACACCCTACTTCCAGTGGCAGCCTTCGTCCGGTGCTAACTACTACGCCGTCTAC
>JBATUN010000022.1:0-2092 GCA_049671165.1 Dehalococcoidia bacterium | reverse complement strand
GTCAAAAGCGTGACTCTCCAAATTGGTGAAGGACAGGCTCTCATCATAAGATGTTGCATAATCACTATCTGTAACTACTACAGGTTATGGCTTCGGATGCTTTTTACCAATTGTGAAATGGTCGCCTCTCAGCCACTTCTTGACTTTACCCACATCTTGAGGGGGTGATAGTTTGACAAAAGGACAACCTTCAGTGCATGATTTAAGCATCACAGACCAAAACACGGAGGTTGTCCTATGGCCCAATCATACAACACCGAGGCTGATTTTGGCAAGTCAGACCCGATAGACGCTACGTTTGATGTACTGCTTCTGGCTCAGTTGGGAGCCTATCTGCAAGTTTTCGATGATATCTTTCCCGATAAGCGGCTGTCCCGACTGTTCAAGCAGGCGATCAAAGGCATTCTAGGCGCTGGAGTGCCCATCGTGTCCCGCATGGCGGCGGCGGTCATCCACAGTAAAGACCCTAAACGCATCTTTCATGTCGCAAAACGCTACTATCGGTGGCTAGTCAATGAGCGGTTCGATCATCGCGCTTTGTTAAAACCGGAATACGCTCAGACGCGGCGGCTGTTTGCTCAGGAAAAGAGTGATTACACCCTGGTCATTCTGGATTTTTCCAATCTGGAGAAGCCTTACGGCTATAAGTTCGAGCAAATGTGTACCCTGAAGGCTTCAGGCTTGAATACTGGCCCCCGTCGTCGAAATGGAAAAGTGCCGGGCTACAACGAACTGATCGGATTAGCTATCGGAGAAAAGAAAGCCGGTCTGACCTTTGCCACCACCATTTCCTACCAGACCGAAGAGTTTGTCAGTCTCAATCGGGAGATTTTCCGCGCTATTCGCTACAGCCACACCATTTTGAAAGGGCAGAAAATCCGTTTTATCTGTGACCGAGAGTTTGACGACCAAAAGACTTTCGAGTTTATAGTCGGTCTGGGTGAGGAGTTCGTCTTCCGTATCTATCGCAATCGCACCTTACAACTACGCTATGGTAACCAGGTATCAGAGCAGTTACTGGACGATGTGGTGGAGAAAATCAACCGTCGTATCCGCTTCGATGCTCACTTCAAAGTGGGCGGACGGTGGCGAAAATGCCAGGTCAGCTTAGGGTATCGCAAGGTCTGGTTGCCGGGTCATGACCACCCCTATTGGCTGTTAGTCTCCCAGACGGCGGCCATCCGCCAGAAATGGATCTTGCTCACTAACGTTCCGGTGAATAGTGTCAAACAAGCCAGGAAAATCTGGTTCAACTATCGTCGCCGCTGGTGTGTGGAAAACGCTCTTCGCTTTTTGAAAAAGGAGGGTTTGCGCTGGGAAGATTTCAAGGTCCTGTCTCTGGAAGCTATTCGCCGTCTGGTCAATCTGGTGCTTATTGCCGCCCTCTTCATACTCAATACCAAACACTACCTGGATGAGCCCAGTGTCCAGTTCCTGCTCAACCTGGGAGGCAAGTTGGGCCTGAAAAGTGAGCGGGATGGCCCTTACCTATTGTTGCGTGGGATGCAAAAGTTCCTGATTTGTCTCAATGTGTTGGCTGTGCTCAAATGTCACGGCCTGCTCGATGCCTTACTCCAGGTCCTCGAGTTCCTCTGATGCACTTGTGGGTAAAGTCAAGGCAAATTCAGGTTGACAAAAAAGCGAAATGGTGGTATCCTGATATTGAAAGGCCGGATGGCTTACCGACTTCTCGGCATACCACCGAGATGTAAGTAAGCGGTTCCGCGCAAGCGGTCTCCGGTCTTTTTATTATAACTGGCCAAGCAGTTCCTCCAACCGAAGTACCTTGCCTCTGGAAACGTGGTCTCCCTGGAGATTCTGGATGCTTCGCGCTGGGTGAGCCGGCCAACGCAGATGGTCTACGAGCTGGCCGGGCATACGGGTTGAAGGATTTAGAGACTCATCTTTTATTTCCTCTAAAGGCTTTTTTCTTTCTTTACTCTCCTATATAGAATAAAATACGATCTCTTGCTATCTGAATTAAATGATTTAAAAAATTTGTTAATTCTGAGCTATTAATTACCTCTGGGGTCATTAGCAATGATTCACCTGCTTTTATCCAGGCCTCAAAGCCATATTTTTCTACTGCACC
>JBATUN010000021.1:0-124349 GCA_049671165.1 Dehalococcoidia bacterium | reverse complement strand
GTGCCATCATTATCGGAGTCGACATCTGGCGTACCACAACCACAGACTCCGGGAGCTGTCTTGCCGGGGTCACTAGGACAGCCATCTAAACAGTCCGGAGTGCCATCATTGTCGGTGTCGACATCCGGGGTACCGCAGCCACACACGCCGGGCTCAGTCTTTAAGGGGTCATTATCGCAATTGTCGGCGCAGTCCGGGGTGCCATCACCATCGGAGTCGGTATCGGCGATACCACAGCCGCAGGTACCAGGCTCTGTCTTATTCGGATCAGTGGGGCAGCCGTCGCTGCAATCCAGCGTGCCGTCATTATCGGTATCGTCGTCTGGTGTACCACAACCGCAGATGCCCGGACTCGTTTTGTTGGGGTCACTGGGACACTGGTCGTTGCAGTCCGGGGTGCCATCATTATCGGTGTCATCATCCGGCGTACCACAACCGCAGACGCCAGGAGTCGTCTTGTTGGGATCATTGGGACACTGGTCGTTGCAGTCCAGCGTGCCGTCATTATCGGTATCGTCGTCTGGTGTACCACAACCGCAGACGCCAGGATCTGTCTTGTTCGGATCGGTGGGGCAGCCGTCGTTGCAGTCCAGCGTGCCATCGTTATCGGTGTCACCATCCGGCGTACCACAACCGCAGACGCCGGGGGCTGTCTTATTCGGGTCAGTCGGACAACCGTCGTTGCAGTCTGGGGTGCCGTCACCATCGGAGTCCGTATCGGCGATACCACAGCCGCAGACGCCCGGGTCTGTCTTATTCGCGTCAGTCGGACAACCATCGTTGCAGTCTGGGGTGCCGTCACCATCGGAGTCGGTATCGGCGATACCACAGCCGCAGCCGCCAGGGTCTGTCTTGTTCGGGTCAGCAGGACAGCTGTCATTGCAGTCTGCCACGCCGTCACCATCAGAGTCGGTATCGGTGACACCACAGCCGCAGATGCCCGGGGCTACCTTATTGGGGTCTGAGGGACATAGATCATTGCAGTCTATCACGCCGTCACCATCAAAGTCGACATCGGCGACACCACAGCCGCAGATGCCAGGCTCTGTCTTACCGGGGTCAGCAGGACAGCCGTCATTGCAGTCTGCCACGCCGTCACCATCAGAGTCGACATCGGAGACGCCGCAGCCGCAGGTGCCGGGGGCCGTCTTACCGGGGTCAGCAGGACAGCCGTCATTGCAGTCTGGAGTGGCGTCACCATCAGAGTCCGCATCGGCAACACCACAGCCGCATACGCCAGGGGTGGTCTTGTTTGGGTCGGTGGGGCAGTCATCGTTACAGTCTGCGGTGCCATCACCATCTGTATCAGTATCGGCAACACCACAGCCGCATACGCCAGGGGCTACCTTGTTGGGGTCACTGGGACACTGGTCGTTGCAGTCCAGAGTGCCATCACCATCTGTATCAGTATCGGCAACACCACAGCCGCATACGCCAGGGGTGGTCTTGCTTGGGTCGGTGGGGCAGTCATCGTTACAGTCTGGGGTGCCATCACCATCTGTATCGGTATCGGCAACACCACACCCACAGACGCCCGGAGTTGTCTTATTGGGATCATTGGGACACTCGTCGTCGCCGCCACAGGGGGCATGCGACAGGTTGAAGCGGTTATATGTTACCTGCTCCTCAAGGTATGCGTAGGCGCCAACCAGCGTAGCATCCAGGTACTGCTCCAGCGTATAATGCGCAACTCCCCCTGGAGTAACCTTTTCCAGAGGAATGCCTACCTCACCTTCAACCGCGAAGACCGCAGTCATGTATGCGGGCGCTGCTTCTTCGGGGTCCAGCTTATTGATGACGAAATGCCATTCGTACGGCTCCCCAGGGTCGCAGAAACCGTGGTCAGTCCCACCTGTTACGCCGCCACCCGGGATGTTGTCGACGTCAATGCGCCCTGGTCCAGCGGTCGTCATGGCTGTTTGGCCGCCTATGCCTAAAACTCCACATCCTGCCAGCGGTATCACCAATCCTAACGCCAGAACCAGCGCCAAGATTAGATATAATGCCTTTTTCATCTCTGTTTATTACTCCTTTTTGTCAAATTTGCCCCTTTGTGTCAGCAGCAGGCATGGCTGCTGTTATTTGTTGTTCTCTGAAACACTTGCCTCTAATGAGCTCTCATCTCCTTTTCCAAAACAAAAAACCCGGCCTTCATCAGGTCGGTTTCACCATTGGCTCCCCGCCACCCAAGTGACCATCTAAAGGCAGCGGTTCAACGCCTCCTGTTCACTCAGTCGATTGATACTCTAGTCCATTCCAAGCACCCTTCAGCATAGCCTCTTGTCGCGTTCTTTGACTCCTTTTTCCTTCGGCCTCCAGATTTCTGTACGTGCCTGGCTCATCACAGCAGTTGCTTGGCACCTATATTCTTGGACAGCCCCACATATTCTCTTCAACCGGTTATGCGTCGATTATAATGATACCATCTATGATTATAGCATATATGTACCAGGATCCTGTCAAGGTCTAAGCAAACCTGGCAGATTTTTCACACACTCGGCCACCTACGTTTATACCGGTCTTGAAGCCCTATTTCCTATCTGGGCGACTCCTATAAAAAGTATTATACCAAGATCCAAAGGATTGTCAATAGTTCTTCTTCTAAATTTCGAACAAAATTCAAGTGTGAACTGCGTAAAGTTCAAAAGGGCGGCTTTTTATATGCCGCCTCTTTTTGGTAACCAGTCAATCCTCAGCTTTCATAGGGCGGGGCTTGTCCCTCTACGAGTTGCCCGACGTATCGAGGGTATATTATCTACGACACCTGTAGGAGAGGATCAACGGGCTCTTGAGTTTGGGAAGAATACTGAGACCCTCGCTAAGCTAGTCCTGCAACTTCTTCTTGAGCGAATCCACCTTCTCCTTCATGCCCTGGGACTTGTCCCGCCGGTCGTCAATTTTAACCGTGGTCAACACTCTAGCCACCCCTTCCCCAAAGGTCCCTTCGTGCATCTTCCTTACCACTGCCAGGATCCTGTCTAAGTCGCCTTCCATAATTGTCCCCATTGCGGTCAACTCGTACTTCATGTCCTTTTCCTGCTCCAAAACCTTAATCGCCCGCGCCACGTATTCGCTGACCGAAGTGGTCCTTGTTCCTAACGGAACAACACTTACTTCGGCTATTGCCATACTCTCACCTCCTTGCACGCTACGGTTTTTATGTCAACCAACCGGAAGTCTTTCCACCCACTCATCGGAGAACCCCTATGCTCAGTTCTATTTTACCAGCAATATCAAAACCAGAGGAATCTACAGTTCTCTTTCGAAGACAATGTCTTTCTTCTTTACCTTAAATCCAACTTTCTCGTAGAGTCCCATAGCTTTCGTCGGATTATAATCGTCCACGCCCAGCGTAGCTTTGGTCATGCCTTTGGCCTTGAATGCCTCAAGGGCATGTCGAATCAGCCTAGCTCCTATGCCTCTTCGCCTGTGCTTCTTCAGAACCCCTATGGTGAAGATGTCCCCGGCCTGCACATTCTTCTCCAGGTTGTATTTTTCGTCTATGCCAGCACCAATGTAGCCAACGCTCTCACGGTCGAGCTCCGCGAAGAAGATCTCTTTCGCCTCGTTGTAGTACAGATCCGAGAACAGGAAGTGACGTACCTCTTCTACTGTATCCGGACGGAAGTTGAAGTGCTCTTTGAACGTTTCATTCAAGAGCCAGGTGAATAGCTTTATGTCTTCGTCCCGATCTTTCTGGAGAGGTCTGATTGCTACCTGCTTGTTCTCTCCGATGTTCTGTGCGGCATCCGCCAGGTCCATCTCCATCATGCTGAATTCTCGAACACGTTTGAACTCCAACTCTTCCAAGACCTGTATGCGATCTCGTTCCCTGTAATCAGCAAATGCCTGCGCGGTTGTCATGCCGCGAGCCTTAAGCTCCCTGAGGGCAGTCTCTAAAAGCTGGTGCTCGATTCCTTTGCCACGAGATTCAGGGATAACGTAGAAACGAACGAATCCCTTTCTCTCCTCTCTCAGCTTGTCCACATTGGCATGCACCGCGCCGACCGGATATCGATCAAGCTCCGCGAGGAACCTCCCCTCCGAATCAAAGTTCGGATCTTCCTTCTCCTGCCGAAGCATCTCCTCCACCGTGATGGCTCTCAAGTCCTCACGATCTTTGCGGGTCACATTCACTATTTCGACCCAGGCGGGCTCATCTACCCCCTGCACAAAACGTCGTATATGCAACATGGCTACTCACCTCTCAAACGTTTGTATACTGAAAATCAGACCTCTCTCTCGAGGATGATTTCTCTCTTCTTGACCCTGAATCCCAGTTTCTCGTAAAGCCTTATGGCTTGCGTTGGGTTGTCGTCCTCCACGCCCAGAATCGCTTTGGTCATCCCCTTGGCTTTCAGCCTTTCCAGGCCGTGCAGCATTAGCCTGGCCCCTATTCCTTTTCTTCTATGCGCCGTTAACACGCCGATAACAAAGACCTCCCCAGCCTGCACCTGTTTCTCCAGGTTGTATTTCTCGTCTATGCCGACACCGATGCAGCCGATGCTCTCGCCATTAAGCACGGCGAAAAGAACCTCCTTTTCCCTGAGGTATGGATCACAGAATAAGAAGTGGCGCGTCTCCTCCAACGTACGCGGACTGTAATCTAAGTCTTCCTTGTAGCTTTCGTTACCGAGCCAATTAAAGAGCTTGATGTCGTCTTCCAGCTCTTTGCGTAGAGGTCTGATGGCCACCTGTGTATTCTCACCGATGTTCTGAGAAGGCTCTGCCAGTTCCATCTCCATCACGCTGAATACCCGAATATGTCTGAAATGCAGGCCTTCAAAAAGCTCTATACGCTCCTTTTCGCTGAAGTCGGCCCACGTCTGCGCATCTGTCATACCGCGGGCTTTTAGCTCCCTGAGGGCTGTTTCCATGAGCGATGTTTCAATTCCGCAGCCGCCGAACTCTGGGATGACATCAAGGCGAATGAATCCTTTCTTGTCCTCGCTCGACTTGTCCACGCGGGCATGTACTACGCCGATGGCCTTTCCATCAAGCTCTGCAATGAACCTTCCCTCAAAGTCGAAGCTAGGCCGCTTTGCGTCCGCAAGCAGTTCTTCCACCGTGATGGTCCTCCAGTCCTCACGCTTCTTGCGGGCCGCGTTCAATACCTCGACCCATAGGGGTTCATCTGCCCCCTGCACAAAATGTCGTATACTTAGCATGGCCAGTTACCTCTGAAGCTTTGATACCCAGGCGCATTGGGAACCAGAATGTTGCCCCCTTGACATGTGCGGACCTCGCAACTCGTTTCGGTGAACACGATGTCTGTTTAAGAACGGTTGATAGTTGCGTGCAAGACGCAATTATAACAGTGACGGAGACATCTTTCTACTCACCGATTTGGATCATCTAAAATCTGACCGAGAATATTTAAGATGTAGCCTGATCAACGCCTCAGAGGAGGATAAATGCGGCCTCTTGCCTACTATTCGGAGAACCTTTGTGTTTAGTCCTATTGTAGCAGCAGTGCTAAAATAACTATCGATATGAAGGAAAAGGAATTAATTGAGAGCCTGGCCAGAAAGGCCGGCCATACCCTGATGAAGCATTTTCGCCAGGACTGGGCTTTGCTCAAAGAGCGAAACTCGGCTAAGGAAGCGGTCACCAAATATGATGAAGAAGTGGACAGGTTAATTGTTGATGAGATTAAGAGACATTATCCTCGCCACAGCCTGCTCACTGAAGAGAGCGGCTTTCTCAAAGGCGATCCCAATTGGCTGTGGATTGTAGATTCTTTGGATGGTACCGGTGATTTTGCCGATTTCAATCCTTTCTTTTCCGTGTGCATAGCCCTGATGCACCAAAACGAACTCTTACTGGGAGCGACCTATGCTCCGGCAATTGATGAGTTCTACTTTGCCGAAAAGGGCAAGGGTGCTTATTTAAACGAGGCAAGGATTCGAGTATCCGACGTATCAGACCTCGGCCAGAGCTACATCTTTTACTGTGAAGGTGGAGACAGAAATCGGGAAAGAACGGGCAAGCTTCTGCATAAGGTCTACCCCCGTGTTACCGACATACGAAAGCTGGGATCGGCGGGGTTGGAGACAGCCTGGGTTGCCGCCGGCAAAGGAGAGGCTTACTTCACCACCAGAATTGAGCCCTGGGATGTCGCCCCCGGTGTCTTATTAGTCCAGGAGGCCGGCGGAAAGATCAGCGATTTTCAGGGCAACCCCTGGCAGCCACAGACAAGCGACCTTTTATTCTCCAATAAGAAACTTCATGAGAACATACTGGGCTTGATTTCTTCTCGGCCTTGAAGCCGTGGAGTCATAACAGAATTCCTCATGTTAAGATAAGAGGAGCTAGGGGAGTTGCGAAGGAAGCCGCATCGAATCGGGGCAACTGCAATAATAGCGAATGTAGTGCGAGGCTTCAGCCTCGTGCACGCCCCTGAAGGATCGCACTACAAAAAGGAGAGGGAATGAGCGAGGCGAGAACCTTCATCGTTGCCCGGTCCCAGGAAAAGGGCTATGCTAAGCTGGCATTCAAACACGGAATCACGCCTGACGAGCTTGAGCTAGAGGGGGCAAGGTTCGGACAGTGGCTATTGGATAACAGCTCGACTTCCTTCCTCAAAGGCCTGCACCACTTATTCGACGAAGCCGAGATAACCAAAAAGATAGGCCTGGGCTATTAAATCACTCGGTCGATTCCGAAACCAAACTTGCCCGGGCCCTGGAAGAGCGTTAGGGGTTTTGAGGTTCGTTCGGGGAGCTTCCGTCATGTCAGTAGAGAAGGCAATCATAAGGACGGTAGAAGGAAGAGAAATCACCATAACGGAGCAAACTCCCATCCCCTGTTTTCGCTGTGGCATCTGTTGCACCTGCTACCAGGCTCCACTTACTCCTGAAGAAATAGACAATATTGCCTCAGCCCTGGGAATATCACGCTCCAAGTGCATTTCCAGATATGCTCTGAAGGTGCCGATAAAGGAAGGGCACCTGCTCAAGCACACAAAGAAAGGCTGCGTCTTCCTGGCCTGGGATGCGGACGGGAAAGCCCGTTGCACCATACATCGCTCGCGTCCTAAAGCTTGTCGGGAGTGGACTCCCAGCCTTTCCAAGCCCGAATGCCTCGAGGGATTAGCTAGACTCAAGTCCAGAGGGCAGATAATGCTGCCGGAGGAACTCTTCCCGTCCAACGAGGAGAAAAGAGAGCTTTACCTGTCTCTAGGGGGAGTCCCTCCTCAGCCCTAATCTCCTAGCCCGCTCAGGCTTGTCATGAGCGAAGTCGAAGTGGTAAACTCCACGCGCCAATTTCCGTCCCAAATAACCCCACCGAGATTGCTTCGGCTGACTGAAGCCAGCCTCGCAATGACATAGGGGGGTGTCATAGGAGCACAGTCTTTTTGTCGCCATTGCAGCCCCTTCCTTTGTCATTGCGAGCGAAGCGTGGCAATCTATGGGGTTGCGAGGCGCCGCCCATATTGCGGTCATGTGCTCGTCGGTGATAGAGTTGTCCAACTAACACTAAGAGAACAGAGTCTAGCACTAATTCACTGAGCAAAAGGGAGGCCAACGATGAACACGTTTGCGGGAAAAGTCGCACTGGTAACCGGCGGGAGTTCGGGCATCGGCCGCGCCACGGCAATCAAATTTGGAGAACGCGGCGCCAAGGTCGTGGTGGCTGCCCGCAGGGAGAAGGAAGGGAATGAGACTGTGGAGATGATAAAGAACGCTGGCGGTGAAGCGATGTTTGTCCAAACCGATGTGCGGATTGCCTCACAGGTTGAAGATATGGTGCAACAAACCGTGAAGAAATATGGCCGCCTGGATATCGCCTTCAATAATGCTGGGGTAGGAGGCATCATGGCCCGGATGATACGGACAACCGAGGAAGTCTTTGATGAACTTGTGGACACCAACTTCAAAGGCGTCTGGCTGTCCATGAAATACGAAATACCGGTGATGCAGGAACAGGGCGGTGGGGTCATCATAAACAATGCTTCCATCGCCGGCGTGTCTACCGCGGAAAGATTATCCGTCTACAGCGGAAGCAAACATGCCGTCGTGGCAATTTCCAACGCAGCGGCGACCGAGTATGGCAGGGACAACATCCGGGTAGTCGCCGTCTGCCCCGGGTGGATCAAAACGCGCATGACTGAAGAATTGCGTGCCCGAAAAGACGCCGATACCGTACAGGGCAACATACCTCTCAAGAGATGGGGTGAACCTGAAGAAGTGGCTGAAATGGTAATCTGGCTGGCTTCGGACGCTGCCTCGTTCGTTACTGGCGGTGCCTTCATCATCAGTGGAGGGATGAACGTCTAGCACCCACCAGAGCTTATTCTGTGAGTCCTAAGATCTTAGCGGCGTTGCCGCCCATTATCCCTGCGATCTCCTCGTCTGTAAACTCGATTACCTGTTCCTTCACCGAGTCGGGAATTTCAGTAAAGGCTTTGACCCACCTTTCTTGATTAATTAGCAGCTTCAGAAACGGGTAATCACTGCCGAACAGCACCCTCTGCCAGGGGACCGAGTCTAACAATGTCCTCAAAGCTCTGTAGAATTCCAGAGGACGGAGAAGCCTTGACTGCCATATGGATAAATCGAGGTAAACATTTGTCGTGTTACTACAGATTGCCACCGCTTCTGGGTACCAGCATCCCCCCGTATGCGCCAGAATGATGGGCAAATCGGGAAAGTCCACGGCTACCTCCTGTGCGTAGATGGGCTGGCAATATTTGAAATAAAGTGGCTTCAGCACCTCGCCCGTATGCAGCAGAACAGGGACCCCGTATTCCAAGGCTTTCTCATAAACGGGATAACATGCCCTATCGTTGGGATAGAAACCGGCGGCTGTATGGAGTTTAATCCCCTTCATACCCCACTCCTTCAGAAGTTTTTCAACCAATTCGGCAGCTTTGTTTCTTCTGGGGTCTATGCCAGCAAAAGCAATTAGTCGCTGGGGATGTTTTTTCAGCGCATCAACATAAATCTCGTTTATCTGCTCAATGTTCAGCTTGACGTCCCCAAGGTGGCGAGCCAGCCCCCAATCAATCGCCAACAGCACACTTTTATCAATCCCGGCATCATCCATATCCTTGACAATCATGTCGCCGGAAATATCCCAGACCTCCGGCAATCGTCTTTGCACCTTTTCTAATGGCCTGTTGACCCTCAGCGCGCTGACCTCCGCCCACCCATCCCAAAAAGGTTGGGCGACACCATCACGATCACAAAGGTGAGTATGCATGTCAATTATCATATCGTCCTCCTAAAGACATCTTGTATTCTTCTGATCATGTTGGCGTTCATCCAGTAGTCCTAATCGGATAGATTACATCACTCCACTGCCTCAACTATCCTTGCTTGGCAGTTTTTCGGTATGCATCCAGGGCTTTCATCATGGCCAGGTAATCCTGCTGTCCTGAGCTTTTCTTTCCGCCCAGCCACTGCTCCAGCGCCTCAATAATGATTTCTCGAATTGGTTTGTTCTGCTCAACAGAGGCAAATTTTACCGCCTTGAGAAGTTCCTGACTTGCCAAATCTACAGTTATCCTCGTCCCTTTAGCCATGCTCACCTCCTATATTCAATTTTATAGCATAAAATCACAAAAACATAGAACCTTCCCAGCATGGTTGATTTTGGGTATGACAAGAGCTATACTCATAACGCCAAATTCGAGAAGTCAGGGATGTGGGGTAGTGAGCTGTTGGCTGATATATGCGAGTATTGCTACTGAGCACGCCACACCCACTGGAGGAGAGCCCACTCCCTCCACTCTCCTTAAGTTATCTAGCCGGCGTCCTCGTTCGAGAGCGAATTGAGGTCCGGATTCTAGACTTCCTGGTGACCCGCTACCATCCCAAGAAGCTGAGGCAAGAACTGGAGGAATACCGACCCCAGCTTGTGGGCGCCACCTGCGTTACTCTGAATTACCCTATCGCCCGCAGGATGCTTAAAGTATGCAAGTCTTTCGACCCCCACATCTTCACCGTCATCGGCGGCCCTCACGTTACCTTTGCTCTAGAAGACACATTGCTTTCATCACCCTGGATTGATGCCATAGTCATCGGTGAAGGCGAGAGAACCCTTCTCGAACTAGCCAAAGCGGTGGAGGAGGGCAAAGACATCCGGCAAGTGCACGGAATTGCCTTTGCCGATGGGGGCACGGCGGTCAAGACATCGCCGCGACCCCTCATTGAGAACCTCGATGATTTGCCCTTACCAGCACGCGAATTGTTGCCCATGGCCAGGTACCGGGCCCTGGGCACCCCGTGCACGGTAATAACCAGCCGTGGCTGCCCCTATAGCTGCATCTTCTGCTCAGGGCACCGGATGTTCGGCCCTAGAGTCCGTTTCCGCAGCCCTGGACTTGTGGTGGATGAGATTGAGAGACTCCAGCATGATTTCGGGCTGGCCAAAATCAACATCGTGGATGACACCTTTACCCTCAACCATGACCACACCCGAGCGGTGTGTGAAGAGATGCTCAGGCGTAACTTGAAGCTAAGATGGAGCGTTTTTGCGCGGGTGGATAGGATCAGCGAGGACCTTGCCCAGCTAATGAACCGGGCTGGCTGCGAATGGGTGCTGTTTGGTGTCGAGTCGGCTGACGAAGGCATCCTGAAGACCATAAGGAAAGGATTCACCCCCGACGAGGTAAGGCGTGGCGTAAAGATAGCCGCTGAGGCCGGCATCAATGTCTTCAACTCTTTCATTCTCGGGCTTCCCGGCGAAAGCTGGGAGACAGCGCACAAGTCTCTGGCCTTTGGCGACGAGCTTTATCAGAAATATGGCGCCAAGTATGGCTTCCATATGCTGTCCCCTCTCCCCGGAACCGAAATATACGAGAGAGCTAAAGATTATGGCATCCGCATCCTCAGCCGGAACTGGGCCCGCCATAACGCCAACGAGCCCATCACCGAGACGGCAACCATGAGCACAGAGATGGTGAAAGAGGCCATGTCTATCTATGACCGGGGGATAGAAGCTGCCTGGGATGATATAAAGCAGCGGGCTAAAGACGGAGATGCCGAGTGTGCCGAGATAATGGACGGGAAGGGAAGAAACGAATTCGTGTGGGCCCTGCTTCAGGGAGATGTCATCGAGAGACTCGGAGGCATGGCATCAGCCGCTATCTTGAATCCGACTGAAGCCGAGTCCGAGCTAGCCCACCGAGTTTCCCGGAAGTTAGGCCTTGACATCGATGTAGCCCGGCGGCGAATAGGCGAATTGATAGCTAGGGGAGTCTTGCAGCTCGAGTCACAAGGAAATGGCCTGCGGTGGCAGTGGGCCGATACTCAAAAGCTCAAGCTGGCTAACGCGATTACGCCTGCTAGGTCGTGTTAGGCTTGAAGCTCACTCATGAACAACAGCATTGGCCCTCTGAACTAGATCATACACTGTCAATGTTCTTGCCGGCTTCACCGTTGACTGCCGGCTAATGGAGCCTGAAACTATCCTCAAACTTCACTGACCGATTGAGTGCAGGTAACTAAGTGCCGAAAATGGGAACAAGCTCCTAGATGTGAATTCTGCGCTTGTACATGTCTTCCATTAGCGGTTGGCTAAGGGTATAATTGAATCAAAAGGTATGATTAATACGTACGTGACCGTCTATACCGATGGAGCATGTTCTGGCAATCCAGGGCCAGGAGCAATTGGCGTTATCGTATTAGACGAGAATAACCAAGAAGTTGCAGCTTACAAAGGTTGTATTGGCGAAACTACGAATAATAGGGCTGAGTATGAGGCATTGATAAAAGGATTGGAGTTGGCCGCGGGAATATGTAGAAAAAAGGTCGTATGCTTTTCCGATAGCCAATTACTCGTAAAACAGCTAAATAAGACGTGGAGAATAAAGAACAAAGAACTTCTTAAACTAAACATCGAAGTAAATGAGAGGGTGAAGCTTTTCGAGGAGGTCGTATTTCAACATATCAGTCGAAACAACCAGTACATCACTAAGGCAGACAGACTCACAAAAGATGCACTAGCCGGGAAATAGGAACCTGGCATCGTTGGATTTTCTTAGGGGGATAACATGAGCGAAGAGTGGAATGACTTGGTCAAGAGTATGCCAATTCTCTTAAAGCAGCTTACGTCTCAACCGTTACGACCTTGGAACGACCAGGGGATTCTTCCCCAAAAAGGACTGTACGTCTTTTATGAGGGTGGGAAACCAATGTACGTTGGTCGAACTAATAGCATGAGTCGTAGGCTACAACAACATGGAAATCCGAGTTCTGGGCATAACAGCGCTACCTTTGCCTTCAATATAGCGAAACGTCAGGCCACCAGAAGGGGAATGAATGTTCAGATGAGCCGTAGCCAACTTGCAGTTGACCCTGCCTTTTCAAAGTTATACCTCAAAGCTAAAGCGAGAGTTGCTAAAATGCCTGTAAGAGTAATCGAGCTTAGTGACCCTATCGTACAGACATTATTCGAAGTGTACGCGGCAATGCGTCTGGATACGAGGGAATATAACGACTTCGATACTCATTGATGAAGAGCCAAATCCCTTCTCAGAGGTTGCTCAATCCTATTTGATATAATTGAACCAAGAGGAAGTGAAGAGGCTATTCTCTCTGGTCATTCTTGTAATTCTAGTTGCGGGGTTAGTTTTGTTTGGACTAAGTGATAGTGTCATTTCTATCGGTAACACGGATACTCCTAACAAGGAGGTTACGGGCACTGTAAGCAAGGCAAGCAATTCTTCGGCAAGTGCTACCGTTACAGTTACGATGTATGCCGTGGCTGACGAATAGCCATAGATAAAGGAGGATATAGACAATGGCAAAGAGAACTGCTTCAAGACAGACCAAACACGATACTAAGGTCAGGCAAATTGCGAGACAACTTCAGGGGCAAGGATATAAAGTAAGAGCCGATTTGCCCGGTTACCCCTCTCCAACTCCAATCGGTAAGGGCAGGAAAGTGCCGGACATACAAGCGAAAAAAGGCGGAAGGTGTAAGATTATAGAGGTCGAAACGCCGGAGACAGTGGAGCGTGATAAAGAACAGCATAACGCGTTCCGAAGGTCTGCGGCACAGAAAAGCAATACCAGCTTTAAAATAGAGGTGGCTGAATAGGCTGGGCAATAACGGTTAGGTCACCAAAGACGAAGTTGCTTATCAGCTCGTGGGTATTCTATTTTAATCAAACGTGTTGTGGGAATGCAGGGAATACCTTCAAGTTTGCAGGCACCTTTTATGCCTGACTTTTCATCTGCTAATACAACGTAATTGTTGTCCTTCGCTAAAGCAATGACCTCGGGGTCTGCGTCACCCACGGTTTCCTTTTTTATCAGCCCGCAATAATGTAATCCCCGATCATCGCTATTTGTGAATGATTCCCCGTATTCTTCCACCAGATGGTCGATATAACTAGCGCTCCGTAGCGTAATCTCTTGCACTATCAAATCTTTTTTATTACGTACCCAATCAAAAACTTCGTCCCCACCTATTTCAAGCTCTGTGAAGACCCCGGGAGTAATTTTCAACCTGCCATTCTTGGCTAGATATTCGAGTACAGTTTTCCCTTCATCACTTTTAAATCCATTGATTATTGAGGACGTATCTGATGAATAGATCGGGAATTCATCCTGTAGTTCACTTATCATGTGCTATATTAAACTTCCCGCATCCATTTCTCTATATCACTTACGGTTACATTCCAGGCGCCGCCAGTTCTACTTCCTCTCACCTCTCCAAGATATGAGGCAGCGTCGACAACTGAGATAAAGCCAAGATTGACTGCTCGGAATGTCAAACCTAAAGTTAAGTCGCCCACTTTTTCTCTAGCATGACCCCCTTTTGTCATTCCGCCACGTCCAAACCCTGCGTAGTCTTTATAAGAGCTTTCCCAATGCAATCGCCTTGCCGCATAGAAACCTTCGGGAGCATATCCAAGCTGCTCCAACCTAATTGCCACAACGTCACGACTGACCAAAAACCTTTTTGATAGGTCATCTAGGATTGGGTCAGACCAAGACTCTCTATAACCTTGCCCATTGCTTTCTTTTAGGCCGTCTAAGAATTCTTGATTACTCAACAATACTAGAGACGCGAATTGGTTTGGATTCGATTCAGTGCTACTTGGGAAGCTATCGCATAGGAATAGACTGTCTCCGGCCCGCAACAGAAGGTGATAATATTCGTGAAGAAGTGTGAAACTTTTACCTGCAGGCGAATCGTTTCGGTTTACGAGAATAGAGTATGGCTTTTCGCTGATAGCGGCACCACGGCATTCTAAAGGAGGTATGCGTAAAGAGAATACTGAAATGCCAAGGCCTTCAATAGCATCTCGCCACTTTTGCCAAGCATATTGCTTATTTACCCATTCCTTTTTCCCGTTTGTCGTGATGCCTAATCTCTTTCGCTCTTTTGATGCTACCCCCTCAATGTCCTCTCTGCCTGACACAAAATCCAAATCTTGTTCACTTTCCATCTTGGTTAGATTGCATAGTATTCTAGAGAAACGATGAAGACGGCGAAATTCTCGTAATGTGCGCTTAGTTTCTTGGCTTAGTTTTTTCCTGATTTCCTTAGGAGTGCCGCGGTAGTCTTGCAGGGGTATTACCCGAGGTAGTCGACTGAGAAAAAAATATGAGAAAGGAGTGTCATATATCAAACTAAGAGCTCTTAGACTATCGATTTCAGGCTGCTTACTGCCTTCTTCCCATTCAAGAACGGAGCTCTCTGATATGTTAAGCATATGACCGACTTCACTCGGCAAGTAAGCCGCTTGTTCTCTTGCCCACTCAAGAACTTTAGCGTTGATACAACCTCGGGACTCATTGTCCTCTCTGTTATCCAACAACGTACACCTCTATATAAATAATAGTTGAGGTAGTTGCGACTGTTTAATATGTGAAAGATAGGATATTGACAGGTAAATGTCAATAGTCTGGGAACTTCCGTATAGCGAATCGAAACCTTCTTGTACGTCTTTTCAAATGTTTCCAAATCCTAGTAGAAGATCTGCTTGACCTTTCCAAGTCTCTGGTTAGACTCGCTCTATGGTTATCTGCGAGATGTGCGGTTCGGGGTCCACGAGAAGCGAAGCTACGGGCGACTCTGCTATTTGCGTTGCATAGTCCTGGTAGAAACGATATTCGCCCCTGTGTACGCAACATCCCTAACCACCACGTCCAGCATATTGACCGGAGCCTGTAACTTGATGCGCCTTAATTGCCTCATTATACGGGGGAATAATCGTTTGGGAACTGACTTATCGGTGCGTACAGGTATCACCGGCCACTTCGACCCCTCGATGTGTACGGTCGTGGTCAATATGCGCATTGGCTCAATCAGTTCCTGGCTCACGAATTCTTCAAACTTCTCGCATTTATTGCCTTCCATGGAGATGATTTTGCTGCCATCGTGGACTACATCAATCTCGCATCCGATCGGACATACCACGCAGACAAAGTATTTCTTCTCGGCGGCCATGCTACTTCTCTCTTATGCTGACACTAATGGGTTGCTTAACCTCAGCGAGCTTGCCCTTCGGGATTTTCACTCTCAGCATCTCGTTGGGTCGAGCATATAGTCTATTGATTTTTGAACCAGGCGGCGCTACTTCTATGGTCACAGGTTTTTCCACAGGCTCGGCAGCACGAATGAACAAAACCAGGTCGTCCTGAAAACCGTAGCGCTGGGGAAATAGCAACCTTACGTTCTCACCGGCTACGATGTCCACAGACCGTCTATCAGCGCCCAGACTGCCTGATGCATATCGCGCAGCAAAGGTGCTGGCCGAGGCGCCCGTCTGCGCCACATAGTCAACAAGGTCAAACACCGTGGAGACATTGCCGCAGGTGAATATCCCAGGCACAGAGGTCTCCATAATCTCTGTTGTGATCGGACCTTTGGTCGCGGCATTGAGCTCTATCCCAGCTTTCTTTGAGAGTTCGTTCTCTGGAATCAGTCCCACTGATAGCAGCAACGTGTCACATTCAATTAACTTCTGGGTTCCTTCTACGGGACGCAGATTGCTATCAACCTTCGAGATGACGACTCCCTCCACTCGTTCTTTGCCTCTTATTTCCGTGACCGTGTGGGATAGGTGGAGCGGTATGTCGAAATCGTTGAGGCACTGCACGATGTTTCTCTTCAAGCCACCGGGGTAGCTCATTATCTCATATACCCCGATGACCTTGGCACCCTCCAGCGTTAGCCTTCTAGCCATGATGAGACCGATGTCACCGGAGCCCAGGATGACTACCTTTTTGCCCGGCAGGTAGCCGTCGATATTGACGAACCTTTGTGCTACCCCGGCGGTAAATATGCCTGCCGGGCGTGTACCGGGGATGCCGACGCTAGGTCTGGTGCGCTCGCGGCACCCCATGGCCAGGACTATACTTTTCGCCTTAATCTCAAGTGCACCATGCTCGGGACTGAGCGCCGTTATGACCCTGTCGGACGAGAGGTCGGTTACCAGTGTATTCAGGAAGCATTGCACACCAGTTCTCTCTACCTCTTTTATGAGACGCTCGGCATACTCGGGGCCAGTGTAATCCTGCTTGAACTGCTCCAGGCCAAAGCCGTTATGGATGCATTGCTTCAGAATGCCTCCCAGTTCCTCCTCCCTTTCAAGTAGCAGGACTTTCCGGACGCCACTTTTGTGAGCATGTATGGCGGCGGTAAGCCCAGCAGGGCCGCTTCCTATAATCGCTACGTCAGCTTGCATTATCATGCTGAAGGCCAGAAATGTGCTACCTTAGTTTCGGATAATTCGTTATCTCGGCAATCCTGCGGTGAAGTGGAGAGAGTGCAGGATACATCTTGACATACACTTCCCTGAACAATCGGTTGTAGATTTTGACGTTCTCGTCCACTGGCTGGAACGTGCTCTTGACCCTGACCATCCGTTCTACGGCCTCGGGAAAGCTTTTGTGGACTCCCAATGCCACTGCAGCATCGATGGCGGCCCCCAGTGCTGCCAGATTGCTGGTGTGCATCCTCATGGCCGGCAAACCGAAAACATCAGCTGTAATCTGCATAATCTCATCGCTCTGAGAACCTCCGCCACCGACCCTTAATCCAGTTATAGCACTGCCTGAGTGCCTGACCATCAATTCACCCAGTCTGCGCAACTCGTACGCAATTCCTTCTATGACTGCCCTGTAAACGTGCTTTCTGGTGTGTTCGCCGGAGAAGCCAATCATCGCCCCCTTCGATAGCGGGTCGTTTTCTCGCGGATGCCAGTAAGGCTGCACCAGCAGGCCCATCGAACCCGGCGGGATATCGGTCAACTGCTTGTCGAGCACAATTTCCGGCGATACACCCAGTCTCAAAGCCTCTTCCTCCTCGCATTTGCCGAACTCGTTCTTGAACCAGGAAACCATCCAGTATCCCCTGCCCACAAAACCCTCCAGCGCCCAGTGTCCGGGAATAGCGGCCCCCCAGGTAAAGAAGTCCATCCTGGGGTGGGTTACGTATTTGCTGGACAACAATTCAATCACTGCCGCAGTCCCATAGCTGATTTCCGCGATACCACTGGCCGTCACCCCGGCTCCAAGCAACTCCGATTGCTTGTCCCCAGCACCTATGATTATTGGAAGACCCTGCGGGACACCAAAACGGCGTGCACCTTCCTCAGAGACCGTGCCTGCAATCTCCACCGGCGAAACCAGCACAGGCAGCCTGTCACGCTCCACGCCGAAAATTTCATAGATGATCTTCCATGGATGCCATTGGAGTCGCTTCAGGTCAATGGGAAACAGGCCCACAATCATCGAGGAGCAATCCTTGAACTCACCGGTCAATGAGTGCAGGATGTGCGATGAGACGGTGAGAAACTTAAATGTCCGGGCATAATTCTCAGGCTCATATCTCTTGAGCCAGTTGAATTTCGACCTCCTCTGATACTCTTTAAGCCTCTCTTCCATTCGAGCGGCTTTAAAAGCAAGCGCCATAACGGGCCCGCCGGGCAACTTCAATCCCTCAGTCTTGCGCTCGTCCAGCCAGGTGATGGCAGAGCGAACCGGATTACCATTCTGGTCAACCGGCACAATGGTACTTCTATGCGTGGTGATGGCAACACCGGCAAGAGTATCCGCCGATATTCCTGAGTTCTGCACCACACTCCTGGTCACCTTTTGCACTATCCCCAGATAGGCTTCGGCATCCTGTTCGGCAAAATCAGGCTGCAGTGCAAAGTAAGGGGCTACAGGCGATGACTCGCCATGGACTTCGTTTCCATTTTGATCAAAGATGAACGCTTTAATATTCTGTGTGCCACCGTCGATGACAATGAAATGTTTCATTGTATCACTCATTTGGTTCTCCTCTTCAGAACATAGGATTTCCCCTCGCTTTTGACCACATGCTCCTTTTCGATGCCCATCTCCCGGCTGGCTATCTCCACAATCCTCGGCATGCAAAACCCACCCTGGCATCTGCCCTGCCCGGCCCTCGTTCTCCTCTTTACTCCGTCCAGGCTTCTGGCAGCAATTTCGCCATTCAGTGCCTGCACAACTTCTGCCTCACTCACGTTTTCGCAGCGACATACGATGTGTCCGTATAGAGGATTGGCCCGAATAAGCTCGTCCTGTTGCTTCAGGTCCAGCCCCGCAAAACGCAACTGTCTTTTTCTTACCGGACTGAACTTATCATTGACGGATGGATGCCACTCTTCTCGAATGATTTCCTTAACCCTTTCCGCGATGGCTGGCGCCGACGCCAGGCCCGGCGATTGAATCCCGGCGACATGCACCAGACCGCGCACCTTTCTGGAGGGCTCGATAATGAAATCCTCTTTATAAGTAGCTGCCCGACACCCGGCAAACTGGGCGATTATCTTCCCTTTGTCCGGCTTTTCATAGTCGGGCTTCAACCGCTCCAGCAGTGGCGCAAATTTGTCAAACAGACTATCGCATCCCTCCGCAGTAGTCGACACGTCCTCCTTACTGCATACTTCAATGGCGGTTGGACCGAACTGAAGATTGCCGTCCGTGGTAGGAATAATGCCACCGCCCTTGGTATACTTGCTCTCCCTTGATTCGGCCGCAATACTGACCGGTGCGAAAACGGTGCGCACAGGCTGATACGATTTGTCGAAGATGATGGTCTCGCCCTTCCTGGGGTGGATGGTGAAGAACCTATCGCCGGCGTACTGTGCTATTTTGTCCGCATAAATCCCGGCAGCATTTATCAGGATCCCGGTTTTGACGGTACCTCTGGTAGTGTCAACTGCTTTGATAGCGCAATCCTCAGTCTGAACTCCTATGACAGCCGTGTCCAGAAAGATGCTAAGGCCATTTGACAGCGCATTCTCTGCATAGGCGATGACCAGTTCGAATACCGATATGATACCTGTGTTCCATACGAGCACGCCTTTTCTAACATTGGGTGCAAGCCCCGGGTCGATTCTGTCCAGGTCGTCCCTGTCCAGCAACTTTGGCTCAGGGTCATTGTGCTTTATGGCGGCGTTTACTGCATAGGGAAGCAACGCCTCTTCTTCGGCATTCTCAGCAACAATCAACGTGCCTATGCGCTTAAAATCCACATCCAACTGGCGGGCAGTCTCATCCCACATAGGATTACCTTTGTAGTTCATTTCCCATCTGAGTGTGCCATACTTCGCCTGAATCGCAGGGTGTATCATGGCATTACTATGAGTGGTCTGGTCCATTCCCAGGTCGTTATGCCTTTCGAACAAGGCAACACTCAGATTGAACTGTGAAAGCTCCCTGGCCACCGCCAGGCCGATCACGCCACCACCGATGACGATCACATCGAACTCCTTCCCGGTGAGTTCATCTGAACCCTTTCGTGGCGATTTGAAGCGCATCTTCCCCGGGAACATGATGTCGTTCACAACTTCGCGTACCTTATCGAAGCTTGCAGCAATGTACCCGGCATCCAGAGCGGCCTGATGTGATGACAAGTGACCGTGCAGGCTGGCAATGCCATCTCTCATCGAGACTGAAATCTTCCCGGCGGTTGCCTTCTCTATCTCGCCTTGTATTTCGCGCGCCAGCGCTCTATCGCTTCGCAATAATCCTCTCCGCAACCAGTTCCGTTATGTATTTCATATTAATTTCGGATAGCACAGACTTGCATGTGGGGCAGGCGGTAACGTAAATATCAGCAGCGGTATTTCTCAACTCATTCAGTCTCATAGAGGTCACAGCCTCCTTCAGGCGGTGGTCTCCAATCTTTGCACCGTATGACGCGCCGCAGCAATGGGTGTGCTCCGCCGAGTAAACCGGCTCTTTCAGACTGAAGCCCAGTGCTGTGATGATTTCTCTGGGTATACCGGACATTGCCAGGTCATACGAGAGGATACAAGGGTCGTGGAAAGTAACGGTCCTCTTCTCTTTCTTGAAACTCAGCCTTCCTTGTTTGAGAAGAGACTCTATAAACTGCGTGGTATGCATGATCTCCACATCCAACCCTATCCCTGCTTGTCGGTATATCTCTGTCATCGTCTTGACGCAGGTAGGACAATCAACAACAATACTGCGCACCTGCTTTGTCTCAATCTCGGCCTTCATTTTCAACGAGACCTGCCTGAACCCTTCCGTATCCCCGGCATAATACAGAGGAGCACCGCAGCACATATCGCCACCGCCAAATCGCCTTATGGTGAGCCCTGATTTCGAGAGCATTTTTTCGGTCGCCTTCAACAAGTCTTCGTCTTTGTACGAAGAGCAGGAAATGAAATAACCTATGTCCCCGGCCCCTTTGTCCATAAGCTCCCTCTCACCGTCCGGGTTTCCGAATTTCCTGAACGTTTCCACTCTTTTCTTTACATCTTCTGGAATCACCCCGCTGTCGAAGGCTTTGACTCTCGCCTTGTGAATGAACTTCCTGAGGTCGTAGTCATCATAGATACAGTGCCTGCTGCATGCCCCGCACATGGCACTCTGGAACATCAAATCCAGGCAACCTTCTTCATTCTCCAGGAAGCCCTTCTCGTCGTACACGATGAGCCTGGCCATTTTTTGAGGGCTCAGAGTTTCTCTTCCCGTGGCCAGATATGTGGGGCAACTGTACTTGCACATATCGGCGCACATAGCGCATCTGGCAATTTTTTCAGTCTCTTTCTTATCTTCGGCCATCGATGAGTTTTCCTCGATTCAATATACCTTCAGGGTCGAGTGCGCTCTTTATGGATTTTAGAAGCCTGACTCCGGTAGCGCCCAGTTCTTGTTCTATATACTGAATTCTCCAGAAGCCCACGCCATGGTGATGACTTATGGATCCGTTGTTCTGGAGAGTAGCCTGCATGGCAGCATCCCAGGTGTCCTGGTAGTAACGCAGCGGGTCTTTGGGGAATCCAGCAAATGTGATATACAGGCAGGCCCCCTCTCGATAGAAGTGTGAGTAATGCCCGGAGACCTCCAGTACGCCTTCAACTGCCTTCATTGCGGCAACCATATCCCTGTACAGCTTGGTAGCATCCTTAAACAAGGCCGACACCTCGATGGTGTCAACAATCCCGCCATACTGCATCAGGACGGGCCCAAGCCCAATATCGAATCTTTTTTGCAGCCAGATGTCGACGGGGGCTTCCCCGCTGGATTTCCCTCCGTTTTCCCTGGAGATACGCCTGATGACTTTTGCGTCGAGGACAGTGTACTCGGTTTCTCCCTCGGATATGAAGATTGTGGTCACTTTTCTCCCTATCTTGGGAAAATATCTCCCACTCTCCGCTTCGTCAAAGATTCTGACTACCGCAGGTCTGGCTTCAGCCCTCAGAATCTGGCGCACGACGTCAACCGCAACCTCGATCGAAGGGAAAACGAACGACTGCTTGATTGTCAGCTTGGGCAGCGGGTGAATGGAAATGGTTGCCCTGGTTACAATGCCGAGTGTGCCTTCGCCACCCAGGAAGAGGTCTTTCAGGGACGGTCCAACCGACCTTCTGGGAACAGGTTTGATGTTCAGCAGATTGCCATCAGGCAGCACGACCTCCATACCCAACACCATGTCCTCGATTTTCCCGTATTTGGTGGAGAACTGCCCGGCTGCCCGCGTGGAAACCCAGCCACCCAGGGTGGAGCAGTAAAGTGACTGCGGGATATTGCCTGCCGAATATCCCCGATGGTTCAGTTCAAGTTCCAGATTTGCGCCCATTATCCCCGCTTCCAACTCAGCCACAAGTGAGAGCTCATCCAGATTGAGGAACCTGTTCATTCTCTGCAGGTTCAGTACAACGCTTCCGTTCAGAGGGATTGCTCCGCCCAGCACGCCAGAGCCTCCGCCGAAGGGTGTGATGGGCACCCTGTACTCGCCAGCGCATCGAATAATTTCCTGTATCTGGGCAGCGGATGCTGGCGAGATGACGGCTGAAGGAAGTGCCGGTAAGTCTCCTTTCTGAGAAAGGAATACGCCGTACAACCAGTAGTCCAGACTGTATGAGATGAGGTCGCCTTCTTGCTGTGAGAAGTGTTCATCCCCGACAATCCGCCTCGCTCTCTCGATGAAGCCACGGGGCAAGATACCTTCCTGGGACATGTATGTCTTGACTGCCATCGGGCTGACCTCACGTCCGATTCTCTGTGGTTATATCAACAAAGAAGTTTAGCACAAGTTTCGAGCAAATTGCTGACTACTTCTGAAGTTGTGACTGTCAACTGACGGTGGCGAGAACCTTGATAGCTGTCAGCCTAAGCTCACACAGTCCGTTGGGTCATCGCCGCAATGGTTAATCTGAAAAGCGATTTCAGCGCTTCCAAAGCACTGATGTGCCCAGTTTCGCTGCAAAGACGAAAGAGATCTAGAAGGATATATCCGTAAGGAAATCTTCTATGGCTTTATTGACCACTTCCGGCTTCTCAGCAAGGACAAAGTGGCCAGCCTGGGGAACAATCACCACCCTGGAGTCAGCGATCTTGGCTCCTAGGTAATTAGCGTATTTCACCGGCGTCATGACGTCCAATTCACCACAGATGATAAGTGCCGGCAGCTTTATCTCATAGACTCTGTCCATGATGTCGAACTTATCACAGCACAGGAAGTCATTGAGCATAACGGCAGGACCAATAGCCTTTTGCTTTTCTATGACTTCCCTCTTATAATCCGCCGGTGTCAGGCGATACATCTCTTCAACGAGTCGATACCATTTCCGAGGATTTCCCTTAATAGCCTCTTCACAAGGAGTCACAAACGCAGGGTGAACTCTGAGCCTAGCTCCGCTGCCTAAAATGATAATCCCCTTGAGCTCCTGGGGGTACTTGAGGGCATACATCAAGGCTATAGCCCCGCCGAAGGAGTGTCCAGCCAAAACTGGATCTTTGCATCCCCTCCCTTTGAGGTACTTCCTGAGCCAGTCAACACATTCTTCGACGCCCTTAAGCGTTTCACCACGGGGGTGTCCGGGCAGGTTGACGGCATGGCTACCCGGGAAGTAGTCGGTTTGATAGCGCCAGATATCTCCACAACCGCCTGAGCCGTGAACAAAAATGATGCTCATCTCTCTATTTGGTAAGATATTATAGTGAAGAAGGAGGTGTCAACTCCGATATGATGGAAATCCAAAATGTCTATTTTCCTGAGCCGGGTAGTGCCAATACTGAGAAAACCCTGAAAATAGCTAAGAAGAGAGCCGAGCAGCTGGGGATAAAGACCATAGTGGTGGCCTCCACCAGCGGGGAAACCGGGGCGAAGGCAGTGTAGCTGTTCACCAACTGTAAGGTAGTGGTAGTTACTCATGCCAATGGGTTTCCAGCCCCCGATGTTCAGGAACTGACACAACAAAACAGGGCCAGGATACTGGAGAAGGGAGGAATTGTCCTGACTGCCACCCATGCCTTTGGCGGCGTAGGCAGGGCAGTTCGCCGCAGGTTCAATACCTATCAGGTGGATGAGATTATAGCTCAAACCTTAAGGGTCTTTGGACAGGGCGCCAAAGTAGCCTGTGAGATAGTTCTGATGGCTGCCGATGCCGGTCTCATAAGTACAGCCGAAGAAGTAGTCTCTATCGGTGGCACCGGGAGCGGAGCAGATACCGCACTGGTTGTCAAGCCAGCCCATACCCACGACTTCTTTGAGTTGAAGGTCAGGGAAGTCGTGGGTAAGCCAAGATGATAGACTCTTCTATTTGTCTTAGTGAATTAATCAGCCCACAAACCTGCTGGAGAAAAAAACAATAACGGGTTACAATAAAGGGCTAATTTTGAATAATCACAGCGATGGAAGGAGATAATCGATGGTAAAGAGCCAGAATCTGCTGACCGAGGTTGAATCAAAGGAGCTTCTGAAGAAAGCAGGGATACCCGTTGTTGAAGCAAAGCTGGCCCGAAGCAAGAAGGAGGCTATTTCCATAAGCAGGGAAATGGGCTTCCCTGTAGTGTTAAAAATAAGCTCCCCCGATGTGGTGCACAAAAGCGATTCCGGCGGTGTTAAATTGGGACTAACCAACGCTACTCAGGTAGGCAAGGCTTACAGCCAGATTGTATCCTCCGTTCAGGAGACATACTCAGAAGCCCGAATCGATGGTGTATCGGTACAAACAATGGCTCCGCCGGGAGTGGAAGTGATTGTAGGAATGAGCAAGGACGCTCAATTCGGCCCCGTACTCATGTTTGGTCTCGGCGGCATATTGGTAGAGGTGTTAAAGGACGTCTCCTTCAGAATAGTTCCGGTCACCGAAAGAGATGCCCGGGAAATGATTAAAGAAATAAAGGGATATCCCGTACTGCAGGGTTACAGAGGCCAAAAGCCAGCCAGCATCCCGGCACTGGAACAGCTAATAGTCAAGGTGTCTCTGTTTGTCGAGAAGAATCCCCAAATAAAAGAGCTCGACCTTAATCCTATATTCGCCTATCCTGATAAGGCTGTAGCTGTTGATGCCCGAATAATCCTGGAATGACAATCCAAAGGCCGCTGTCCCAATAGCCAGAAGTTGCTAAATGTGGTTTTCACCAGACATATTGAGGTACCCGAGGCTTCACTTTGTTCGAGGAAAAACTTAAGGAATTCGAGCCTATCTTCTACCCCAAATCTATTGCGGTCGTGGGTGTATCAGCTACCTCAATAAAAGCCGGCTCTCTATGGGTGAGGGACTTGCGTTCTGCTGGTTTCCCGGGACTCATTTATCCCGTTGGTTCTAGCGGCGGTCGCATCGCCGACCTCGAGATTTTCCCCAACCTCCGGCTGATACCCGGGGAAGTGGATTACGTTATTGTATCTATTCCTCGACAATCTGCATTGGAGCTCCTCGATGATTGTACAGCCAAAAATGTCAAAGCTGTCCATTTCTTCACTGCTGGATTCAGCGAGACGGATACAGAACAGGGGCGCAAGCTAGAAGAACAGATGCTTGAGAAAGCACGACAGGGAAACGTTCGTATTATCGGCCCAAATTGCATAGGTGTATATTGCCCGGAACACAAAATTCCATTCCTCATGGGGATACTCGGTGAAGATGGTTCTGTGGGCTTCGTCTCTCAAAGCGGCGGCGTTGCCACCAAATTGGTGACAATCGGGATAGCCCGCCGCATCAACTACAGCAAAGGAGTCAGCTTCGGCAATGGCACTGATTTGGATGCCAGCGATTTTCTGCAGTACCTGGCTGCTGACCCCAAGACCAAAGTCATTGGTGCGTATCTCGAGGGAACAAGAGACGGAACCCGTCTTTTCAAGACGATGAGAAAAGTGGCCGAGGTCAAGCCTTTGGTTGTCTGGAAAGGAGGGAGAACAGAAGCTGGCGCTCAGGCTGCCATGTCCCACACCGGTTCTCTAGCCAGCTCAGCTGCCATCTGGTCAGCCATGCTGAAGCAAGCTGGTGTCGTAGAAGTGCATAGTCTGGAGGAATTGACAGATACTTTGCTTATTTTCCAACAGCTTGGACACGGGCAAGGTACCCGCGCAGCCATTATTGGTGGCCTGGCTGATGGGGGCGGCGGCAACTCAGTAGCCGCTGGCGATGCCTGCATGGAGCATGGACTCAAGATCCCGGCTCTCTCCTTCGAGACAAAGCAAAGATTGAACGAGCTTCTGGGAGAAGTGGGCAGCATCTTGTGTAATCCAGTAGATGTCAGCCAGGCACAATTCCGAGGTCTGGCAACTCTATTTGAAGCCATAGATTTGGTAGTAAGAGATAGCATTAGCGACATCGTCTTAATTCAAGAGGATGTAGAGATTCTCTTACCAATATACTCTCGGCAAGGGCTCGAGGAAATAAATCAATTCCTCATAGAGCTTGGAGGGAGGCAGAATAAACCCATAATAGTCGTTTTGCCGCCCGGCTCTGTTGAAGCAGAAAGACTGCAGATAGAGCAGAAACTCCTGACAGCTTCCATCCCGGTCTTTTGTTCCATGGAACGTGCTGCTAAAGCCATTTGCAGGCTCAATCAATATTCTTGCTGGCAGGAGGCTAAATGAAGCCATCAGACTACGGGTCTTCGCAAAGTTGATAACCGCGCAATAAGAATCGCGAATCCAAACCATGATACAAGATCACAACACACAGAAAATCGACCTGGAATGGAATGACGACGATGTGGTCCCCGACGTTGTTTGCCCTAACCTGGACTTCTTATTCCAGCAAATGCTCCATTTGACTCTGAGAGAAGTAGCACCAGGTCACGGTGAGCTAATACTCGATGTCGGCTGCGGCAGAGCTATCGACGGTGCACGGCTATGGGAAAAAGGAGCACAGGTTATCGGGCTTGAACCTTCTCACGTGATGATAGTTCGAGCGACAGAGTATCTCAGTGAAAGGAATGCCCGGGTAGCTTTAGCCCAGGGAGTAGGGGAGAATTTACCCTTCAAGCCGCACTCCTTCGACAAAGTTATGTGTAAGGGAGCGTTAGACCATTTTTTCTCCCCCAGCAAAACAATGGAGGAGATTGCCCGCGTACTCAAACCTCAAGGAGAGATGATAATCTCCATAGCTAACTTTAATAGTCTGGGTTTCCGCCTGGGGAAGAGGTTATATCCGGTAACACAGTTTCTTTCCCCTTCTCTGGCTAAGGAGAGGAAGCCATGGGAGCTACCACTAGACCACAAATATGAATTTGACTACCCATTACTGGGCAGCTTGGTGAAGCAGCATTTTGAAATTAAGGAAACAAAGGGCATATCCCTCTTTTTTGGACTTCCCCTGTGGGGTAGTCTTCTTTCCAGACTTCCCCATTCTGTTTCTTACGCTCTTCTGAAGACATTAGATAAATTAGGCCGACCTTTTCCCTCACTGGCAGACGTTATTCTGATGAAATGTACTCCAATTGACAAGCTAAGATAACGGCTCCGGGAAACTGAACAGACCTTTACAATTCGGGCTATCCAAACTATAATGCCCTGTTATGTCCTCTATAAGAAGTGCCGGCTTGTCTGCCATCCTCCCCAAGATATCTCAACTGCTAGCTATCCAGAAGAAGCAAAGCTATATTGTTGGTGGCTTCATCCGTGACCGGCTTTTGAAAAGAGAGACCAACGATATAGATATTGCTGTAAGCGGTGATGCCATAAGCATAGCCCGCAAGATAGCCAGAGAAATAGGGGGCACATTTGTGCTCCTCGATGATGTCAACAATGTAGCTAGGGTGGTGGTGATTGAAAACGAGCAGCCAGGAAAGACTGCACGAGACCAGGAATTACGTGGTATAGAGTGGCATTTCGATTTTTCTGCTTTCAGGGGGGATATTAAATCTGATCTTGCCCGCCGCGATTTCACCATAAATGCTATGGCTGTGGAACTCAGCCAATTTGCCGCTGCCTGGACGGCCACCAAGATGAGGTCCCGAAAATCGGCTGCTGCTGCGGCTGGAAAGCGGCCTGCCCTGAAGCTTATCGACCCCTTTTCCGGTAAGGAGGATTTGAGGGGCAAAATAGTGCGAAAGGTAAGCGAGCAGATATTTGAAGCCGACGCCGCCAGACTCTTGCGGGCAGTAAGGCTGGCTGCTGACCTCGACTTCACTATAGAGCCGGACACAGAGTCTTTAATCCGCCGCTATTCCCAGGCTATCATCGAAGTCGCGGGGGAGAGGGTTAGAGAAGAGTTGCTTCGTTTGCTCACCCTGCCCCGAGCGGCTTACTACCTGCGATACCTAGATAAACTCGGCCTGCTGCTCGCTCTAATCCCCGAGTTAGCCGAGAGCAAGGGGGTAGAACAACCAACGGTGCACTTCTGGGATGTCTTCGACCATTCCTTACAGACCGTAGCAGCGGTGGAATTCCTTTTTAGAGAAAGCGACTGGGAGTACAGCAACGAAGATATGCTGTCTACTGTTCCGTGGTCCAACGCAATAGAAAGGCACTTGTCCCAGGAAGTTTCCAGCGGAAGTAACCATAAGGTTCTACTCAAGTTAGGTGCGTTATTTCATGATATTGCCAAACCAAGGACAAAGTCTATTGATGAAACGGGCAGAGCCAGATTCTTGGGGCACACCAAAGAAGGGGCAGCCATAACTGCGCGCATTTTGGAACGGTTGCGGTTCAGCAAGCGGGAAATAAGCCTAGTGGAAAGCCTTGTCTATCATCACCTCCGTCCAGTTCAGATGGCAGCTGATGAATTGCCCACTCAACGGGCAATTTATCGCTACTTTCGGGATACCGGCGAGGCCGGTATTGATATCCTACTCCTGGCTTTGGCCGATTATCTGGCCAGCCGCGGGCCCCTGGCATCTATGGAGGAATGGAGAAAACATTGCCAATTGGTAAACTATATATTGGCAGAGCATGACAAGCAGCAGGTCAAAATCCTGCCGGTGAAAGTCATTGATGGCGATGATATAATGGACACATTTGACTTAGCACCAGGACCGCTCATCGGCAAACTCCTGGGCATGGTCAACGAGGCTCATGCTGGCGGCGAGTTAAGCACTAGAGAAGAAGCATTATCCTTGGTGCAAAGGGAGTTATCAACTGTGAACAAGCAGCACACAAAGGTTGCCCAAAAATCCGGGAAATACGGAGTAGAGACAATCCCTAACGCAAAGGTTGACTAAATTGAGAAGAGGAACGGTTTATCTACTGATTTTCATCCTGGTTTTGTCCGGCTTCGCTTTGTGGTCCGCAGTCCCGTTGGATAGGAATGTCTTAGGCAGAGAAGGACTGAGGCTGGGGCTTGACCTAGCCGGTGGTAGCTACCTGGTCTATCAGGCTGATCTCGGCAATATCGAGCCCGGCACGGCCGATGACGTTATGGAAGGTGTGAAGGGGGTCATAGAAAGGCGTATCAATGCTCTGGGCATAACTGAGCCAGTCGTCGAAATACAGAAACACGAAGGGGAATACAACATTGTCATCCAACTGCCTGGCATCGCTGACATTGAGAAAGCCAAGGAGACGGTCGGACTCTTCACCATACTCGAATTCCGGGAGCAGGATGCTGCAGGAAATTGGACTCCTGCTACCGGAACAGTCAATAACGAGACACTGACCCTCACCAGCAGATATTTCAAACAGAACACCGACATTTCCGTCGACCAATATGGCAAACCTTTTTTGGTGTTCGAATGGGACGAAATAGGAGCCCAACTTTCCGAACAAATCACAACCCGCCTTCTTAACAAACAATTGGCTATTTACCTTGGCGATGAGCCACTTCGAGGGGAAGATGGACACATTATCGCCCCCGTAGTCCAGGCGGTGATAGAAGACAGGGGACAGATTGAAGGGCTGAGCCTTGCTGATGCCACCGTACTGAAAGACTTGCTCAATGCCGGGCGTATTGACGTCCCATTAGGGAGGTGGCAGAACGGAGAATTTGAACCTAGCATTCCACTGTACGAACGAACTGTAGATGCTACGTTAGGTGCCGATTCTATCAGGAAGAGCGTAACGGCAGCAGGGATTGGGATAGTGCTATTGCTAATATTTATGCTTGTCTATTATCGGCTGCCCGGCTTAGTGGCTTGCCTTAGTTTAGGGGTTTATGGAGTCGTGCTTCTAGCCATTTTCAAGATTGTCCCCATAACCCTCACTTTGCCTGGCCTCGCTGGTTTTATTGTCTCTCTAGGCATGGCTGTAGATGCCAACGTCCTTATCTTTGAGCGCATGAAGGAGGAATTGCGAGGGGGACGCACCTTAGCGGCTGCTGTTGAGGCTGGATTCAACCGCGCGTGGACAGCTATCAGGGATAGCAACATCACGACTTTCATCGCTTGCATCGTTCTGTTCTGGCTCGGCGGTACGCTGGGTGCTTTTATGGTCCGAGGCTTCGCGCTGATTTTGTTTATTGGTGTGGCGTTATCCATGTTCACCGCCATCACCGTTACCAGAACCTTCCTCCGCCTGATTATAGGCAGCCAGGTAGTCACAAACCCAGCAGCTTACGGAGTAACATCAGTTCAGACAGCGAGGAATGCGAAATGATAGATTTCGTTGGCAAGAAGCGGTGGTTTTTCTTGATTTCCTGGATACTTGTAATTGTTGGAATAGCTTCTCTAGTCATCTCTCAGATACAGCTTGGAACTCCTCTGCGATTGGGGCCCGATTTTGCCGGTGGCACATCCATGACTCTTCAATTCAGCCCAGCGGTGGAGCAAGGCCAGCTGCGGGAGCAGATATCTAGGCTGGGATACGACGAGGCAACTATTCAGAATGCCGGCGAGGGAAATTTCATCATCCATACCAGGGACATAACCTCAGATGAGGCAACGGCGCTGGCGCAGGAACTCGGCGCAGAATTGAATTCTCAGGTTGAAGTAACTGATTATTACCTGGCTTCCGCAACAGTAGGAGCAGCAACAGCACGCAGTGCTCTCATTGCCATAATTGTAGCATCTATAGCGATGCTGTTCTACATTGTCTGGGCGTTTCGCCGCATGCCCAAGCCTTTTCGTTGGGGCAGTTGTGCCGTCATCGCCCTTATCCACAATGTGTTCATAATAGTAGGCATTTTCTCCTTCCTGGGTTGGCTTGCTGGGGTGGAGATTGATGCCCTGTTTATCACCGGACTGCTTACAATTGTAGGTTACAGCGTCAATAATATCGTGGTTGTCTTCGACCGCATTCGGGAGAATGTATCAAGGCACGTTAGACCTGATTTCGGCGAGACGGTAAACGATAGCCTCATAGACACTCTGGCGAGGTGTCTGAATACTGCCCTGACCACCCTTTTTGTGCTCCTAGCCTTGTTCCTTTTTGGCGGAGCCACCATACACTATTTCGTCCTGGTCTTGCTCCTCGGCGTTATCATCGGCACCTACAGCTCGGTGTGCATCGCCGGCCCGCTCCTCGTGGTATGGGAAAAAGGGGACTGGAGTGCGCTGCTGCCCTGGGCTAAGAAAGCAGCGCAATAGCCATAAGCCGAGAGCTGTCTTCAGCCAACATGGTGTATTCTTTTTATTGCCTCGATATGCTCGTCAAATCCCTCGGGCTTTCTTGCCATTGATGCTTTTCCCAAAGGGTCTTCTATCTCCCTAGTACCTAGAAGCACATCAAAGACAGCCTTTGTGGAAGAAGCAACCACGCGAAGGTTATAGCCACCTTCCAAAGTGAAAACGAGACGTCCCTGGCATAGTTCGGCAGCCAGTTCCTTCAATATCAGCGCCATTTGAGCAAAACCCTTGACAGTTACCCTCATCATAGCTAGTTGATCAGCCCAGTGAGCATCGAAGCCAGCAGAAACCAGAATGAGCCGCGGTTGAAATCTCCGGGCGATCGGAACCAGGACCTCATTGAAAGCTCGCAAGTATTCCTCATCACCCCAGCCGGCAGCCATAGGAAAATTCACCGTAGTGCCTTCTCCTTCGCCTGTTCCAGTCTCATCCATCCACCCTGTCCCGGGATAGAAGGGATACTGGTGGGTGGAGAAGTAAAGGACTTTTGGGTCAGCATAAAAGGCATCCTGTGTCCCATTGCCATGATGGACATCGAAATCAGCGATAAGAATGCGCTTGAGACTGAACTTGCTTAGCGCAAATTTAGCGGCGATGGCCACATTATTGAAAATACAAAAGCCCATTGCTCGACTTTGAACAGCGTGATGCCCTGGTGGTCTGACTACAGCAAAGGCGTTATCCACTTCTTTCTTCATCACCCCTTCTACAGCCACCAGGAGTCCACCGGTAGCATATAGGGCTGCTTCGTAGGATTTCGGAGACATTACTGTATCAGGGTCCAGCCAACCACCACCGTTTTCTGCTTTACTGTTAACATGGGAGATATACTCCGGCGCATGTATCATCTCCAGTTCTTCTAGCAAGGCGGGGCGCGCAGGCAGAGAGATGAGTTTCTCCTTAATTCCCGTCTCTTTCAAATAGGACATCGCATCTACCAGCCTGCGAGAATTCTCTACGTGGTCGCCGGTATCATGTTCCAGATAGATTGGGTCATAAACCAGGCCTGCTTTCATACTCGCATCATATCAAAAGCATTCAAGCAAAAACAATTATGGGGAGGCTTTCCAGAGCAAGTGTTGCTTTTTACCACGAAAAACATCTATGCTGATGAAAGTGTATACTTCTTCGAACCGGCAGGCTTTGTAGTATGACCAGAGAGAAAATAAAAGAGTTGCTCAACTGGGCAGAGAAGAAGTTTGCCTCGGAACCAAAGTTGATACAGCTGGAATCCGGCAGGGTTATTTTCGTTGGCGATACCCATGGTGACCTCGAAGCCACGCAGAAAATTATCCGCAGGTATCTCAAGCCGGAGAACAAGCTGGTTTTTTTGGGAGACTATGTTGACCGGGGACCAGCTTCCCTAGAGAACATCAACTTCTTGCTTGAACAGAAATCTGAGCACCCCGATTCCCTTCACCTGCTTATGGGAAATCACGAGGGCTATGCCATGGGTAGCTTCCACCCCGCCGACTTCTGGGAGGCACTGGATACCGAGCTTCGCCAGCGATATGGTGAGGTCCTTTCCAAGCTGCCGCTTGCAGTGTCTACGCCAAATGGAATCATTGCTCTGCATGGAGCACTTCCCGGTGTGTCGCGTTTGGAAGATATAGCCCGGATAAAGCCAGGTAGTGCCGAATGGCATCAGATAACCTGGGGAGACTGGCAGGAAAGGGTGGGAAAGTCTCTGGGAATCGATCCCTACACCGGGAGACCTCAATTCGGGCGAGGCTGGTTCAACGAAATCATGTCCCGCCTGGGCAAGAATGTCTTGATAAGGTCTCACCAGCCGGATGCTCCCCCCACCATGTATGGCAAAAGGTGCCTCACCATATTCACCTCTTCAGCTTATCGCCATTACATTTCGGAGCGCACCATAGCCCTGGTTGATTTGAAGAAACCGGCGAAGAGCGCGGACGACATAGAGATAGAGGTTGTTTAAACCTCCCTCAAGATTCCAGCTTACCATGTTATAATATTGCTGAGTTGCTTTTGGGGGGTTGCTGGAATAAAGGTCGAAAGACTTTTTGGGTTAGATAATGCAACCTTTCGGGGCCTTCTGCATTTACAGTAATAGAAGGGGGCAAAAATTAGTAAGCTACTCAGAGTTTCAATTCCAATACTGTTAATTCTGGGGTTAGTGCTAATAAGCGGCTGCGGTGCTTCGCCCTCAGTAGCACCGCCACAGGAAGAATCTGAACGTAGTGAAGGAGGGCAAGGTGAAGGGGAGATTCCTGGAGACTCAACGGAAGACCGCAAAATCGTAAAGGAAGGCTCCATAACTTTGGAGGTGGAAGATATAGCGGAGACTATGGATGAAGTTGCTGAAATGGCTGACGAGCTCAACGGCTATGTAGTTTCCTCATATAAGCATGAATATGAACGGGGGGTCTCCGGTCACATTACCATTCGCATTCCTGTTGAAAAATTTGAAGAGGCTTTTGTCAGACTGCGCCAGTTGGCTGTAGCCGTGCCCTACGAGACTACCACGGCAGAGGATGTAACTGAGGAATATGTTGACCTGGAAGCTCAGCTAAGCAACCTTCTGGCGACCGAAGCCCAGTATCTGGCCTTGCTGGAGAAGGCAGAGACGGTAGAGGACATGTTGAAGGTGCAGAAAGAGCTTTCCAGTGTGAGAGGGCAAATTGAGCAAATTGAAGGCCACATAAAGTATTTGGAGCAAACCTCAGAGACATCACTTATTGAAGTAAACTTGCAGGAAACACAGGGATTGGCTGAACCCTGGAGCGCCTCCGCTGCTTTGCAATCGGCAGTGCGTGGACTGACAACATTTGGCAGAGGGTTGGCCACCGTGCTCATCTGGCTTGGCATTTTCTGCTGGGCCTGGGTGCCACCTTTGGTAATCTGGCTCAGAAGACGCCGAAGGGCTAAGACCTAATTCTCAATGCATTTACCTCACCGGTATTATTCCAAGCTCATACAACAACAACCTTGACATGACTTCCGAAGATATCTACACTATTGAGACTGCCTGAGATGAGGTCTGAAAGCGATGATATGCCCTGTTTGTAAATACGATATGCTGGTCGTTGAGTATCACAATATTGAGCTTGATTATTGTAATAGCTGCAAGGGGGTGTGGTTTGACTCTGGAGAGCTTGGGCTTTTGCTTAAGTCGCAGGGTCTTGAAGAGCCAAAGGCGTTCTTTGATGGCATCTTCAACTCTCAGGAAGCCCCTTCATCAGAAAAGAAACGGAATTGCCCCATCTGTGGCCATAAAATGAAAAAAACAGCGATAGGCGGACAGCCTGAAACCCTCATCGACATATGCCGTGATAAACATGGATTGTGGTTTGACGGGGGTGAGGTCGGTCAACTGATACGACGTCTGGATGGGGAACATCCGCCAAAACATGATTCCAGGGGACAGGTCGTCGGTTTCTTAGAAGAAGTATTCGGAGCCTCAGGACAGAATAGCAATGGCGATTAAGCGATACTCGGAGAATAATAGTTAAAGGAGGTTTAGTATGATTCCAGGTATTATTATCGGTGTCATTGTCGTGGTTGTTGGGATATTCTTATGGGCTAACTACAACGGCCTGGTCAGGTTTCGTAATCAAGTCAAGAACGCCTGGGCGCAGATTGACGTCCAGCTGAAACGACGCTATGACCTGATTCCCAACCTGATGGAAACCGTCAAGGGGTATATGAAACACGAGCGGGAAACCCTGGAAGCGGTGACCAAAGCCCGCAATATTGCCCAGCAAGCGTCATCTGCTGGAGCCGGCGAGCGAGCCAAGGCCGAAGGTGAGCTGAGTTCAGCCCTATCCCGTTTGCTGGTTGTAGTGGAACGCTACCCCGATCTGAAAGCCAATCAGAACTTTCTGGCACTTCAGGAGGAGCTTACCTCAACCGAGAACAAGATAAGCTTTTCCCGCCAGTTCTACAATGATTCAGTTCTGAAGTTCAACAACAAGACGCACATGTTTCCATCCAACATTGTAGCCAGCATGTTCAGGTTTAAGGCTGGCGAATTCTTCGAGGTTACTCTAGCCGCCGAAAGAGAAGCGCCCAAGGTGAGTTTCACTCAGTAAGCGGATAGCTCAACTGTGTGGGAACAGATTAGGTCTAACCAGATAAGGTCGGTAGTGCTGACAATAGGCATGGGAGCACTGCTGATCCTCATCGGCTATTTCCTGGGCCTGTACTTCGATAGCGCTATCACGGGCTTGGTCATCGCCATATTATTATGGGTGATCTTGAGTCTGGCTGCCTATTTCCAGGGTGATAGTATACTGCTCGGCATGTCGAGGGCGAAGAAAATTAGTCGTGATGACCACCCCCGTCTGTACAATGTGGTTGAGGAGATGAAGATTGCCTCCGGCCTGGAGAAGATGCCTGACATATACATCATTGACGACCCAGCACTGAATGCCTTCGCCACCGGTCGTAACCCCAATAAGGCATCCGTAGCTATCACCTCGGGACTGCTACAAAAACTGAACCGCGACGAATTGCAGGGGGTCATTGGCCACGAGATATCCCATATCAAGAACCAGGATGTACTGCTCATGGCGATGTGCGGTGTCCTGCTCGGCACCATCGTCATCCTGGCCTGGTACGGATCGCGCTTCCTGATTTTTGGCGGCGCCGGGTCAAGAAGAAGCTCATCATCAGGAGGCGGTGGGGGAGCTCAGTTAATAATTCTGATCGTGGGACTTGTATTTATGATACTGGCGCCGATTTTTGCGCAGCTTATCTACTTCGCCATCTCTCGGAAGAGAGAATACCTGGCAGATGCCTCGGCGGCCCTCTACACCAGATACCCTGAAGGACTGGCCTCAGCCCTGGAAAAGCTGGGTGCCTCAACGGGGCAATTGAAATCAGCCAATAAGGCCACAGCCCCTATGTATATCGTCAATCCTTTCCGCAAGAAAGGCTTGAAAGCCAGCGATCTCACCGGCACCCACCCCCCTATATCAGAGAGGATACGCATCCTGCGTGCCATGGCCGGTGCTTCCTTTAACGATTATGACCAGGTTTACCGCCAGGTCCATGGAGGTAAAGGGGTTATACCCGCCGCCAGTCTTGCCGCCGCAACAGTCCCGATAGCAACAACAAGACTGGAGGGTGAAGCAGGTGAACTAAATGAGGTACAGCAGGCTCGCGAGACCTCAGATGTAATGTGGCGGCTGAGCAACTACAACACCATCACATGTGACTGCGGTGCCAAGTTACGGGTGCCACCTCGCTTCAAAGACCCACAAATCAAGTGCCCACATTGTGGTAGAACACACCAGGTTTGAGAAGCTGGATTATCATTACCCAAATCTCCTTGCCCCCCTACTGGTAACTTCAACACGGCTGGTGAGGATGGTTGGGACTTCTACAAGCCTGCTTCTTTTCTTAGGATTTCGGCCTTATCCGTTCTCTCCCAGGGAAGGTCGAGGTCTTCCCTCCCAAAGTGTCCATAGGTAGCAGTTTGGCGGTAAATGGGGCGTCGCAAACCTAATGTCTTTACGGTACCCAAGACGAAAGTTGCCCTCTATCAGAAGGTGCTCTTTTTTACTTTTCTCGAGATTAACCATGGAATGGCTAACGCAATGCCTATTGAAATGAGCAATATGGCTGGGAGGATAACCCTCTCTTTTGGTGCGAGCGCTGTTAAATCCGTTATCCTCGTTTCGACTTCCACCGTATTAGAGGATGGATTGGCAACTACGGCCATGATGTCAAGGGTATCCGCTGGAAACAACTCGTGGGAAAACGAGCTGCTCGGAGGCGGGTCCCACAAGATAATCTCAGGGTGTGTTTGCAGACCCTTGTCTAAGACGGATACGTTCCACACGATATCCATGATATCCTCGATTTGAGGATCATCTAAATCGGGATATGCTTCCCTAACAAAAATCAGCGGCACGGTAAAGATTCTAATCCACATATCATCTAAATCAGGATATGCCTCCCTAACCGATGTTCTCCAGTTATCGAGTTCAACTGAGTTTACTCCGAGGAGATAAACGCGGATGTTATCGGTAGACTCCACGGAGATTTGAAATCCAGTTTGAGGCGAATAAACCCCTAACCTCTCAATTATATATTGTTCAGGCTCGATAGGCTGACTCCACCCAGACCAAGATCCGCTACCTGAGGGGATGAGCCAGGCGATGAGGAGAGCTAAGCCTATCGCTAAAATTACGGTGCCTATTCTCCCCAGCAGAGTTATCCACCTCATATTTCCAATCTCCTCTCGAAGTAGATGTATCCAGCGGTGAAAATCGCAGCCACGATCAGGTATCCTGCCCCCAAGTAAATGAGGACCTCGGAAAAGCTCGGAACCCAAGTTTCAGAGGGAAAACCTACTGCGCCCATATGATAATACTGGAGAGCTGAGTTAGGGTTGATTACAGCCCAGATTTTTAGGGCCACATCGGAGCCTGTTCCGTAAGCGATGGAGGTCACCAATCCAGAGACTACCAACCCCGCAAGGAAAAGAACGAATCCGATGACGACAGCGAGTCCCCCTCGTTTCAGTCGTAAAGTCAAAAGCAGCACGAGACCAGCCAGCAAAAGTGCCGGGCTACAGAGATTAGCAGCATAGGTCAAGAAAACCGTGCCGGGATAGGTGAGAATGACATTCGGGGCTAACAGAAAGAGACCAAAAATCTGGATTCCCAAGAATAAGAGCAACGCTATGCCTAAACCTGAGAGAAGTTTTGCCGTGAGAATGTATCGCCTCTTCAAAGGATATGAGAACAGGGTTTGCATCACACCTTTGTCCAAATCGCCACCCAGACCGTAGGCCACGTTCTTTAGAATTAAGACCACAAAGATGAACAAAAGCGGAAATCCACATAAAGTGCTAACCAAGCTGTACGCGAGGGCTTCTCCAGTCTGGCCGTATAACAACGCAAAATCCGCGAAGACAAATGTCCCCAGTGCGAAAAGGAAAGCAAAAATCTCCAGGATCGGGAACCTGTAATCTTCATCGAGGGCATAGGTGAAGATTTCTAAGAATGGTCGGCCTTTTCCCATCTATGACCTTCTCCTTGTCCGGACTTAACGGCCAGTCTAAAGAGTTCTTCAAGGGAAGCAGTTCCGGTCTCTATTCCCACAATTTTGGCCTCTGCTTTCTTAGCAAGTCTGGGAACGTCTTCGTAAAGCCTTTCATCTTCGCCGGCAAGCACACCTACAGAAACTCCCCTGCTATCTACTTCCACCCGGTTAACATATTCCAGTTTTCTTACCAGCTCTCCAAGCGCCTCAGGATTATCAGTAGCTATCCTCGTAGTTCTGGTTCCAAGCTTCTCCGAAAGTTCCGTCAAGCTTCCCGCGGCCCAGACCTTGCCCTCATTAATTATCGCCACGGATTCACAAACTCTGCTCAACTCAGGAAGTACGTGCGAGGAGATGAGAAAAGTTACATTTTCGTCGCGGTGAAGTTTCAGGATTAAATCTAACAACTCTCTCCTGGCCTCAGGGTCAAGGTTTGATGTAGGTTCATCAGCAATGATGAGACGCGGCTCTTTGATCAGGGCATGGGCTACGGCGAACTTTTGGAGCATCCCGGCCGACAACGCTTTTATGGTTCTGTCATGGGCATCCTCAAGTCTCGTCAAAGCTAAAACTTCACGGGCTCGGGACTCAGGTTTGCCAAAGATCCTACACACCCTCTTCAGGTAGTCGAATACCTTATGACGGGATGGGAAGTAGGCTCTTTCATAGATTACTCCTATCTTCGGTTTGATATCCGGGTTGTCCCATGGTTCCTCGTCAAAAACCCTGACAAACCCCCTATCCTGCTTAAGCAAGCCCAAGATTATCTTTATTGCGGTGGTTTTTCCAGCGCCGTTGGGACCTATGAGCCCCATAATGCTGCCCTCCTCCACCCTCAAAGAGAGCCCATCCACAGCAACCACCCTGCCATAACTTTTGGCTAAATCATCCACCTGTATCAAACTCATGTGACCTCATCTCGCCAAATACAAAAACACAAAGTCCGCCTCCGAGCAGTTAAGATAGAGGCACGCTATAACAGCTTTGTCCACACTGGTTCACTCCCGATCACTCAGGTGCCCATTGAGGTTCTAGGTTAGCCTTCCAATTATACCACATTATGTACCACATTATGCTCAAACATACGTAATCTTAGCAATGCACGAACTGATGAATTATTAAGGCAGGACATGGTCCTGCGGGGGGTCTTGACTCCGTCCTGTGGTCTGGGCTATTGCAGGCCCGCTTCTTTTCTTAGGATTTCGGCCTTATCCGTTCTCTCCCAGGGAAAGTCGAGGTCTTCTCTGCCGAAGTGTCCATAAGTAGCAGTTTGGCGGTAAATAGACCGGCGCAGGTCCAAAGTCCTTATGATAGCCTCGGGACGGAAGTCGAAATGCTTGTTGACGAGATTTGATATGACTTCATCAGGGACCTGTCCTGTGCTGAATGTCTCGATGGATAATGACAGGGGATAAGCTTTTCCGATAGTATAGGCAACCTGAAGCTCGAGGTAATCAGCAAGTCCGGCAGCTACAATATTCTTGGCAACATATCTAGCCATATAAGCAGCGGAGCGGTCTACCTTAGTAGGGTCTTTGCCTGAAAAAGAGCCTCCACCATGTCCACAGGCACTGCCGTAAGTATCGGCAATGATTTTGCGCCCGGTGAAACCGGTGTCGCTCACCGGCCCACCGATGACAAACTGGCCGGCGCTGTTGATGTAGTATTCAGTCTCGTTATCCAGCAAGTTGGCAGGAATGACCTTCTTAATCGCCTGCTCTATAAGGTCATGCTCCATAATTTTACGTTCCACTCCCGGGTCGTGATGAGCACCGATAACAACACAGACCACCCTCTTGGGTATGCCACGGGTGTATTCTATAGTCACCTGGGACTTACCATCGGGCCTCAGATAAGGCACGATCCCCTCTTTTCTTACCTGAGCCAAGCGCCGGCATAGCTTGTGCGCCAGTGCAACAGGCAAAGGCATGAGCTCAGGTGTTTCTCTACAGGCAAAGCCAACCATCATTCCCTGGTCACCGGCGCCGGTTTTGTCTAAGACTTCGTCGGTTGCCTCTCCTGTTCTTGTTTCCAAAGATTGATCAACTCCGGCAGCAATGTCGCTTGACTGTCCCTTGAGGGAAACCATGATTCCACAGGTCCGATAATCAAAGCCATATTCAGGTTTGGTATAGCCTGCCTCTTTGATTACTTGGCGCACGATGTCCGGAATCTCCACGTAACCCTTGCAGGTAACCTCACCAAGAACTATGACCATGCCCATGGCCACAGAGACTTCGCAGGCTACATGGGCAAAGGGGTCCTGTTCCAGCATGGCGTCGAGGATAGCGTCTGAAATCTGGTCGCACAGCTTATCAGGATGTCCCTCGGTGACGCACTCCGCAGTGGCTAAATAGGAATCCGACTGGTTAAAGCTATTCGGCATTCTTACTCCTTTCTATGTTCCTTCTTCCCAGCTTTCCAGGTATTTTTTCTGCTCCCTGGTCAGAGAATCAATGGCGATATTCATAGAGGCGAGCTTCAGTTTACCTACCTCCTGGTCAATTTCTTCAGGTACAGGATAGACCGCAGGCTTAAGTTTTCCCTTCATCTTGGTGAGATATTCTAGACATAGAGCCTGGTTGGCAAAGCTCATGTCCATAACGCTAGCCGGGTGTCCCTCGGCAGCGGCTAGATTGATTAACCTGCCCTCGCCTAGCAGATAGATACGCCGTCCATCGCCCAAAGTGTACTCATCAACGGAAGAACGTATTCGCTTCTTCGATTTGGCCAGGCTTTCCAGGGCTGCGATATTTATTTCTACGTTGAAGTGGCCGCTATTGGCCAGAATAGCCCCGTCTTTCATCCTCGAAATGTGTGCCTTATCAATGACGTTCATATCGCCCGTGGCGGTGATGAAGACCTCTCCTATCTCACACGCCTTGATCAGAGGCATCACCTGATAGCCATCCATGGCCGCTTCCAGAGCCGGGATAGGCTGCACCTCGGTGATGATAATGTGCGCTCCTAGCCCTTGAGCCCGCCTGGCTATTCCCCTGCCACACCAGCCATAGCCACAAACAACCACTTTCCTCCCCGCCCAGAGTATATTGGTAGCCCTGGTGATGCCATCAATTGCGCTTTGTCCCGTTCCATATTTATTGTCAAATAAATGTTTAGTTTGTGCATCGTTCACGGCGACAATAGGATAAATCAACTTGCCATCCCTGGCCATGTTCCTCAGCCTGATGACTCCCGTGGTGGTTTCCTCGGTGCCGCCAATGACGTTAGCAGCCAGTTTGGTGTAGTCTTTATGAAGGGTGGAAACCAGGTCTGCCCCATCGTCCATAGTAATCTGTGGCTCATGTTTCAGGGCGGTTATGATATGTTTGTAGTAAGTCTTATTATCCTCTCCCTTTATGGCGTTGACGGGAATGCCATAGTCCACCAGGGCAGCAGCTACATCGTCCTGGGTACTCAAAGGATTGGAGGCACACAGGACTACTTCAGCCCCACCTGCTTTCAAAGCCAGAGCTAAATTGGCTGTTTCTGTGGTGATATGGAGGCAAGCAGAAATACGTACTCCCGCCAGGGGTCTTTCTTTGCGGAATCTTGTCCTTATTCGCCTGACGACTGGCATTTCCTTGTCAGCCCAGTCAATGCGAAGTTTGCCCTCTCGGGCTAGGGAAGAGTCTTTAATGTCATAGTTCTTCATCTTTTTGGCTCCTTGAAAATTGCATTAGCTGAACTGTTCAGCAACCCAATCAGGTATATCCAATGTGCCCATAAGAAGCGGTTTTTGATGACAATCACTGCCGCCGGTCATGAGCATATTGTGCTTTCTGGCAAATTCAATATAGTGTGCTGTGGTTTTTTCGTCATGTCTCGTATGCCAGCACTCGACACCATCGATGTATTTTAGCATATATTTTTCTATGACCCTCGTTTGCTCGTCCAAATCATGAGTTATGCTTGCCAGGGATGTTCCGTTGGGGTCATTGGGGTGGGCGTGTACCAGCATACCGCCGGCGTTCCTGATCAGCTTTGATGCTTCAGCCAGAGAGAGTGGGTACTTGGGGACATCGCACTTGACCAGATATTTATCGAAGGCCTCTTGCTTATCCTTTACAATGCCCTTTTCCTTTAGGTAGTTCGCTATATGGGGTCGCCCGAACACGCCGTCTACACTATCCTCTATTTTCCTGAGGTCTTCCTCGGTAGATCTTTCAATACCCTCTTTATCGAACTCAACGTTCAGGTTTTCTAAAATCTGGCGCGCCCTTCCTTTCCTGTGTTCTTTTATCAATTGAAGCTTGCTCTTTAGCTCTTGATTGCCGATGTCATACCCGTATCCCAGGAAATCCAGGGAAACATCTTTATTGCCCTCAGGATAATGGAAAGTCACGTTTAATTCCACCCCTGTGATGTAAGACATGCCGTGCTTTCTCGCCAGGGCGATAGCTCTTTCCTGGCAGTCTATAGAATCGTGGTCAGTTATCGAGATTAAATCGATGTTTCTATTTTTGGCTTCTTGGAAAACCTCTTCAATAGGGAGATTGCCATCCGAGCCGGTCTTGGTATGGATGTGCAAATCTATCTTCATTCTACCCTTAATAATAAGTCACCCTTTTGAGGCTGGCGGGAAAGGATTCCCGCCAGCATATTAGCACACGAGTTCTCGGACATCATCAATATCAACAATGGCCTCTTTTCCTTTGTCATAAAACCGGGCGCTGGAAAAAGGGTACTCTGACCTCTCTTCAACTAGACACCAGTTCTTATTGATTGGGTTGTTGTGAATGTATTCCATCTTTTCTTGCAGAAATTTTTCCGAAAAGATGTTTTTGTCCCAAAATCCAGTTTCCCAAACTTTGTGCTTCTGTTTTTTAATGCCCTTGGCTTGCTGCTTAAAATAATCCAGCAAATGCAATTCTCTATTTGTCTGCAACCTCTTAATAATTTGATTTGCTGTAAATAGTTTGAGGTCGTGGGCTAATTTCGAGATATTAGAAGCACCAAGTACTTTGATAATCAAGTGGAAATGGTTAGGCATTATTACAAAAGCATAAAGCTTAATTCTCCTCTGACTTCGCAGGAAGCTCAAGCTATCAAGAATGATTTGAGCATACTCGGGCTTGTGAAAAAGGTATTTGTGACCAACAATTGAGCTAGTCACAAAATAGAGGTGCTCTTTTTCAGGGAATGATTTGTATGGTGCCATAAACCATGCCCTTAAGATGTGGATAATACCTCATTTTGAGGACAGAGTATCCATTCCCTCTGCTACAACTTGAACTTGTGAAGGAAAGGATTCCTTCACACCTCAGATTGATTTTCACTTCTATTTCTTTTCCATGCCGATGATATACCAATCTTCGGGCGGGTCGTGCTCGGTATCAACTGTCAGGTGGATGATATTGAGTCCGGGATACAATCGCTTCAGGTCGTCCACATCCACCTCTTCGAACTTCTTCTTATTGTTGAGGTAGGCCTGCTCGGTGAGGGCATTCGATTCGTAGTCCTCCTGGGTACGTCTTAATATCCGGGCGATGGCTATCTCTTGCGGGCAATGAGTCTGCAGGATAACGAATGTCTTATTATGCTTGGCCGCTACCTCAGCAGCCCGTCTTCTCAACGATTGGGTGAGGAAGGTGGCATCGAGTATTACACTATCGTCCTTATTCAAGGCCTCGTCTGCCCGCCGGAACGTCTCATCATAGACCATCGTTCGTTTGCTCATATCCGAGGCGACTTTCTCATCGAATATGTTCTCGCCTTTCAGCACTTCCAGTCTAATCAGGTCGGACCGCAGGATAGGGTAGCCCTTAATCCTGGAAATCTCCTCACTCGTCTCAGTTTTCCAGGTGCCCGGCAAGCCACAGGTGGTAAGCAAAACACCAGCCCCCAGCTCGCCTTCTACGAATTTCGCAAACGGCTCTCTCAATCTACGCCTCCTGTACAGCTTGACATCGCCGCATTAGATTATAACTGCTCAAATTCTCCTTGTCATTGTGTCCCCTAATTTGACCGTCTCCTCTAGCCAATGCTAAACTATTTTCGGGCAGCGTAGCTCAGGGGTAGAGCAGAGGACTCATAAGCCTTTGGTCGGTGGTTCAAATCCACCCGCTGCCATTTGTTTATTTGTTTAGTCTTTTTGCGTAGCCACTGGGTTAAAATGCCCAAAATCAGCATTTGATGGATTGTTATTTAAATAATGACGAAGCGTCCAGAATAACCCTTCATATAACTGGTTAGGGGAGGGAGAATGCACTTACTATGGGGTATTTTGATAGTTTTGGCAGGCCTGTTCTTACTGGTCTGCGGCAGATTAAAAAGCGATTTCTTTATCTATCGGTTAATAGTTGCTCGCTCAAAGATACTATGGGGCGATAATATATATCGTTTCCACCAGATTGTCGGAGTAATTGTTATCGTTGTTGGAGTATTGGTGGCTGTTGGGTATATATAATTGAGATCTAGCAATCAGCCGCTGCCACTTCTTTTATGACTTGTTTTCCTTGCAAATCATCTGCTAAGATATATTATCAAAACAAAGAGGAGGTACTAAGATGAACTTTCAACGAGGTTTTGTTGAAGCTGTAACAGGTATCATAGGTGGCATCATAATCAGCGCTCTATTAGCTGCTTTCGCTGAAGAGGGACTCATACCGTCATTTCTAGTTATTCTGTTTACAGTTGTGGGCTTTTTAGCATCAATCGTTTTATTCTTCACTTTCAGATTCTCGGGGATTGTCTTCACATTAGGCTGGATAGTTGGTGCCGTGATGCTTAAAGACCTTCTCGGGCCTACTGAATTCATCCTCTACCTCGTATCTCCTATAGCCGCATTAATAATAGGGGTGGTATTGCTGTTCAAAGGTTCGAGTAATTAGCCTTGGAACAAGAAATACTCGAGAGATAGCTCTATCGTTTTCGAGCCTGTAAATAGTCTCATATCCTTATTGACCTTCTGCCGATTCTCATATATCGTCTCGCATCTCGAATAAGAGAAGGTGACGTTCAATGTCTACTACAATTAAACAAGCATTTGGAGTATGAAATGAAATATATTTTTATCCCTATGAACGAGAAATATGCAAATGATATTATCTCCAATTGGCACTATGATGATGTCTATTCGTTTTACGATATGGCGGCAGATGAAGATGACCTCAGGATATTTATGGACGCTAAGAACTGGCAGAATACTATTAGGGCTGTGTTGAATGAAAATGACGAATTGGTAGGATGGGCCTCTTTTTATACTGAAAACGATGAATTCTGGCTATCATTAGGTCTAAGACCTGACCTAGCTGGCCAAGGACTAGGTGAAGAATTTGTATCGGAGTGTGTAAGATATGCAATATTGCAGTACAAATTGACTAAACACACCATTAAACTTGCAGTTGCTCTTTTTAACCAGCGCGCTATAAAGGTCTATCAAAGAGCAGGTTTTGTAGAGACTAACAAGACGGTCAGGGATACCCATATCGGGCAGGTAGACTTCATTGAAATGGAAAAGTACATCGCCCATTAACTAGTTCAAATCCAACCACTCCCACCAATATGCATACATCCTATCTAACCGACCAAGGCATTACTCAAATTCTACAAGCGTAGCAACTCGTAAATTCCCAACAGGGACTTTTTCTTGGCGGATATATGAAATGGAACGGAATAATGCAACCTTTTTCGGACTTCTTCATTCTAGTATTGATAAGGGAGTGTTCATGTGTCTGGCAAGGTTCATCAAGAATGTAGCGAAAGCTAAAATGGACAGCATCTTTGCTATTGCCGCAGCACTCATTGTATTATTCACGGCAATGATGGATCCGTATATGTCAGCCGGTATCGCCGTCACATTATTAGTTGCTCTTGGAATATATAAACTTGTCAAAAGACAAAAACAAGAGCAGGGGTATCTAAATGGCTAACCGATTTGGAAGGAGGGCAAATGAAGGTAGCTAGAATCATTGCACCATTCGGTCTTAGCACAGTGCTTTTTATCCTGGCATATCTGTCCAGCAAAGATCCTGGCAGTGGCTACTTCCCACTAGTGCTAATGGGAATCGGGATAGTACTGGCGATTGTTGGCATTGCAGCTGTTTTCTCAGATAAATGAACCCTTTTCGAGGCTGGCTTTCCATCCCAGGTGGTTCAAATTCGGCCGCTGCCAGAAATTCAGTCCACTTGACAACTTGGGGAGATGGAACTTAGTATGCTGGAAAAACAATAATTGGAGGTGTTGAAGATGATCAATAGCATACCGATTGTGATTATTGTTATTGGTGTTATATTGGTAGTGTTAGCATTATTAGTTTGGAGGAGGCGAAAAGAGGTAAAGCTAGAAGGAATAAGCAATAAACGGAAGAAAGCATTCTTCGCACAATGGATAATAGGGGTTGTCGTAGCATTAGTAGCTGCTATTTTTATGTTCGATGGCGATATCCTGGGAGAAAATAACACAGGTATTTCCACAGTCATAGGGATTGTTGGGATTTCCCTGATAGCAACTTCCAATGTCCAGCTACTACCTCTCAGGCGTAAATAAGGCAGATTAAGCGAACCAAGGGCTTAGCAGACCGATGTTTATTTTAGCTTCAGAACAATACAGAGTTTTTACTAGGTACTTTTTGAATTTTTACTGCCTTTTTATAGGTGGTCAAAAAGTATATGAAGCTTGCATTTATAACGATATGCTTACGAAAGATGCCTAAAGTGCACGCTGGCTCCAGCGCAAATAGTGTTCATATATATCTCTTGACAGATTAAGCGGAGGTAGTAGAATAGCCCACAAAAATATAACTAAATAATATAGCAAGGAGGAATACTATGAAGGCACGATTCTCAACCACACGTTGGAACAATGTATTTTCAATAGTGCTTGGATTGGTGGCAGTGTTCTTCGTCGTTGCCGTTCTAACCGGTATGAAAGTCCCGTTTGCCGGAGGCGGCCAAACGAGCTTTATTGTCCTGGTCGTTATCGGGGGTATTGGCTGCGCAGTTAATGAAGTGCAGAGCACCCTTCGGTTCAGGCCGACTAAATGGAGATGGAAAAGACATGCTCACCCTATTACAATCGCCGGGCAGATACTTGGTATTTTTACTCTAATCCTCATTATCCGTACTTTCAGCGGCCTGAACACCGGGGCCATCACGGGATACTCGATGGCTTTCATAGTGCTTGCAGTCGTCAGCTTTATTCTGTTTGTGCTTAATCTTGGACGGAATGCCGTGCTAAAAGCATAGATAGCCATTTGCCCCGACTCAGTCGCACCGGTGAAGTTTTTATTTCTTACTAAGTGTAGACGCACCGGATGTATTGATAGTGCCCATTGTAGGCTCGCCAATGTACGATAGTCTTGATGCACCGCTAAGGTCAGCATCCAGTCTGCCATCCAGGTTTATAGTTCCCGAGCTGGCACCACTAAAATTGACATCGGCATTATTAACTGTGAAGTCGTCAAGATTCAAACGGCTAGCACCACTCACACTAGCGACCATGTCGTTAGCGGACCCGTCCAACTGAATAGTGCTTGCTCCACTTATGTCAAACTCGACATTGCCTGCTGTGATGTCACCATTAACCCTGCTGGCTCCAGATACCGTGATATCTACATCCCCAGTGGAACTGAAGTCGTAAATATCACCGCGCGATGCTCCAGAGACAGTCAGGCCGCGAAGCTCAGGCATAGTCACCGAAGTCCTCAAAGTTACGGGCCCAAACCATGTGACTGTCCTGAGCCCTATCTTCAAAGTCTGACCGACTTGAGAAACCTGGACGTACTCCATTACATTATCGTCCGCGGTGACACTTATGTTGTACGAGCTGGATTGTTGAATTTCAAATTCAAAAGCGCTGCTGATCTCAACTCTAGTGAAATTACTGAAAGCATACTCTTCAGTCTCGAGATTTCCGGACCCAATCAGACCTCCCGGCCAACCCCTTACAATTAACAAGGTACAGATAATCGCTGCCGCTGCCACTATTGCAACTATTATTATTGCCTTCTTCATATCACACCTCCTTTTAGTTAAATATGCTCCTCGTAAGTAGCAGTTCCCCTGACTACATTAACAATTAACTTTATTACCCTGACCAGTAGTGCGATTCCTACCACAACTGAAATAAAAATCAAGAATATTTTGACGCCTAAATAAGTGGCCTCAGCCGCAGTAGTGCTAGGTATTACACTGAAGTCGAAAGGAAAGATAGATAGAAGGGTTAAAACCGTCCAAAGTGAAAATGCATTTATAACGATATGAATCATTTCATGCAGTACATACCTATCAAGGATAATCAAAATAATGTGACCGATAATAGTTATAATTAGAGTTGTTGTCAGAATCGGTAGCCATAGACTGACGTCTTCCGTAAAGAACGGATATCTCGTCCACGTAGTAATGCCGCCCACTGTTTCCGACTGATAATAGGCTACGTATTGATTAAAAAAGTTGAAGAATATTAATAAAACGATACTCCAGGCGACGGCAAAAGCGGAAGCCACTATTCTCCCACTTCTACTTTTGAAATGAGCGTCTACTTTGTCTTCGATTCGTTTACCTGAATCTGCAGTGGGCGGTGGTGTAGATGCTGCTGCCTCTGATTCTGCTGTTGGTTCTGGGGGTGGAGGTTCAGGGTATTCACCTGCTACCCTTGAAGAAGCGACCATCTTCTCAGCAGCATCACCAGCCCAGGGCAGTTTATACCACTCACCACTGGAAGCCTTGACTATCATTATTATCCAAACAATGAACCCTATAATTCCTATGATTGAAGAGAAAGCAACACCGACCACCGGTATCAAGCCGAGTACAATCCCGGCAACTGTGATGGTGCCGAAGGCAACAATTGACTGCGTCGCGTGGAAACGAACAAATTTGTTTCTCTGCTCTAAAACGAGAAAAATGATGCCGCTTATCCATCCACCAACATAGCACAATAGTCCTGCAATATTTGGCGACAGCCCTGTGCTTGTACTTCCCAGCTCTGTCAGTTTCTCGCGCTCTATCTTTTCCCGTGCCTCAATCCGCGCTCTCTCTTCCTCATAGATTTTCTTTTTTTCTTCAGGTGATAATCCCATACCAACCTTCTTTATATCAGCGTGGTAGGTTCAGAATAGCCATCCACGCTTTTGTTGTCAATACCACCGTTCACTTCAACATTTCCCATATTCAAGAAGATGGTATCCTACACCTCTGCAAATGCTACCACATAATTATGGCCGTAGATCTTGGCGCACCTGGGGCAGGTCGTATAGTAGAAATAATACTTCTTGACTGTCTTGCCCTTCCGGTTTACATATTGATCCATGTCTTTAATCCATTTTGGTACGTCATTATACGGACCATCGAAAACTTTGGTGATATATGTTCCTGATAGTTTGACGTTTTCGGCGTTCGGGATTTCTTTTGTCACATTTATATATACTTCACCTTTCCAGGGTGATGATTCGGTGGCAAGCATGATAAAGTCCTTGATATCTGGATTTGCTCCCGCGTCTTCAATCTTCTTCCACATCCTTCCGACTGTTTTACCGAATGTTCCGGGTAGCGGCATATGCATGAATTGCATCATAGTGTCCCTGATAAAGAGCTTGTCTTCCCACCTTATTTCTTTGTCATGCCATGGTTCCGGATCAAACTTGGGACAGCACTGCGTTTCGGCATAATTTGTCATATCTCAAAAGCTCCTTTTGTTTGGTTCAAATGCAGCCGCTGCCATATTCTGCAGCTGGCACAGGCTGAGCACCTTCCATGTTCACTGCCCACCGGTCAACTTGGCTTGCACTTCTGCAATCAGGTCTTGAACTGCGATGCGCAACACTGTCTGACCTTCCTTCAGCGTGTCCACAAGAACATCATAATCCTCGTAGAAATAGACTGTCTTCCCATCCGTGAGCACTACGAACGACGATAAAGCCTTAGATTGACCTCGTATAAAGCGGAAACTCGACCGTATGCGCTGCAGAGACAGCGAGCTATCCAGCAACTTCATCAGTATCTTCAATTCGAAAATGTCTTCCACAGAATAGAGACGGCGTGAACCTCTACCGGATGCTGCTCTCAGACCCGGGCTCACCAGGCCCGTCTTGTCCCAATACACAAGCTGGTTATGGGTAGCGCCGACCACATGTGATACCTCTGAGGTGCGGAACGATACTCGTTTTCTCCTACGCGGCATTGCCAATTCCAGTCAACATAACTATGAGTATAATTATATCACTTGCAGTTTAGATACTGGTTCAAGTCCAGCCGCTGCCACTTATTGTTTCACTCATGGGGATACTGGCAAAGTGAACAGCACAAAGCTAAGTCACCTATTTTATCTGGTGATTAATATTAATAGGATAAACATCACTCCCTGTTTTCTAATGCCCTTTTTTGTATCACCAGAAGATTTAGACATTCTAAATAGATTTACAAAACCATCAGTATTTGCTATAAACTGGTGTCGATCATAATGCTGGTTGCCTGAACTTGAATATTGAGGAGCAAGAAAACGGTGACGAAAAGAGTAGCTACTATAATTACAGTTAGCATAATAGTTGTCATATGTATCTCTGTATTAGTATCACGATCTTTTTCCTGCAATGGCGGGCCTTCAGAAATCAAGAATCCCGATATCTTTGTCATAGCGGACGCTTTCGATATTGCCAGTTTAGATCCCGCCTATGGCTATGATACTGCAAGTGCTGGTCAAATACAAAACATTTATGAAACACTAGTTGAATTTCATGGCAATAGTACAAGCGAGTTTATTCCATCGCTGGCGACAGACTGGACGATTTCTGAAGATGGAAAGACCTATAGATTTAAGATTCGCGATGGAGTAAGTTTTCATAGTGGAAATCCATTAACCCCCGAAGATGTGGAATATTCATTTGAAAGGGGGATGGTTCAAGATTACGTCCTTGGACCACAATGGATGTTTTTTGAACCCCTTTTTGGTTTGGGGAATTACACCTCTCGAACCGACAATGGTCTGATCCCGCTTGAGGAGATCAAGAGCAAAGTAGAAGTCGACGGCCAATGGGTACAATTCAATCTGGCTACCCCATATGAACCGTTCTTACAGATTCTTGCCTCTTCCTGGGGTTCTATAGTTGATATGGATTGGTGTATACAGAATGGCGATTGGAATGGAACTGAGGAATCATATGAAGCTTTGAATAACCCTGGTCCTGGTGGCTCTCCGATCCATTCGATAGCTGATGGCACTGGCCCATTCATGTTAGAGCTTTGGGAACCAGGAATTGCAGTAAGGTTAGTAAGAAATGATGACTATTGGGGTGCACCAGCCAGTTTTGAGAGAGTTGTCACCCAAATAGTTGACGAATGGGGCACCAGAAAATTGATGCTAGGATTGGGTGACGTTGATTGTGCTTTTGTTCCAAATGCCGGAATCCAAGAAGCAAAAGAAATGCCAGGAATCCTAGTTTATGAAAATGTACCTACGTTGCTCAATCAAGCGTTCTTCTTCCAATTTGATATTGATCTTACCAGCACATTGATCGGCAGTGGCCAGTTAGATGGCAATGGTATACCCATGAATTTTTTCAGCGATATTGATGTACGCAAGGGTTTTGCCTATGCTTTCGATTGGGATACTTATATTGATGATGCACTGACAGGTTATGGGGAGCAAATATCTTCACCGATAGTCAAAGGTATACCTTACTATGAGCCCGACTGGCCAAGTTATGAACTGGATCTGGTGCAAGCAGAGGAGCACTTGAAAGCGGCTTGGGACGGATTACTATGGGAGAATGGTTTTGAAATGACACTTGTATATGCATCAGGAGACATCACGGGAAAGATTGCCTGTGAAATACTGCAAAATAATCTATTTGAGATCAATCCACTATTTAAGATAAATATTCAGCTAATGGGGTGGCCAACCATACTCAGTGAGATGGTGTTAGGACGTTTACCTATGTATGTAAATGGTTGGACTGCTGACTATCCTGATCCCCACAATTTCGTCTTTCCTTATATGCATAGTAAAGGTGTATTCGCACAAGCGCAGCGATATAGTAATGAAGTAGTAGATGATCTTATTGAACAGGCAATCTCCTCAAGTAGCCATTCAGAAAGGCAAATACTTTATGATCAGATAGCAGAATTATATTATAACGAAGTCCCCAGCATCATGATGTCTCAAATATTGGGTGTCTATTTCTTTCGAGACTGGATACAGGGTTTTGTTTACAACCCAATAAGACCGGTATATGAAATGTATGCGTATTACTTGAGTAAAGGATAATAGTAATTCAGTAATACTAGACAGAGAACGGGGAGATAACCTGATGGTTTCCGAATCCACGAATGCACAATCGGTCATATCCAGCCACCACCACTGCTTTTCTTCTGATAGCTGGAATTAGAGAACGCTCCTTGCCCGGTTAGCCCAGTGCTTGGCCTAGAAAGTACGGCCAGATTACGATGGCCAGCAAAATCTGCCACCAGACCAGGTTGGCGAAACCAATTGTAAATAGCAAGCCGATGAACCAGATAGGGCCTGCCAAAGTCACGGAGCGGCGGCGGTACCAGCGTCTTTCTTCCTCTGCCATGTTCTTCTCCTTTTATAAGACAATCTCTTCTTTATTTGATGATTTTCTCCGCAATATCTTAATGCCAAGTCCACGGGATAGCAAGACCTATTTTTTCTCAGCACTATCCGACAATGCCATAGCCACCGGTGACGGGGTCTCTGAAGAGTGACAATTGTGGTGTATAGAAAGTAAACAGCACAAAGAGAATGCCCAGTACCGCCAAAGCAATCGGGGCGAAACGGTTAAGCCTTTCCGGTAATGGAGAGGCAAGTAGCAATTTATAGCTCACCAGCTGCCCGACTATGACAGCTACAACGAAACTCGCAATGTCAACTATCAGGAGATCGTGCCCCAGGATAGCTGTGTACGAATAGAAAAGGACCACAATAGTGATTGGTATTAGATAAATTCCGAGAGTCTTGGCAAAGAAAAAATTGTTCGCCGACTTCCCAAAGCGGCTATATTCCAGAACCGCATATACCAATGCTGGCCAGAAACCCAGCTTGAGATGTTCCCACACACTCTCATTCACGGCGGCAATCGGGGCGATGGGAATCGCGCGACCGGACCACTCGAAGGCAAAGTGCAGCAACGACCCCAAAACAACTATGAAGGCAATCCCCCCTAACTCCCAGCGCAAAATGCTTTTTTTCGGGGCCATAACTTCACATGGCTGATATCTCAGGCTCAGCCGTAGTTGTCCTTTTTCTCCAGCGGAGCCACAGGGCCCAGGCAGTTACTGCCACGGCTACCACGGCAACATAGATTTCCACCTGGACGGTGGGGGTAAGGAGTCCTGCCTGCGCCAAAACTATGCTATAGTTCAGTAAGGCGTGCAGCGCTGCTGCTATGAGGTAGAACCGCCATCCCCAGCCCCTCGCCAGACCATACCCGGCCAGGCCGGAAAAAGCGATATGAGCGGCTACGGCGAAGAATCTCTCCCAAAATGCAGCCAGTGCCCAGAATCCGCCAGCCTGCACTGATGCCCAGGTCCACCCCGATGCGAAGATGAGATTGTGCGCCCACTGCGCTTCGAAGATGCCAAATCCAGCTCCGGCCACAGCGCCGATGGCCAGTCCCAGCTTGGGATCAAGACTTTTGCCGCTACGCCCCCAGTACACGACTACGGGCACCAGCTTTGCCCCTTCCTGCACCAGTCCGCTGAGGAATATTTGCGGTATCGCCGCCACAAGAATCCAGCGTATGAGGACCTCCAGGCTCCAGAAATGGCCCAGTGCCTGTCCCGCCCAGGTTTGGAGCGGAATTTGAATAAAGCAAACAGCAGCCAGGGTAAAAAAGGCACTGCTTGCGAGGACCGCCCAGAGCCAGGGTTTTCTGAAGAGTGGTGCCCGGTAACAGGCCAGCCAGACCACACCGAACCCTATGGCTAGCCCAATGCCCCAGGCGCTGGGATTTTGAAAGAACGAGAGGAAATAGTTGATCATGTAATCTACCATAGACTCCTCCTATGCTTTAGATTAATTGCCATTCAATTCGTCATACATACAGCCTTCGACGCCACATAGCTTTCACGCATTATACCTGCATGTAAAACAAAAGAATATGCCCTTGAGCAGGAACGCCCAGGGGCATGTTGCGTATCCTGTGAGGGCCTTGGGCGTTGGTCCAAGTCCAGAGCCCCACTTTCGCTTTTTCACAACCAAACGCCCTCTAGCGATTTAGAGTAGCTCCACAGTATCCTTGTATTCGGGGACTTTTGCGGTCCAGCCGGTCTTCTCGTTCAAGAGCTTGGCAAAGCTGGTGGCTGCTTTTTCTTCCCCGTGAGTTATGAATACACAGCGCGGCGGGATACGAATATCGGATAGCCACTCTAGTAGTCCGTCGCGGTCGGCATGCGCAGAGAAACCATCGATTTTTTCAATGTTTGCTTTCACCCGATGCGTTTGCCCTAAAAGACGGACTTCCTGGGCGCCATCCAGCAATATTCTGCCCGGCGTTCCCTCCGCTTGATAGCCCACAAATAATATTGTGCTTTCTGCCCTTCCGATGTTATTGACAATATGGTGCTTTACACGGCCGCCGGTTACCATACCGCTGCCGGCTATGATGATACTGCTTTCCTTTATGTTGTTAATGGATTTAGACTCTTCCACACTCTGTACCATTCTGAGGTTTTCAAAACTGAAAAAGGAATTACCCTGGCGCAGACGTTGCATCATCTCTTCGTCGAAGAGTTCAGCGTGACGTTTAAATACTTCGGTAATTCGTATAGCCATAGGGCTATCCAGAAAGACAGTTATGGCTGGAATTTCTTTGCGTAAAAATAACTCGTTCAGGTGATACAGTAACTCCTGGCTCCGCTCCAGAGCGAAACTGGGAATAATGATGTTGCCTCCGGCGCTTACCGTCCTGTTGATACAATCGCGTAATTGCCTTTGAATATCGGTGTTCTCGTGTTCTTCGTGAGTACGGTCGCCATAGGTTGCCTCCATGACTATATATTCGGCCTCATCGAAAAGGGTTGGGTCATTTATTATCGGGCGGTCAGGCTCGCCGATATCACCCGAAAAAATCACTCTGTGGTTCTTGCCGTCTTGTCGGATATTCATATTTATGACTGCCGCCCCAAGCACATGGCCTGCTTCATAATAACAGCCTTCGACATTGCTATTAACTGTGACACAGCTCAGAAATTCTACGGCGGAAAAATGCGGCTGAACTGCTTCGGCGTCTTCTACAGCGTAAAGAGGTATTTCAGGGTAAGGACCACGGCGTCCTTCCCTTTTATGGCGTTTTGCCTTATATATAGCGTCTTCTTCCTGCAGCTTTGCGGCGTCAAGAAGGATAATCTGGGCTATATCAGCCGTCGCCTGGGTGCAGTATATCTTGCCCTTGTAACCATCCCGCACCAGCTTAGGTAAAAGTCCACAGTGGTCAAGATGGGCATGAGTCAAGAAAACAGCATCAAGGGACTGAGGGTCAAATGGAAATGGCTGCCAGTTTCTCTCCTGGTATTTCCGCTCCTGATACATGCCGCAGTCTATAAGCACACGGCTATCCCGGCTCTCTAAGAGATAGCAGGAGCCTGTGACATTCCGCGCCGCCCCCAGAAATGTCAGTTTAGCCAGCACAGATTACGCGACTCCTTGATAATTTGTTCAGCCCGGAAATCTCGCACGGCATATTCCTGGCCATTATAGCTTACTGTTTGTACGCCGATGCAAATCCCGCCAGTGCCGCCTAGTCTTACCTCTGAATAACTTTAGCTTTCCTTTTTCTGATTAGAACAATATGCACTGTAACCCCAATGGCAATACAAACCAGCACTATCCTGATAATTGTGTTCTGTACTCCAAAAGCTATAGTGAGTCCGATAGTTAGCCAGAGTAGAAGGATGGTAAATATCTTTATTCTTACAGGCATTCCTCTGCCTTCAATGTAGTTCCTGACATAGGCCCCGAATATCCTGTTATTTATGAGCCATTGATAAAAGCGTTCAGAGCTCCGCATATAGCAGGCAGCGGCGAGTAACAGGAATGGAGTTGTCGGCAGAATTGGAACAAAAATACCGATAATCCCCAGTCCTGTGCATAAGGTCCCTGCTCCGATCAGAAGCCTTCTCTTTACTGCTGTCCGCATCTATGGGCTAGTGGCATCGTTCGATGAATCGTGCTTAGCTTGAATACTCCTTTATAGCCTCTTTAGCTCGCGCTATGATTTCCTCGTCGGACACTTTGTACGACGTTATGGCAAAGGAGCCGACTACTTTGCCCTGGCGTCTCTCTATCTTAGCCGTCATGTTCGCCAGCGCTTTCTTTGCATTGTCGCCACCCATGGTAAAGAATGGAATAGTGCTCCGACCTTCGAAATCTGTCTGGTATATAAATGAGTTAACAGCCGGTGCTGGTCTCGGACCCCACATTGGAGAGCCGATGAATATCCTTTCATATTGCTTTAAATCGACATCTATGGGATTTATCTTAGTCCCCCTGTTCGTTATAGCTGCGAAGCCGCCACTCAAATAGACGAAGGGTATGGGTATGGGCCTTCTCTCCTCAATCTCCACTAGCGTTGCATTCAGTGCTTCGGCGATTACTTGAGATACCAGCTTCGTTTTACCTGTCAAAGAGTAATAAACTACCAGCGATTTCATGCCCCCTCCAATTTGGCTAACTGAATTATACATCCGACCAACCCCGAATGCAGCAACTCACTGAATTTCAGGATGGCTCAAGGCTTTATCGGTCAACAGTATAGAACAACTTTTGTGAAGAATTGGCTCTGAGAGGCGATATCGGCCTGGCAAGGCCCAAAGCCTTTTGCAGGCTGACCAGTATCGAGTCCGCAGGGGTAGGACAAAATTCAGGAGGAATTCATAGAGAGTTCATGGAGGGTTCATGATGGTAATGGTAGCATATAGTCACCGGCATAGGCCGGACGCGATAGCAAGGCTTCCTCTGCTATTGTGTTCACTCTTCCCCTCCTTTCTCTATGGGGGTCCCGGTTAGCCGACCCGGGATCCCCAACTTTACGATAAAACAAGCGATTGGTGGATTTCCGTGGTAATAATCCATCTTCTCTTTGCCCTCAGTGCTATAATTTTTGAAAGTAGCCAGTACTTCTAAAAGGAGGTATTCATGGAACCCGTGTGGATAGCCATTTCAATCATTGCCCTGGTTGTTATTGTGGTGCTTTTGCTTATAGCCAGGGGAAAGCGATATCATAAACCCTCAAACCTCGCTATAGTTGGCCTGTCCTTTGTGGTGCTGGGGATTATTTTCGGTGATGATCGTCTGATAGGTTACTCTTTCATAGGTGTCGGAGTTCTTCTTTCAGTAATTGATGCTATTAGAAACAGAAAACAATAATGTGAGGTAGGCTTTCTGTCAAAGAATAATAAACTACTAACGGTTTCATGTGCCCTTCAACGTATCTGTTTCTTGAATTATACCTCACCGGTGTGTTGTATTGAAATCTTGATTGTATCTAAATTCGTAACCATATCCCGATGTTTGTCCAGTGGTGACGGACTAATTGCACCTCCGGACTACTGAGGGATTATTTATACTCTTTTTTCGTTTTCTCGGTAATCATACGTTCTGCTACATATATGCTTTCCATAATGCTTGACAATTAGCAGACATCAATATAGCATGCACTATCCTGTTAATAATCTAAGCCGAAAAGGAAGAAATGTGGAAAAGTCAATAATCATCATCGGGGGTGGACTCACCGGTCTGGCGGCGGGGTGCTACGGTCGGATGAACGGTTACCGTACGTCTGTTTTTGAGATGCATGATAAGGCTGGCGGGGTATGCACCGGCTGGCAACGCAAGGGCTACACCATTGATGGCGCAATGAACTGGCTGGTGGGCACCAAACCGGGAACCAGCTTTTACAAGTTGTGGGAAGAGCTTGGGGCGGCGCAGCAGTGGAAAGTTATCAATCTTGACCAGTTCACTATCATTGAAGATGAAAGTGGTAAGGTTTTTAACATGTATTCCGATGTCAACCGCCTCGAACAGCAGATGATGGAATTTGCCCCCGAGGATGAAGCGGTCATCCGCGAGTTCACCAAAGCAATACGCTATCTCGCTCGATCCGACATGCCTGTAGATAAGCCCCAGGAGCTTTATAGCCTAATCGATGGCATCAAGACGGTCAAAATGCTGCCTTATTTAAGGTTCATACGAAAGTGGGCTGAAATTCGCACGGCCGATTTCGCTCAGCGCTTTAAAAACCCCTTACTTCGTAAAGTTGTCAACGTAGATCCCGAGGATGACTTCGCCGACATGCCCGCGATAACCATGCCGATGATGCTTGCCTGGCAACACCAGCAGGCAGCCGGCTATGTCATCGGCGGCGCCCTGGCCCTTGTCAGCTATATTCAGCGACGCTACCTTGACCTTGGCGGCAAACTGCATCTCAAGGCAAGGGTAGAAAAAGTACTGGTAGAAAACGATAAAGCTGTAGGCACAAGGCTGGCGGATGGTACGGAACACCGGGGCGACATCGTTATCTCTGCCGCCGATGGTCATACCACCATTTTCGATATGCTGGATGGTAAATACATCGATGACAAGATACGCGGCTATTATGACAATCTCCAATTGTTTCCACCGCTGGTATATATCGGCCTGGGAGTGGCTCGTAAATTCGATGATGTGCCGCCCTCGGTAGGCGGTCTTACTTTCCCTCTGGAGAAACCCGTAACTATTGCCGGCAAAGCACAGAAAACACTCGGCGTACTCATTTACAATTTCGACCCCACCCTGGCGCCGGAGGGCAAGACCGTGGTCAAGGTCCAGTTCAATACGGATTACGATTACTGGGAGAGGTTATACAAAGAGCCCGAACGATATAAAGCGGAGAAAGAGCAGATAGCAGATACGGTGGTTGCCCTTCTCGATAAGCGCTTTCCGGGACTGGCAGCCCAGGTAGAGATGCGTGACGTAGCTACTCCGATGACATGGGTACGTTATACCGGTAACTGGAAGGGCAGCTATGAAGGATGGATGATTACCCCCAAGACTCTCATGATGCAGATGAGCAAGACTCTGCCGGGACTTGACAATTTCTACATGGCCGGGCAGTGGGTCAATCCGGGCGGCGGAATGCCTACGGCGGTTATGTCGGGTCGGCATACGATACAAATTATCTGTAAAAAGGATAAAAAGAAGTTTGTAGCCAGCACTCCGTGAAGGCTATTTCGGGGTCTTAGTACTCTATATATGATGTATACCTGGTAGCAGGTTGCTTTCTGGCCTCGGCCTATTTATCTCTTGAGGTAGACACTGAAAACGGTATCAAGTATTTATATGCGTCGCTAGACAGACATCCCGATTTTTTCCCTGGCAATAATACATCTTCTCTTTGCCCTCAGTGCTATAATTTTTGAAAGTAGCCAGTACTTCTAAAAGGAGGTATTCATGGAACCCGTGTGGATAACCATTTCAATCATTGCCCTGGTTGTTATTGTGGTTCTTCTGCTTATAGCCAGGGGAAGGCAATATCAACAACCATCAAACCTCGCTATACTTGGTATGTCCTTAGTGGTTCTGGGGATTATCTTCGGTGATTCTCGTGCGATAGGTTACTCTCTCATAGGTGTCGGAGTTCTTCTTTCGGTAATGGAAGCTATTAGAAACAGAAGATAATAATTTGAGGTAGGCTTTCTGTCAACGTTGATGGTGACTAATCGATATTGCCAGGCGGCGGGATGCTACGGTGCGATAGAGAGTCACAAACGTTATTCGTTGATCGACAACTTTTGATTCAAACAGTCTGCCTGACTTTTGATTAGGATGGCAATACTCAAAAGTCACAATTTTACCACTATGAAATAATAAGGGGGGTCGCATTAGCTCCTCTCTCTTCATTATCCGCCCACTCACCAGCCGTCAAGAATAAAGCTACGGCCGACTTTTGATCGTTACTGACAGTTTCTTATCGTCACTCCGATGTAATTATTAATCCGCATCCCCTTTATCTATTGCGCTCAATTCTCTTAAGGCATATAATTTCGTTCATAACCTTCATAACGTGGGTTAGAACATATGGCCTACCTTTTTGATGAAGATAAAATAACGAGCGTCGCCGACTTATTAGCTGCATTACAGAAAGATGAGGAGAGATTACGCGAGGCGCTTGAGCCAAAACGTACTTCTAGGCAACATCCTGCAGGTGAGACCCCTCTTAAAGGTAACTACTCTAAACCTCCGATTTGGTATAGGGGCTTGAGAAAAATCAGCCGCAAATTATTACCCACCTTCTATAGGAAGGAATGCAAGGTTGATATCAAGGACGAAATTTATCTCATGAACCTGTTTAAACAGAATGCACACGAAATCCTTGCCCAAATTCCCAACAGCATATGGGAGTGGATGTTTCTCATGCGTCATCATAAGGCGCCTTCACGCTTGCTTGATTGGACCGAAAATCCTTTGGTAGCCTTATACTTCGCCGTCTATCCAAGAGAAGACCCTAAAAATCCATATGCCGATGACGGTGTCTTATGGTGTTTGCTACCGAATCGTCTTAATGTTGTTTCACTTAAATGGCCAAATGACGATTACACGCTTCCGATGCTTTCTGGCAATCCAGAAGAAGTCTCACGCGGTGCAGGTGAGACAATTGACCTTTATCTGCCAACAACAATCAGTGAGGATTTGCCTCCCGGCCGATTGCCCGCTGCGGGTATAGCGCCACGCACTAACCGCCGTATGCAGGTGCAAATGAGCGTTTTCACTATACATCATGTCAATAATAAAACTCCGGTCGAACAGGCGCTCAAGGATGGCACGCATATCTGGAGATATAAGATACCTCAAGAACACAAAGAACCGATATATCAGGAGCTTGGAAGAATCGGAGTTAATAGAAGAATACTTTTCCCAGAACTTGACAATGTCGCCAGAGAAGCAAAAGATCTTCTGGGAGGTGACTAATGCCACGCTTCAAAATGTACCCGTTGAGGGCAAACAATATATTACAATTGTATGAATGGAAAGACCAGATTGACCTTGACCCCCCCTACCAACGTTTTTCGATCTGGGATGAAGGGCAACAGCAATGTTTCATTGATTCCATACTTAACGGCTTTGATGTCCCTAAGCTATATTTTTATCAGATTCCGCCAACGCCTAACCAGACTGGCAAATACAGGTATGCCGTTATTGACGGCAAACAACGTCTATATTCCTTGTGGAGATTCATGGAAAATGAACTATCTCTTCCCAAAAACTTCATCTTCTATGACGATGAGTCCATAGAAGCTGGAGGGGCTAAATATGATGAGCTAATGTCTAAGTTCCCTCGCTTGCGTGCTCGGTTTGATGGCTTCGACTTACCAGTCACAGTCGTTCAAACAGATGACACAGACTTCATTGATGACCTTTTCTCACGCCTCAATATACAAGTATCACTTAGTGCTGGTGAAAGACGAAACGCTCTCGGCGGGCCCCTACCCTTCGTCATTCAAAAAATAGGATTCCACGCCTTCTTCCAGCAATCAGTCCGCATAACTAACAAACGCAGGCAACACTTTGACTTGGCGGCTAAGTTCTTGTATCTAACCTACGTTAATTCCATCGAATCCACCAAGAAAAAGATGCTAGATGAATTCGTGACTAAGTTCCGCGAGTATCGCGACATGAAACAACCCGAGGCATCCCCCGAGCATTTACAATCTATGCAATCCAATACAACCAAAATCATGGACAAAATGAATGAATTCTTTGATCACAAAGACCCGTTACTAGCCAGTCAGGGAAGAATGACTCTATACTTCCACATCTTCCGAATTTGTCAAGAATCTAGTATTCCAGTGCCTTTCACCAAGCAGACGCTTGAACAGTTCAACGATGAATTAACCGCTGCTCGTAAAAAATCGCAGAGACTCGCAGCAGGGACTACAAAAGAACCATTGTCCCAACTTGAACAGATTCTGGTGTACTTTGACCGCGAGAAACAGTCTCCGAACGATGCTGGAGCAATAAAGCGTCAATACGACTATATGAGTGAATACTTTCAATCAGTTTTTAAAGTTAGCTTACCAAGTTACAATAAGTCGTCCTAGTAATCCCTATACTTATTCTACCGAATTCCCCAACAGTTCTCTTATTGACTTCGCCACTACGGTAGCCATCTTTACCGGCACGGCGTTACCAATTTGTCTTGTCACGCTGGACCAAGGTCCTTTGAATACCCAAGAGTCCGGAAAGGTCTGCAAGCGCGCACACTCTCTTACCGTGAAATACCTGACACGACCATTCTGATAACGTAACGTGTTCTCTCCACCCCCAACTCCATGATTCCCAGCCTTCAATGACTTGGCTGGCCAGTCTAAGACACTGCCAGTGTGTCCCTTGTAGCTCCTAGCTCCAGGGACCATAACGTGTTGAATACCGGCGGCGGCTTTGGTGCCACTCTTCGGTAGACCTCTGATGGCGTCACGGACGGTTAGCCACGCCTTTTTATTGTTGGTCAAAAGTGCTTCCTTTGAGTGAGTGGCTGTCGGAAAATTCCAGTTGGTCTCTAAATCCCTTCGGAATCCAACAACGAAGACGCGCTTCCTAATCTGCGGAATTCCATAATTGGCAGCATCCAAAACTTGGAAATACACTTTATAGTCCGTGTCTTTCCTTATATCTTTTTCAGTTATGTATCGCAATTCTTCTAAATGATCTTTCCACGTTTGGCCATTCCTTGCCAAATTCCAAGGATGCCGTAGCTGCAAAATAATATATTCCATGTGGCTTGCAAGTTTGCCGTTTATTAGTCCGTTCACATTCTCCAGCAGAAAAGCCTGCGGCTTTAAGGCGGCAAGGACTCTAGCGAATACAGGAAACATATTCCTATCGTCCTCAATGCCACCGCGCTTCCCTCCGTTACTGAACGGTTGGCACGGAATGCCTGCGGCCAGCAAATCAATTTTCTGATAACTGCTTAGATCAACCAATTCAACTAGATCGCGAACTATTGGCCATCTCGATATTCCTGAAACCGTTTCGTTTTTACTATTATGAACTAACGTCTCACAGGCATCGTCGTCCGCTTCGACTAGTAATTGATGCTCGAATCCAGCTAAATGAATTCCCAACGCCAAACCACCGGCTCCGGTGAACAACTCAATTGATCTCATGATTCTCCAAGAACTGCTTTATCTTAGATTCTACTGAAGGTTGATTGCTCAATTCGCATTCCCATATCACCAAAATTTGCCACCCCATTTGTCTTACTTTATCCTGATGCTCCAAATCACGCTTCCTATTCCCCTCCAATTTCGGTATCCAGAAATCCTGGCCCCCCTTAGGTAACCTAGCCAATGAGCAATTTTCATGGCGGTGCCAGAAACACCCATGAACCCAAATGGCCTTACGCTTTCCAGGCAAAGCAAAATCAGGTTTGCCAGGTAACCTTGAATATTGTAATCGATAGCGATAGCCCAGTTTCTTTAATATTTCACGAACATGTCGCTCAGGCTTAGTATCACGCCCCTTAACAAGGCTCATTCGTTTGCTTCTTGCTTCTGGACTAAGCGTATCTATTGGACTGGGCACGTACTCTCGTCGAGGCATGATTCCTTCGACTTCTGCAACTTTCCACCAATTATACATCGCACAAGCCCTAAAACAAAGGTTATGTATTCTGCTAACATTTTTGCTAACGAACTTTTCACAACTATAAAAGACCTGGGCAGATGGAAGTCCTTGGAGAAGGAGCTTCAGAACACTAGTGCTCGTAGATGAACCAGGGGCTTAGGAATCCCTTAATCGCTGGTTCAAATCCAGCCATTGCCAGCTTTTATATCAGAGGCCCGCGACCCAAAGGCTGGCATCTGGCGCAAAAGTAGGTGCCGCGGTTCTGCACCGGGACCCGCTCGATGGTGCCGCCACAAACGGGGCAAGGTTCGCCTCCCCTATGAGCAACCTTAAAATCGAAATGGGCTGTGCTCAATTCGCCCTCGAATTCTAGTCCCCAGAACGGCTTGCTAGATTGGAATTCCCCATAGTGCAGCCCTTCTCGCCGGATTCTATACCATCGTAATAATCCAGTTTCTTTGCACAACCAGCAGCACCACCTCCTGCGCATGCGCAAGCACAGGCACAAGCACACGCTACACAAGCGCAGGAAACAGCAATGCAAGATGAACCGCCTCTGGCCCCTGCACCCCTCGTTGTAAATACATTCATGTTAGGTTTACGGTAAGAAAGACTATTTAAAGCCCCGAACAATATCCAGGGGTTGATGAAGTTACCATTGTAATAGTAGTTTCCGTTAATATCAGGTTCCAGCCTTTTCTCAGCCACAAACTCATCAAATCTAGCTTGTTCTGTGTCAGAGAACTTAGTATCTTTCTTATCTTTATCCCACTTCTCCTTTGCCTCTTTTAACCTATCATCTAGATTACCCTTCTCATCAAAGATATACTCTTCCGAAGTAGTAGATTCTTCTCTTTTCCTGCTTCTAACAAACATAACGAGTAAGAATCCAACTACAAAAACGGGTATTAATACCCATACCCAATTAAAGCTGGGACCAGTAGGTTCTGTAGGTTGAAGAAAACTTCCATCATAGGATCCCATCCTAACGTTAAACCTATCTCCTCTAGCTAAACTGGTTTGCCAGGTGACGATATTATCTATTACTTGAGCAGGTTGCGGTGCAAAACTATATGTGCTAACTGACACTGGCGAGTTCAGTGTGATAGTAAGGTTATCTGTAACGCAATTATCATACCACCCGGGGGTAAAATCTATTCTCCACTTTCCTTCATTGGTTAACCTTTCCAGGAGATCTCGCTGGACTATTGAAAAAGATATAGTAAACTTCTCACCGGAAGTATAGTCTTTATCCAGTGTCAGGTAGACTCCCTGCCAACCACCGCTACTGTTGTCTCTGGCAGATTCAACATTGCCTCCAGTACTTATGATGTCAAAATGACTATTTGCAGTGCCGACTGTCACCCAGGGTATATGACCCCCGGTACATAGCCATTCCTGGTAGTACGTCATATGTACAGTACCATCATCCAAGGGAGTTAGTTCTACTACGTAATCTAGTATGTCATAGGTACCGGTATCAGCGTATATCGGAACAGGCAGCAAAGCTAAAGCAATAAGAAATACGGCAGCTATCAGTAGGACTCTTCTCATTTCAATTCTCCGGTCGCCAAAGGACAGCTACCTCCGCAAGTCTCTAGAAAACTACAGGACTTACATTCCTCACTGATGAAGTAGTGATTTCTAATCTTTTTCGCAAACTCATTACCCCAAATCTTTTCCCAGCTATCCTTCATAATATGCCCCATTTTGTGGTTGAAGAGTGACTGACATGGAATAACAGTCCCATCTGGTTCAATGGTTACATTATACTGAGCAGCCGAGCAGCTTTTTATTCCCAAGCCCAAATCTATGGGGTTCAACTTCTTATAACAAGTAGGGGTATACCAATTAAACTCTATCTTTAGCTCTCTGGCTTTGTCACAGGCATCCTGTAAAATGCCCTTTAACGTTTCCTCGCTTAGCCCATCCTTTTCAATTGCCTTACACCCTAAGCCACTACATATTAGACTGTTACAAGCTATACCTTTGACCCCCAGGGAGGCTAGAAATTCCATAGTAGAGGTAAAATGGTCCGCATTACGCTTGGTAAGGGTAGTATTGGTGTAGACATTTGAACCTTCTTTTTCTGCTGCCCTGATCCCATTTACGGTCTCCGCCCAGGAGTTGGACACACCCGTCATCTCATCGTGTATAGACTGGGAATTGGATTCAATACTAACTTGAACGTAATCTAAGCTTACCTCCTTTAAGCCCTTAGATAGCTTATGTAGCAAACGTCCATTTGTGACCAAGCCAGTCACGAACTCTTCAGCATGACTCACCAGTGGGACCAAGTCGTCTCTTAACGTAGGCTCTCCACCGGTAAATACTACTTGAGGTACCCCGGCTTTCCAAAGCTTATCAAGTATTTGTGTCCAATCCGTTGTGTCTAATTCCTTAGTCTTACGCGAGCCACCTGTATAGCAGTAGGAACATTTATTATTGCATCTATAAGTTAGTGCCAGGTCTACTCTTGGTGGTGCCGTTAGTTTGTTTATATCCATAACTTGCTGTCCAATTCCCAGGTCATAAACCGGACATTTGTTTTCAGCTATCGCAAGTATTTGAGCATACAAAGTATCAAAGTCGCTGAGTATTCTCTCCTTAGTGACTGTAGGGTATTTCTCTTCTATTGCTTTTACAATCTTAGACTTGACTACCGATTGGTCAAATTGTGAGGTAGAACGCATAGCATCAATATATGCTTCGACATAATCAGCCGCTGTGGTATTAAGTATTAATACTTTTTGGCTGTTTATCCAGAGAATACTGTGGTTATCATCCCTTCTGAGATGTAGCCTGAGTCCTGGCACGGTTATATGCTTGACTCCCTGTTCACTCATCTATTTCCTCTCTTTTCGTAAGTCCAAACTATCTTATGAATTTGTAGATTAAATCTTATTCCTAAATTATACCACTTGCTAGCTAAGTGAAGCTTGAGGATAGCGGGGTGGTTTGCTGGGGGATCGGCAAGGCTACCCATAGGGTAAAGATACGGCAGGATGAGCCAAGGCGTTGGGAAGCCCTTAGTCGCTGGCGCAAATCCCGCCGCCGTCAGCTCTTATTTTGAGTGCCCGGGTTTGAGACGTTGGCATCGGGGGCAGAAGTAAGTGCCGCGGTTTTGCACCACGACCCGCTCGATGGTGCTGCCGCAAACGGGGCAGGGTTCGCCTCCCTTATGAGCAACCTTAAAATCGAAATGGGCTGTGCCCAGCTCGCCTTCGGGGCGGACGTAGGTATCCACGCTGGCGCCTTTGCTGCCGATGGCTGCCCGAAGAATCCTGCGGATGCAATTATGTAAAGTTCGTACTTCTTTGGGCGACAAGTCGTCTGCTTTCCTCAGTGGCTGAATACGAGCGGCAAAGAGGGCTTCATCGGCATACATATTGCCGATTCCAGCGACGATACGCTGGTCGAGAAGCGCGGCTTTTATCGGGATGTGATGCCAGCTTAGCCTTTGCTTCAGAACGTTCGGCGTGAAGGCTTTATCCAGCGGCTCGGGACCCAGCTTACAAACGACAGTACCGGCATCGTCTGCCAGCCACAGCACCCCCAGGCGGCGCCGGTCACTGAAAACAAGGCGGTGCCCGTTGGAAAGGCGAAAAACTGCCCGGGCATAGCGGTCAACCTCTTTGGGATTTAACAGCAAGCTGCCGGTCATCCTGAGATGTATAACCAGTGACCTGCCATTCGATAGGTGAAAGATGAGATACTTTCCCCGGCGTCCCAGGCTTTCTATCTTCTGCCGGATTAATCCGCGACGGACTTCCTGAGCAGAACCACCGCACACCAGCTTGGCATCAGAGATAGTGACTTTGGTGAAGCTTTGCCCCACGACCCAGGGCGCAAGCTCGTTCTTGATGGTCTCTACCTCAGGCAGTTCCGGCATCTCTCGGTCCCCCTGTCGAGCCCCTTCTACTCGAGCGCTGCCTTTACTTCCTTCTGGAAGTTATCTTTGTCAAGGACATAGGATTTGATGAGCTTAGCATTCACGATACAGGTCCCGACACCAATATTGCGCTTTCTTGGCTCTTCAGGTTCTTCAGACGAGTCTATCCACCTGATAGGAACGTCCGGGTATATTTATCTGACGTACCTCTCCATTCTCTTGAGAAAATAAGGGTAGGTGGCAGGGCAGTAATCAGGGCCGCAAACAATCACAACCTTATCCCTATCTTCATCCTGGGGAACATACCTTACTTCTTTCTTGGCAGCAGGCTTGTAGACAAAACCTGGCTGCAGAGGGTAATACAGATAATCAGGGTCTTCCCCTATCTGCTTGAAGCCTTTTCTGGTGAAGAACTCCCGGGCTGTATATTGTTCGGGGGCTCCGCCGGGAAACGTCGTGGTCACGAGTGCCAATGGTCGCCTATTATCGAACCAGCTCATTGGTTTTTGCACATCTTCCATCAGGCTGCCCAAGAGCCGGCTTGCAATCCCTTTCCCCCAGCAACTCTGAACGGGGACATAAATGCAGTCAATACGAACAACTCGTTCCTCGGGAGACGGCCGGTACTGAATCATCCCCGCTGGATTGCGATTCTCGTAGGCTACCTTGGCGAATGAACCCCATTTGGGTAACATCTCAGCAGCCCATTTCTTTTTGTCTGCCGCGCCTCTTATCCAGTCAGGGTCATCTCTTACGCAGGATGTGACACACACCCGGCACAGGTCATCTACGTTCTCTTGTGTAACATTCTTGACACTGATTTCATCCATCGGCTCTCTCCTCCTTGCCTGCCTCATTCACATCATAGCAAAACAACACACACCAGCTCAGAATCGGGGATAGTGACCTGAGCGAAGCTTTGCCCCACGATCCAGGGCGCAAGCTCGTTCCTGATCGTTTCTACCTCAGGTAGCTCCGGCATTTCAGGTTAGCGTGGCAATACGGCATCAATAACTCAATCGGCCATTCCATCGAGCAGGTCTGGAGCCAGGATCGAACTCCCTCGGCAATACACTCAGACTTACGATGCTCACCATTCACGCCAGAATTCGGCCCGGGAGATAAGCGGGCGGCTTACCGCCGCGAGGGTCTCCCGCTTCATCGCACCGTCTTTGACCAACTCATAGCCCGCTTTTCGCACTGCGTTCAGAACAGCTCTGCCGTCCTGCGTCAATTCTCCTTTCCGTCTCATGGCGTGGACATGCGGTCGGAGCACCGCCCCGGCGAAGTTCACACTGGCATCTTCAGCGAGCTCTTTGACGATACGCACTACCGTTCCAAAATTTCCTTTCTCCCACCAGCCACCCGTGGAGACAAGCACGATTGCTCGGATCCGGCCATCCTTGCGAAATATCGCCCGCGTGCGTCCCTTGCGAAACTCGAGCACCGGATCAAGCAAAGGACAAAGCCTGTTTATGATGTTCTGCATGTCGCCAGGCAGGGGGATGTAAACCGGGGTGGCCAGGACAAGAATATCTGACTCCTTCAGCCTTGGATAGAGCAGCTCCATCTTATCCTTGATGCAACATTCTCCGGGCATCTCAGTCCAGCAGTACATAGTCCCGCAAGCGCACGGCTTGACTTTGAGGCGGCTCGCGTAGAACAGCTCGACATGGGACCCGGCATCCATCATGCCCTCAACGAAAGGATTAAGAACCATCGCTGTATTCCCTCGTTCCATTCGAGGGCTACCATTTATGGCCACTGCTTTGCTCATCATGCCGTCCTTTCTGTCAATGCCTCGCCGAGCACAGACTCCAAATCAAGCTGCCTTTTCCCGTCAATCTCATCCATCAATCCTTTCCTGATCACCTCTCCTCCCCCACATCATAACACAAGATTCATGACAATCCCTTTACCCGAGCTTGTGTCGAGGTGTGCCTTGTTTTGGCCTTTGACTTTTGAATTTGCTTAGGATTTGGATAGTAGGATTTGGGATTTATTAACCTATCCCATCTCGGCCCAGTTCTTGCCCAGCTTGATGTCTATCTTCACAGGAACACAAAGCTCGAAGGCATGGGGCATAAGCTCGCTGACCAGGGACTTTATTTCCTCCACCTCACCCTCCGGCACCTCGAACAGCAATTCGTCGTGTATTTGTAACAACATCTTGCTCTTCAGATCCCGCTTCTTCATTTCCCGGTACAGATTTATCATGGCGATTTTTATGATATCGGCAGAGCTGCCCTGCACCGGGGCATTTATAGCCATGCGCTCGGCCGCCTCCCTGACCATCCGGTTGGAAGAATTAATTTCGGGCAGGAACCGTCGCCTCCCCAACACTGTTTGCACATAGCCCATCTTCCTAGCTTGTTCCTTGGTTGCCTCGAGATATGCCTTCACCTTGGGATATTTCTCGAAATACAGGGCGATGAATTGGGCGGCTTCCTCCCGGCTGAGATTGGTAGCTTGCTCCAATCCGTAATCGCTCATACCATAAATAACTCCAAAATTGACCGTTTTGGCATTCCGGCGCATCTCGGGAGTCACTGCATCATTGGGGATGCCGAAGAGCTTAGAGGCGGTCGTGGCATGTATATCCTCGTCCCGGGCAAAGGCGGCAATGAGGCCGGAGTCTTGAGAGAGGTGAGCCAGGACTCTGAGGTCAATCTGGGAGTAGTCGGCACTTAGAAGGTATGTCCCGGGCGGAGCTATGATGGCCTTTCTTATCTTATTCCCCATCTCAGTCCTTATAGGTATATTCTGGAGGTTGGGGTCGCTGGAGGAAAGCCGGCCGGTAGTCGTGCCTGTCTGGTTGAAGGTGGTGTGCACCCTCCCCGTCTTACGGTTAACAAGCGCGGGCAGGGCATCAACATAGGTTGACTTGAGCTTACTGAGCTGGCGGTATTGCAGTATGAATTCGATTACGGGATGAACGCCTCTCAACGCTTCCATGACCGAGGCTTCGGTGGAATAGCCGGTCTTCGTTCTGCGGGACTGGGGCAGCCTGAGGTCCTCAAAAAGCACCTTGCCCAATTGCTGGGGCGAGTTGATATTAAACTGGTGCCCGACGCTGCCATAGATTTCCTTCTCCAGCCTCAGCAGCTCCTTACCCATCTCCAGGGACATCTCACGGAGCAGGTCGGTATCCAGAAGAATGCCATTATCTTCCATAGCTACTAACACTGGGACCAAAGCCATCTCTACTTCGGTGAAAAGCCGCCCCAAGCCTTGCTGTCGTAGCTCGGCTTCCAAAGTCTCTTTTAGGCTCCAAAGGATATCCACGCTGGCGCAGGCATGGCCGGCAACTCGGTTCGCGTCTAGCAGGGCCAGGGAGCTTTGTTTCTTTCCTGTGCCGGTTAATTCAGCGGGGGCTGTAAGCTCGACGCCCAGTTTATTAAAGGCCAAAGCTTTAAGACCTAGATTCTTTTCACCCAGGAGATAAGCGGCGAGCATGGAGTCGAAATTCAAATTCTCAAGCTTCACACTGCACCCAGCCAGTACCGCTATAACATGCTTGCCGTTATGGGCAACCTTGCCTACACTGGCGTTTTCCAAAACTGGTTTGAGCCGGGCTGTGACCTGGGCTAGCGGCATTTGCGGCGGCTGATTTAAACCCTGGTGGCCCAGAGGTATATAGAACGCCTCCCTTCGGCCTGGCGATATGGCCATCCCTATCAAACCTGCCATCATAGCCTTTTCGCCAGTAGTCTCAACTTCGATAGCAAGGTCCTGTGCTTTTTCCAGTTCGCCTACAAGCTGTTCCAAGTCTGTTTCGCTGTTCACTATTTGGCTCCTGACTGCCGATGGGTGCGCGGGTACAAGACCTGCGCCTACCGAGGGGGAGCCCTCAGCTTTCATCTGGGGCAGCCTGGGAAGCAGGTTAATGAACTCAAGCTCCTGGAAAAGCCTGGCTACCTCGTTCCGGTCATAGTGGCTCACCTGGCAGGTTTTCAAGTCCAGCTTGATAGGAACATCTTTCACTATTGTGGACAGCTCTTTGCTCTGGAAAGCCTGAGTGCGATATTCGCGCAGCGTGTTCTGCAACTTGGCCGGCGTTATGTCTTCGATATGGTCGTAGATTGCCTGGAGACTGCCGTACTGCTGAAGTAACTTAGTGGCTGTCTTCTCACCGACGCCCGGCACACCGGGTATATTATCCGAGACGTCGCCGGCCAGCGCTTTCAGGTCGGCGAGTTGTTCCGGCTTGATGCCATATTTCTGCTCTACTGTTTCTTCATCATAAAGGATGGTGTCGGTGAAGGTCCGCCTGGGAGCTAGGGTTTTGACTCGAGGCAAGACAGACTGCAGCATATCGTTGTCCCCGGTAACAATGATGGTCTCAATGCCCTGCTCGTCAGCCTGCCTGCTCAACGTGCCCAGGACATCGTCGGCCTCGAAGCCGTCGATTTCAAAAACGGGGATATGGAAAGCTTCCACCAACTGGTGGACCTTTTTTATCTGGCTTTTCAATTCCTCAGGCGTGGCCGGACGCTGGGCCTTATACTCCTCGAACATTTCGTGTCTGAAGGTCGGGGTGGGACGGTCAAAGGCGATGGCCCAGTGAGTGGGCTTGAAATCAGCAACTACTTTGAGCAGGGTACTGGCAAAGCCGTAGACGGCATTTACCAGCTCTCCGGTCTTGTGCTGTGTTAGCGGAGGCAGGGCATGAAAGGCGCGGTGCACCAGGGCATTGCCGTCAAAGAGCAGCAAAAGCGGTTTTTCTTCCTCGGCCACAGCCTCATTATACTATGGCTCCGCCCTACATTGCCTGCCGATCACTTCCTCCCGATTTCGGTATTCCTATCCATCTCGGCGTCTTATTCATATACTCACGATAGGCGTCGCCATATTTCCCAAGGCAGAAGCGTTCCTCTCCAACTGCCGCAATTCTTATCGAGACTGACTGTACCACAAAAATCAACAGAAAGACCCACGAGGCTGAAGCTATGCCAACGCTAAAATATATCAACAACGACGCTAAATACAATGGGTGTCTCGAATAATGGTATATCCCCCTGGTGATCGGTACATCCATCGGTGTCCTGGCAAAGTTAACTGTAGCAGCCGTAAGCACCACCAGGCCTGTTAAGAAAATGGCAAGACCGGCATAGAACCATATTGTGCCTAATTTGAGTGGTAAAAAAATGGAATACGCGACAGCCATAGTCTCTATTACCATAGATACATAGCTGACTACCCTGTATCGATGGCTAGTTTTCATTTCAGAAGGTAGCCCTGACGCTCTCCGATATACATCTAACCCAACAAGCCTTACTGCGAGCATATCTACCCACGGCCAAATCACAAAAATCCAGGCGTTCCAGACACCTATTTGAAAAGCGGGTACAAGCAACATGATGTTTTACTTCCTTTTCTCCATCTTCCGAATAAAAATACGCGCGTTGTAATCTAACGGACTATTGTCTCTAGAAAGACTAGGTTGCGAATGCTTGACCATCTTTCTGCCCAGCAGCCGGCAAAGAATCATGCCACTGTATGATGAGCCATCTGTCTCCCCGCTGCTCAAGCACAACCGTTAATCGTACTTGCTCACTTATTTGCCGGTCACTGGTCTTCACGTAGAGGGTAACATCAGTTGCCAGCAATGCCACTGAACCTGCCGCTGAGACTGAATGCCAACCGAACTTAAAAGATGCTTCCTCGAATTGCGCAAAGGCACGTTCGAATATGTTCCTAATCTCGGCAAGCCCGACGCATTTCTCATCCCCTCCCGTACCAATGACAACCACATCAGGGTCTGGCGCGAAGAACGCTAGAACTGCATCCAAGTCTCTTTTTGTGAATGCTTCAAAGCCCTGTTTGACTATGTTCACCACTGCGCCTTCTGTCTTGGGATCAGCTCTCATAATTTTCACGGCCTCCTTTATTAGGATTTCGGTATCCCTATATATCTTGGGGTCCTATTCATATATTCACGATACGGGTCACCGTACATCTCAAGAGTTAGCTGTTCTTCAGCATCGGCATAGACAAACGAAACAACTGTAAATACAACAGCAAACAACAGAAAAACCCACGAAGCGCAGGCTATACCCAACCCTACATACGTCAAAAAAGCGGCGACATACATTGGATGTCTGGAATAACGATATAGTCCTCTGGTAACCGGCTCATCAGGTGGGGTAGTAGCCCAATTCACCAAGACCATCACGCCTGCAATTAACCCTATTAAAGTAATTGGCAGACCTATGTAGAACCACATCGTCCCTAATTTTAACGGCAGGAAAATAGAGTATATCAGGGCGGGAACAAACATTGCCTTTGAGGCGTAGAGGATTATCTTCTCAACCCTAGACATGCCAGCCATTGCCTTGTCTGGGGAGGGTGACTGTCTATTTTTAACAATACGCAGGAAGACAGGAATAGTTAATGCATCAACAAGCATGAAAATCCAGGCGTTCCAGACACCTATCTCAGAGGCTGGTATAGGCAACATGATTCACTTCCGCTAATTTGCTTGCCCCACTTTAACTTTTTAGCCATTTACTATTCAGGGCGAAAATTGGCTTTAGCGAGAGGGCAGAGCAACTGCCCCGAACTCCTAATCAATCCGCCGACCGTTGGACATAGCGTTTGTTGATTAGATTGCAGCCACGATAACCTTCCTAGCTACTTAAACACATCTTGTCAGTGTTCCCTTTAGCATAGGTCATGCAGCCCCAAGCACTGCATGTGAGCAAATCTATACCACTTACCACGATTCTCCTCACGGATTTCAGCACACAGTTGCAGAGCCATTTCCCTAGGTATAGCATCCATGTAATAAGCTCCCTATTTAGACCGTTCTTGACTTGTATAGTTGTCAATCTCCTTGGCCACAGCCTTATTATACTATGGCTTCGCCGAGCTCTTAAACAACGCCAACGCCCAATCATCAAAACGTGATAGAATCATGCCGGAAAGCTTGACAGATGGCAGATACCGCTCAGACCAGCACAACCAGGCGTAGCCGTTTCTGGGAGATAGACCTCTTACGCACCGTCGCCATAGCAATGATGATAACCTTCCACACGCTCTATCTACTTAACTACTTTGACATCCAGAACACCGGCGTGCCTGCTTCGCCTCATGGGTTCTGGTGGTGGTTTCCCAGAGTGACCGGAGGGACTTTCATCTTCGTCGCGGGAATATCGCTCACAATCACTGATTCCAGGTCAAAGAGAATCTCCGGCTTTATGCTCAGAGGCTTGAAGATATTCGCCTGGGGCATGGGGATTACTCTGATTACATGGCTGATCTCCAGAACAGGGTACGTCCGATTTGGCATACTTCACTTCTTCGGGATTGCATTCATGCTCGCCCCTTTCTTTACAAGATTCCGCTTCATCAATCTGCTACTGGGTGCTGCTCTGATGGCAATAGGCATTTACTTGCAGGAACAGAGGGTTCTTGTTGACTTTCCCTGGCTGCTCTGGCTGGGGTTGTTGCCGCGCGGTTTTTGGACGATGGACTACTGGCCCCTGCTGCCGTGGTTTGGCCTCTTCCTTGTGGGGATGTTCTGTGGCAAAATGCTATACCCGCAAGGAAACAGACGATTCAATATTCATGAATTCAACGACCCTGTTACCTCAACGCTGACTTTGCCGGGAAGACACCCGCTGGTGTTATACCTTGCCCAGTGGCCGGCAATTATCGGCATCCTCCTGGCCCTGTTCCCTGCCAATGTGCTCCCCTATTTCCCGTTCTAAGCAGAACACAGAACTACACCGAAGCCCTAGTAGTTGGTAAAAGGGAACGTCATCGCCTAGATGCCAAATTCATGATAAGACAAGGTAAAAATGACCTCCTTCTGTACGCCACATAGCTCAAAACAAAGCCGCCGGGGATGCTCCCTGCGCTGCGGTTGGGGCGGGTGCCGTTGGCGAGGGCGAAGGGCGTGTCTATCTCGGTATGTCAGACTGGGTGGGTGTGGTCACGAAGCGTACGCCCCGGGGCAAGTGCGGCGCAGCAACTATCCAGCGTTGGCCGTTGACATTCAAAGCAAAAATCTGCTAGCATTTTCATTAAGACTATGTAAATAAGGAAAGGTCTCCTCATATCCTTCTTATAATGAAGAAATACCATCTGCAGCAATCTGTAGAGTACCGTAATGTGAAACCTCCCGAAAAGCTGTGCGCATGACTTTCTAAGCAATAGTTGCTGGCATTTCATAGATACATACTATGAAGGAGGTGAGGATTATTGGGTAAATATGGTTCTGTGACCTTTATCAGGCTTTTTATGTAAAGAGAATCCAAAAGGGAGGAGGAAAAATGGCTTCAAAGAAATATTGCATTATCGCTGTCTTGGCAATTGTCGTGATGATGGTGCCCGTGGGGAGTACTGTCGTCGGCCAAGAATACTCATCTGGACTCCACACGGGTTGGATGCTGGAACTCGGTGGGAATAACATCACGTATAATCGTACTTATGAATACTATATTCCGTCCAGTTACGACGGGTCAGAAGCGGTCCCGCTGTTGTTCTCGTTTCATGGGCTGGGCAGTGACCCAGAAGGCCAGATCGAACTGACTAGCTTTGACGCACTTGCCGAACAAGAAGGACTCATTGCTGTGTTTCCGAAAGCGACAGCATTAGATCCGGAGGATTATCCCGACTGTGCACAGTATTTACCAGACCTCCCCGGTGCTAACATCATGTGGAATATTGGCTTAAACTGGACCTTACAATATTGTGCAGATATTGATGATGTAGGATTTGTTTCCGACATGGTCGACTGGTTTGAAACTAACCATAACATTGATGAAAACCGTATTTACGTCACGGGGATGTCCAATGGCGCTATGTTTTCATACTATGTGGCTCTCATGCTGCCGGGCACATTTGCAGGCATCGCACCAGTTTGTTCACCAATGACGGTAAATGGGTTTGAATTTGAAGGCGTCCCTCCGCTAACCGTGATAATGATGATGGGCACAGCCGACCCGATCGTTAATTATGATGGCTCAGCTTATGCATATGGTTCTATGGATGATACCGTCAATTCCTGGCTTGACGTCGATAACATCGCATCCGAGCCGGTGGAAACTGTATGGGGACCAACTAGCCGAGACTCGACCGTAGTTCATCGCTATGTTTACAGCGGGGGAACGGACGGGACCGAAGTGATACTGTTTAAGGTTGAAGGCGGTGGGCATACTTGGCCAGGCGGGCTGCTATATTCGTCGTATGTTGGCGCCGTTACCACTCATATCGACGGCAGCGCACTAATATGGAAACACCTGCCACCGGAAAAATATTACCTGGAAATAAGCAGTACTCTCGGTGGCGATGTAAGCACACCTGGCCAGAATACGTTCGCCAATGTCGAAAGCACCGGAGCTTATATGTTCTTCGGTGCCGGCACCGGTGACACTGTGGTCGACCTAGAGGGCGTGCCAAAGAGCAGTAGCTGGGAGTTTGTCAACTGGACTGGCGATGTGAGTACCATCGCGGATGTCGATGCCGCCACAACCACTATGACCATCACCCCGAACAGAGATTACGCAATCACAGCCAATTTCCAGGTTAAATCAGAAGAGGAGCCAGAGGAGCCAGAAGAGCCTTCCGGCTGGTGCTTCATCGCCACCGCAGCCTATGGAACTTCCACTGCCAAACAGCCAGATCTGTTGCGAGACTTCAGAGATGACGTGTTGCTGAAAAGCACCGTGGGCTCCCGATTTGTTGACCTTTACTATCAAGTCAGCCCGCCTATCGCAGACTTCATATCAGAACATAACTTTGCCAGCATGTTGGTGAGGGAACTCCTGATTGACCCCATTGTTTGGGTGGTTGAAGTTACTGGAGATATGTGGCGGAACTAGTGTGATGTAGAGTGCTGGGTTGTACGGAGGAGTTCGATCGGCAACAGCAGGTGAGACTCCAACTCAGCATGGGGCATGACGCTGGTCACGCTCGGAGCCGACTGTGCAGAGCACGGTCGGCTCTTTTGATGTCATTCTACCGGCACACGCGATGAGCCGACTGACTCTGACGCCTGTCAATCGGATTGCCACGCGGAGTTTATCTCCTCGGCTTCGCTCAGGACACGGCCGAGGAGAGGAAAGATTTGTCGCCCTCGGCTCAGAAGGATATCTATTTCGTGTCGTCGCGAGCACCTGAAAGTTGCGCGGCAATCTTAGCCCACAATAACGCCGCCGGGATTGCTTCGTCGCTTCGCTCCTCGCAATGACAAGGGGAGAGCACGCCTCGCAGTGACAGAAGGAAAGAACCCAATACATTGAGTAGCTACTAAACGGCATTGACCAAGGCGGGGAGATCTACGATGGCTCCCGCTATTCAGGGTAATGACCCGTAGCTCCGAGCTTGTCAAAGTGAGAGGAGGGGAAATACTCTCAGCTATCACAGGCCGAGGAAGCAAGGGTATAATAGAGGGGGGAGGAGGCGAGCAAGGACATGAAAAACAGCGAGGTGGCCAAGGTATTTCAGGATATTGCTGATCTTCTGGAGCTTAAAGGAGAGAATGTCTTCAAGATTCGCGCCTATCAGAAGGCAGCCCGGGCTATCGAGCATCACCCCAGAGAATTAGAGGCCATGATCGACGATGGGGAGGACTTGCACAGTGTTCCGGGCGTGGGTGAGGCAATAGCCAAGAAAACCACCGAGCTAATAACGACTGGTAGACTGGGTTATTATGACGACCTGAAGGCGGAGTTTCCCCAGGGGATAACAAATCTTCTGACCATACCAGGGATTGGCCCTAAGACGGCTAACAAGCTTTCCAGCGAATTAGGGATAAGCTCGGTAGATGAACTGGAGCGAGCAATCAATGATAGGCGAGTAGCTAAGCTCTTCCGACTAGGCGAAAAGACTGCCGATAATATCCTCCACCAGATTCAGGCATTGCGCCGCAAAGACCAGCGCATTCCCATTGGCGAGGCCCTGCCCATTGTCGAGGAGATCATAGCTGGCCTCCACTCTGTCCCCGGGGTGAAGAATCTCACTCCCGCCGGCAGCTTGCGTCGCTTTCGAGAAACAGTGGGCGATATTGACCTGATGGGCACTGCCGATAACCCCAAGGACGTGATAGATGCGCTCGTGGCACTCCCTCAAGTAAGACAGGTGCTGGCCCAGGGGTCAACCAAAGCCACTGTTATTGTCAGCGGCGGAATGCAAGTTGACTTGAGGATGGTGGAGCATGACTCCTTCGGTTCTCTACTTCAGTATTTCACCGGCAGCAAACAGCACAACATTTCCCTGAGAGAGAAATGGCATAAGCAGGGTTTAAAGCTGAGTGAATACGGGATAAGCGTTGTAGCCACAGACAAGCTGGAAAGATTTGCTACGGAGGAGGAATTCTATCATCGGCTGGGGCTTCAGTACATCCCACCGGAACTCAGAGAGGCACAGGGTGAAATAGAAAAGGCTGCGCAGGGAGCTATACCAGAGCTTGTGGAGTTATCCGACATAAAGGGCGACCTTCATACACACACTGAATGGAGTGATGGGCACAATTCCATCGAGGAGCTGGCTCGGGCGGCCCAAGACATGGGCTATCAATATATCGCAATCACGGAACATTCCGCTGGACGTGGTATTGCTCACGGTCTCGATGTGGATAGGCTGAGGCAGCAGATTGGTGAAATCAAAGCTCTTAACGAGCGCTTGATCGGGATTCATGTGCTTACAGGCATCGAGGTGGATATTCGGGCGGATGGTAGCCTGGACCTGCCACACGAGATTTTATCCGAACTGGATATAGTGAATGCCGCTGTGCACTCCGCCATGAGCCAAAGTGAGGAAAAGATGACCCGGAGGGTAATAAACGCCATAGAGAATCCCGATGTCGACATGATTGCCCACCCTACTTGCCGCCTTATAGGAGAGCGGGAGCCCGTAGCCATAGACTTGGAAGCCGTCTTCCGGGCGGCAGCCAAGTATAATAAGGTTTTGGAAATCAACGCCATGCCTGACCGCCTCGATTTAAACGACACCCATGCTTTTCGTGCTCGAGAATTGGGGGTAAAGCTCGCCATCGGAACGGACGCTCATAGCATTGCCCATCTGGGCTTTATGCGATTCGGGGTTGGCGTTGCGCGGCGCGCTTGGTGCGAGCCACAGCATATATTAAATACATTACCGCTAGAAGAATTGCTAGCCACTTTGAATAGGAAGAGCTAACTAGCTCTGTTGGCGAGCTCGACTTGGATGGCGTTTCGTCCCAGAAATCCCGAGGGAATGGCTGGTCTTTGACAGACTACGGCAGAATTGCGAACAAAGGTGTGGATACATTTCAAGGAGGGGGCCGGGAGATAATATCCCATCAGCTGACCAAATTCGAGCACCATTTGTTTGCATCCTTCCTACTTCGTCGTCAGAAGTGACGAGAGTCAAATGTGTTCCCAAAAGTTGCTCAATCCTCCGACAAAGCCTCATGCCCTTGCCGCCAACGAAACACAGTGCCTTTCGAATATTAGTAGATTTCCTCCCCGTACATCATGTGATAACCTTCCTGCTTAATCATCGGCATCACTTCCTTTAGAAAGTCCTGGAATTGCTGAGATGGGACATCTCTCTGGTAGAATTCATCTAGGTTGTCCACATGCAGGATGCCGACATAGGTATAGGGGGATTCCCCCGTCACCGCCCCCTTTATCCTGACCAGCTCGAACTTGCTAACCGAAGGCAGGCTCTCCAGAAAGGGGCCCTTAATATTCTTAACGTACTCTTGGTAGTGCTCATCAGTCACACCATCGGCCAGGTTGTAAATAGAGATTTCTTTTCCCATCTTGGCCCTCCTTTGTCAAGACTTTATCCCGCAGGCTTTTGGGCGCAGTTCTTCAGGCTATCGTAGGTTGATGAAGAGGAAATATAGTTTGCTCACATATACTTGTCAAGCATCTGATGAAGTCTCAAGCTATGCTCAAACTTCACCAAACTAGCAAGTGGTATAATTAGCCACAAATATCAGAAGGAGGAAACACGATGTTCAAAACGCGCATAACCGAGCTTTTCGGCATCAAGTATCCCATCACCCAGGGCGGAATGATGTGGATTTCCCGGGCAGAGCTGGTATCCGCAGTGTCCAACGCCGGCGGGCTCGGCATAATCACGGCCTTTACATTTCCGACTCCTGCGGAACTGGCTGCTGAAATCAAAAAGACTAGAGAACTCACCGATAAACCCTTCGGAGTAAATATAACCCTGTTGCCCACTCTTCGCCCTGTCGATATTGACGGCTATTTGAATACGGTTATCGATTCTGGAATAAAGATTGTGGAAACAGCCGGCAGAAGCCCGGAGCCATATATGGAGCGGCTCAAGGCGGCTGGCGTAAAGGTGATACACAAGTGCACCGCAGTCCGCTTCGCTCGCACTGCTCAGCGAATAGGTTGCGACGCCGTTAGCATTGATGGTTTTGAGTGCGCCGGACACCCTGGCGAGGAGGATGTTACCTCCCTCGTCCTGATTCCGTTAACTGTGGATACTGTGGATATTCCTGTTATCGCGTCTGGAGGCTTCGGCGATGCGCGTGGTCTTGTTGCCGCCCTGGCACTGGGAGCAGAAGCGGTCAATATGGGTACCCGCTTTATGGCAACTAAAGAGGCACCAGGACATCCCAAAGTGAAAGAATTGCTAACAACAGCATCGGAGCGTGACACCGTATTGGTGCTGCGCTCATTCCGCAACACGATGAGAGCATTGAAAAACCCGACATCCGAAAAAGTGCTCGAGCTGGAAAAGCAAGGCGCCGATATACATCAATTGGAATCGCTCATCAGCGGCAGAGTAGGACTGAAATTGCTTGAAGCAGGTGATGTCGATAACGGACTGCTTAGCGTGGGGCAGGTAATAGGCCTTGTTCATGATATTCCCACGGTCAAGGAGTTGATAGACAGGATAATCAAGGAAGCTGAGGAAGTTGTCTCCAGGATAGCCGCCGGCGGCACCTTCAAGCCGCTGCGCAAGCCAACTGATGTCGCAACGCAGTAATGCTATCAATTGTGGATAGACTAGTTATGTTTGTGACATTGGGTAATATCTTCCCTGTCATTGCGAGCACTGACCTGTCGGGGCGTGGCAATCTCATTGTGAACCTCAAGCCTGCTATGGTTGGACTAAGGAACCTGGCTTAGAGATTGCTTCATCCTGCCACGCTTCGCTCGCAGCTCCGGCATCGCTTGTCGCAATGATGAGAGAGGGCTGGCTAAGGTATTGAACGACGATGCTGTGCCTTGAGCCCTCGGACTGATGGAGATATAATATAGGTTTCTAGAATAATTATGGAGGTGGCTGGAGTGTCTACTCGAGATACTCAGGCAATCCAAGAGCTGAAAAGTGCTATTGCTGAAGGCAAGAACTGGTACGTGGCCGTACTCGAAGCCATTTGCCTATGGAGTAGTCTTGAAGAGGACTACGACGGGCGACATTATCAGTATCTTGTTGACAATGAAGCTTTCGATTGGCTAGTCCTGACCGAGAGGTTATGTGAAGAGCTCGATGGACTTATTCCCGAAAAGGAGCGGACGAATCTTCTCTTCTTCGGTATACCACCAGTAGAATTATCTAAAGACGAATTTAAGAATCTTATCGGTGCTTCTAAATACCAGGCTCATCTCAATTATTTCTATGGCATTCTTGTGGAAAAGTTTCTCCTTTTGTCTGTAACTGAAGAGATACGAAAGAAAAAGAGAGTTTTAGGTTTGCACAACGATAACGGAGTAGTGGACGACGCCTACCAGCGTGTTTATGGTGCCTCCCAATCTGCCCTTCTAAAGCAATTTAGAAAGGAGCGGCATTATCCTCAGCTCAGGTCTATGAGACTCAGCGAGCTCAATGAATTTACCTATTGGCTATTCAAATATCGGATAAAGACTCGCGATAAATCCCGCGTGGCTAGCGATACCAAAAAAGCTCTGAGCAAGCTGCATCAGCTGTTAGACCTGAAAGCCAGGCCAGCTTATACTTCCGCCCTTGAAGGCTGAAAGTTGTCAGCTATCAACCGACGATGAGCTCAGTTGAGACAATTCCTGGTTCAATCTTCTCAATTTATCTTCAAGCATAGAAAGCTTCTGCTTCTCTTTTTCAGCAATTTGAGACGGCGCCTTGTTCAGAAAGGCTTGGTCTCTTAGCCTGGTTTCAAGTTGGGCAATTCTCTCTTTGATTTCTTCACTTTCCTTTGTCAGTCGCTGTTCCTCAGCAAGGCGGTCCACCATGCCCACCAAAGGCACAACTATTTCAGCTTCTTTCAACACTAAGACTAGGTCTCTATCTTTAGTGGATTCCCTTTTCTGGCGACCGAGTATTGCTAAGGGCCGGACTTTAGCCAGTGTTTCTATCATACTTGCTTCAGCGCTAAGACTCGAAAGAAGCTCACCAGTATAAACTCGGGCTTCAATCCATTTGCTTGGCTTCACCTTATATTGAGCCCGAACGTTACGGATAGAGCGGACAACCTCTATAATGGCGTCCATCACCCGCTCTGCCTCTGGAGCAAAGGCCTTATCATCAGCAATGGGATAAGGAGCTATCATTATGGAAGCCGGCATTTGGCCTTTGTCAGGTAGATATTGCTTCAAACTTTGCCACAATTCCTCGGTAACGAAAGGCATGAAAGGATGCAAAAGACGCAGTGATTTTTCCAATGTATTGGCCAGGAAGGGCAGGGGCGAAGGAGTCGATTGGCTGCGGAGTCGTATCTTGGCAATTTCGATATACCAGTCACAGAACTTCGACCAGACAAAATCGTAAATCTGCTGCTCGGCTTCGCCGAATTGGCAGTTCTCCATTAGCCCGGTAACACTTCTGATAAGGCGGCTCAACTGGCTGTTGATCCATTGGTCCTCTATTATATGCGGTCGGAGCTCCATTGTCTGAGCTTCCAGCCTTTCAGACTCCAGGCACTGCAGGATAAACCTGGCGGCATTCCACACTTTGTTGACGAAATTGCGGCCGGATTCCAATTTATCTTGGCCGAGACTCATATCGTTACCTGCCGTACTGCCTACACTCAGAGCGAACCGGAGAGCGTCGACACCATACTGGCTTATAGGCTCGGCGGGGCTCATAGCGTTTGCTTGCAGTTTACTTCTGCTCATCTTCTCTCCACCCTTATCCCTAATCAGCCCATGGAGGTAAACAGTGTGGAATGGTACCTCGCCCGTGTTCTCCAGGCCCATCATGATCATCCTAGCGACCCAAAAGAAAAGGATGTCATAGCCTGTTTCCATTACCGAGCCAGGATAGAAACGGCGAAGGTCATCAGTGTCCTCCGGCCAGCCCAGCGCGGAATGTGTCCATAGGGCTGAGCTAAACCAGGTGTCGAGGACATCAGGGTCCTGAACAAGTTGTTTTGAACCACAATGAGTACAAGCCGAAGGTCCGTCTGCCGATACCGTCAACTTGCCACAGTCCTGACAATACCATACTGGAATGCGGTGTCCCCACCATAGCTGTCGGCTGATACACCAATCTCTGATGTTTTCCATCCAGTCAAAATATATCTTGGCGAAGCGCTCCGGAATTATGGTGATCCTGCCGTCTTTAACAGCCGCGATGGCAGCTTTAGCTAAAGGTTGTGTCTGAACGAACCACTGCAGACTAACTGCAGGTTCAATCATCGTCTGGCAACGGCCGCAATGCCCGACGGAATGAGAGTAGGGCTCGATTTTCTCGAGGAGCTTCATCTCTTCCAGATCGGCCAATACCCTATCCCTGCAGACAAACCTCTCCAATCCTCGATAGGGCCCGGCGTTCCCATTCATAGTAGCATCGGGGTTCATGATCGCTACCAGCGGCAGATTATGTCGCCGAGCTATTTCGAGGTCCGTGGGGTCATGGGCTGGAGTTATTTTCAATGCTCCTGTGCCGAAGGAAGTATCAACCGCATCATCACCGATTATGGGAACTTCCTTATCGATAATAGGGAGGATGACACTCTTGCCTATCAGATTCTTGTAGCGCTCGTCTTCTGGGTTCACCGCCACAGCTGTATCACCGAAAAAAGTCTCCGGTCGGGTAGTAGCTACCGTTGCGAACCCTTCGCTTGCAGCTAGGGGATAACGAATATAATAAAGGTGTCCAGCAACATCTTTATGTTCAACCTCGAGGTCGGAGAGTGCTGTTCCGCAGCGGGGACACCAATTTATCATGCGCTCCCCACGGTAGATCAAGCCTTTATTGTACAAACGCACAAAAGCAGTCCGCACCGCCCTGCTGGGACCTGCATCCAGCGTGAATTTCTCCCTGGTCCAATCGCAGGAAGCCCCCAGCAACTGTTGTTGGTGCCTGATGTCATGCCTGTTCTTATCGGCCCATCTTAAGATCGATTTCGTGAATTCTTCGCGCCCGATCTCCTCTTTGGTCTTGCCCTGCTTTGCCAGCTGCCGTTCGACAATCACCTGCGTGGCAATACCAGCATGGTCGGTTCCCGGCAACCACAAGGTAGGCTCCCCCATCATCCTGTGCCACCTGGTCATCATATCCTGCAGCGTCACAAACAGGGCATGTCCTACGTGGAGGTCACCAGTGACGTTGGGAAGCGGCATAACGATAACAAAAGGTTTCTTGTTAGTGTCTGTTTTCGGAGCAAAGTAGCCCTGCTTGAGCCAGAAATCATACCACCTCTTTTCTATCTTGCCCGGCTCATAGGCTTTTGGTATCTCGGACATTGACTCTAACCCTGTCTTAGTTGTCGGCTGTCAGCCAAAAGAAATCTTGTACCTGAACAAATTCAAGGCTTGCTTACTCGGCGGGGTCTCGGCATTGGAAAAAGCATAGCCACCCTATCCAAAACCTTGTTCGCCACCTCTCCCTTGGGCAGGAGGGGTAGCTTGTAGACCTTTCCCGTGCGGTCAATTATGATCACTCGATTGGTTTCAGTGTCAAATCCACTATCCTTAGCAGTAATGTCATTGGCTACGATAAAGTCAAGCCTCTTTTGCTTCAGCTTTCCCTTGGCATTTTTCACCAGGTTGCTGCTTTCGGCGGCGAAACCCACTTTGACGAAATTTCCCTTAACAGTGCCCAGAATGTCCTGGGTGCATTCCATCTCTAAGCTCAGCCCCGCCTTTCCTTTTTTTATCTTATCTTTAGCTGCCTTCACCGGGCGATAATCGGCTACGGCAGCAGCCATAATCAGGGCGTCAGCCTGGGGAAGCACATTCTCCACTGCTTGACGCATCTCCTCAGCTGCGCCGACCCGGACGACATCAGTGCCTACGGGCTCCGGTAACGAAGTAGGGGCTGTAACCAGCGTTACTTTGGCTCCGCGGTCACGCGCTGCCTCAGCCAGAGCATAGCCCATCTTACCGGATGAGCGATTGCTCACGTAGCGAACCGGGTCAATAGGCTCCTGCGTACCGCCGGCGGTGACCACGATATGTCTGCCGACCAGATCTCCCCCCCTACCCAACACCTGGTGAATGCTGTCGATAATATCATTTATGTCGGCGAGTCTCCCCAACCCCTCTTTGCCCGAGGCCAACCGGCCTGTGGTCGGACCAACAATTATGAAGTCGCGAGCTCTGAGCTTAGATAAATTATCCTGAGTGATTGGATTAGTATACATATTGGTTTCCATAGCTGGGGCGATAAGCACCGGCGCCTTGGTAGCCAATACCGTGCAGCATAGCATATCGTCAGCAATGCCAGCCGCCAGCTTGGCAATGATATTGGCGGTAGCAGGAGCAATGACTACTATATCAGCAGCCTTGGCCAATGAGACATGCTCAATACTGAATTCAGAGGCTAAGTCAAACATTTCAGTGACTACCGGCCTCTCCGTAATCGCTCGGAAGGTAACAGGTGATATAAACTGGACGGCCTCTTCGGTCACAATTACATTCACATTGGCCCCTGACTGAGTGAGCTGGCTGGCAATCTCTGCTGCTTTGTAAGCGGCAATACTCCCTGTCACTCCCAGGACTACGGTCCTATTTTTAAGCATTACGGCTCCTTGTTCATTTCATAAATCAGACGCAATCCAACCAAGGTTAAATCAAGATCTACTATTTCTATTGCCGGTATTTCATGGGCCAGAAGGTGAGCCTGACCACCCGTAGCTATCACCTTGGCTTTGCTTGTCAATTCTTGCTCTATGCGTCGGATCATGCCCTCAATGAGCCCGATATAGCCAAATATTATACCCGATTGCATAGCCGAGATAGTATTCTTGCCGATAGCTTGCTCCGGGCGGCTTAGCCTGATTCGAGGGAGCGCAGCAGTACGAGCGTATAAACCTTCCGTAGCTATGACAATCCCCGGGGCAATAGCCCCCCCAAGGTAATCCCCTTCCCGAGAGACAACATCGAAGGTAGTGGCTGTGCCAACGTCAATAATTATTAACGGTTTTCCATAAAGATGCTGTGCAGCTACGGCATTAACCACGCGGTCAGGACCAACCTCCCTCGGGTTATCCAAACGGATACGCATGCTTGTCTTAACACCAGCTTCGACCACCAGGGGTTTAGTATTCAAGTATTTCCTGCATAGTTCCACGAATGCAGGCAACAGCGGTGGCACAACACTGCACACCGCTACCCCGGTGATTTTCGAAGCTGAGACCCTTCTTCGCTCCATGAGGTTGAGCAATATCCCAGCGTACTCGTCTGAAGTGCGGTGAATGCCGGTAGCTAAGTTCCACGTAGCCTTTAACTCATCACCGTCAAATACACCAATCTTAACGTTGGTGTTCCCGATATCAATTGCCAATAACATAGACATTTAGCTTTATCCGTATCCCCTCGCATTGTGGGCTGAGTATAGCACTACTATCCAATCCGTGCCACTATTGAAACTCTGAGAAGACTGACATCAGCCAGAAGCATGATTTTCGCCACCCCCGCTTTGCAGGTCCTGCAACTTCTTCACCATGGCCTGCCAGTGTGTGCCCGGCCAGTAGATACGCTGGCAGCCGGGACATTGCGTATATTGAGTTTGAGTTTCAACAACGTGAGCGGGGACCAGGTCTTTCACCTCTTCTTTATCCCGAGTCATTAACTGTCGATTGCATTCGAGGCAAAGCGAGAAAGGTTTGAAATGATAATCTAACTTCAATGTTGTCACCACTTCCTGCACCTGGAGTCTAGGGTCGTCCTGTTTGATGTGTATGGTTTTGAGTGCGCCGTTTGTGACCAAGCGTCTTTTCATAAACTGGCCATCTTTAGTCAGAATCACCCTGTCCTCACTAAGAGCTATCTTAATCATTTGACCATCGTCTTTCTCCCTAAACAGCACAGTATCATAGCCCATCAGCCTTAACCATCGAGTTAGTTTGCCCACGTTGTTATCGGCAACGAATTTAATTTCCATAGCTGGTTCGAACAAGAGAAATTGATTTGGCTGGACGATTTAGAGGTAACCCCGACGGTGCATGTAAAAGAATATGCCTCCCGCTGTAATCGCCATGAGAGCAAACAGAATACCCAAGGGCAAAAGACTGCCAGAGTTCACTCCACCAGGTAGTGGGATATTCATACCGTAAATACTGGCTATCAAGGTGGGCGGTGCCAAGAGTCCCATAATGATAGTCAGTATCCGCATTATCTCTTGAATTCGGTGTGAGGTTAACCAGTTGCTGGTATCAGCAAGTCCATCTATGACCTCTTTGCAGTCCTCCAGGCCGCCCCAGATTTTGCGAATGTGGTCAGCAATATCACCAAAATAGATTTCCTCCTCCTCCTTTAAGAAAGGATATTCCCCTTTCTCTAGTGTCTCGATTACCGCAATTTGGGGATGAATGACGCGGCGAAAGGAAATAAGGTCCCGGCGAATCAGGGAAATCTCGCGGACAGTTTGTGGACCAGTCTTATCAAAAATAACGTCCTCTATATCCTCAATATTTTGGGTAATTTTGTCAAGTATAGGGAAGCAATAGCTGCCCAATCTATCAAGAATGTGATAGAGAAGAAATCCTGAACTTCGCCCCAGGTAACGTTTGCGGCTTTCCTTGTCAGTCTCGCATTCCTGGAAAAATTTAGTCAGTGGCTTGAGGTCGCCAGAGCAATGAACGGTGACAACATAATTCTCACCGGTGAAGATATCCACTTCACTGGCCCTCGTTATGTGATTCTGTTTATCAAATACGGGGAAATGCAGCACCATAAACAAGTAATCTTCATACTCATCAATCTTGGGACGTTGTATGCGGCTGAGGACATCATCCAGATCAAGAGGATGGAAATGGAAACGCTGAGCCAAGAATTCAACTTCGCTAGAAGTAGGCCTGTCAATATAGAACCAAGTCAGCTTGCGTTCCGTAATTGAGCGGATATTCAGTTCTTGTTGTCCCACAGATGACATATTACCCCTTTGCATTGCAGTCCCTACCTATTTTAGCATTAATTCTGCAGTCAAAGTAGCTACTGCCACCTCATCCCTGAAATCAATCATATCAAATTTGCTCGATTCAGTTTATTGACAAAAGACAGGTTTTTCCGTATCATCCTTTGGCTGCAAAATTTTTTAAGGAGGTTCGAAAATGGCAGTTAATATGATCGTTTGCTGCAAGCAAGTGCCTGATCCTGAGGCACCACCTGCTGTATTCAAGGTGGTAAACAATAAAATGACCCTGCCACCGGAGGTGAAACCTGTAATTGGTCAATATGAGGAATTTGCCTTGGAAGCTGCACTCAAGATCAAGGATACGACGGGGGGCAAAATTACTGCGCTCAGCTTGGGCAATAACTTCGTTCGCGATGTGATTAAGAAATCGCTGGCCGTAGGTGCTGATGAACTTATCCTCCTCGAGGACAATGCTTTTGAAGATGGCGATAGTTGGTCAACTGCCAATGCCTTGGCCGCAGCAATAAAGAAAATAGGGACGTACGACATTGTCTTCTGCGGTAGACAATCCTCTGACTGGGATGCGGGGCAAGTGGGTCTGGGCATTGCTGAGATTTTGGGAATCCCGGCTGTAACGTTAGCTCGCAAGGTGGAGGTCAGCGATGGAAAGGCGAAGGTTGAGCGAGTCATTCCCGACGGATATCAGGTCATTGAAGTGACACTCCCTGCCGTCATCGTAGTAACCAGCGGGATAGGAGCACTTCGCTACGCCACCCTGAAAGGAATCATGGCAGCAGCCAAGAAACAACCTGTCGTTTGGAAACCGGCCGATATCGGGCTGGAGGCTTCAAAACTCGGTGCTGCTGGAAGGCGTAGCAAGTTAGACAAACTCTTCCAGCCGGTCAAGGAATCCAAATGTGAAATAGTCGAAGGAGAGACTGTGGCGGAAGCTGGTGCCAAACTGGCCGTAAGGCTCAGGGAAGCCAAATTACTTTAGAGTTAAGGAGGAAATAATGGCTGAATACAAAGGTGTATTAGTTTGTGGTGAGCTAACAGACGGGAAGTTAGCTTCTATTACCACCGAGTTGCTGGGATGTGGTAGGAAGCTGGCTGATGAGTTGAAGGAAGACTTATCTTGCTTACTGGCCAGCGATGCAGTTGGCGAAGCTTCGAAAGAGGCAATTGCCTTCGGAGCAGACAAGGTTTATGTTGTAGAGAATCCCGCCCTCAAAGAATACCAGGCTGATTCCTATATTCAAGTCGCAGAAAAATTGGCCAAGGATGTTTCCCCTCGGGTGATACTCGTCGGACAAACATCCATGGGTAGAGACTTGGCTCCTCGCCTTGCCTTCAGATTGGGTACCAGCGTGACAACAGACTGTCTTAATTTGAGCATAGACCCGGCGACAAAATTGCTGGTGCAAACGCGTCCTGTTTATGGCGGCAATGCTCAAGCTGTATTTACGGGCGAGTCTATGCCTCAGACGGTTACTGTCAGGGCCAAGGCAATGTCACCGTTGGAGCGTGATGCCTCGAGGAAAGGGGAGGTCATACCCACCAAGATTGACATAGATACGTCGAAGGTACGGACAAAGATAGTGGAGACTATTAAGGAAGAGGCAGTCGGCATCAAGCTTGAGGATGCCCCTGTGATTGTCTCTGGAGGCAGGGGAATGGGCGGTCCTCAACCTTTCCAGACTATATTGAAGGAGCTGGCCGACTTGCTGCACGGTGCGGTCGGCGCCTCACGCCCTCCCGCTGATAATGGCTGGGTGCCAGAGCATCTGCATATCGGCCTTACTGGCAAAATTGTCGCGCCTGATATCTATATTGCTGTAGCTATTTCCGGTGCCAGCCAACACACAGCCGGATGTTCAGGTTCCAAGCACATTATAGCCGTCAACAAAGATCCTGAGGCAAACATATTCAGGGAGGCGGAATTTGGAGTGGTCGGCAAGTATGAAGAAGTAGTGCCGGCCTTTACTAACAAGTTAAAGGAATTATTAGCTGGCTAAAATAACGTACAAAAACAGTCAAGAACCCTTGAGAAGCCCGGCTTAGTCAGCCGGGTTTCTCTTTCCGCAATATGGCTGGGACGCCCTGGAAAGATAGGTTGAAAGTGCGGCGGGTGGTATACTATAGACTGCAAGACGCAATCTTTGGAAAGACTGACTTGTCATGGGTTGATGCGACATGCGATACAGCCGACAATTTTAGCAAAATGAAACATTACATCCACATGGTAAGCAGAATCTTTCCCCGTTTTTGTGCCCAAACAACGCCGCGGGGAAGGGGGACGATGGTCCTCCTTGCCATCATCCTGCTCTTCGCCATTGCCACCGGTGAAGCCGTTCTGTATCGTGTTAGCTATTTCCTGGCGCTGGTTGTATTCGGTAGCTATGTTTTTGTCCGGCTGAAACTGTGGCGTCTGGATATGCGAATGCAAAACAAATCCTATGTAGGACAAGTAGGGGATATGCTGAAAGGGCATGTTTGTGTGCGCAATAACTCCCCTCTGCCAACCGGTTGGGTGGAAATCGTGCTAATGAGCGACATGCCCGGTAATGTATCGGGCATAGCCACCGCAATTGGGGCTAGGGAACAGGAGCGATTGGAGATGCATACATTCTGTCATGCCCGCGGTGTCTACACCATAGGCCCGCTAGTGGCGCGCAGCAGCGACCCCTTGGGGCTATTTCAAGTGCAGATAATACAGGGCAATCCCATCAAAGTGGTGGTACAGCCGCCTAGCGTCGCGTTGCCCTATTTCCGCCTTCCGGTGGCGGAGCGGTTGGGGGAGGAAAGCGCACGGTATCGCTCTCAGACTCGCACTCCTCACGTAGCTACAATTCGCGAATACATTCATGGCGATAGCCTGAATCAGATCCACTGGCTATCCACCGCCAAGAGTGGTCAACTGATGTCTAAGGAGTTTGACTCTGGGGGGGGGGGTGACGTGTGGGTTGTTCTGGACCTAGAGCGGAAAATTCACCACAGTCAAGGGACGGAGAGAACGGATGAATATGCTGTTGCTATTGCCGCATCACTGGCTCATCTTGGTCTGATGGAGGAGCACTCGGTGGGCTTGATAGCGTATGGCGACCATGAATATCTGCTGCCATTGAAGGGTGGCACCCAGCAGATGTCCAGAGTTATGGAGACGCTCACCTTGTCTAAGACTGAAGGAGATAACGCCCTGGCTGGCGTGCTTGTGAAAAACGCGCGACAGTTTGGCAGGTCGGCCTCCCTTCTTGTCGTTACTTCATCTACTGCCACTGAGTGGATATCGGTACTGCGAGAACTGAGATCCCGTAGTCTCAATATTGTGGTAGTATTGGTCGACCCTACTAGCTTCGGAGGGAAACAAGCCCTTGATGAAGTTATAACGAAGCTCGTGAGCGTTGGAATTCCTGTGTACGTAGTACATAGAGGAGATCCGCTTTCTCATGCACTTTCTCGACCGATAACCCTAGATGACCTGCCCGTCTTTACCCAGTATAGTAAGCCCGAGCAGATACCGGCTTCTGAAACATAATAGGATGGAGATATGCCGCAAGAAATAAGACCAACAAGTAGGGGCATACGTCGGGCCCTGAGGCAGCTCAACAAGGGCATATATTGGGCTGTTACGCACATCAAAACCATTCTGTGGCAGATGCTCAAGGGCCCTTCGGAAGGGTGGGTAACCTTCCTACTTCTACTGGCCTCCGTGATGCTGGCAGTCTGGTCGGTGGGAAGCGTGCACTGGGTGCCAACACCAGGATTGTACCTCTTAGCACTGTGCGGTGTGGTGCTGGGCCTTTTGCTGGCCAAGGTCCGCTTTAACGGGTGGTTGCTAGCCATCACTGGCCTGCTACTCGGCACCTACCTTAGCTTCCATCAACTTGCTAGTCTGGTTGAAGGTGCTACTAGCCTTGACCGGTATGCAGAGGTCGGAAACCGCCTCTCCATATGGGGCCAAGCCTTCGTGGACGGCAACGTGAGCTCCGACACACTGCCGTTCAGTTTCTTTCTTCTGTTCACCTCGTGGTTAGCAGGGTTCATCTGTTCCTGGTCGTTTTTCCGCAGGCACAACATATGGGGCGCAGTGCTTCCCAGCGGAATCGTCATGGTTATCAACCTCACAAACCTTCTACCTGGAGCGCAGAGGCTTCCCCTGTATCTGTACCTGTTTGTAGTCTGTCTCCTGGTGGCGCGTCTGTTCATTCTGGAGCGCGAGCATGACTGGGACCACAGGCGCGTCCAGCGCTTTCCACCAGATTCGCGGCTCCTGCCCAATGCCTTGAGGTTCGCACTGGTGGTTGTGGTAGTCACTTGTTTGCTCCCCTCAACCTCAGCAAAGGTTGCGCCGGTCGCAGCAGTATGGGACAGAATCAGCTCGCCAGTGAAAGTCATAGGGGAAGAGTTTGCCAGATCCATTGGCGGGCTGCCCTCTAAAGAGACAGACTCGGGCCATTCCTTCGGGCCTACCCAGCCTTTTGGAGGAAGCACAACCATGGGAGAGGAATCTGTTCTGATGGTAGAAGCTCCTTTCCCCATCTATTTGCGCGCCAGGAGTTACGATGTGTATACGCACAAGGGATGGGAGACAAGCGATACACAGATGGTGTCTCCCGAATTGGCCGCCGGACAAGAGCTGGAGGAAGAGTTCCAGAAGTCGCAGGAGGTCGAAGTGAGTATAAAGGCGCTATTCTCATTGGCAGCAGGGGAACCGGTATATCTGGGCGGCTATCCCGTCGACATGTCAATTGATTATCAGCTAGAAGTGCCACAGCCTGCTAGTTACCGGATATCACTTGCAGGAAGCGAAGCAGACATGGCTGTGGAAACAGAAAACCTCCCAGCTGACTTGCGGGAGGCGGTTTCACGGCTACGGGAAATGAAATCTGCCTCTCACGACACACTAACGACGTCAGACATCAGATTCGCTCTGCCTGAGGATATATGGGCGGTTTCCTGGGAACCTGGCACGGAAGGAGTTGAGACGTTCGCCGTGGAGCGGCATGTCCCAATCCCGGCGAATACGCTTTCGGTGCGCACTGTCGGTGCGGTTTCCGCTGGAGACTCATACCTGGCCACTGTAAGTGTGTCGACAGCGACTGAAAGCGATTTGTCGGCAGCAGGTACGGGGTATCCTGGTTGGATCCTTGACAGATACCTGCAGCTTCCTGACACTATGCCCTCGCGCGTTATACACCTTGCGCAGGAACTGACCAAGGATATTGAAACCCCATACGAGAAGGCCATAGCGATTCGCGACTATCTTCGCACTTTAGAGTATACGCTGGCTATAGAAGCACCCCTTGACGGCACTGACGGTGTTGATTACTTCCTGTTTGAACTGCAAAAGGGATACTGCCAATACTTTGCCTCTGCTATGACAGTGTTATTACGCGCCTCCGGAGTACCATCTCGCATGGTAGCGGGGTATGGTCCAGGCGAACTGACGGAGCAGTACGGGCCCGGGGATATGACGGGTCGTGGACCCGGTGCATGGCAAGATTGGCAGGATACGTTCGTTGTACGGAATAGCCACAGCTGGAGCGAGGTGTTTTTCCCAGGATATGGCTGGATACCCTTTGAGCCCACCCCTGTTCGCTCGGTCATTACTCGCGGAGAATTTGGTTTCCCGCCACAAGATGCAGAGGGTACTGGTGACTCTACGGTCAAGCCAGATGGTACGGAGACAGGCACTCCTTGGAATGTTCGGCTACTGGGAATACCTCTGGGGTTGGCATTATTTGGTGCGATCATGTGGCTGGGCTGGAGACGCCTACTGGGACAGGTGTCAGAGCCGCGAGTAGCATACGCGAGAATTGGCTACCTCGCCACATTAAGCGGGCTGGGGCCGAGGGAGAACTTGACACCTCAAGAATATGCCGGTAGGCTGGCAGCTGCGGTGCCCGAGATGTCAGCAGCTTTGGACAAAATAGTATACACCTATGTGCGTGTATCCTATAGTAAGCTTGATTTGAACAGCGAGGACAGATCCAACATCGCAAGGGCATGGCCACAGGTGCGCAACCATCTGCTACGGCGTGCCCTCCATAGTGTCTTACCGTTCAAATTCTACTTGAAACGTTCAAAATCCTGAACAACTTGTTGTATGAGTCGCATGTGACTCAGGCCGTTGATCTATCCCCTGAATTCCCTCTTTAGATCGCCGGTGCTTACCGCCATAAGTTGCGGAAATCGTCACTTCCTTCAGCCTTCTTGTAGTTGAGAGGTCATGCCTGGCATGCATAGAATAAATAGTAATGGCCTAGAGTCTACTCAGGTTCAGTACGGATCTGTTTTCCCTGAGGTCTTATGAGAACGGACAGTTAAATCTGAGAGAATCAGGTTCTACAACAGATTTCCGAAACAGTATTTTTCCTTCTCTGAGAAGAAGGGAAGGAAGAGGCAGACAGTGCAGCCACAGCACCTGCATATGACGTGAAACAAAAGACTTTCTAGTTTACTATACGGGGTGTGGAAACACCTTTCTCTTTTCTCTGCGTTCGAAACCCGGAATCTGGGCATATTGCAGGCATCGATTGATGCCCTTGGCATCTCCTGTCCAAAGCCGGAAGTTCGCCAAACCAGGCGATGAACTAGTCCTCCCACAATCTCATGTTCCTGTGACCTACCAGCCTGAGCATGTCCACCTTTGCCTCATTCGTCCCCCTCCAAGGGATAAAACCTCGACTATTACTTTTCTTTGGTCGGCAATCATATCTACATAGTCCGTATTCTATTGCAGAACACCTTTGCCCTGGAGAGATGCCAATCCAATGTCATACTACCCATGCTGTGTTAGTCTCAACCGTGGGCCACCCAACCGCTAGCTCGAGCACCAGGAACTGCCACATGTTCTATCACGTCTTCAACAATCTGGCGCCCATCCACACCCTTCATACGGACTGCAGGACCCACAATCACGCGATGCCCCATCACCACGGCTGCCAGTTCCTTCACATCGTCCGGTATGACATAGTCCCGCCTTTTCAGTAGTGCCAGCGCCTGAGAAGAGCGGAACAGATCCAGGGACGCCCGAGGTGAGGCACCCAGGATCACGTCATCGTGTTTTCGTGTTGCATAAACCAGCGCAACCATGTAACGCTGAACTTGTTCGTGTACGAAGATCCCTTTGACAACTTCCTGCGCTTCCTTCACCTCATCTGCACTGGCGACAACACCAAGGCTCTCAATTGGATGTTGCATGCGCTGACTATCTACAATGCACATCTCGTCATCGAAGGAGGGGTAGCCCAGCTGTATTCGCATCATAAACCGGTCCAGCTGTGCCTCCGGCAAAGGGAAGACGCCTTCGTGCTCGATGGGATTCTCGGTAGCAATTAGCATGAACGGACGAGGGATGTTATGCGTTATCCCATCCACTGTAACCTGTCGCTCCGCTAGTGCTTCCAGAAGAGCTGACTGGGTCTTGGGAGTAGCTCGGTTGATCTCGTCTGCCAGCACGATCTGCCCCAAGATAGGGCCTGGACGGAACACGAACTCACCGGTCTGCTGATTGAAAACAGACACGCCGGTGATGTCGCTGGGAAGCATATCTGGTGTGAGCTGTATCCGCCTAAAAACGCAATCTATAGACTGCGCCAAGCTTTTGGCCAGCATGGTCTTGCCCACCCCTGGTGTGTCCTTTATGAGGATGTGCCCTTGACTCAAAAGCGCTGTGACTGCCAACTCTACTGCCCAGCTTTTGCCAATGATGACTTTCTCTACGTTGTAAATGATTCTCTTGGCGATATCCTGTACCTGAGGCTGATCCATGTGAGACACCTGTTGTTCCTCTTATAACTTGATATTCTCGATCACTCCGGCCATGGCATCTGCAGTCAGATGCCTGCATTCCCATATTATGACATAGCTCACTCAGGATATTCAAACATATTAGTCGAAATGTCAAAGCGGTAGAAGGTGCGTAAGCAAACGCCATGTTTTAACCTGAAGCACGTAATATATGTAGTTTCCACAGCCGCCTCCGTCCCTCAGTAGGAACGACAGATTTTATGTAGGACTCTTCACATAACCTGTCATCAGCACCGTGACTTTCACCCCTCTGCTCTATCTACAAGAAGTTGACATGTGAAGCCTTTGTCGGTCTGTCTGCCAAATAAGATTCCAGGGAGTCGTGGTATTAGGTCCGTCTCCTGAATACGTATCTCTCAAAGAACCGGAAGGTTGTGGCCCTGTCGGTGGGTACAGAAACAGGTTAGAACTGGTATCTAAGAATGTGATGGACAAAGGGGTCGTCGTACGTTTAAGCTTCAATGAATCAGCGAGCTTCTTCACCGGCAAATCTACTAGTTTGGGCGCAAAACCTATGTGCTAATAATGGCACAAACTGGAAGGTTTGTTCCTCGGTAAGGTCCGGAATCAATGTTGGCATTCACAGTACAAACGCAGTCCCTCTTCTATTTACTGCACTAGGGCGTAAACTTACAGTTATCGGTTTCGGTTGAAATGTTCGAGCTCAGTAAGCTAGCCGCCAGGCACAGTCAGTCGCCCTTGTCTGCCTTCTTCATATCAGCGATGATTTTCTGACTGAGATGAGCGGGCACCTCTTCATAGTGGTCAAATTCCATAACAAAGCTGCCGCGTCCTTGCGTCAGTGACCTTAAGTTCAGGGCATAACGAAGCAGCTCTGCGTAAGGTGCCTGAGCTTCAATGACATTGATGCCATCACCCGGATTCATTCCAAACACGCGTCCCCTCTTAGTATTAAGGTCACTGGTAATATCCCCGGTATAGGATTCAGGCACGGTTATAGTAAGCTTCATTATAGGCTCAACCAATACCGGTTGTCCCTGAGATAATCCCTTCTTCAAAGCCTGTGCTCCCGCAATCTTAAAAGCAATGTCTGAAGAATCTACCGGATGGAAGCTACCATCATAAAGGCTCACTCTTACATCAACTACAGGATAACCGGCCAGAACTCCTTCTTGCTTGGCCTCGTTGACTCCCTTCTCCACAGAGGGAATATAGTTCTGGGGTATTGCCCCTCCGACAATCTTCTTGGCAAATTCAAATCCGCCACCCCGAGGCAAAGGCTCCAACTCTAGCAGGACATGCCCGTATTGACCGTGTCCTCCAGTCTGCTTCTTATGTTTGTACTCTGCATTGGCTGACATAGTAATAGTTTCTTTATAAGGAATCTTGGGCAGGTCTAATTTCACCTCTACTCCAAACTTGCGGCGTATTTTCTCCCTGGTTATCTCCAGATGGTTATCACCAACTCCCGAAATAATAAACTCGTTAGTATCGGCGTCCCGACGCGTCTGGAGAGAAGGGTCTTCTTCACAAATCCTGGGCAAAACCGTGCTCATCTTGTCCAAATCGGTTTTCGCCTGAGGCTGGATTGCCATGCTGAAATTCGCCTTGGGGAATTCGATACCCGGGAGTATCGCAGGATGCTCACGGACACAGAGGCTATCCCCGGTGGTGGTTGAACTCAACTTAGCCACCGCTCCAATATCTCCGGCAGTGACCTGTGGCACTGTCTGTTGATTTTTGCCCAGCATGGCAAAAAGTTGGCCAATCCGTTCCATGCTATTCTTGTTGGCATTCCAAACCTGGGAATTACTGGAAATAACGCCTGAATAAATTCGGAAATAGCTGAGCTTGCCCACATAGGGGTCTGCAGTGGTTTTAAAAACAAAACCAGCTAACGGGGATTCAGAATCAGGTTTGATCTCTTCTTGATCACCCGTGGCAACATTCTTAGCCAGAATGGCACCCTTTTCTTCGGGCGAAGGCAGGTAGGAGCAAATACCACTGAGAATTTGCTGGGTACCGACGCCCTTCAAAGCAGAGCCAACAAAAACAGGCACCAGCTTGCCAGCAATGGTAGACTTTCTTATGGCAGCAAAAATTTCCTCGTTGTTTATGGACTCGCCCTCTAGATACTTGTTAATGAGTTTATCATCAACCTCCACAGCAGCCTCTACTAATTTCTCACGGCTAGCTTCTGCCTGTTCCCGGAGTCCCGAAGGTATTTCATCTCCCTGTGAGTCTGCGTCAACATAAGCTTTCATAGTCACCAAATCTATAATGCCTTGAAAGTCTTTTTGTGAACCTATGGGTAGTTGAAGAGGTAAACATCTTGGTGACAACTTAGACTGAATTCCTTTTAAGGTAGAGAGGAAATCAGCGTTGTCACGATCCATCTTATTGACAAGTATTAGCCGGGGTAGACTTCCCTTTTCACTGTCACTCCACATCTGCTCTGTGCCGACCTCTACGCCCGAAGCAGCGCATATCACAATTATCGCTCCTTCGGTTACCCTCAGTCCTGATCTTGCCTCACCAACAAAATCAGCGTATCCCGGTGTATCAATGATATTCAGTTTCATGTCCTGCCATTGAGCTGGCAGCAAGGACAGGTTGATGCCCATCTGATGTTCTATTTCGAGCGGGTCATAGTCTGAGGTGGTAGTGCCATCTGCGACGCTACCTAAACGCTGAATAGCACCTGAAGTAAAGAGCATAGACTCGGCAAGTGAAGTTTTTCCGGCACCTTGATGTGACAATAAGACAACATTTCGGATTCGCATGACCCTCCATTATAATCCTTGCCTTTAAACATAAGCAACCTCTGTGACATTACGAAGCGTAATGCTATAATGTAATAGTCAGGCTCAGATGAAACTGAGTTACGAACAAGTAACGCATATCGGTTGGCTTGCTCGCTTGGGGTTAAGCGAGGAGGAGGTGGAGAAGTTCAGCCTCCAGCTATCCAACATCCTGGAGAACTTCGAAATACTGAAGGAAGTCGATACAGCCGACGTGCCGCCAGCGACCCATACAATTCCGCTACAAAATGTCATCAGAAAGGACGATGTAGCCGACTCATTTCCACAAGCTGAGATTCTGTCAAATGCACCAAAACAAGAGGGGGATTGCTTCAAAGTTCAGGCAATACTAGAGTGAGCCCGTCAGTGAAATGATTAGCAGCATAGTTATCGCCATCATAGTTGGCTACGTCTTTGGCTCTCTTCCTGCAGCATATCTTGCCGGTCGTCTCAGAAGGGGGATAGACATCCGAGATGTCGGAAGCAGAAACATGGGCGCTATGAATGTGTTCTATCAAGTCGGCCCGGCTGAGGCCGCCCTGGTAACCCTGGCTGACCTGGGCAAAGGCATTGGAGCAATTCTCTTGGTGCGGTGGTTGTTAGGCAGAGACTTGATTTCACCATTTGATCTTCTTACCGGGCTTACCGCCACAGCTGCCATAATGGGCCATATTTTTCCTGTCTTTCTTAAATTTCGTGGCGGCAAAGGAGCAGCTACCGCCATCGGGATTCTCATTTTCCTGATGCCCTGGGCAGTTCCGTTTCTCTTTGTTGTTTTTGGCATAGCTTTGCTTATCACCCGCAATCCCACCTTTAGCTATAGCCTACTTCTTATCGTTTTCCCGTTTGCCGCCGGGTTCATTTACGTCGACCACTACGATGAGCCTCTCTCCTTAGTATTCTACTCCACAGGCTTGGGGATATTCCTAGGCATACATTACATCCCCAGACTTAAGGAAATGCACAGCAAAGCTGCCGGCGACTGGCGTAAGGTTATCAGGCGCCGCAGCCTCAAAGAAAGGTTCTAGTATATTGACTAACGAATTGCACCAGTTGACTATTCATGAAGCACACGAGCTTCTTAGACAAAGGAAAATCTCCTCAACAGAACTGACAAGATCTGTACTCCAGCGTATCGGTCATGTTGAAGGGAAAATTCGCGCCTGTGTCACCATCGCTGAAGACGTCGCTCTGCGAGAGGCAGAGAAAGTTGATGACTATATTAAAACTACTCGTGATTTTGCATCTCTGACCGGCATCCCCACCTTGATAAAAGACGTAATATGCACCAAAGGGATAAGGACTACCTGCAGCTCAAAGATACTGGAGAACTTCGTTCCTCCCTACGATGCTACGGTCATAGAGAAACTGAAGAGAGAGAAGGCGATAATAGTCGGTAAGGCGAATATGGATGAATTTGCCATGGGTTCTTCTACGGAGCACTCTGGCCTTTTCCCCACGCACAATCCCTGGGATTTGAGTCGCGTCCCTGGAGGCAGCAGCGGTGGCTCAGCGGCCGCTGTAGCTGCTGATGAGACTATTTACGCTCTGGGCTCCGACACTGGCGGCAGCATCCGTCAACCAGCCGCACTTTGCAGCGTGGTGGGACTTAAGCCGACCTACGGTCGGGTGAGCCGCTTCGGTTTGGTCGCTTTTGCCAGCTCTCTTGACCAAATCGGGCCACTGACCAAGGATGTCACCGACTGCGCATTAGTGATGAATGCCATCGCCGGTTACGACTCCAGAGACTCAACCTCGGTGCCCTATCCTGTCCCGGACTACACCCGGCAACTAGTTCCTGACATCAAAGGACTGAGAATTGGCATCCCCAGGGAATACTTTGTCGAGGGCATGCAAGACCAGGTACGAGCGGCTTCACAGGCCGCCATAAATAAACTCCAGGAACTGGGTGCGGAAATAGACTGGGAAGTCTCTCTACCTCATAGCAAGTACGCTCTGGCTGTCTACTATATCCTTGCTCCGTCCGAAGCATCGGCGAATCTGGCTCGCTACGATGGAGTAAAATACGGCTTTTCCGAGCGAGATGCCAGCAATGTAATCGAGACAACGGAGAGGACACGACAATCTGGCTTCGGGACCGAGGTAAAGAGGCGTATAATGCTCGGCACCTACGCTTTGTCCGCAGGTTACTATGACGCCTACTATCTGAAAGCACAGAAGGTGCGTGCACTTATAAAAAGGGAATTTGACAAAGCTTTTGAAAAGTACGATGCCCTGGTCACCCCGACTTCGCCCATAGTGCCTTTCAAGCTGGGTGAGAAGTTAGAAGATCCAATGCAGATGTATCTGACGGACATATGCACCTTGCCCATAAACATAGCTGGAATACCGGCCATATCAATACCTGCTGGCTTCGCTGATAATTTACCTATTGGCATGCAAATCATGGGGAAACCTTTCAGCGAGGAAATACTGCTGCGCATCGCCTTCGCCTATGAGCAAGCGACCGACTGGCACAAGAGAAAACCTCCATTATTATGAAAATAGCGCAGTAGACAATCCAAACTTAGGCTTGCCAAGGCTAACAGACGGATTATTGTTGACCAAATCACCTGATGTATTCCCCGGCGCCAGATTTCTCGTCAGCTACAAGTGAATTCTTGAAAGTCCGTTCCGGCAGGGACACCCCCTCATCCTAAGGCTAGTATATAGGCGGTGCTGATGGCATCCAAAAGCACAGAATATAAATGGCCAAAACAGCCTGAAGCTTTGAATTTTGGCATCTGGAAATCTGGCCGGTAAGATTGCCACTCCTACCCGAATTTTAACGCCATCTTAACATTTAGGTGTTACACTGTAGACACAAAGGAAAAAGAATAAGGCGCAAACAGAAGGGAATAATGCAGCCTTTTTCGATTCTCCTCACTATTGTATAAACATGCAAGGGGGGTGATAGGCTTGGGAAATCAAATCGTTCGTCATAGATGGATTGCAGGGCTCCCATGTGTTCGCGGCGCGACAGAGAGTCCCACAAGAGATCGTCAGAAACCACGCACGAGACTCTGAGAGGAGGTGAAATGTGAATAAGAAGCTGATAGCTGCGCCACTAGTCGCTATTCTGTTTCTGTTAGCGACGACGGTTACCCCTGTCCTTGCCGACGGAGTATTGATTACGCCAATGATGCATGATCTTTACGAATCGGCTCAGAGAGCTGTCATCCTATATGGGAACAGTACAGAGCACTTGATTCTCTCAGTCAGCTTTCAGGGTGATGCTGAGGACTTCGCCTGGGTTATCCCAGTGCCTGATAAGCCTGAGATAGCAGTTACCGACGCCGAGCTATTCTGGGAGTTGTCCGACTTTACTACAAAAGGACTCCCATCTGGAGGTGGTGGGTACGGGTTCATGTGTCTTGGCGGCGCTGCTCCATCGGATCAGGATGGAGTCGATGTTATTGAGGAACAGGTCGTCGGTCCTTATGCTACGGCCATTTTATCAGCGACGAACGCGACAGCGCTGGCAGACTGGCTGAACGCGAACGGGTATATTTTCCCGGAAGACGGTGAGGAAATTATCAATGAGTACATCGAGAAGGAATGGTATTTTGTAGCCACCAAAATCAACGCAGTTGAAGAAGACACCGGCTACGCCCTAACGGAGGGAGCCATTGAGCCCATAATACTGAGCTTCGCATCCGACGAGATAATCTATCCATTGCGAATCACCTCTCTGAGCACAATGGATGCAACATCGCCTGAAGTGCTTCTGTATGTGTTTACTGACCACGTAATGGTGCCCGAACAATACCCGTTAAATATTGGATATGGTAACTGGGAAGAAAACGCGTTTACCTTGGAATTTGGAGAGAATGTGTCCGTTGAAGACCTGTCCGATTATGAGATACTACCTGAGCTGGTTTCTACATATTTGTCTCGTGATGAATTTCACCTGACGAAACTGAGGGGCGCGGTCAGTGCTGACCAAATGGTAGATATCCGGCTGCTTAGGTATGAAGAAGGCGATTCTCTAAATTCACTTGCCCAGACTAACGCGAACAGCGGCGATATTGTTGTGCTCGCAACGATTGTCGGGCCCGTGTTTTGCCTTTACCTCTGGCGAAGACATAGAAGGACTATTGTTTCACGGGTTGCAAGGTAACGGCTATGGTCTGATAATAGATGCCGGTGAGGCCTTCGAACCCGGAGTCTGTACCTACCAGCAGCCAGAGTCCCCCATCGTGGCTGGCGGTGATGGTGTACTGATGTTCGTGCTGTCGCTTTACAGAAACGTAGGGCGGATTTTCCATATCAATTTCATCGGCGGAAAGACCATTGGCGATGCCCCCGATTACCGATGCTGCTGTCCCATCATGGCTGTTGCCCTCTCCCTTGTCCACATTCATGCGATAGTGGTTATCAGTGGAATTAAGGTACACCTCGGGCTCCACGGTGGAGGCACCAGCTTTAAGGAATACAGAGTCTCCGGGAGAACCACCGATGCCCACGGCACCGCTGGGAGCATTGGAAGCAAAGACTATGGTGAACATAACACGATACTCCTGCCCTGGCACAATGCCGTCATCAGGCCCTAATCGTCGCCTGAGAAACATGAAGAGGTCATCCGCGCGGTTCATCCCTTGAAGATAATACCCAGTGCCGTCAACCCCGAGTTCAGATGGCAGCGACCTTATCTCCGCCTCAAGCATCATGCCCTCCATGTCCGGACTATATTCAGCGAAGCCTGCTTCCCAGCCCTGTACACCCTGACGAAAATCAAACTCGATGCGAACCGAAGAGGATATTGTTGTCAGGACCCCATAGATAATCAAGCCAACTACTACCACCACCGCGATAAGTAAATCCTTTCTCATTTGTTACCGCCCCGGGATATGTTGATCCTGCCTAACTCAGACTTTGCATTCAATTTTGGGCGCTTTGGTTTCTCCAAAATCCTGGTTCAACAACATAATGCCCGACACCGTCAAAGGTTGCGATTTTTCAAGGAGCTTGCTCAATAACAGTACCGCACGCTAGGAGATATACCCGTCTCTGATAAGGAGTTCGGCGACAAGAACTGCGCCTTTGGCTGCTCCCATCTTGGTGTTGTGCGATACCAGAAGGTACTTAATGCCATTTTTCAGGACGTTGTCCTTCCTGATTCTGCCAATCACAGTGGCCATGCCATCCTCAGCATCACGGTCGAGCCGCGGCTGAGGTCTAAAGGGGTCTTCGCGGACTATTATCATGTGCTTGGGGGCTGAAGGTAGCTCACCCTCCTTGGCTGACCCGTTGTATTCCCTCATGACCGTGGCAACTTCGTTCACGTCACAAGCTTTCTGAGTGGAGACAAATACTGATTCCGTATGTCCTTCCCGGACATTAACGCGGGTGCAGGTGCAGCTTACATTGAACTTAGCTGGATTGACTGAATCACCTGCGAAATTGCCCAGAATTTTCTGCGTCTCACGCTGTACCTTTTCTTCCTCCCCTGCAATAAAGGGAATAACGTTATCCAGGATGTCGAGGCCTATCACTCCCGGGCTCCTGCCTGCTCCTGACAGGGCTTGCATAGAGGTCATTATGACGGCGTTCACCCCGAACGATTCATACATTGGCTTCAAGGCTATCGCCAAGCCGGCCGTGGTGCAGTTGGGGATAGGCGTGATGAAGCCTTTCCAGCCCCGGGCCTTTCTTTGAACATTGATTAATTTGGCATGCTCGGAGTTGATGCCCGGGATTAGGATGGGTACATCCTCTTCGTAGCGGAAGGCCGAGGCCGTGCTTATGACCGCTTTATCTCTGGCAAATTTCGGCTCCAGAATCTTTGCCTGGTCAGACTCTATGGCGGAAAAGACGATGTCCAGGGTAGAAACATCCATCTCGGTGGCATTCTGGACAGGCATGGCCATAACCTCCTCCACCGGAGGTTCCTGGCAAAACCAGCGTAAGGCTCCAGACTTGCCATCAGTTATGGCTTCTTTATAGCTGCGCCCTGCCGACCTCTCCGAGGCAGCAAGCACGGCAATTTCAATCCAGGGATGACCTTTCAAGGCAACGAGAAATTGTTGACCAACTATGCCAGTCGCTCCGATAATTCCAGCTTTTACCATGGTTGTACTCCGCTCTGTTCCTATTCTTCAGATTAGGTACACGCAGCTTGCACTCCCGCTTACTGAGACAATCGGGGCGAGAGGATTTGAACCTCCGACCTCAGCGTCCCGAACGCTGCGCGCTACCCGCTGCGCTACGCCCCGTTGTCTGTGCTATTATATGATGTTTATCTACAGAGGACAAGGATGAAGTACTGCGTCTTAATAATTGACGGAGCAGCAGGTTGGCCATTGGCTGCTCACGGTGGCAGAACTTGCCTGGAGCTGGCGCGTACTCCGAATATAGATGCTATGGCCGAGGCAGGTGTCGTCGGGCTGGTTCGCACTGTGCCGAGGGAGATGGAACCTAGTAGCGCCTGTGCCTGCATGTCCGTGTTAGGTTATGACCCTCAAGCATATTATCGGGGGCGGAGCACCATTGAGGCTCATGGCATGGGCGTTCCCATTAACGAAGGAGAGGCTGTTTTTCGCTGCAATCTGGTGGGTGTTCGCAACGGGATGATGTGGAGCTACAGTTGTGGCCATATTACTACCGGCGAAGGTCAACACCTTATTGCTACTTTGAACGAGAAACTTGGCAGCGATAACGTGCATTTTTATCCTGGGGTGAGCTATAGACATTTATGCAAGATAAAAGGGAGGGAAGATACTCTCTTGGCTAAATGTACCCCACCGCATGATATTCCTGACAAGGCCATTGCTGGGTTTCTTCCTAAGGGGCCTGGCAGCGACTTGTTAAGAGAGCTCATGGCACGCTCTGAGCTGGTCCTTCGTGACCATCCTGTGAATGTAGAACGAAGAGCACGCGGTGATATTCCCGCCACCATGATCTGGCTCTTCTGGGGCAGTGGTAAGATTCCCGCTATGCCGGCTTTCAAAGAAGTCTATGGTCTTGATGCTGCCGTGATATCCGGAGTCGATATTGTGAGAGGTCTAGCTCGAATGACTGGACTCGCGGTATTAGATGTTGCTGGTGTTACTGGTGATATGAACAACGATTATGCGTCTCAGGCTACTGGCACTCTGGAAGCACTTGAGAAGTATGACATGGTGGTTACTCACGTAGAGGCAACGGATGAGGCAGCTCACGCCGGTTCAATTAAGGACAAAATAGAGGCTATTCAGGAGGTAGATAAAGAGATGCTGAGTCGGCTTCGTTCTTGGGATAAGGATGCTCTTCGCGTGCTAATTTTGCCTGACCACGCCACGCCTATCGAGACTCAAACCCATGTTGCTGACCCTGTTCCATTCACACTCTGGGGGCCGGGATTCAAAGCTAGCGGCGCGAAAAGATTTACCGAAGCTGAGGCTAGAGACACAGGCGTTTTTGTCGAAGAAGGATATAATATTATGCGCAGGCTGATGGAGTAAATAGAGGTAGAGAGATGGCGCTGATAGTTCAAAAGTACGGTGGTAGCTCGGTTGCTGACGCCCAGCAAATCAAGAATGTCGCCCGGCGTGTTGCTAGAACAAAAGATGAAGGAAATCAGGTAGTGGTTGTCGTTTCGGCCATGGGAAACACCACCGATGACCTAATTAGGTTAGCTTGCCAGATCAGTGAACAGCCCACTGACAGGGAGTTCGATGTCCTGTTGTCCACCGGCGAGATAGTTTCCAGCACCCTCTTAGCCATGGCGTTAGGTAGTTTAGGTCACAGGGCGATTAGCCTTAGCGGCGCTCAGGCTGGCATACATACTGATTCCAGTTACAGTCGAGCTCGGATTCTCCGGGTTGACACCAAACGAGTGGTCAGCGAGTTGAAAAAAGGAAATATCGTCATTGTGGCCGGATTTCAGGGAGTGAGCGGAAAAAGGGACATCACCACCTTAGGTCGGGGCGGTTCTGATACGACGGCGGTTGCTCTGGCTGCTAGCCTGGGTGCTGAGGTATGCCAGATATTCAGCGATGTTGAAGGCGTTTTTGCCGCCGACCCTCGTCTTGTTCCCGAGGCAAAGAAGTTGAAGGAAGTCAGTTATGAAGAGATGCTGGAACTGGCTACCTATGGAGCCAGAGTAATGCACAATCGAGCAGTGGAACTGGGCTGGTTATACAACGTGCCCATATTAGTGGCTTCTAGCTTCAGCGACAGCCCGGGCACCATTATTTGTAAGGAGGCTTCCATGGAAGTAAAAAACAAAGTAAGCGGTATTGTTCATGATACCAATGTGGCTAAAGTCACCGTCGTCGGAGTTCCCGACCATCCAGGCATTGCTGCGGCAATCTTTGAGCCCCTGGCGAGAGCCAATATAAGTATAGATACCATTGTCCAGAATGCCAGCATCAATAACATTACCGATCTCACATTCACGGTGGCTCGGACTGATTTGCTTAAGGCGATGTCCATTGTGGAGCCAGTGGCCAAATCTGTGGGTGGCAAGCAATCTGTTGCCGATTCTACATTGGCAAAAGTCAGTATCGTAGGCACTGGTATGCAGAATACACCAGGCTATGCTGCCAGAATGTTTCGCGCTCTTCACCAGCATGGCATTAACATCCAGTTAATTACCACGTCTGAGATACGGATAACCTGTATTATTTCCGAAGACAAAGCCAAGGACGCTATTCGGGCACTGCATCAAGCCTTCGAGCTGGAGAAGGAGACTTGACAATTTTGGCCTGACATCATTAACTAATGAGTTCTATGGAGATGTACATAGCCTCTTATCAGCAGGAAAAGGAAGAGAAAGCTCGATTAAGACAGCGACTGAGCAAGGAATCCATTGACCTAGCCCTTCAGGGGAAATGGGAGGAGGCTGAAGCGATAAACAGGGACATAATTGAGAAATTTCCCTCCGATGTCGAGGCCTATAATCGCCTTGGCCGAGCTTTGACTGAGCTGGGTCATTTTGACGGAGCCAAGGAAGCTTACCTCAAGGCTCTGCAGCTTGCCCCTGAGAATGCTATTGCTAAGAAAAACCTTACCCGTTTAACCGAATTATCCGAGTCTATGGCAACCTTGAAGAGGAGCCGTCAAAAGACTTCAACCTCGAAAGCTCAGGCTCGAAGGGTTGCTCTTGACCTTTTCATAACTGAGGTAGGGAAGGCTGGAGTGGTGAATCTTCATAGTGTGGCTCCGGTCGAAGTCTTAGCTAAGATGGGATTTGGTGACCAGGTGCACTTGAAAGCAAAAAAACAGCGCCTGATTGTGACAAGTGAGGACGGAGAATACCTGGGAGAGGTGGAGCCCAGACAAGGATTGCGTCTAATCAAACTAATGCGAGGTGGCAATAGATTCGATGCAGCAATTCTCAATGTCGAGGAAGACAAAGTGCAGGTGATTATTAAAGAGATTTATCAACATCCCAGTCAAGTAGGACATCCTTCCTTTCCTGTTAAAGCTACAGAGCACCTGCGCACCCACATAAAAGAAAGCCTTCTCAGACGAGGAATCATTACCGACGAAGGCGAACTTATACCTGAGCCCGAGTCTTTTGAGGAGCAAGAAGACCTTGGCCCCGAAGAAGAGTCTTTGCCCGAGGGTTTCACCGTCGTCGGTGAAGATGGCGAAAGAGGAATTGCGATTTGATGGAAGCTGCAATAGTAAAGCCTATTGATATCGAAGAGGAGATGAAGAGCTCCTATCTAGACTACGCTATGAGCGTTATCATCTCCCGAGCCCTGCCGGATGTGCGTGATGGCTTAAAGCCGGTGCAGCGACGAGTTTTGTACTCTATGGATGGCTTAGGGCTGCGATACAACAGTCCCTACAAAAAGAGCGCCCGCATTGTCGGCGAAGTCATGGGGAAGTATCACCCTCATGGAGATGCCCCGATATATGAAGCCATGGTACGCATGGCTCAGGATTTCTCTCTGAGATATACCCTGGTTGATGGACAGGGTAATTTTGGCAGCATTGACAATGATCCACCAGCGGCAATGAGGTATACCGAAGCTCGTTTTTCCAAAGTTGCCGAGGAAATGTTGGTTGACATCGAAAAAAATACCGTCGACTTTGTGCCCAATTTCGATGACTCTCTCCAGGAACCTGCCATCTTGCCCGCCAGGCTGCCTAACTTGCTAGTTAATGGTTCTTCGGGCATAGCTGTGGGAATGACGACTAATATTCCTCCTCATAACCTGGGCGAGATATGCGATGCCATTGTCTGCCTGATTGACAATCCGGAAGCTACTGCGGAAGAACTACTGGGGTTGGTCAAAGGCCCTGATTTTCCCACTGGCGGGATAATTTGGGGAAAAGGCGGCATAGACAACGCCTACACTACAGGTCAAGGGAAAATTGTACTTCGAGCGAAAGCCAAAGAACTGACCACCAAGGCTGGCAAGAGACAAATAGTGGTTACTGAGCTTCCCTATCAGGTAAACAAAGCAGCTTTGGTAGAGAAAATAGCTGAACTGGCCAAAGTGAAGAAAATCTCGGGGATAGCCGAGGTGCGTGACGAGTCGGATAGGGAAGGCATGCGCATCGTTATCGAACTCAAAAGGGAAGCACAACCCCGACAGGTGCTTAATAACCTCTACAAGTATACTACGATGCAATCTTCCTTCTACATCAATATGGTTGCTTTGGTTGATGGACAACCCAAAGTAATTAACCTTAAAGAGGCGTTAACTTCTTACATTGACTTTCGTTTTCAGGTCATTACCAAGAGGTCCCAGTTTGAACTCGATAAGGCAAAGGATAGGGCTCATATCCTCGAAGGCTTCAGAATCGCCCTCAACAATCTGGAGCAGGTAATCAAGATTATTCGACAATCTCAGACAGTAGAGGCCGCTCGTGCCAATTTGATGGCAGCTTTTACTATGTCACAAATTCAAGCGCAAGCTATCCTTGATATGCCACTCCGCAGATTGGCCAAGCTAGAGCAAGACAAAATAACTGAGGAATATGCCGCCGTCATAAAGAATATCTCCTATCTTGAAGATTTGTTGGCTAACCCACGGAAAGTATTCTCACTGGTTGCCCAGGATGCTGAGGAGCTTAAATCCAATTATGGTGATCCACGGCGGACGGTGGTGAAGGCAGAGGAGATCGAAGAATTTCGTACGGAGGACCTTGTCCCTCACGAGTCAATGGTAGTCACCTTCACTAACAAGGGGTTCATCAAAAGGATCCCCGCCAGCACTTATCGGCTGCAACACCGCGGCGGAAAAGGCATCATAGGGATGGTAACCCGGGGTGGCGATACAGTGAACCACATCCTGGTAGCTGACACCCATGACAATCTCCTTTTCTTTACCAGTGCTGGTAAGGTCTACTGTCTTAAGTGCTACGAGGTGCCCGAGGATGCCTCGCGCACGGCCAAGGGGATCGCCCTGGTTAATCTATTACCTATTAACCTGGAAGACGAAGTGACTGTGCTCCTAGCCATTGCAGGCTTTCCTGCGAACAAGTTCTTATTAATGGCTACTAAGGGTGGCGTGATAAAAAAGACTACCCTGGGTGCGTTTGCTTCGATAAGGAGGAATGGCATTATTGCCATGGGACTCAGAAATAAGGATAAGCTGACCTCAGCCGGTGTAGTCGGCGATGAAGATGAGGTCATCCTGGTGAGTCGGGATGGGAAGGCTATTCGATTTCAGGTCAAAAGCTTAAGGACAGCGTCCCGAACCAGTGGCGGTGTTCGGGGCATTCGTCTTGTTGACGATTATGTTGTTGGTATGGGCATCGTCTTTCCCGAGGCTTATCTGCTGACAGTGACCGAAAAAGGGTTTGGCAAGCTGACCCCGATAAAAAACTATCCGGTTCACAACAGGGGGACCAAGGGGGTGCGGACATACAGGGTTAACCCAAAGACAGGTAATCTAGCCTTGTCCAAGCTTGTCTCCCCGCAAGGCTCTCTGGTAATGTTGTCAACTAGGGGCAATGTGGTGAACATTCCCATGGAGCAGGTCTCAATCCAGAGCAGGAATGGCCGGGGAGCCAGGCTAATGGGCTTAGACGAAGATGATAGCGTGGCTTCGGCCACCTGGGTTTTCCGGCAGAATTGAATCTTGCAGAATCAGCCTTAGCCCCTTTTGAAACACACAGAATCCACAAGCTAAACAAACATGAGTTGGGAATTGAAAGAGCAGGATTTCAGGTGAGATGATAGACATCATTCGAGAATTAGCTTTGACTTTCGTCCCTCTTTTCGTCGCCATGGACCCCGTGGGCAATTTGCCTATCTTTCTCGCCTTGACACAAGAAGGAACGGCCACGCATCGTAAAAAGACTGCGAATTTGGCTACGCTCACTGCTTTCGGTGTAGGTCTGCTATTTGTCGCTGTCGGCAAAGCTATCTTTTCGCTTCTGGGCATCGAGGTGGCTGATTTCCTAATGGCTGGTGGCATCATCTTGCTGATTTTAGCCATCAGATATTTGATTACCGGTAAGGCGCTAGAAATCGGGGACGTATCAGCCTCCGAGACGATAGGCGTTGTACCTCTGGGCACTCCTCTGGTTGTCGGGCCGGCTGTGCTTGCTGCTTTGCTATTGCTGATGGGCCAGCATCATATTGCCATTGTGCTGTCTTCCTTCATCCTCAATCTAGTGATACAGTGGGCGCTTTTCAGACAGGCAACTCGAATTGTGGCTTTTCTGGGACATACCGGCGTGAGTGCTATATCCAAGGTGATCATGTTACTTCTGGCCGCCATCGCCGTGAAGATGATTCGCGAGGGAATCTTGACAATTCTAGGCTGAGCCCTAGGGGCTCAGGCAGCTGATGAGCTTCTCATTTCGCTCTAGACGGAGCCAGAAAAAGCCACAGGCCCTAACCAAACAACGTAACACCATTCAGTTTCTTCTCATTCTGTCTCTGAGCCGTTTGTTCATTTAGAATCCTCGTACCAAGGTGGGCAATTTGATGATTTTCCAGCGTCAGATAACAAACTAGCGATTTGTTGATTCACTATGTTAGTAGCTTTATTTGATGCTATACTTGAAGTGAGTTCGATGGTTACGAACGAGTGGGGCAGTTGTGAAGAGCCAAACCCATAGTTTCACGGTAGGGAGTTTTCAATGTATAGCCGTCAGCGACGGCACCCACACATATGCACCTCCAACTTTCCCGCCGCCTGCCGTATTTCTTTTCACCAACGCGCCAAGAGAGCTCCTCGGGCAGACCCTCGGCAAAGATAACCTACAGCTAGAACAATGGCGAGAGTGGGTAAGTCCGTACATCTGTCTTGTGATCAACACGGGTGAGCATCGAGTACTGGTAGATACAGGGGCTAATGGTCTCAGCCAAAACACAGGAAACCTTCTCCAGAACCTCAAAAATGAAGGAATCCAGCCTGAAGACATAGATAGTGTAATCCTCACGCATGGACATCCCGATCACATTGGTGGGAACACTGACAGTGAAGGCAAGCTGACTTTCCCCAATGCTGAGTACTTTGTGTGGAAAGATGAATGGGACTTTTGGAACTCAGAAGAGGCGGTATTGAGACTTGACGAGCACACCAGAGAAATCCTTGTGGGATGTGCGCGTAAGAACCTCCCACCGATTCAGGACCAGCTTCATCTCGTTGACCGTGAAACCGAAATCTTGCCTGGCATACAGGCCATTTCTGCGCCAGGACACACACCGGGACACATGGCCCTTGCCGTTTCCTCTAAACGCGAGCAATTGCTGTGCATCTCCGATGCGGTGCTCCATCCTATCCACATAGAGCGACCAGAGTGGTGTGCGGTGGTTGATTTGGATCCCGGGCAAGTTGAGGCTACTAGGCACAAGATTCTCACCAGGGCTGCAACCGAAAACGCTCTGGTAATTGCTTTTCACTTCCCATTCCCGGGTTTGGGTCATGTAGTTCCAAGGGCAGACAGATGGCACTGGCGGCCTATTGAAATTTGAGACGACGACCTGAAGCGGCATGGCAATCCGTAGGATATATGTAGCACCGTTGTGGCTTATGGATCAGACTGCACGTGAATCTGTGTTGTGCAGCCCAGATAACAGAAGCCTGGATTGTTACCTAGTTACACAAGCTGAGAACCTTGTATTGTGACCGCGTCACGTCAAACACGCACGCTGAACGGCAAAAGTTCTATGTTATTGTGTTCGCACAATCCTAGTGTCCATCATCACACAAAAAGCCAGAATGTTTGATTCAAATCGTCACCCTATTGAAGGCCTCTCCTATATGAGGTAAACTTGTTGTTACCTGAGAAAAGGACCGATAAAGAGGTAATGACTCAGCAATCTAGCAAGCCCAAACGGCTTCTGAGACGAGTACTCTGGGCTTTATTGGCCTTCATTGTCGTGACTGCTGGGATTATTCTGGGTATATCAGGTTATGCTGCTTCCTCGCTGACCCAGTTTGAGCGAGTACCCATTGACCGTAACCCCGTCGACTTCGGGCTAGAGTATGTGGACGTTTCTTTCCCCAGCCGGGATGGTCTGATGCTACGCGGCTGGTGGATTGAAGGAGGAGATGATAACCCGATTATTGTGGTGGTTCACGGGTCAGAAGGTAATCGAGCTCACCCGCCGGAAAGAATGTTGGGAATTGCCAAAGATCTGGTCAGTTATGGCTATGATGTCCTCATGTTTGATATGAGAGGGCATGGAGAATCAGAGGGGGAACATATCTCAGCAGGCTACTATGAGAGAAACGATTTATTGGGCGCCATTGACTATATCAGACAGCGTGGCATTGAAAGTAAAATAGGTGTCCTTGGTTTCTCAATGGGAGCCACTACTTCCTTAATGACCGCTGCTGAATCTGAGGAAATCGATGCCGTGGTAGCTGATTGCGCTTACGCTGATATCGTTAGCATTATCGAGTCCGAATTCTCAAGGCGAAGTAACCTGCCGAAATTCTTGATACCAATCATCTTATCTATAGCCAAGAACATATACGATGTTGACTTCACTGCAATCAAGCCAGAGGAGGCGGTGAGGGAGATTTCTGTCCCCGTATTCATTATCCATGGAGGACAGGATGATATGGTTCCCGTCGAACATGCGTATCGACTGAAAGAGGCCAGCCAGAATCCTGATAGCAAGCTATGGATAGTGCCAGAAGCGCAGCATGCGAACTCATATCTGGCAAGACCAGAAGAGTACAAGGAGCGGGTCGTATCCTTCTTCGACGAAGCTCTTGACTGAGATTGGGATAGTGACCAAGGGAAAGCAGCGTAGAACTAGCCATCCACATGCAAACCAATGCTGGATAGTCGCTTGTTTTGCCACATAACTACACAAGCCGTCGAAACGTGAGCCAACAATTCTGACATTTGTGTACTAATGAAAATATCGGTAGTCTTTCGCGATCGCTAACGTGTTTTACCAGTGAGTTGAGATAGGGAGTATGTTTCGTTCTGGTGTGATTATTGCAGACCCTGCGGAGCTGCTCTACGCCAACTAGCATAAGTAAGGCAGATTGCCGTCATCATATGGTCTTCTTCTTTCTACCACCCTGACGTTTGGCTGCGGGAGTGGAGAGCGACTTGTACTTGGCCGCCTGTTTCATAAGCTGGGCCATGTTTCCCACCTCATCTCTCCTTACTTTTACTTCTTCCGCAACCTCTCCAGAACCGAGATAATCATATGTCTTGTCTCTTAGCGTTTCGAGCAGCTTGATCAAGGTACGTTTGTCCTTATCCGATAGTGGCGCTAGGATTTCCTGGATGAGCTCCCAGCCCGCTACACTTGCCAGTACATAGGCCTTCTCCGCCTTGCTGGTGATAGTCAGGAACACTGTTCTACGGTCCTTCCTGTCTCTTACCCGTTTGACCAGACCAGCTTTGACCATCCGGTCGATTATCATACTGACGCTGTTCACGCTAAGGTCTAACCATCGCGCTACGTCGGTCGGCCTTACAGGACCATCTATGTGTTTCATAGCCATAAGCACCCCATGCCGCTCCCGAGTAATCTCGTATTCACTGAATACTCGGTCCTCACACCTCGAAAGCAGGTTGGGGACTTGACGCAACAGGATCCACGCCCCCTTATCTAGATTGTTGAATTTGAACTTTATCGGCATATTTATCTCCTTCTATTATTTCCTTAGGTCTTTACTCGCTCACGAACTTCCTTATTATAGCAACTTTTATTATTTGCAACAAGTCAAGGTATCTCCATAACAGGTTCCTCCACATCCTTCAGTTCAGGCAACACAAGCCTGGATTGTTACCTCATTACACGACTTGGGGGTCTTGTGCTATGGCCATACCGCATTAGACACGCACGCTGAACGGTAGAAGTTCTGCGTTATTGCGACACCACAATCCCGTTGTCATTCTCCGCAGAGAAGAACTTCATGGCACGGCGGCAGGCTCGACAAGGCGGAAAACATCTGGCCATTAGCCAGCATGCAGAGCGATAAGGAGCCCCAAGGAGCTATTGACATATCCGCAATACGTGATATAGATTTAACGTAAGGAGGTGAACATGTTCTGCTCTAGATGTGGTGCGGAAAATCCTGAGGGGGCTAAGTTCTGCTCCAAGTGTGGCGCTGAGCTTGGTGCCCATGTGGTAGCTAAGGCCGAAGCGGAGAGTAGCACAGGCATGTCAGCCAATGTAGCCGGGCTTCTGTGCTACGTGCTTGGTTGGGTAACGGGGATAATTTTCATAGTGTGGGAAAAGAAGAGCACCTTCGTTAAATTCCATGCCTGGCAATCCATCATGACCTTCGGGGTATTGACCGTGGTTTCCCTTATTTTATCTTGGATCCCTATTATCGGGTGGATTCTCGGGACACTCATTGGAATTCTGAGCTTCATTTTGTGGCTTATCCTTATGATTCAGGCAGGTACAGGCAAGATGTGGAAGGTGCCCTGGGCAGGCGACTGGGCTGAGAAGCAAATCAGCAAATAAGAGCTTCAAGAACTCGGTGCCCAAGCCCGACAAACCAGGCAGCTACAATAGCTGTTTGGCGCAGCCACCGGAGAGTTTTGTCCCGGGAAATCCTGCCTTCGCTATGTCGCAGTCCCATACGCAGCCTCTGCGTACGTCATAAATTGATATTTTATTCCTGATGTGGCGCAAAAATCTCCTTTGGGGATTGGGCGGAGGGGTGTATAATAAGAGCATATGGGCTCTGAGGTTTTCTACCGCAAGTGGCGGCCGCAGACCTTAAGCGAGGTGGTGGGACAAGAGCCTGTGACTCAGACTCTGCGTCATGCTGTAGAGAGTGGGAAGATAGCTCATGCCTATCTTTTTTGCGGTCCGCGAGGTACGGGCAAGACCAGCATGGCGCGTATTTTAGCCAAGGCAGTCAACTGCCCAAATCAAGCAGGTGGCGAGCCATGCAATGCCTGCGATATGTGCCGTTCAGTCACCGAGGGCAGGGCTTTAGATGTAATAGAGATAGACGCTGCCAGCAATCGTGGCATTGATGAAATCCGCAGCCTGAGGGAGAAGGCAAACTATGCCCCGAGCCTTGCCCGTTACAAGGTATATATCATAGACGAAGTCCACATGCTTACCGAGGCAGCCTGCAATGCCCTGCTGAAGACACTAGAAGAGCCACCGCCCCATGTAATCTTCGTTCTAGCCACCACAGAAGCACACAAGGTGCTGGGCACCATAGTATCAAGATGTCAGCGGTTCAATTTCCATCGCCTGCGGCAGACCGAGATAATGGATAAACTCAAGCTAATATGCAAGAAGGAAGAAATCCACATCGAGCCCGCTTCCTTGGAGCTTATTGCCCGTGCTGCTACCGGCAGCCTTCGAGATGCCGAAAATATTTTGCAGCAGATGATTGCCTGCTATGGCAATCGAATTGAGCTTGATCAGGTTCAGGCGGAACTGGGCATCAGCAGGGATTCACGAGTTAGAGAACTGGCACGATGTGTGGTCAGTAGGGATGTAACTGCCGGGTTAAAGATTGTAAATAGCCTAAATAGCGATGGTCTTGATCTTCGTCAGTTTAATTTGGGCTTGGTAGAATACCTTCGAGGACTGTTGCTGGCTAAATCCCGATGTGAAGACGCGCTAGATGTTACCGGCGAAGATTTGGCTGAAATGAGCAGCCTTGCCAGCAGTGCTCCGATGGATTATCTGCTTAAGGCGGTCAAGTCTTTCTCTAGCATAGACTTTCGCAATGATAATTACTCCGCTTTGTCCCTGGAAATGGCTTTACTGGATTGTGCTTTGTCTTCGCAAGCCGGAAAAGAGCAACCAACTATGACTACACCTCCGGAGGTAGTCGATGCTCCTGAAATGAGTGAGCCTCTGGACAGAGTTGGGACTGATGTTCCCGTAGCAGTGGAGCCCGAGAGTGTCGGGACTGAGGATGCCAGCGAGGTTCCTACAGCAGTGGGTAGTTCTGACATTCCAAGCAAAGATGTCCCTCAGGACATTGATTACGTCCGTAGCCGCTGGAGGGAGTTCATTAAATCCTTGCGAGGGGAAGGTTCCAGTGGTAACTTGGATGCTTTCTTGCGCAGCGCCTGTGACCCCGTAGCTCTTGAGGATGATACACTGGTGTTAGGCTTCTATTATTCCTTCCACAAGGAAAAAATCGAAGACGCCAAATACCGACATCTGGTGGAGAAAAAGCTTAAGGAGGTCTTTAGTCGGCCATATAAGATACGGTGTGTTTTGGTTGATTCTAAAAGGGAAGTCCCATCCCAGGCAAGAACACAAAATCCGGTAATTAGAGCTGCGCTGGAAATGGGAGCCAGAATTAGTGAGCAGGAGTCGTTGTCCTAAGTAAAGCTGAAGGAAAGGAACGAAATGGATAAATCAATACTGCGTCAGGCCCAGCAACTTCAGGCAAAGCTGGCCAAAGCCCAGGAGGAACTGGGCAGCATGACCGTGGAAGCTAGCAGTGGAGGTGGTGCTGTCAAGGTGGTACTTGACGGGCACCAGAAGGTTCATTCTGTACAGATATCTCCCGAAGTGATAGCAGCAGGAGATATTGAGTTACTGCAAGATCTGGTCATGACTGCTGTTAACGAGGCTGTTGCCAAGTCGCAGGAGCTTGTTAGCAAGCACCTCGGCAGTTTGACCGGTGGTCTCAATATACCGGGATTACTTCAGTAAGCTGTCAGCCATCAAATTTTCGAGGGTTTTTCGCGATGCTCCAGACTGTAATGAGATGAAGAATCAGAGGAAATGAGAACTGTCGCCGAGCCTATATCCAGATTAATTGAAGAGCTAAATAAGCTGCCGGGAATCGGGCCCAAAAGTGCTAAACGGTTGGCCTATCATCTCTTGCAGAGCTCTGATGAAGAAGCTAAGGGTCTAGCCGAGGCTATTTTGACGCTGAAGGAAAAGATAAAGCTTTGCTCAGTTTGTTTTAACAATACTGACTGCGATCCTTGCCACATTTGCCAGGATAAAGAACGTGACCATTCCAAGATTTGCGTTGTTGAGAAACCTTCAGACGTCCTCCCTCTGGAGCAAACCGGAAAATATGACGGCGTTTACCATGTGCTTCATGGAACTATCACCCCGACGGAAGGTGTAGGGCCTGGAGAGCTAAAGATAAAGGAGCTTCTGGTTCGTCTCAAAGATGGCTCAGTAACCGAAGTGATTGTGGCAACCAATCCCAATGTAGAGAGCGAGACTATGGCCATGTATCTGCAACGGCTTGTCACGCCTCTGGGCATTCGGGTCACTCGCCTGGCTCGTGGCTTGCCCTTTGGCGCTGAGTTGGAATACGCTGATGATTTAACCTTGGGGCAAGCGCTCGAAAACAGGCGCGAATTCTAATAAGGTACACATAGCGGCACCTCGAAGATAGAACACAAATTCCCCGATCACATCGGGCGTAAGTCTTTGCCAAAAACCTCGGGAATTTTCCAGTCTATCAGCTTGCTATTATGGGTTGGTATGAGAGGCTGCGGTCAGCTGCGGTCAGCTCCTATCACTCAACTTACGGCCTTTCCACCGAATTCGGATGAAATTGTGGAAAAAATCTTTGAAAATCAAAAAGGTACGCCTAATGTCTGTCAGATTCTCTCACATCTTAACAGAATCTTAATATTTAGGTGTTACCATATTCATTGACAACTGGGTAGGATTCTGGAAAGGTGGGGCGTTCCCTATCCGATGTCTTGATTGGGGTGAGGGGCAAAAGTGACAGAGTTGTGGGGAAGAGAGATTACGGGAAGAGATGATGCGGCGCCTTTAGCTGGTCACCTGACTGCGGCCAGCTAACGATGGAACCGACCTTCAAAAGGTCGGTTTTGTGTTTTTAGGGATAGTGATGCTTAGCGAACTGAAAGCTGTGTGATAGACAAGCCATTAGTCCCATGGTCGATGGGGCGATAAGGCAACAGAAAAAGTGATAAAAGGAGAAAAAAGTGAAAAAGATATTTAGTATCCTGTTTGCCCTGGTGCTGGTGATGAGCCTGGGGCTGGTGACAGCGGCGCCGGTGGTAGCCAGTTCAACTACCTGGTATGTCGTTGAGGGTGGCGCTGGTACGCGAGATGGAAGCAATTGGGATGATGCCTTCGCGACTATCCAGGGAGCCATTAATGCTAGCTCTGATGGCGACACCATCGAGGTGGCGGCGGGGTTGTATAAAGAGGATATTGTTATTGACGAGTCCTTGACCTTAAAGGGTGCCCAGGCCGGGGTTGACGCACGGACACGCAGTGGCCCTGAAACGATCATTGAACCAGATGAGGAGGAAGCAGGGATCAGCATAATCACCACTGATGGCCGTGTGGTCGTGATTGATGGTTTGACAGTGCGGAATGGCGCGCACGGAATCATCAATTCAGAATATGTGGAGGCTGGTCTGGGCGTCAAAGCTGATATTACCGTCAAAAATGTACGCGTGTTGAACCCCGGTGAATTCGGGATTAGCCTCACATTCACCATTAACGCTACGGTTGAGCATTGCTATGTGGAAAATGCGGAGATAGCCATTAACGCGGGCGCCGTTATACCCACTCCCCCGACTGTGGCGAACTTCACGAACAACAAAGTCGTTAACTCGAGGTTTGGCATCACCGGCTACCTCAAAGGTTCGCTTATCGAAGGCAACCTGATAAAGGACTTTGCTGATGGGGGCGTAGGCATAAGCTGCCAGTGCCTTAACACCACATTTAAGAACAACACTGTAACTGGTTATGTTAAGGGCACGGCCATGACTTTCGAGAAGTCGCACCACGACCGGCCCTCTTCTGAGAATGTGACAGTGAAAGGCAATAATTTCACAGGGAATCGCCATGGTATCTATGTGTTTGATACGCAGGAAACGCTTACCGGAATCACCGTTAATTTCAACAACATCGCCGGCAACTCTTGGTCTGGCGTGTCGAACGACAAAGACCAGACACTCAACGCCACTCGGAATTGGTGGGACGATGCCAGCGGGCCACTCAACCTAAAACTCAACCGCGACGGGACGGGTGACACTGTCAGCGATAATGTGGATTTCGAGCCCTGGCTGGGAGCTGCTCTGGTAACTGTAGACACGGAGACCAAGACCGACGACATCATCGATGCCAGGGACCAGGCTGACACCGAGATTGTGGTAAACGGCACAGCTACGGTAACCCTGGCTCAGTACGCTGGCAACCCCGGCGACGCCCCCAGATGCTTCACCTCACTGGATAAATATGTCGACGTCTACATTCCCGACACTACCCAAGTCAACGAGGTCGTGATAAGGCTTCACTATACCGATACTGAAGTAGATGACGCGCACATCGATGATGAAGAATCGCTGCGGCTCTTCTCCTGGAACGGCACCAAGTGGGAGGCGTGTTCAAGCACCGGAGTCAATACCACCGACATCACCAAAGACAACCGTGACTACAGCGGTTATATCTGGGCAGAAATAAGAGGTGATACCATGCCGACTCTAGCCCAGTTGACTGGCACACCGTTTGGTGGTTATTGCCCGCGGTTTCTAGAGTTTTCTATTGCCACCCTGGAACTGCCGTCTGGCAAGGAGAAGGTAGCCTACGAGGTGGAACTTGAGGCCTGCATGGGTGCTGAGCCCTACACTTGGGCCATAACACAGGGCAGTCTGCCAGATGGGTTGGGGCTTGACGCTGATACGGGCATCATCTCGGGCAAGCCAACCAGAGCCGACGTCTTCGACTTCACCGTTACAGTCACGGATGCCGCCCAGATTACGGCAACCGCCGAGCTTTCGATCACTATCAAGGGGGACTGTTTTATCGCTACCGCAGCCTATGGTACTGATACAGCCAGAGGAATTGACATACTGAGAGAGTTTAGGGACGAGGTCCTCCTGCCTGACCGCCTGGGCGCCAGCGTTGTATCTCTGTATTATCAAGTCAGCCCTCCCGTAGCCAACTTTGTCTCCCAGCATGAGGTTCTCAGAACAGCAGTGAGGGTGGGCTTTGTTGACCCGATTGTAGCCATACTAGATTGGAGCCACGATTTATGGTCGGCGAGGAACTTGCAGTGACGATTGGAGTGGAGAAGAATAGAAAGGCTAAGGATGTTGGAAAACCGAACTGTTACGAAGGAGGTGAAGAATGAAAAGAATATTCGGTATCCTGTTTGCCCTGCTGCTGGTGGTGAGCCTGGGGCTGGTGACCGCGGCGCCAGTTTTGGCAGGTACAACTGTTCATGTGCCCGGTGACTACGCCACCATCCAGGAGGCCATTGATGCGGCAGGCTCTGGCGACACCATCATGGTGGCGGCGGGCGACTACCACGCCTTCGTGGTGGAGGGGAAGCCAAATATCAACATAATCAGCACCGAGGGGGCAACTGTTACTACCGCAAACTTGATTACGCCTCTGCCGGTAGTAGGGAACGCGTGGGTCATGGCTGCGGTGTATGAGTCGCAGAACGTCAATATTGAGGGCATTAGCTTTGACGGAACTGGGGGCAGCGGAAAACCGGTGGCTGTCGGCATTGCCTACGTTGACAGCACGGGGAGAATTGCAGACCTGACCGTAGAAAACGTTATCGCCACCAGTCTAGGGGCAGGGGTGGCTATCATAGGTGATGTAGGCAGTTCAACTGTAGAGATGACAGGGGCCACCATCTGTAGCAACGACAATGCAGGCATATATGTTTGCGGCGGTTCTACCCTGGAAGCTCACCTCAACAAAATCGTCGACAACGCCGAGTGTGGTCTATTGAATGATGGGGGCGAGACCGTCGATGCCACCGGGAATTGGTGGGGCCATAAGAGCGGGCCATTGCACCAAACTAACCCTCTCGGCAGAGGCAACGCTGTCAGCGGTGATGTGCATTTCAAACCCTGGCTGGAGGCTGAGGTAGTAACAGAGAGGGTGGACAATGGCATCTTGGCCGTGGCTGACACTGAGGTTGAGGTAGACGGCAGAGCTACAGTGACTATTGCCAGATACAGTAGTAACCCCCACCCCACACTCAGCGGCTACGCGGCTGCCGCTTCCCTCGATTTGGCTGACCTGGATACATTCCGCGAACTAGACATGTTCCGCGATGTCCGTGTTACCGATGCTGAGTCTGGGACCGAGATTGAGATAAGGCTTTACTATACCGATGCTGAGGCAAGAGGGTTTAACGAAACGTCGCTGCGGCTCTTCTGGTGGAACAACACGACCGCGGCCTGGGTACAGTGCTCCCCAGACGCAGCCAGCGGAGTCGATACCACCGACATCACCATTGACAACCGTGACTACAGTGGTTATATGTGGGCCAAAATAACGGAAGATACCACGCCATCTCTGACCGACGACATGGGGGGAACGCCATGGGGTGGTTATGGCCATCCGAAGGAAGTTGAAGGTCCATGTTTTGTCGCTACCGCAGCCTATGGTACTGAGACGGCAAAGGAGCTAGACATCCTGCGAGAGTTCAGGGACGGGGTCCTGCTGCCTGACAGCCTGGGCGCTAAGTTTGTATCTCTCTATTATAAAACCAGTCCTCCCATAGCCGACTTTATCTCCCAACACGAGATCCTAAGAACAGCGGTGAGGGTGGGCCTTGTTAACCCGATTGTAGCCATACTAGATTGGAGCCACGATTTATGGTCGGCGAGGAACTTGCAGTGACGATTGGAATGGAGAAGAATAGAAAGGATAAGGATGTTGGAAAACCGAACTGTTACGAAGGAGGTGAAGAATGAAAACAATATTCGGTATCCTGTTTGCCCTGGTGCTGGTGGTGAGCCTGGGGCTGGTGACCGCGGCGCCGGTTTTGGCAGGTACAACTATTCATGTGCCCGGTGACTACGCCACGATCCAGGAAGCCATTGATGCAGCAAGCTCTGGCGACACCATCATGGTGGCGGCGGGGGAATATGACGCCTTCCAGGTGCAGGGGAAGGAAAATATAAGCATAATCAGCGTCGAGGGGGCAACCGTTACTACCCCAAACTATTTTACGGGTGACGTCGGGCCAATAACGGGGGAAGCATGGGTCATGGCTGCGGTGAATGCGTCAGAAAACATCAATATTGAGGGTGTTAACTTTGATGGAACCGAGGTCGGCATCGGCTGGACGGGCATCGTCCAGGTCGCCCCAGGCGGCTTGCACACGGTGGGGCTTAAGGACGACGGCACTGTGGTCGCCGTGGGAAACGACGACGACTACCGGTGCGGCGGTGGGCAGCTCGCCGTCGGCGGCTGGACGGACATCACCCAGGTCGCCGCAGGCTGGTGTCACACGGTGGGGCTTAAGGACGACGGCACCGTGGTCGCTGCGGGACGAAGCGTAGACGGGCACTACGACGGGCAGTGCGATGTCGACACCTGGACGAACATCGTCCAGGTCTCCGCGGGCGCAGCTCACACGGTGGGGCTCGAGTCCAACGGCACCGTGGTCGCCGTGGGCTCGAACACCGATGGGCAGTGCGATGTCGGCACCTGGACGGGCATCGTGCAGGTCGACGCAGGCTGGTGGCACACGGTGGGGCTTAAGTCCGACGGCACCGTGGTCGCCGTGGGCTCGAACACCGATGGG